>NZ_JAJFZS010000010.1:0-22631 GCF_020731535.1 Arthrobacter sp. zg-Y40
ATAGGAGGCCGGCTTCGAACATCATCCGCTGCGCGGTGCCGTGCGGTATCTGCAGGAGGGCGGCACACTCGGCGGCGGCAAGAGTGAACGCCATCCCGGGTTCCACCCGTCCGGTCGCGCCGGCGTAATCCTCCCGGACGAGGGTTTCCATCCGGTTCAGCACCCGGGCCCGCTGCGCCTCCGCCCACGCGATCAGGTGTGCGACCCGGACCAGGACTTCACCGGTTGCCTGGTTGTCGAAGGATTCGAGGTTCGCCAGCGCCAGGGTTCCACTGAAACCATCTGGAAATCCCGAGGCAGCACTGGTCTGGTCGGCGGCAGTGCCGGCACCGGGGTCCGCCCGAAACACCGCTAATGTGCGATCCGTGTCCGACGCATCCTTGGTACCAGCCCGCCCCTCGGCGGTCCGGCGTGCAGCCTCTGGCTCTTCGGTTATCGGTTCGGTGTTCCCGAGCTGATCCATGCCTCAAGAATTTCAGTCGGCACTGACATTTCCGGGCCCAAAACAGGGCCAAAACGACTCCTCGGAAAAGTCCAAATACCCGACTTTCGAACGCGACTACCTAGGTCCGGAAGGCACCCCGGGAGGCACCCCGGGAGGCGCCGCTCAATACGCCCCAGAGACCCCCCCACCGGTCACCGCAGGTAGGACGCACCGTTTACATCGATGATGGTGCCACTGGTCCACACCGGCGCCTCGGTCGCCAGCCACGCCACGGTGGCCGCGACTTCCTCCGGCTCGGCCACGCGGTTGAACGGACTCTGCGCCCGGATCGCCACACCGCTCTCTCCCTCCAAAGCGGGCCGGCCCATCCGGGTATCCACAAAACCCGGAGCGACGGCGGCAGCGAAGACGCCGTGCGGAGCCAGGGACAGGGCCAGGGACTGGGTGAGCGCGTGCAGTCCGGCCTTGCTGGCCGCATAGGCGGGATTCTCGGGTTCCCCGCGGAACGCCCCGCGCGAGCCCACATTGACCAGCCGGCCGCCGTCGGGTCCCTGCGGACGGGACATCAGGTGGTCGGCCATCAGCCTGCACAGGTTCGCCGGTGCTACCAGGTTCACGTCCAGGGTTTGCCGCCAGGCCTGCTGCCAGTCGGTATAGGACCCGGACGTCACCGGCTGCGCCCGGAACACCCCGGCATTGTTGACCAGCACATCCAACCCGCCCAGGGTCCCCACTGCTTCAGCGAAAACGCGTTCGCATTCCTCCGGCGAGGACAGATCGCCGACGACGACGGCGTGCCCGGTCCCGGGAAGGGCGGCAGCCACCCGGCGGGCCGCCTCGCCGTCGTGACCCGTATGCAGCGCAACTGTGCAGCCGGCCTCCGCGAGGGCCGCTGCGATTGCGGCGCCGATGCCCCGACCCGCTCCGGTGACCAAAATCTTCTTTTCCATGGCTACAGAGCCTACCCGGCTGACCGACTGCACCGGGTCTGACCGACTGCACCGGGTCTGGCCGGCAGCACCGGGGCTAGCCGCCTGCGCCGGGTCAGGACGGGGAAGGCCGGGACGCTTCCAATGCCGCAATGAGGGTGGCGGCGTCATAGGGCCCGTGATGCCGGCGGGTGCCGACAAAAAACGTGGGTGTGCCGTTCAGGTCCATGGACTCGGCGTCGAGGGCATCATCCAAAACCCGATTGCTGACCTCGGCGGAGCGCTGGTCCGCCTCGAAGCGTTCCATGTCGAGTCCCACCTCTTCCGCAGCGCGCAGCAGGTCTTCGGGCAGCAGGTCATCCTGGTGCTCAAAGAGGTAGGAGCTGTAGGAACGGAATTGTCCCTGCAGAGCGGCTGCCTCGGCCGCTTCCGCAGCTGCCACGGCATTCGGATGGACGCGGGAGAGCGGGAAATGCCGCCACACGTAGCGCAGCTGGGGTCCGAAGTGCTCCCGTACTTCCATGATGGTGCCGGTGGCCTTGCTGCAGAACGGGCATTCATAGTCCCCGTACTCCACCAGCGTAAGCGGGGCGTCCGGCGGGCCCACCACATGGTCCCGGGACGGATTCACCGGACGCGCCAAGACCTGTCCCGGCGGAACCGCGGGACGCCGCCGCTCCAGGACTCCGAAGACCGCCGCCCCTGCGGCGAAAGCGAGGACGGACGCGGCCAGGACAGCGACGCGTGCCTCGTTCTGCACGCCGGGATCGGGGATGGCCAGCCCGATGATGAACAGGGCAATGGTGAAGCCGATGCCGGAAAGCGCTGCCCCGCCGGCAATCCGGCCCAGAGTCAGCCCGGGACCGAATTCCCCAATCCGCAGCCGCTTCAGTACCGCCGAGGCCCCGAAAATGCCAATAAACTTCCCCAGCACCAGGCCGCACACAATGCCCCACGCCAGCGGCGACTGCGCTGCCCGCAGCAGGGACTGCCCGTCCAGCCGGACCCCCGCGTTGGCAAGGGCGAAAAGCGGCAGAATCGCATAGTCCACGTAGGGGGTGTATGCGCTGTGCAGACGTTCATTAATGGAAATCGATTCCCGCAGGCTGGACGCGGCAGCACGGGCATAGCCGGAGTTGGGCGACTGGCGGAAAACGCGGGCGAGGTCCAATGCGTGTTCCACCTGGTGCCGGCCGGGTGCAAACACCGGAACCAGCAGGGCGATGCCGACGCCGGCGAGGGTCGGGTGCACGCCCGAAGCGTAGAAGGCCAGCCAGATAAGTACCGCCAGGACGGCATAGGCGGGACCGCGGCCCCGGGGCAGGTACCGGGTGCAGAAGACGGCGACCAATCCGGCGAAGGCCAGGATCAGGGCCAGGGGATTCAAATGATCGGTGTAGACCACAGCGATGACGCTCAGGGCGGCGACGTCGTCCACCACCGCCAGGGTCAGCAGGAAGATCCGCAGCCGGCCGGGAACTTTGGGGCCCACTATGGCCAGGGCGCCCAGCAGGAAGGCAGTGTCCGTGGAGATGACCACACCCCAAGCTCCGGCGTTGTCCGTCCCCATGGTTAAGAGCAGGAAAATCACTGCCGGTACCGCCAAACCCGCGGCCGCGGCCACCACCGGGACCACGGCCCGGGACCGGTTGGTCAGTTCTCCCAGGGCAAATTCCCGGCGCACCTCCAACCCGACGACGAAAAAGAAAACGGCCATCAAAACATCGTTGACCAGTTCGCGCAGGGTCAGTTCGAGGTCCATTCCGCCGGCGCGCACCTCTACGGTAGCCGCCCAGAACTTCTCGTAGGAGCCGGCCAGTGATGGGCTCACCCATACTCCGTTTGCCCACAGCACCGCTGCGAGCGTGGCCAGCAGCAACAGGGCAGCAGGCCGTTTGGGGCCCGTGCTGACCCTCCCGGGGGCAGAGGCAATGCGCTGCGGGCGGGCGGACACCGGAAGGCCCCCTACACCTGGGCCGGCACCGGCTGCACCAGCCGGCTGCGAAGTTTGCCCACCAACTCCGAGGTCAGTCCGCCGGCACGCAGCACCGCCATCGCCCCGGCCCCGCCGGCGCCACCGGCGCCACCGGCCCCGGCTGCAGCACCGGCCCGTCCGGCCAGCGTGTCCAGCATGGCCCGCATAGCTGCGGGATGCGCGGCAAGCACCGGGTGGTCCATCGGAATATCCAGGCCGCCGCTGAGGTCTTTCAACCCCATCCGCCGGTATACCTCGGGCAACCGTTCCTGCGTCTTGGCGTAGTCCTGGGTAATGGCCTCCGGATCCGCTCCCAGCGCTGAAAGCAGCGCCGCGGCGAACAGGCCGGTGCGGTCTTTGCCGGCAGCACAATGGAAAAGCACGGCGCCCGGGGAATCGGCCACGGCTTCGAGTCCGCGCACCAGGCTTTCCTTCTGGGCGGTGAAGATCTTCGCGTACCAGCGGCCCACATGCTCAGGGGTGCGGACCGAGGCCAGGAGGTCTCCTGCCCGCTCGGTCGGAGCACCCATGGCATCAGTCAGGGGCAGGGCCAGATACTCCACACCGTGATTGGCGGACGGACCGCGCCCGGTCCGCTGTGCTTCCTCGGGGGAGCGGAGATCAATGACGGTGCGCAGGCCTGCCTCCACCAGCTCGGCGACCTGCTCCGGCGTGGTGGTGGCGACGTCGTCGGCGCGCAGGACCAAGCCGGGCCGGACCTGTCCGCCCGCTACCGCGATGCCACCCAAATCGCGCAGGTTCGCAAGCCGGGACGGGGGAGGAGTTGGTGCTTGCGGCATACCTGGGTTCCTTCTGCTGGATGTGGTCCGCAGCGGTGCCGGCAGCGTCCCGGAGAACAGTTGGGCACCATCTTAGGCACGCAAATGCTCGTGTGCGGCTGCCCCGCTGTGAGCTGTGACACCGCCGCAGCAGGTTAGCTGCCGCCGCGCAGCCGGTTCAGTTCGCGGCGGTCCTTTTTGGTGGGCCGGCCGGCGCCCCGGTCCCGCACCGGAATGCCGAGCGCGGGGGCTGCCGGACGGGCCGGCGTGTGGTCGGTGAAGCAGTGCGACGCCGCCTCGGCGCCCACGCGTTTGCTGATCAGCTGGCGTACTTCCAGGATCCGTTCGAAACCGGGCTGGCGCACACGGATGGTGTCGCCGGGCTGTACCGGCTGCGCGGCCTTGGCCGGGTTGCCGTTCAGCCGGACGTGCCCGGCACGGCAGGCGGCAGTGGCCGCGGACCGCGTTTTGTAGGCACGCACGGCCCACAGCCAGGCGTCCACGCGGACGGATTTGGAGGTGCTCGCTGGAATGCTCATGGATCTTCGAGTCTAGCGAAATCCGCGCAGCCGGTCAGCGTCTTCCTGCGCCTGCAGCTGGCGTGCACTGACAACGCGGCCGACGACGGCGGTTCCGGGGCCGGTCCCTGCGTCTTCTCCTGAAGCAGCCAGCAGTCCGCGCACTTCGGCCGGGGTCAACGGGTCCGGCACCCGGGTGTGGGCCACGGCGTGGCAGGTGGGGCACAGCGGCACCAGATCGCTCACCGGATCCAGGCGGTAGTCCTCGGCGAGATCCGGACCCGGAACCAGGAGGTGCACCTGAATCACGCCGGCACCTGCTGCGCCGTACCGGCTGGCGGGGTCCAGTCCGCAGGCAGCGCAGGCATCACCGTGGAAAGCCAGGCACACCCGCCGCGCCTCGGCGTCCTGCTCAAACCGGTTCACGTGCTGCTGCCGCAGCCACTGCCCGCCAACGGACCCCGGGCCGGGAACCACCGGGTCCGGCTGGGGGCCGATGAATTCGGACCAGATGCGCCGCAGGGCCGGAACCGCGGCGTCGGGAAGTGCGCTCAGGCCGGCCCGTCCAGCCCAAGGCAGCCCGGGCATCCGCTGAAGGAGGAGGGCGATGGGCAACTGCTCGCCCAAGGGGAGCAAGAGATCGAAATCCACCTCAAGGGTGGTGCCCCCGGAAGCAAGGGGGCCGGGCGCGGTGCCGTGGCCAACCAACCCGCGCGGGCCGCGCAGGTCGCTGCCGCGCTGCAGCAGCCAGACCTCGGTCCCCGCGGGAACCGGAACCCGGTTCCGGGCGGCCACGCCAAACCGCCGCTGCACCTTTCCGCCGCCGGCCAGAGCGGCCACGGCCGGGGCGAAACCGCCGGGCCAGGGCTCGGGCAGCTCAACGTTGGAGGCGAGAAGAACTGAGGGCATCGGTTACCGGGGCTGGTAGGTCAGGCAGTCCGCCAGTTCGGCGCCCGGCCCTACCCGTACGTCGTGGGCGTCGCACATCAAGTGGTCGTTGAACCTGCACTCGTTGCGCTGGCAGGCGCCCACCTGGGCCAGGACCTTGGGCAGGCCGCCGGTGGCCGAGGTATCAATGAAAGTGGAGCAGCTGGCATGCTCCCGCGATCCGCCCACGGTGATGGCATAAGCCGTACAGCCCTCATGGTTGAAGTCGCAGTTGGTGACGGAGCAGTCTTGGACATTGGCAACATGGTCGGTCATGATTCCTCCATAGCGGGGCTAGTCCGCTTGCAGCAATGGTTATTCGTTCCGTGCCGGACTCCGACCGTACCACCGCCCGGTTGGAATAATTAGGCCGAATTTCCTGCACCTATTTGTGCCGGTTTGTGCCGGTTTGCAGCCTTGTTAGGCGGCCCGGTTATGCCGCGCGCAGCCGGCCGGACAGCCGGTACGCATTTTGTGCCGGACTGCCGGTTGGGTAGAACGGAAGCATGTGTACCGTCCAGGCTGACAATGCGGCTGAGGAGTTCCGCCGGGCCGCCGGCATGCAGGGCATGGACCTGGACCGGGGACAGCTGGCCGCCCTGCCCGCCCTCGTGAGCGCCGCCGCTGCAGCGCGTTCGCCCGAACCGGCCGCCGGGAACGCCTCCGTCTATCTGTGGGGGCCGCCGGGCCGGGGCAAGACGTGGCTGCTGGACACCCTGTTCGAGTCGGTGGACATCCAGGCCAAACGCCGCCTGCACTTCCACGATTTCTTCCGCGAACTGCACGCCCGCGTCTTCGCCGGCTACGGCAACCCCGGCTACCGGCGCGAGTCAGCGTTCGCCGCTGCACTGGACCAGATGCTGGGCACCGTGCGTCTGCTGTGCTTCGACGAGTTCCACGTCAATGATCCGGCCGATGCCGCCTTCATCACCCGGATGCTGCGCATGGTGCTGGATCGGGGGATAGTCCTGGTGGCCACGTCCAACTACGCCCCTGCCGAGCTGCTGCCCGATCCGATGTTCCATCACCTCTTCGAACCGGGAATCGCACTTATCACCGGGAATATTCAGGTAGTGGCGCTGGATGCAGGTGTGGATTACCGGACCGTGCCTACCGCCGGAACAACCGCCCGGAACACCAACGGGTTCGCCGCGGGGCATCACCTGCGCCGGTGCGCTCCGGCCCTGCTGTCCCGCGCCGGGCTGTCACTGCCGGGACCGGAGGAAGCGGCGCAGCTTACCCCGGGTACCCGGACGCTGCAGGCCCTGCGCGATGACGGGACGCAGCTTTGGTTCGACTTCGAGGACCTCTGCCACGCCCAGTCCGCCACCTCGGATTATCTGCAGCTCGCCTCCACACGGCGGCACTGGGTGATTTGCGGCGTGCCGGAAACCGGCGGTTCCAGCCCCTACGGCTGGCAGCGCTTCGGCAATGTGGTGGACGTGCTGTACGACGCCGGGTGCCGGCTGGATGTGATCGGCCTGCCGGATTACGACGGCGTGTTCCCCGGGACGGGCCATCCCACCGACCTGGCCCGGATCCGCAGCCGGTTCGGCATGCTCCGGCCGGTCCCGTAGGGCGCCTTCATTCTCCGTACCTATTTCCCGGCGTCGGCTGCGTCCCGGGCATCGGCGAGCTTCTGGCGGGCTTTTTCCACGGAGCGGCGGGCAGAGCGGGCCGCCCGCCGGGCAGTGTCCCGTTCGCGTTCCAGCAGACCGGCCTGCCGGTCTGCTGCCGAGACCTCCCGTTCGAGCTCCCGGATCCGTTCGCGCAGGTCATCGATTTCATCCGTCAGCCGGTCGCGGCGGCCGGCTGCTTCATCTACTTCCTGCTGGGCGGTGTCGAACGCCTCCTGCGCTGTCCGTTCGTCGCCTTCGGCGTCCTGCAGTTCGGACTGCAGCTTCCGGACCAACCGTTCGGCCGCGGCCCGGCGGCGGCTGTCGGCGGCAGAATCTTTCCCGGCGCCCTTCGCCGGGCTTGGAGCTGTCCCGCTGGTGGCTGCGGTACGGTCCCCGGACCCGCTCCGGGCGGGCCGCACCGAGTCCGGATCCGCTACTGCGCCGTCGAGGTCCACTTCCTCCCAGCCGCTGGCAGCAAGGGAGCGGACCAGCTGTCCGCTGGCAACGGCGTCGGCGGCCGCTGAATCAGTCATTGCGGCCCAAAGGGTCTGCTCCGCCTCGCCGGCGAGGGCCTCGCTGACGGGATGGCCCAGGTCCGCGGCCAGGTCCCGGGCCGATCGGACGATGGCACGCAGCAGCCGCTGGCGTTCGGTGCTCAGCCGGCGCAGCTGCTTCTGGTCCAGGTCCTCCTGCGCTTCCCGCAGGGCAGCACCGAGGTCAAGCACCGTCGCGAGGTCATCCTGCTTCCGGTCCGCCAGCAGGTTCACCAGCCAGGCTGCGGTGGACGGTTTGGGCAGGGCTTTGATGCGTTTGGCCAGGTCCTTGTCTCCGTTCCGTCCGGCATCGGCGGCGCGGGCGTTGCGGGCGGCGGTGAACTCGGAGGGCAGGAGCGCGTAGAGGTCCGCCACCACGCGGGCAAGGGGCGGATTTTCGGGTTGTTTGGAAGCGGCAGCCACTCGAGGCTCCTACATGCCCAGGGCGGAGAAGGCACCGAACCTGCCCAGTGCAACCACCAGTGAGAGGGCCATCAGGATGGCCGCCAAGGCAATGCGGTTACGCTCTCCGCGGCGGACATGGACCATTATGGCCAATGCCATCATCAGCGCCAGGCAGGACGCAGCAACGGGGGTCAGCACAGGCAGCCACCCGGTTGCCTCCGGCAGCACCAACCCGGCCGCGCCCAGAACCTCGAGGAGCCCAATGAGCTTCACGGTGCCGGCGGGAAAGTCCTCCGGCCAGCGAAGATTGTCCACAAGCCGGGCATGCCGCTGGGACAGCTTCATGAATCCGACCCCGGCAAAAAGCAGTGCCAACACCAGCTGGATGAGCCATAAGACCAAAGACAGCATGCGTATCCAGACGTCTTTCTGTAACAGGGCGCGGGAAAAGGAGGCAGTGGACCAATCTCAACCTAAGCATGGCCGTCCCCGCGGGATCTCTGCAATAACGGGCGTGGCGCAATAACCAATGTGACACGCGTCCGCCGGATCGTTCAGGCGCGCAACCTGCCGGGAACAGCTGTGCTGGAACGGACCACGAACTCGGTGGGAAAAAACCCGAAATCGTCCACCGGCTCGTTGCGCATCAGCGCCAGGACGGCGGCCACAGCAGCAGCCCCCTGCCCCTCGGGACTTTGCGAGATGGTGGTCAGACCGAAGACTTCGCCCATGTCGTGGCCGTCAATCCCAATCACGGAGAGGTCTTCCGGCACCCGAAGCCCCAGGTCCCGGGCGGCCAGGATGGTGCCGACGGCAATCTCGTCAGCGGCGCAGAAAATTGCCGTAGGCCGGACGTCTGGCCGGGCCAGCAGGGCTTTGGCGGCCCGGAAACCACCGGCCACGGAGAATTCAGCGCTGGCCACCCAGCCCGGCTCGGGCGTGAGGCCGGCGTCGCGCATGGCTCCTTCGTACCCGGTGCGCCGGGTTCCGCCAAGCTGGAAGTCCCGCTCCAGTTCCTCACCGCCGCCGATATGGGCAATCCTCGTGTGTCCAAGGGAAATCAGGTGCCCGGTGGCCAGGGCCGAAATGCCAACCTCGTCCACACGGATGGCCGCGGTGCCCGGGAGCGGACCGCCAATGGCCACAATGGGCTTGTCCACCGCCCGCAGCTGGGCCAGCTCTTCATCGGTGAGCCGCAGGGCAACGGTGATTACCGCGTCCAGCCGTTTTCGCCGCAGCATCTCCTTGAGCACGCTTTCCCGGTGCCCCGGGCCGTCCCCGGTGTTGTACAGCGTCAGGTCGTAGCCCGCCTCAATCAGGGCCGACGCCGCGCCCTCCAGCACCTTGGCAAAGTACCAGCGCCCCACACCGGGCATCACCACTCCCACATTCCGCGTCCGGCCCGAGGCAAGGGAGGAAGCGTTGTAGGAGATGACGAATCCCAGCTCCTCAGCTGCCGCAAGCACCCTCCGGCGGGTGCTTGCGGAGACCGCACCGTTGCCGCTGAGCGCGCGGGACACCGTGGCTGCGGAGACGCCGGCGTGGGCTGCGACGTCTTTGATTCCTGGCACGGTGTTCCTCCGGAGCGATTGCGGGTGCGGTTGGCTAGCTTAGCCGAACCCAGGCGCTGTGGTTGGGCCGCAGGTAACCGTCCATGACGGCGCCGTTGATGCTGCACGCCACCAGCTCTCCGTCGGGCAGCGGCACAGGGTCGCTGCCCATGTTCATCAGGGCCGCGGTGCCGCCGTTGACGAAGGCCAGGACGGACTCCGGATCGTACCCGGGGTACCAGGCCAGCGAACCGTTGCCCAGGTCCAGGCTGCGGCGCAGTTCCAGTGCGGTCCGGTAGAGGTTGAGCGTGGAATCGGGATCGGCCTGCTGGACGCCGCGGGCCAGGGCGTTCCACCCCTCAGGCTGGGGCAGCCAGGCCTGGCCGGCGTCGCTGAATCCCAGTGCCGGGGCGTCCGGCGTCCAGGGCAGCGGCACCCGGCAGCCGTCCCGGCCCAGGCGTGCGCCTTCCGTGCGGTGGAAGGTGGGGTCCTGGCGGTATTCATCCGGCAGCGTGGTGTGGTCCGGCAAGCCCAGTTCTTCGCCCTGATACAGGTATACGCCGCCGGGCAGGCCCAGCATCAGCAGGGTTGCCGCGCGGGCCCTGGAGATGCCCAGGCCGTAGTCCGGCTGCGGATCCGATGATCCAATTCCGTCGCCTGGCCGTTCCTGATGGGTGGTGATGCCGAACCGGCTGGCATGCCGGACGACGTCGTGGTTGGAGAGCACCCAGGTGGTAGGGGCGCCTACCTTGTCGAAGGCGCGCAGCGAGGATTCAATGACGTGGCGCACTGCCGGGGCATGCCAGGGGTGGTGCAGGTAGGCGAAGTTGAAGGTCTGGTGCATTTCGTCCGGCCGAACCCAGTCGGTCAGCCGGTCTATCGGGTCGATGGTCGCTTCGGCGCACAGCACCCGGTCTCCGCCGTAGGAGTCAAGGATTTTCCGCCAGGACCGGTAAATGTCATGGATGCCGGGCTGTCCGAACATGGGGGCCTCGGCTCCGGGGTAGCCCTCGGAGGAGGACCCGTCGGCGCGGCCGCCCCAGTCGGGCAGCCCGGATTTCTTGATCAGGGCGTGGGCCACGTCCACGCGGAAGCCGCCGACGCCGAGATCCAGCCAGAAGCGCAGGGTCTGCTCGAATTCCGCGTGCACTGCCGGTGAGTCCCAGTTGAAATCCGGCTGGGAGGAGTCAAAGAGGTGCAGGTACCACTGACCGGGGGTGCCGTCGGGTTCGGTGATGCGGGTCCAGGCGGGGCCGCCGAAGTGGGACTGCCAGTTGTTGGGCGGGTTGTTTCCGTTTTCGCCGGTGCCGTTGCGGAAGATAAACAGGTCCCGGTCGGGGGAGCCGGGGCCGGCGGCCAGGGCGGCTTGGAAGAGGGTGTGCTGGTCGGAGCAGTGGTTGGGGACCAGGTCCACGATGACGCGGATGCCGTGCCGGCCGGCTTCGGCGACGAGGGCGTCAAAGTCCTCCAGGGTGCCGAACATGGGATCAACGGACCGGTAGTCGGCGACGTCGTAGCCGGCGTCTTTTTGGGGCGACCGGTAGAAGGGGGATAGCCAGACGGCGTCGATGTCCAGTTCTGCCAGTGTTCCGAGTTCTGCGGTGATGCCCGGCAGGTCTCCGATCCCATCACCGTTCAGGTCCCGGAACGAGCGGGGGTAGATCTGGTAGATCACCGAAGAGCGCCACCATTCACGGTCCGCAGGGGCGGGATGTACAAGGGCCAGGGCCGAAGAATCATGAAGTACAGAACTGAGCATGCCCACATCCTAGGGTGTGTTCCGGCAGAAAATGCAAACGCTTCCATTGCGTTTCGCGGCAGCGCGCGTTTGCCCCCTTTTGAACCGCAATACCGGGGTTTTTGAGGTATGCAACAGTAAGCAAGCTGATCCACTTCAACGGCACAGCGCAAGTCGGTGGACGGATTGGGTGCACACGCTTACACTGACGTGTGTCGGGGCCAGCCACATCCAGGTGTTCTTCACGATCATCCTGCGCCTGGCCACGCCTATCCCGGCCAGCGTGGGTCTGCTGTCCTTCATTACCTCCACCGACGGGTTCCTGATCGCTGGGTCCGTCAAGGGCTAGAGAACCGCCACCGGGCGGGGTACATAGTCCTCTTCCAGCCGGCGGAACTCCTCGTCGGTGAGCTGCAGGTCCAGGGCCGCTGCGTCGTCGTCGAGCTGTGCCGCATCCGTGGCGCCGACCAGCGGCGCCGTGACCGCCGGGTTGCCCAGCACCCAGGCCAGCGCCACCCGGGCGCGGCTTACCCCGCGGCCGGCGGCCACTTCACCCACGGCGTCGGCAACCCGGCGGTCAACCTCTTCGTTTCCGGCGTAGAACTGGTTGCCGGGTTCGTCGAAGTCCAGCCGCGCGGTCCGTGCTCCCCAAGGGCGGGCGAGGCGGCCGCGGGCCAGGGGGGAGTACGGGAGCACCCCCATCCCCTGGTCCCGGCACAGCGGGTGCATTTCCCGCTCTTCCTCGCGGTAGAAGAGGTTGTAGTGGTCCTGCATGGTGATGAACTGCGCCCAGCCGTGCTGTTTCTGCAGGAACAGTGCCTTGGTGAACTGCCAGGCATACATGGTGGATGCCCCCAGGTACCGCACCTTGCCGGCGGTCACGAGTTCATCCAGGGTGGCCAGGGTTTCTTCCAACGGCGTGCTCCCGTCCCAGCGGTGCACCTGATAGAGGTCGATGTAGTCGGTGCCCAGCCGCCGGAGGCTGGCGTCGACCTGCCAGAGGATGTGCTTGCGGGACAACCCCCATCCGTTGGGTCCGGGCCCCATCTCGCCGTGCACCTTGGTGGCCAGCACCACCTCGTCGCGACGGCAGTATTCGGCGACGGCGGCGCCCAGGACTTCCTCGCTGTGCCCGGCCGAATACACATTGGCAGTATCGAAGAAGTTGATCCCCAGTTCCACCGCGCGCCGGATCAGCGGCCTGGCGCTTTCCTCCCGCAGCGTCCACCGGTGGGTGCCGCGGTCGGGGTCGCCGTAAGCCATGCAGCCCAGGCCGATGGCCGATACCGTGGCTCCGGAATTTCCGAGTTTGACGTACCGCATTGAGTTCATCGAAGGCCTCCGAGCCGGTTGGATATCCGCTCCCTTTCGAGTTTCGTATGCCGCGATGCTACCTGCGGCCCCGCACTGCCGGTAGTGCGGGGGGACTCCCCGGAGCAGCCGCGGCCGACCTATACTGGCGCACATGGTTGCCGGAACTGGTACCGAAAGCCCCCTGAGATTTTCCGCCGCCGAAGCGCTGATGCTTCCACCGCTGCACGAGCTCCCCGCAGTGGCCGCGGTAGGGCAACCGCGCACCGGGCACCGCTCCGAGACCCGGTATGACACGGAGGACAGCGCTCTGCGGCGGCACGGGCTGGCGGTGTCCCGGATCAGCGACGAGGACGGGACGCACTGGGTCCGCACGGCCCTGCCCGGCGAATCGGAGGCGGACGCACGCACCGCAGCGGCAGGGGATCCTGCTGAGGTGCCACCGGAACTGGTGGACGGATTCCAGGCGGTGCTGCGGGGCAGACCGCTCGAACCGGTGGAAACTGCCGAAGCGCGGGTGACGACGTATCCGCTGCTGGACAGCGGCGGCGGCGCGGCAGGCTGGGTTGCCGATGAAACGGTTGAGGTCCACGACGCCGGTGCGGCGCCGGGAGCAGTGCCCCGGATCCGCCGGAACTGGATTGCTGCGGCGCCGGACACCGTGCTGGCCGACCAGCTCGAGGCGCTGTTACGGCAGGCCGGGGCGGATCCGGCGGAAGCGGAGCCGGCGGAAGGGAAGGAACCCGCCGTCGGACCGGAGGAAGCGCTGGACGCCGACAGCCCGGTCGGGGATCTGCTGCAGCGCTATCTGCGTGAGCAGTTCGCCGAGCTTCTGCGGCACGAGCCGCGGGTCCGCCGGGGAGAACCGGACGGGGTGCACAAAATGCGCGTGGCCACCCGCCGGCTCCGCTCCGCGCTGGCCAGCTACCGCACCGCCGTCGAGCGGGAACCGGCGCGTTCACTGCGCGGGGAGCTGCGGTGGCTGGCCCGGGTCCTGGGCGAAGCCCGGGATGCGCAGGTGATGCGGCACCGGCTTCGGGACCTGGTGGAAGCCGAACCCGTCGACCTGGTCATGGGGCCGGTCGCGGCACGGATCGACGAGGAACTGCTCCATGACTACCGCCAGGCCTACGGACACATCCGTGAGGCCCTGGGGTCCGGACGGTACTTCTCCGCGCTGGACCGGCTGGAAACCCTGGTGGCGGAACCGGTATGGACAACGACGGCGGCGGACCCTGCAGGCCCGGCGGCCGCACGGATGATCCGCCGGGACCGGAAACGGCTGCACCGCAGGGTCCGTGAGGCCCGGGACCTGGACGGCGACGAATACGCCGAGGCCATGCACGAGGCCCGCAAGGACGCTAAGCGGCTGCGCTACGCCGCCGAAGTATGGGAACCGGTGGCGCCGAAGGAAGCCGGAGCCACGGTGGAAGCCGCTGAACACATGCAGAAAATCCTCGGCGAGTACCAGGACAGCGTGGTGACCCGTGCCTACCTGCGGCGCATGGGAGCTGCGGCTTCAGCGGCCGGGGAAAACGGGTTCACCTACGGTAGGCTGCACGCCTTGGAACAAGCCAATGCCGAGGAGGCGCGGGAGCGGTTTGCCCATGCATGGAAGGGATTTCCCTCCAGCCCCTGACCAGATGACCGGATGCACCGCACGGAAGGAACCGGTATGGACTCACCCTGGTCGCCGCTGCGGCGAAGGATGTTCCTTATCCTGTGGCTGGCCCAGCTCGGCTCCAATATCGGCACCTGGATGCAGACCGTTGGCGCGCAATGGTTCCTGGTGGAGAACAGCCGGAATCCTGCCCTGGTGTCCCTGGTCCAGACGGCAAACCTGGCACCCTCCCTGCTGCTGGGGCTGGTTGCCGGGGTCCTGGCGGATGCCTTCAACCGCCGCCGGCTGATCCTGGGCGCTAACGTTTTTGCCGCCGGTGCCGCAGCCACGCTCACCGTAGTGGCCGCCCTGGGCCTGCTAAACCCTGATTCCCTGCTCCTCTATACGTTCCTGATCGGGTGCGGCATTGCACTGAGCACCCCCGCTTGGCAAGCCATCACCCCTGAACTGGTTCCCCGCAAGGAGATCCAGGCGGCGTCTGCCCTGGGCAGCGTGGCAATAAACACTGCCCGGGCCGTGGGCCCGGCCATTGCCGGACTGCTGGTCTCCCTGGTGGGTCCGGCCTTTGTGTTCGGCCTCAACGCCGTCTCCTTCATTGGCACAGCCGCAGCCATCTACCTATGGCGTGCCCCGGCTCAGGGAGCCGCGGACCGAGAGCATGTGGGCGAAGCGCTCGCCGCCGGCATGCGCTACATCCGGGCGGCGCCGCGGATCCGGCGGATCCTTCTGCGCCTAGGGCTCTTCGTGTTTCCGGCCAGCGCGCTGTATGCCCTGCTTCCGGTGGCCGTCAACGGACACCTGGGGCTGGGATCCACCGGCTACGGGCTGCTGCTCGGTGCGCTGGGCGCCGGCGCGATCCTGGGCGTCCTGCTCCTGCCGCGGGCACGCAAGGTGGTGGGTGAAAATGCCCTGCTGGGCATCAGCTCGGTGGTGTTCGCCGCAGGCGCGTTCGCCGCCGGGTACTGGCCCGCCTGGGCCGTGGCAATCCTGCTGGTAGCCAGCGGCATGGCCTGGATTTTCACCTTCTCCACCCTCAACGCCGCTATGCAGCTGACCTTGCCCGAATGGGTGCGTGCCCGCGGACTGTCCATCTACCTGATGATCTCCGCGGGGTCCCAGGCCGTGGGAGCCGTGTTCTGGGGATCCGGAGCCACCGGCGCCGGTTACGCCCCCACCCTCGCTTTTGCCGCCGTTGTCCTGGCCCTGGTTGGCGCCAGTGTGCTGGTGCTGCCGCTGCTGCCGGGCACCGGCAAGTTGGACCGCAGTGTGGCAGCGGCACCGAACCCGGACCTCAACATCCCCGCTCCCGTTGAACCCCCGCCGGATGCCGGGCCGGTGACCGTGCTGATTGCTTACGAAGTGCCGGCGGACCGGGCCGACGCCTTTGTCCAAGCCATGCACGAGGTTCGGCTCAGCCGGATGCGGACCGGCGCCACGCACTGGGAACTGGTGCATTCCATCACCGACCGGGACCAGTTCCGGGAGATATACGACGTACCCAGCTGGCGGGAGTACCTGAGGCAGGAACAGACCCGGACTACGGGGGAGGACCGGCAGCTGATCCAGCGGGCCTGGGACCTGACGGAAGAAGAACCGTGGGTCCGCTGGTTCCTGCCGGCGCCGGGCTGAGGGCGGTGAGGAAGTTTCGTGGGGGCGGTGCTGCAACAGATAGACTGGGAGCCGGTTCGAGGCCCGCTTTTCACGAGCAGGCCGGCGCACCTGCCGGATGCGCTGAAAACGAAGCAGTGAACAAACCATTAGTTGAGGTATTTTGCGAGATTTTAGTGCACGCCTGGCCACTGCCGAGGAGATCGACAACTGGGATAAGCACGTGCTGGCGAACCCCGGCGGCGGCAACGTCCTGCAGTCAGCATCCTTCGCCGAGGTGAAGTCCCACCACGGCTGGAACCCCGTGTACCTGGCCTTTACGGGACCGGACTACACCACCTACACCCTCGCCATCGAGAAGAAGGTTCCCCTTCTGGGCAGCCTCTGGTACCTGATCAAGGGCCCCGACGTCGCCGCACCCGAAGACGTGCCGCTGGTGGTGAACGCCTTGACCCGCTTCATCAAGCAGACCGGGCGCAAGGTCTTCGCCATCAAAGTCGAGCCCGACATCGAGGACAGCGAAGAGGTGCAGGCACTGTTCACCGGTGCCGGCTTCATCAAGACGTTCAACCTGCAGCCCAACGACTCCACCGCCCTGCTGGACACCACACCGGACTCTGAGCAGCTGCTGAAGAACCTCTCCTCCCGCGGCCGCAACGCCGTGCGGCGGGCCATCCGTGAAGGCGCCGATGTGCGCCGGGTGGAACCCACAGAGGAAAACATGCGGACCATGTACCAGTTGATGGCCCACATCGAGGACCGGTCCTCGGCCAAAATGCGTTCCTACGAGTACTACCACCGGTTCTGGTCCAACTTTGTGGCCGCCGGGCAGGGCCGCTTCTACTTCGCCTTCGAAGACGGGGAACCCACCGTAGGTGCCTTTGTCATCGCCTACGGGAACAAGGGCACGTACAAGGACGGCGGTTCCAAACCCAAGCGGTCCCAGTACGGAGATTCGCACCTGGTCCAGTGGACCGCCATCAATGAGCTCAAGGACGAATGCGGCATCACGTCCTACGACTTCTGCGGCACCCCGCCGAGCAACCAGCTCAAGGACAAGAGCCACCCGCATCACGGGCTGGGCCTGTTCAAGACCAGTTTCTCGAAGACGGTTACCGACTTCGTTGGCTGCTATGACTACGTGGTGGATCCCGTCCGGTACCGGATCTGGAACACCATAGGCGAAAAGGTGGCGCGGCAGATTTACTGGCGCCGCCACCAGCAGCCGTTCTACTAAGCCGTACCACCAGATAACCCGGGCAGGACCCGGAACCAGAGGCGAAAGGGTGAGCCCCTTGGAGAACACGTCCGGTCCGGACCGCCCCAAGTCCGGACCGAATCCGGAGTCGGCACCGAATCCGGACCCGTCCGCAGGGCTGATCCCGGTGATCAGCATCCCCGCCGGGCGCCAGCGACCGGCGGGGAAGGCCTCCACGGGGAAGGCGCCCGCGGGAAAGGCGCCGGACGGGAAGGCCCAGACCGGGAAAGCAAGGCCCGTCGGGTCCCAGCGGGGCGGCGCTAAGGCGCCCACGCCGCCGTCGAAGGCCCCGGGCTCGGCCCGTCCGGCAGCAGATGTTCCCACCGCGGCACTGCGCAGCACCCGGCCCAAGCCGCCGCCGCCCACCACGTCCGTGGTACGCCCGGTGGGGTCCAAGGCCGTGCGGCCGCCGCAGCCCGAACGTAGCCGCAAGCCGGCTGTGCCGCGGGAAAAACGGCCCGCACGGACACGCAAAAACGTTCCGGCAGGTACGTCGCCGCTGAGCTCCACCGCCGTCCGCACAGACCGGTCCTCCGCAGCAGCCAAACGGATGCTGCGCCGCCTCGTCCAAGGCGAAAACCCGCCCACTCAGGCCATGTCCATTGTGGAGCGGCTGGCCGGCAGCCCCTACGCCAATCCGTTGGTGCGTACCGGAGGCCCGGACGCCAATGCGCGCAAAACCCTGGACCTGGCCCTCAGCATGGCCGAAACCATGTTCCGGTACGGGGCTGGCGCGCTGGAAGTGGAAACCGCCATCATCGCGGTCACCGCTGCCTTCGGGCTGGAAAGCATTGAAGTGGACATCACCAACCAGTCGGTGCTGCTCAACTATTCGCCCAAGGACCAGACACCCATCACCGTGATGCGCGTGGTGCGCTCCTGGACCAACAACTATGCCGGGCTGGGGCTGGTCCACCAGCTGGTCACCGAAATCATCGACGGCGGCCTGACCCGCGCGGAAGCCGCCAACCGGCTCAGCGAGATCACGCACCAGCCCAAGCCGTTCCCGCGCTGGGCCGTCACGTTCTCCGCGGGGATCTTCTCCGCAGCCATTGTCGGATTCATCGGTGGGGGACCGCTGGCCTCCTTGGTGGGTTTCGCCGGCACGGTGATGGTCAGCCTCCTCCAGCGTGTGCTGGGCCGCTGGCGTGTGCCGGACTTCTTTACGACGGCGGCCAGCGGATTCGTGGTTACGGCCATGGCGATGCTGTTCTGGTCCATGCAGGTTCCCATTTCGCCCGGCATCGTGGTGGCGGGCGGCATCCTGCTGATGCTGCCCACCGGCCGGCTGGTCTCGGCCGTACAGGATGCCATTAACGGGTTCCCGGTTACCGCCTCGGGCCGGTTCCTGTCCGCGTTCCTGACCTTCGGCGCCCTGGTGGCCGGCATCGCCGTCGCCCTCGTGGCGGGAGCGCTTTTCGGGATGGGGCGGCTGAACGTCACGGACGTGGCCTCGTCCCAATACTCCTTCCCGGTGACGGTGCTGCTGCTGGCCATCGCCCTGGCCACCATCTGCATTGTGGAACAGTCGCCGCGCAGGCTGGTCCTGCCCACGGTGCTGATTGGCGTGGCCGGTTTCCTGGTCTACCAAGTGGCCGACGCCGGCGGGGTGGGTCCGCGCCTGACACCGGCCGTGTCCGCCATCTTCATTGGTATGGTGGCGCGGATTGTGGCCCTGCGGATGGAGGCGCCGCAGCTGATCGTAGCGGTGCCGGCGGTCCTGTTCCTGTTCCCGGGGCTGGCGATCTTCCGCTCCATGTACGGGCTGAGCATCGATGCCGGGGACATGTATGCAGGTGCGGTGGGACTGTTCGACGCCCTTACCGTCATCCTGGCCATCTCCGGTGGCGTGGTCCTGGGCGACAACCTGGGCCGTCCGTTCACCCGGAACCTCAACGGCAACGACCGCCGCAACCGGCGGCGCTGACCGCAAAGAGCCCGGCCCGCAGGGACCGGGCTTTTTTGTGCCCGGGGGCCGGGCTGGGAACGGGAATTCCCACGCTTCGGTACCAGAGGGGCCCATGTGACCCCACGGGCAACAGCAGTCCCAAAGCGTGGGAAGTTCGGGGCAGTGGCCAGGAGGCGCGGGACTAAAGGATCTTTCCCACCGGGGTGCGCTTCTCAGCCTGGAAAATATCCTCGGTGCGCCCGGCGGCCCAATAGCCTGAGAGGGAGACCTGGCTACGCTCCAGCCTGCGGTGGCTGAACAGGATGTCCCGCAGGGCTTTCATCGCCTCACGTTCGCCGTGTGCAAAGACCTGCACGGTTCCGTCCTGCCACTGGGCTGCAGCGAGGGCTTCCGCGAGCAGCCCGCTTCGGCCGGCCGGAGTGCTGCCGCGGTACAGCCACGTCACTTCCACGCCCGCCGGCTTGCTGATCTGCTGCCGGTCACCCGGACCGGCCACTTCCACGAAGGCCTGGCCAACGGCGTCGGCCGGCAGCGCCCGGAGCACGGTGGCGATAGCGGGCAGCGCGGACTCATCGCCTGCCAGGAGGTACCAGTCTGCGTCCGGGCTGGGGTTGAAGGCTCCGCCCGGACCGGAGAAGGTCAGGTGCTGGCCGGGCTGCGCCCGTGCAGCCCACGGTCCGGCCAGGCCTTCATCGCCGTGGACCACAAAATCGATGCTGATTTCGCGGGCGAGCCGGTCTACGCTCCGGATGGTGTAGGTGCGCGAAACCGGCCACTGGTCGCGCTCGCTCCGGGCACGGATGCTCTCCAGGTCCTCCGTGCCGTCGATCGGCGCTCCGTCCGGCCCGAACCAGATTTTGCAGTAGGCATCAGCGCAGGTGCTGGGCGTGAACCGGTCGAAACCGGAACCGCCGGCAACAATCCGGACCATGTGCTCGCTGATCTGCTCCCGGCGGAGGACTTCCAGCGTCACCAGCGGCCGCGGTTTCCGCGGTGCGGAATCGCCGGGCTGCTGGCGCGGGGGAGTTTCTGGCATGGACTTATCTCCTAGGGAATCGCTCAAACTACCGTACCGCGCCCAGCCGCCAGTCCACCGGTTCGGCGCCCTGCTCCGCCAACAGCTCATTAACGCGGCTGAACGGCCGGGAACCGAAGAACCCGCGGGAAGCGGAGAGCGGGCTGGGATGGGCCGATTCCACCGTGGGCGAGCCCCCGAGGAACGGGACAACGCTTCGAGCGTCCCGGCCCCACAACACGGCAACCAGCGGGGGACGGGTTCCGTCCGGGCGGCGCCTGGCGGCCAATGCCCGGACCGCCAGCTCCGTGATTTCCTCCCAGCCGCGGCGGCGGTGTGACCCTGCTGCGCCGGCACGGACGGTGAGCACCCGGTTCAACAGGAGCACCCCCTGCTCCGCCCACGGCGTGAGGTCTCCCGACGGGCCGGGCATCACGCCGAGGTCGGCATGGAGCTCGGTAAAGATATTGTTCAGGCTGCGCGGCAGCGGGCGCACCCGGGAGTCCACCGAGAAGGACAGTCCGACGGCGTGTCCAGGCGTGGGGTACGGGTCCTGTCCGACAATCAGTACCTTTGCTTCGGACAGCGGGCGCTGGAAGGCCCGCAGGATGTTCCCCGGGGCTGGCAGGATGCTGTGGCCGGCACGCCGTTCGGCGTCCAAATCCGCGGCGATCTCATGAAAGCCGGTAACAGCGGGAGCCAATGCCTCGGCCCAGTCCGCCGCCATCACCGCTGACAGGGGGGTGGGGGCGGCGAAAGGGAACGGGATGTCATCCGCCGGTTCCGGAACAGCGCTGTAGGCAAAGAGCGGTGGTTCATTTGTTGTCACTGCTCCAGTTTTCGGTATTTTTCTCCGGAAGGACAACCGGCGCCTCCCGGCGAAGCTCCCCAGACCGCCTAAATGACAACTGTGTTATTGCCAATTAGCATGGCAGGTAGGTATAAACGGGATCTTTTTTGGGAGCGTATGTGGCGGAATCGACAGAAGCCGAACGGTTTTCGCTGGACGGCACCGTGGATCCGGACAGCCCGCTGGGGGCCCAGGAACAGCAGATGCTCGCCTTGGAGCGGGCCTGGTGGAAGTACGCCGGAGCCAAGGAACAGGCAATCCGTGATTTGTTCGGTATGTCGGCAACACGGTATTACCAGGTCCTCAACGCACTGATCGACACCGAAGAAGCCCTCGCCCACGATCCGATGCTGGTCAAGCGATTGCGTAGACTACGAACGAGCCGCCAGCAGGCCCGTACCGCCCGCCGACTGGGCACGGGCGTCTAGTCCGGCGTTAGCCACCAACGCCGGCGTGTTGAACACGGCACCTTCAGAGCAAGGATGAAATTTCCACCATGAGCCAATATCCCCGGGACGAGTTCGACAAGGTCCCCGAGACCTCGGCGCGGCAGGGCGTGCACCGTGAACGCCTTATCCCCACCCGCTCGAGCGGACTGGGGTTGTTGATCACCGTGGGTGTGCTTGCCCTCATGATCGGCCTCGCCGCCTACTTCGTGCTGCCGCGCCTGGGCATTGGCGCGGGCAACCCCGGGCCGTCCGCTGAAGCGCAGTCCACCGCTACGCCGGCACCGAGCGCATCGAGTGAGCCCGCAGAGGCTGAGCCCGAAGATAGTGCTGAGCCCACGCCGGCGGCAAGCGACACTGCTGAACCCGTGCCCGAGCCTGCGCCTGAGCCTGCGGTAGACCGTACGCAGCCGGTTGTGGTGCTGAACGCCAGCGGCGTAAGCGGGCTTGGGGCCAATGTCTCCGGGCGTGTGACCGGTGCCGGATGGGCCGTGGGCACGGTTGGGAACTGGACCGGAGCACCCCAGCAGGTTACAGCCGTCTACTACGGCAACCCGGCCCAAGCCGTGAACGCGCAGCAGCTGGGCGCCGACCTGGGTATTCCCACCGTGGTGGAATCGCCCGGATTCACGAACGTCACCGTGGTCCTGGCCCCCGGCTTCCGGTAGGAAGTGCGCAAACCCCCAAGGGTGTAAAAAGACCATAACGTTATCAACAACCCACTTGTGATGTACGTCACCGTGGTTAGAGTGTTGCCAGCCGGTCTGCGGCGCTGGCCTCGGTCTCCACTGGAATCGAAAGCCTGCGCAGTGGCCGGCGGCTCCGGAGCCCAAGTGCGACACCGGAGGGCTGCATTGGAATCTAGGTTGGAGAAACATCATGGCGCAGGGGATCGTCAAGTGGTTTAACGGGGAGAAGGGGTACGGCTTCATCACCCTCGACGAGGCAGAAACGGACGTGTTCGTCCACTGGTCGGCGATACAGGCCTCCGGTTACCGGACCCTGGAAGAGGGCCAGCGGGTGGAGTTCGAAATCGGCCAGGGGCAGAAAGGTCCGCAGGCCGAGGAAGTCCGGGCAGTCTAGGCCCCTTATGCACTACATCCGCCCGGCTTGGGGACGGGATCCGCAGCGGGGGGGCCCCCCCCCCCCGCCGCGGGGGCCGCCCCGGCGGGTGGTTGGTGGGGCCGGGGGCGGG
>NZ_JAJFZS010000011.1:0-301239 GCF_020731535.1 Arthrobacter sp. zg-Y40
CCCCCCCGCCGGTGGGGGGCGGGCCCCCCCCGGGCCCACCCCGGCCGGCGGGGGGGGGCCCCCCCCGCTGCTTTTAGTTGTGGTCTCCGGTGCAGGCGCCATGGTCTGTGAAGCGGGCAGCAGGTACGCGTGATCGCTTGCACTCAGTGTGTGGGAGTGCTAATTATTGACTTAGCACTCTTGCCGGATGACTGCTAAAAGTCCCCCGGCGTTGAGTGAACCAGCAACCACTGGGGTGAGGTTCGGGGAACCGCGTAAAGAGATCGCGCTAGCCGGGCCGTCCGTCGCGGGCACCTCAGCCGGGAATGGAAATTTTTGCTCCAAGCATGACTGTTCCGGAAGGACGATAGCCGTTATGGCCAAGATCATTGCATTTGAAGAAGAGGCACGCCGCGGCCTCGAGCGCGGGTTGAACATCCTCGCCGACGCCGTCAAGGTCACCCTCGGCCCGCGTGGCCGCAACGTAGTCCTCGAAAAGAAGTGGGGCGCTCCCACGATCACCAATGACGGCGTGTCCATCGCCAAGGAGATCGAACTGGACGATCCCTACGAGAAGATCGGCGCTGAGCTGGTCAAGGAAGTTGCCAAGAAGACTGACGATGTTGCCGGTGACGGCACCACCACGGCAACTGTCCTGGCCCAGGCGCTGGTGCGCGAAGGCCTGCGCAACGTTGCCGCCGGTGCCGACCCGCTGAGCCTGAAGCGCGGCATTGAGAAGGCTGTTGCAGCCGTCACCGCCGAGCTGATTTCTTCCGCCAAGGAGATCGAAACCAAGGAGCAGATCGCGGCTACGGCTTCCATCTCCGCCGGTGACCAGCAGATCGGCGACCTGATCGCCGAAGCACTGGACAAGGTCGGCAAGGAAGGCGTCATCACGGTCGAGGAGTCCAACACCTTCGGCCTGGAGCTGGAACTCACCGAAGGCATGCGCTTCGACAAGGGTTACATCTCCGGTTACTTCGTCACTGACGCTGAGCGCCAGGAAACGGTCCTCGAGGATCCGTACATCCTGATCGTCAACTCCAAGATCTCCAACGTCAAGGACCTCGTTGCCGTCCTCGAAAAGGTCATGCAGTCCGGCAAGCCGCTGCTGATCATTGCCGAAGACGTCGAGGGCGAAGCCCTGGCAACCCTGGTGGTCAACAAGATCCGCGGCACCTTCAAGTCCGTAGCCGTCAAGGCTCCGGGCTTCGGCGACCGCCGCAAGGCCCAGCTGGCTGACATCGCCATCCTCACCGGCGGCCAGGTCATCGCCGAAGAAGTTGGACTGAAGCTCGAAAACGCCACGCTCGACCTGCTGGGCAAGGCCCGCAAGGTTGTAGTCACCAAGGACGAAACCACCATCGTCGAAGGTGCAGGCGACGCTGAAGAGATCGCTGGCCGCGTCAACCAGATCCGCGCCGAAATCGAGAACTCCGATTCCGATTACGACCGCGAGAAGCTGCAGGAACGCCTTGCCAAGCTGGCCGGCGGTGTCGCTGTCATCAAGGCCGGTGCCGCAACCGAGGTGGAACTGAAGGAACGCAAGCACCGCATTGAGGACGCCGTCCGCAACGCAAAGGCTGCCGTTGAAGAAGGCATCGTCGCCGGTGGCGGCGTGGCCCTCATCCAGGCCGGCCTCAAGGCCTTCGCCAACCTCTCCCTCGAGGGCGACGAAGCAACGGGCGCGAACATCGTCCGCGTTGCCATCGACGCCCCGCTGAAGCAGATTGCCTTCAACGCCGGCATGGAGCCCGGTGTTGTGGTGGACAAGGTCCGCGGCCTGCCCGAAGGCTTCGGCCTGAACGCAGCCACCGGTGAGTACGAAGACCTGCTGGCTGCCGGCATCAACGACCCGGTAAAGGTGACGCGTTCCGCCCTGCAGAACGCTGCCTCCATCGCCGGCCTGTTCCTGACCACCGAAGCTGTGGTCGCGGACAAGCCGGAGAAGTCGGCTCCCGCCATGGGCGGCGCTGACGAGATGGCCGGCATGGGCGGCATGGGCGGCTTCTAAGCCCCCGGCTGACTCGGCTCAGCCTCTGCGCCACGCGTAAAGCAGGCACGGCACCCCGTTGGGGTGTCGTGCCTGCTTTGTTTCACCCGGGTCTAGTGGCGGAACAGTGAGGTGTTCGCTGCCTCCGTTTCGGCATACTGCGCCGACGCGAAGGCCAACGCCTGGTTAATGCTGTCCAGGGACTCCTCCACACGGGCCTGCGTAGCCCGCCAATCAGTAACCAGCGACTGGAAGTTGGCCGAGGCAGCGCCCCGCCAGATCTCGCCCAGTGACGCCAGCCCGGCCTGCATGCCGTTGACGTCCGCCCTCAGGCGCTCGATGGTTCCCTGTACTTCTGCACTCTTGGCGGCCAGCGCTTCGCTGTCCACGGCGAATAAGGGCATGTCTTCCTCCTGGTAAGGGTGCGGTTCGGATACCGGCAAGGCTAAGCAGCCCCGGGCACCGCAGCATGCCGGGAGGAACCCCTGTGGACGGCAGGAACAGGTGTCACACGGCCGGAAGGGGTGTGGAGGAGCGCAGGGGCGCCCGTCAGCTTCCCTTGCCCTCTTCGGCCCCGTCAGCGTCTTCGACCTCATCAGGGCTCTCCGGGAACTGCTCGGGTGCCCGGTACGGCAGCCGGATGGAGAGGGTGGCGCCGCCGCCCTCTGTTTCCGCGAGCCGCACCGTCCCGTCGTGCTGGGCCACCAGGGCAGCCACGATGGCCAGCCCAAGCCCGGTGCCGCCGGTTTCCCGGTAGCGGGAGGAATCGGCACGGTAGAAGCGCTCAAAGACGCGCGCGGCGTCGTCCTCCGAGATGCCGGGGCCGTGGTCTCGCACCTCCAGGACGGCGTCCATCCGGTCGTGGATGACCGGGGCAACCCCCACCGCCACCTCAATGGGCGAGCCGTCCGGGGTATAGCGCAGCGCATTGGTCATCAGGTTGGCCACTACCTGGCGCAGCCGTGCCTCGTCCCCCATGGTGGGCGCACTCTGCGGACCGTTCCCGTCCAGCCCCACCACCTTGATGACCCGGTCCGGTGCGCTGGCGCGGGCATCCATGGCGGCGTCGTTCCCCAGGATCATCAGGTCCACCGGTTCGTATTCCAGCGGCCGCTGCTCATCCACCCGGGCCAGGGTGAGCAGGTCTTCCACCAGTTGGCCCATGCGTTTGGCCTCGGATTCAATCCGTCCCATGGCCGCGGCAACTTCATCGGGTTTCTGCAGGGCGCCGTGCCGGTACAGTTCCGAGAATCCGCGAATAGTCACCAGGGGTGTCCGCAGCTCGTGGGAGGCGTCCTGGACAAAGCGGCGCATCTTCCGTTCGGACTGGGTCCGGGCGGCGAAGGCAGTCTCAATGTGCGCCAGCATAGCGTTCAACGAGCGGGAAAGGCGGCCGATTTCCGTGGCGGGATTGCCGACCTCCACGCGCCGGGACAGGTCACCGGCGGCAATGGCGGCTGCCGTCTTCTCCACCTGGCTCAGGGGCCGGAACTGCCGGGTCACGGCCCAATAGGCAATACCGGTGGCGCCCAGGGTCCCCAGCAGCCCCACGGAGAAGACCAGCGAGGCGGCCTCGTCCACCGTAGCGGCCACCGAATCCAGCGGAATGGCAACGGCCACGGAGCCGGGCAGGTTCTGGAAGTCGTAGATCCGTACCCGCCAGCCCTTGGACATGGGGGAGGTGCCGCGTACGTCAAAGCCGCGCGTGCCCATTTCGGCGACCTGGTCGGAGGTGTAGTCCGGGATCATTGGAATGTCCGCCGCGGACTCGGAGTGGGTCGCGGGACCGTGGCTGCCGTCTTCGTTCAGGTAGAGGCCGTAGTAGCGGAACAGGGACGCATCGGTGCTGGGGTCATTGACCAGCAGGTAACGGGAGACGGCAGGAGCGTTCTCGTTAATGTCGGCATCCAGGCGGCCCACCAGGATCTGGCGCAGCACATAGATGGTCGCCAACCCGGTGATGGTTACAGTCACCACCATCAGCACCGCCATGATGGCGACCAGCTGCGACCGCAGCGAAGCGGATTTCCAGCGCCGTACCAAGGCCCTAGCGCTTCTCCGAGGAGCGGAGCAGGTAGCCCACGCCGCGCTTGGTCTGGATCAGGGCCGGGGCGTCGGGGCTGCGGTCGATCTTGCGGCGCAGGTAGGAAATGTAGGACTCCACAATCGAAGCGTCGCCGTTGAAGTCGTATTCCCAGACATGGTCCAGGATCTGGGCCTTGGACAGCACCCGATTGGGATTAAGCATCAGGTAGCGCAGCAGTTTGAACTCGGTGGGGGAGAGATCGATGGTGACGCCGCCGCGGCGGACCTCGTGGGCGTCGTCGTCGAGCTCCAGGTCATCCACGCGGATGACGGCGTCATCATCCTCCAGGGGCTGGGTGCGGCGCAGCACTGCACGGATGCGGGCCACCACCTCGTCCAGGCTGAACGGCTTGGTGACGTAGTCGTCGCCGCCCACGGTCAGGCCGGTGACCTTGTCCTCGGTGTCGTCGCGGGCGGTCAGGAAAACCACGGGGAAGTGCTGGCCGGCGGCGCGGAGCCTGCGGGTGAGCGTGAACCCGTCCATGTCCGGAAGCATCACGTCCAGGACGGCGAGGTCCGGGTTGTGCGAGTCCACGGCGGCCAGTGCTTCACGGCCGTTGGCGGCAGCGACGACGTCGAAACCGGCGAACCGCAGCGAGGTGGACAGCAGTTCGCGGATGTTCGGCTCATCATCGACAACAAGGAGGCGTGCTTCGGGTGCAGACGATTTGTTCACCTGCCCAGTTTCTTACATTTAGCTGGACGTTGTCTGTAGGTCTGCATGAAGTCAGCTGGATAAATCCGGGTAGTTTGACCGGGTGGGCTGCGGGAGCGTCAAAAGCCCATGAGTGTCGAAAGGAGGTCCCGGTATGCCGTGCCGGTGGTCACCGCCTCGAATGAGACCTGCCCGTCGCTGACCGAGAGCAGATGCTGTCCGGCACGGCCGGCATCCACGTACCCCCACTCAGGAACGGGCCCGCGGTCTGCGGTCTGCACTTGGACCCGCCAGATGAACCAGGGTTCGCGCCACATGCGGATCCAGGCGGGATCATCCGTGGGTGGTGGCTCGTTCACGGAAAGCAGGCGGCGGTCAAAAACGCTGGTTGGACAATCCAGGACACCCTGGGTCAGAGTCCAAG
The DNA here is from genome assembly GCF_020731535.1 of Arthrobacter sp. zg-Y40. Classification (NCBI taxonomy): domain Bacteria; kingdom Bacillati; phylum Actinomycetota; class Actinomycetes; order Micrococcales; family Micrococcaceae; genus Arthrobacter; species Arthrobacter sp. zg-Y40. Next base: position 5,137 of record NZ_JAJFZS010000011.1, read on the forward strand.
CGGGGGCCAGGCCCAACCATGACGCCACGGTTGGCGCGAGTTCCGGAAGCCCTACGAAATCCAGCTGGACCAGGCCCTCATAATCACCGGTCCTGCCGGCATCGAGTTCGGCATGGGAAGGGCCGGCGAGTATCAACGCATTTTCGTCATCCAGCTGGATCTGCAGATCCGAGGACCCCTGCGGGTGGAGGCATTGGATACGGATGGCGGCGCGGGTTGCGGTCAGGGGTGCCGTCACGGTGGCTCCCTCGGGCGTCAAACGTCCTGCGGTGTCCATCAGGCCGGCTTCCACCAGAGCCGCGAGGCCCGATTCCCGGTTCTTCCGCTGGAGGCGGCCGACCCGGCCGTTCTCCGCCGCGGCATCCAGCAGGGTGACCGCGTCGCCGTCCAGCCATGGCCCCAGCGACTTGTAGGGCTGCCGGGCGGACAGCCCGGACAGCTGTTCAAGATCGGCACCGAGGATGTTGCTGGCGGCCTCATCGAGCGCGGGTTCACGTTCGGGGACAATATCAACCATTGGAGCTGTCTTTCATGGTGGCCGAGAGCGCGATAGACCCCAGGACTTCGTCGTAGGCGCCGAGCTGGTTGGCGGCGCAGGAAGTGGTCACGGTACCTGCAAGCCCGTTTTCAAGCAGCAGCAGGAGGGTGCAGTGGATCAACCCGCCGGAGCCGCGGTGCAGGTACTCCATCCGGCGGACGGCCTCCAGATGCGGAACCGGATCCACGGAGAGCAGGTAAGGGTCTGCCAGGGACGTCAGGAGTGCCGCCATAACCACCGTGCTCAGCTGGGTGACGGTGCCGGGGAAGGCAAACGTGGTTACCGTGACGTTCGGCCTGAAGCCGCCCTCGTCCATCCACGGAGCAACGGGCGCCGCCACTACCAGCTCCGCCTCAGGGAGCTGAATCACTGACCAGTCAGACGGTCGTTGAAGGGCAACATTGGCGCTTCGGTCAGCGGTGAACATTCTTGCTCCTCCGAAGCCAGGTGAACGGGGACGAATACTCGGGTTTCCGGAGCTGCTCCTTATCTGCGCCGCTGTCCAGCCAATCCTTGTACCACTGGGGCAGCATAAAGCGGGGAAGGCGGAAGAGGCAGGTCAGCGCCAACACCATCAGAGCTGAAAGGACAAACTGCGGGCCCATGGTGCTAAACCAGTCGATCCGAAGTTCCACGCCAATCACCAGCAGGATGCCGAACGCAAGAAACGGCAGCAGGTAAAACCCCATAAAACCCAGGTAATTGTGCTTGCCAAACTGGTACATGCTCGTCCCGGCCGCCCACCTTCGCCAGCTTCCGTTCATAGCGGCGACGCCGGTAATCAGGCAATAAAGGACTATGAAGAGTCCGACCACGCCGACCAATAAGATCGCTAGTGTATTCATGTCGTTGGATTCTGCCATGCTTCTTTCTTTTCTCCTGCCGCCTTGCCGAGCAGCATGCACGGCGGCGTCACCAAAGCTTCAGGTTCTCCCACGTTTCTTTGAGGGCACCCTTCGCGGCCTTGGCCACGCCGTCCTCGCCAACGTTCCTGAGGAAGTTTCCGGCGCCTTCTCCGACGGCTCCGCCGATCCACCCTCCCACAGCTGCTCCTACGACGGTTCCCACCACGGGGATGGGAATAAAGCTGCCCACTGCGGCCCCGGCGGTGGTACCGAGACTGCCGCCGGCGATGGCGAATCCGCCTTCGACAATCGCCGTGGCAGCGGCGCTGCCAACGCGCTGGCCAGTGCTGTAATCGGGATGCTCCAACTGGTCTTGGTTCCATTGTTCGGACCCGTTTTTGTAGATGGACAAGACGCCGTCTATCACGCCCAAGCCGTTAGAGGCCTTATTCGCCCAACCCGGGATCTGCGGAACCCTTGCCGTTGTTCCGCCGGCCGTGGTCCGCCGCCGGGCGTGTTCGACCACCGGGTCACGGAACACCGGCCGATGGACCGTGATTGCGCGGCGGCCCATCGGCGCCAGCAGTGTTGCCATCACGCTGTCCGGCGGGTAATAGCGGTGGGGCCGGCCATTCATGCGGAGCGTGACGGACCCGTCGACGTTGAGGCTGCGTCGATTGGAGCCCGGGTCAAGGGCCACTCGGATCAGCCGTGGACCCGGGGCCGAATGGATTGACAGCAGCCCGTGGGACAGCAGACCGCCCCCGACGGCGGCATAGGGGGAGGTTGCGCTGCCGGGCGCTTCCCAGACCGACTGGTGCAGGCCGGAAATGGCTCCGGCGCAAACGTCTTCGGCTGCCTGGAGCTCAGCTGCGATGGCCCATGTTTCACGGGCGATACGGGATTCTTCCGCCTCCGCAGCGGCCACGCCGTCCTCGTCATCCTCATCCGGCACTTGGGAAGCGTGGGCGCCCATAGCCGCTACCAGGGCGTCGTACCGCGGGCGAAGCGCATCGACGGCGTCGGCGAAGGCATCAAGGGCGTCCCGGATACCTCCGGTGACCTCCGCCGCCGCGTCGGTGTACGTTGCGGCCTTGTCCATGGCGCCGTGGACGATGTCCTGCTCAGGGGCCTGGTAACTGTCCCGCAGCCCTGCCCATGTTGCGACCAGGTCCTGCCCGTGGCCTCTCGCCCGGTTTCCCGAGTCCGCCACGCGTGCTGCGTCGCCGCGGATGGCGCCTGTGTCGGGCAGCTCCGGCAGGTTGCCGGCGCTCACGGCAGGGCTCCGGCAGGGGCGTCGTCGAGGCTGGTTAAGGAGGACCCGCCCGCCGACTGATTGGCGTTTCCTGCCATCTCCGCATCGCCGCTCACATAATGATTAACCGCATCGCCGGTTGAATTGCAGGCGTTCCCCGCGCGTACGGTGCCGCTGTTAACCAGCCGGGACAAATAGTCCTCGTAGCATTCCGTCATTGCCGAAAGGATTACGGGGCTGTTTGTTGAGCCGGCCGCGGAACTGACCGCATCCTGCAGGGTGGTTTCCTCTGCCTGCAGGTCCTCCACAGTGACCCGTGCCTTTTCGATGACGCCCCGGACTACGTCGACCTGGATATCCCAGCCGTTTATCGGCATCTTTCCCCCGTGGATAACGGAACAGCTTACGGTTCCGAGTGCTGGAACAAATGTAGCGAATGTCCAGACGAATTTAACCCAGAAAGGAGAGGGCGGCCATGGGGAGAACTACCCATGGCCAAATACAGTTAGACCGGCTTTTCGATATCGGAGGCGTCGAGGATGGAATAGGCATAGCCCTGCTCGGCCAGGAACCGCTGCCGCTTGGCGGCGAATTCCTGGTCCAGGGTGTCCCGGGCCACCACTGTGTAGAAATGGGCTGCCTTGCCATCCGCCTTGGGCCGCAGCAGCCGTCCCAGCCGCTGCGCTTCCTCCTGCCGGGAGCCGAAGGAACCGGACACCTGGATGGCCACGGAGGCCTCGGGCAGGTCGATGGAGAAGTTGGCAACCTTGGAGACCACCAGGGTGTTCAGCTTGCCCTCGCGGAATTCGCCAAACAGCCGCTGGCGCTCCTTCACCGGGGTATCGCCCTTGATGACGGGGGCGTCCAGCCGTTCAGCCAGTTCGTCCAGCTGGTCCAGGTACTGCCCGATGACCAGGGTCTGCTCACCGGTGTGGCGCTTCACCAACTGCTCGACGACGCCGGTCTTGGTCTCCGACGTCGAGCACAGCCGGTACTTGTCCCCGTCTTCGGCCATGGCGTAAGCCACCCGCTCATCCCGGGGCAGGTCCACCCGGACCTCGACGCATTCGGCCGGGGCAATGTAGCCCTGCGCCTCAATGTCCTTCCAAGGAGCGTCGTACCGCTTGGGTCCGATCAGGGAGAAGACTTCACCCTCGCGTCCGTCTTCGCGCACCAGCGTGGCGGTCAGGCCGAGCCGGCGGCGGGCCTGCAGATCCGCCGTCATCCTAAAGATCGGGGCCGGCAGCAGGTGCACCTCGTCATAGATAATCAGCCCCCAGTCGTTCGCGTCCAGGAGTTCCAGGTGCGGGTACAGGCCGCCGCGCTTGAGCGTCAGGACCTGGTAGGTGGCGATCGTGACCGGGCGGACTTCCTTCACGGCACCGGAGTATTCACCGATCTCGTCCTCGGTCAGCGAGGTCCGCTTGAGCAGTTCGTCCTTCCACTGCCGGGCGGAAACGGTGTTGGTGACCAGGATCAGCGTGGTGGTGGAGCTGGTCGCCATGGCGGCGGCTCCCACCAGGGTCTTGCCGGCACCGCAGGGGAGGACCACCACACCGGACCCGCCGGCCCAGAAGTTCTCGGTGGCCAGTTTCTGGTACGGGCGCAGGGCCCAGCCGTCTTCATTCAGCATGATGGGATGCGGGGTGCCGTCCACGTAGCCGGCCAAGTCTTCGGCAGGCCAGCCGAGCTTGAGCAGCAACTGCTTCAGCTGCCCCCGCATGGCGGACTGCACCACCACCGTCTCGCCGTCGATCCGCGGACCGAGCAGCGGCTGGATCTTCTTGGCGTGCATTACTTCTTCCAACACCGGGTAGTCGGTGGTGCGCAGCACCAAGCCGTGCTGGGGGTCCTTTTCCAGCCGCAGCCTGCCGTACCGGGACATGGTTTCTTCAATGTCGATCAGCAGTGAATGCGGCACCGGGAAGCGTGAATAGGTGAGGAGCGTGTTCAGGACCTGCTCGGCGTCGAGCCCCGCGGCACGCGCATTCCACAGACCCAGCGGGGTCAGCCGGTAGCTGTGGATGTGCTCGGGTGCCCGCTCCAGTTCGGCAAACGCGGCAATTGCATGCCGTGCCTCGGTTGCCTGCTCATGGTCGACCTCAAGGAGAATCGTTTTATCGCTCTGGACAATCAACGGTCCGTCAACCATGCGCCGGGCTACCCTCCACTATTTCCACATCCATAATCCGATGTACTGACACTGTACGTTCCACGTCGTGGCGCGGATCGTAGACCCGCACCCTTCCCTCGGTCACCGATAGGGGAACGAATATCTCCTGCCGCTGATTCCCCTGGCTGTCCACAACGCCCATCCGCACCGAACTCTTGGTCCGGATGGCCTTGCGCAGGGTCTCCAAGCTGACGAGGGACTGGCTTTCCCCGTTCGCCTGCAGCGGCGGTCCTTCGCCGCGCAGGGCTGCCAATTGCCGTTCCAGGTCCGCATCGGTCAGTTCCCACGGGTTCAGGCGCGTCTTGGAGGAGGACGGGGCGGCCACCGGGACCATCCGGTGGGAGCCCACCGGCTTGCGGGCCGGGCCCTCCAGTGCCGGGGGATACCCCAGATCCCGCAGGGACGAGGTCAGTTCCTTGGCCGGCACATTGGCCGCAACCACCGTGGGTGCCAAGCGGACCAGTCCCAGCGACGCTGTCCGCGGATCGGCCAGCAGGGCATTAAGGCCGGCTTCGTCGTCGCTGCGGAGGTATGACCCGGCGGCTCCCACCCGCAGCCGGCCGTACCGGGCGGCGGTGTCCTCCACCAGATAGCGCAGCGGCTGCGGAACCTCCGTGGCTGAATGCTGGCGCAGGAAGGCAAGAATGCCGTCGGCGTCGTGCCCTTCGTCCAGCGCGCGTCGGATGGAATCCGCGGAGAAACGGTAGATGGCCGCCGGGCCCTGACCCTCGGCGGTGGAGATCAGCGCCAGTTCCCGCGCGACGTCCGGCTCCAGGTAACCCGGTGCCACTGCCGTCAGGTCAGCCTGCAGCAGGAACGAATTCAGGGGTGCGGGCAACGCATCGCGCAGCACCTGCGTGGCAGCGGCATAGTCCCCGGCGGCCACGGACGAGCCGAGCAGCGTCAGTGCACCGGAGCCGAGCAGGCCCAACTGCGCAGCTTCCTTGAGGATGCCCGGAACCAGGCGTGCGAACCGCCGCTGCAGCCGCGGCTGGTGCCAGGTCAGGGCACTGATGAGGTCTTCCGGATCAAACGCCCCCACTGTTCCGTTTTCGCTGTCGCGCTCGGAAAGGAGGGCAAGCATTTCCATGGCCCGACGGCGGACCACGGGGGCGTCGGGCCGGGATACTTCGGCGGCCAGTGCGTTGACCGCGCCGCCTGCCGGCAGGGGAGCACCCACGAGGGAAGGTGCACGGTCCGCATCCAGCCACGCTTCAACCAGCCGGCGCCACTGCTCTTCGCGGTTCTCGTTCAGCCAGTTCCCTTCGGAGGCGCCCCACCGGGAAGTGGCTGCGTCCAGGGTGATCAGCCCGGCAATGGCGGCCAGCTCCAGCAGCCAGGAGGTGGTGGCGCCGTCGAGCCGCAGCGACTCGGACAGACGGCGTACTTCGCGTACACCCACTCCGCCCGAACGCAGGGTGCCGACCGGATTCTCGGCCGCCAGCGCCAGCAGTTCCGTGACTAGGCGCAGGGTCTCGGCCACTGCACCGAACGCGGCGTTATCCCTCAGGTTTCGGGTGACACTGCGGGGAGAGGGGCGGGGAGCTTCGAGCTGGAAATCGGACACAATGACGTGCCCGCGCGACGCCTGGCCCACGGGACGGGGCAGTTCCACGTGCAACGCGTCCAGGGGAACCAGCAGGCCGCGGGAAACCAGCCACTCCACCGGTGTGGGGGAGGGGTTGTCCAAGACGGCCCGTCCCATGGTGGCTTTCTTCGGGATGGTGCCCACCGGGGAGTACTTGAACCGCCGCAGCAGCTCCGTGGTGCCCGGAGGCGCCCCGTTCATCAGCGCCGCCCAGCCGGCAGGATCCGAAACCAAGTGGTGCAGGGAATGGGCAGCCGTGGCGGGGGTGTCCGCTTTCTCCAAGGGCAGCCCGGTGCTGCGCAGCCCTTCCACGATGCCCACCAGGCGCTGCCCGAACTCCGGGTGCTGTGCGGCGAGGGTGGAGTAGGGCCGGCCGAGACCCGCGGGATAGGCGCCCAGCGCCTCACCCAGAACGGACACCGGCAGGTAGAAGCGGCGCGAAGCGTCAGCTTTCGGCGCTCCCGGATGCGGTTTGGCCCGCCGCAGCAGGGCCAGCGAATGGAGGTGGGCCAGGATGGCGTCCAGGGACTTGATGGTGGACCCGGCAATCGCGGCCTTCAGCCATGAGGCGGTGGTGCTGAGCTGGGAATCTTCGTTGGTGGTCAGGTCAACGGCTTCAAGCACCTGCAGCTCGGGGGCAGTCAGCTTTTCAAGGATGCGCTGCACGCTGACCCGAGTGGAGGCGCGGGCCGCCAGGGCCTGGAAATCGGGGACCGGAGGAAGGACCAGATCGGGCCGGGCCGCGAACAATTCACGCAGCTGGTCGTCGCTGCGTGCGGCTAGATCATCGGCCAAAGCTCGAATCGCGGACATCAGCACCACGTTACCTGAGTGGGAAGGGAAACGGACCGATCAGCCTCGGCGTCTGCGCCGAACTCCGCTGATGACCAAACCTGCCATCAGCAGGAAAGCGAGAGGTAACGCAAAGTAGACGGCAGCAACCAGCCACGGGGCAACCGACTGGCCCTGCAGGGCAAGGATCAAAACGGCAGCCAGGGTTCCCAGCCCGAACAGGGCCAGAAGACCGGCCGCCGCGGCCAGGGCCCCCGAAATCCACGCGCGGGTGCGGCGGGGACCAGGCTGGGAGCCGGAAACAGAGGCCGAGGCGGACCGGACGGAGTCCGGCGGGGTTTTGTTCATGGTGATTAACGCTAACAGCGGAAATCCGCGGGACAAAGGGGCAGCCTTGGAGCCCCTATTCGCTTGTCGGGATATTCTAAAGGGAACAGACTTCCCCGTAGTATCTCAGAGGTACGGGTACCCCCCCGCTGCTTGCTGGGCAACGCGGAAACGGTGGCGGAACTGAACGGTCATGCAACAAGGCAGATGTCCTGCCGCAATCGGAACTAAGAACGAGGTAACCGAAGTGCCTATCGGCAAGGTCAAGTGGTTCGACACCGGCAAGGGTTTTGGTTTTCTGGCCACGGACGATGGACAGGAAGTCTTCCTCCATGCCTCGGCCCTGCCGGCTGGCGTCAGCGAGGTTAAGCCCGGTACGCGCATGGAGTTCGGTGTAGCCGACGGCCGGCGCGGACCGCAGGCCCTCTCCGCCCGTATCCTGGAGGCACCGCCGTCGGTTGCCAAGGCCACGCGCAAGGACGCCGAAGACATGGCCGTTATAACGGAAGACCTGATCAAACTGCTCGATGGCATTTCCAACGGACTGCGCCGCGGCCGCTACCCGGAAAAGAAGCATGCCACCAAGGTGGCCGCTGTGCTGCGTGCCGTTGCCGATGACTTGGATATATAAGGTTCGTGCGCTGAAGTGACAATGACACCCGTAACTCCCTCTCCCGAAACGCCCTCCGACCCGGCGGCCCGTAAACGTGCGCCCCGGCGGTCGGGGAAGCCCGACGCCGTGCTGGCTGCCGCGGTGGCGGAAGCACGTGCAGGCCTGCTCGAAGTTGCGTCCCCGGCTGAAGTTGGGGAGTACGCGGGGGCCGCGGCCGACGGCGAACGGCTGGTGACCCACCGGTTCACCTCGCTGCGCCCCGGTTACCGAGGCTGGCAGTGGTACGCCACTGTTGCCCGGATGCCGCGCAGCAAGAAGGTGACGGTCAGTGAAGTAGGGCTGCTTCCGTCGGAGGATGCGCTGCTGGCTCCGGAGTGGGTGCCCTGGTCGGAGCGGCTGCGTCCGGAAGACATTGCTGCCGAGCAGGAACAGTTGGCCCTCGAACAGGCAGCCCGGGAACATGTTGACGACGAACAGCACGCCCACGCCGAATCCCGGGACAAGGATGGCCAAGCGCGGGACGGCGCTCCCGAAGACGACGCTCCCGAAGACAGCGCGCGCCAAGACGATGCAGCGCAGTCCGGCGCGCAGGATCATCAGGAGACGGACGCGCAGGAGGACGAATAATCCGTGGCGGTTGCGGCAACTGGTTCAACAATCCCTGAGGGGGCGCTGAGCTGATGTTCCGCTCCCTCCGCCTCTTCAACTACCGGATCTGGTTCTTCGGCGCACTGGTTTCCAATGTCGGCACCTGGATGCAGCGGACCGCGCAGGACTGGCTGGTCTACGACATCCTCACCAACCAGGATGCCGCAGCCATGGGAATCGTGATGGCGCTGCAGCTGGGGCCACAGCTTCTCCTGGCCCCGTGGTCCGGGCTGATAGCCGACTCCTACAACCGGCGCAAAGTCCTGCTGATGACGCAGATCAGCATGGGTGCCCTGGGTCTGGCCCTGGGCCTGCTGGTGATTTCCGGCCAGGCGCAGCTGTGGCACGTGTACGCATTTGCGCTGGCCCTGGGCGTGGTGTCGGCGGTGGACGGACCGGCGCGCCAGGCGTTCGTCTCCGAGGTGGTTTCCGAGCGGGATCTGCCCAACGCCGTGGCGCTGAACAGTGCCTCCTTTAACGGGGCGCGGATGATCGGCCCCGCCGTCGCCGGACTCCTGACCGTCGCCGTCGGGCCGGGGCTGGTGTTTGTACTGAACGCCGTGACGTTCGGCGCCATGGTGCTCGCACTGCTGAATATGCGTGCCGGCGAACTGCGCGTGCTCCCCAAGGCGCCCCCGGGGAAGGGCCGCATCCGGGCAGGACTGGCCTATGTGAGGCACCGGCCCGACCTCATCATGGTGATGCTGGCAATCTTCATCGTGGGCACCTTTGGCATGAATTTCGCCATTTACATAGCTGCCATGGCACGTACCGAGTTCGGCCGGGACGCGGGCACGTTCGGCCTCCTCAATTCGGTGATGGCGATCGGTTCCGTCGCGGGCGCCTTGCTTTCCGCGCGGCGGGACAGGCCGCGCCTGCGCTTTGTCTTCGGAGCCGCAGGGGCCTTTGGCTTGTCCTGCATCCTGTCCGCAGCTGCGCCCACCCTGATTTTGTTCGGTCTATGCCTGATCCCGGTGGGCCTGTCCGCACTGACCCTGATGACGAGCGCCAATGCGTATGTTCAAACCACCACCGCCCAGGTCATGCGCGGGCGGGTGATGGCGCTGTATTTCGCCATCTTTATGGGCGGAACACCGCTGGGCGCGCCGGTGGTGGGCTGGGTTTCGGACTCGTTCGGCCCCCGCTGGAGCCTCGGTGTGGCCGCAGCCTCGGGGCTGCTGGCAGCCGCCATCGGTTTCGTATGGGCCTGGCGGACCTACGGGATGCGGTTCCACTATGACCGGAACCTGCCCCGGCGGCTCAGCATGACCACAGATACGCCGGAAAAAGCGCAGGACCCGGACAGCGCGTAGCGTTCGGGCCCTCCGGGCAGTGCATGCCCATGTTGGCAGTAATCAGGCTCAGGAGTTCGCGATCACGTAGTCGATGCACGCCAGGAGGGCGCTGACGTCGTCGGGCTCAATGGCGACAAAGGTGGCAATGCGCAGCTGGTTTCGGCCGAGCTTGCGGTAAGGCTCCACGTCCACGACGCCGTTGGCCCGCAGCGTCTTGGCAATGGCGGCGGCGTCGATGTCCGCTGCGAAATCGATGGTGGCAATAACGTTGGAACGGTCCTCCGGGCGGGCCACGAACGGGGTGGCAACGGCGGACTGTTCGGCCCACGAATAGATCCGTCCGGCAGATTCCGCGGTGCGGCCGGCGGCGAACGCCAGCCCGCCGTTGCCGTTCAGCCAGTCAATCTGGGCGTTGAGGGTCACCAGCGTGGACAACGACGGCGTGTTGTAGGTCTGGTTCAGCCGCGAGTTGTCCACGGCGGTCTGCAGGTTGAGGAAATCCGGGATCCAGCGGTCGCCGGCATTGATCCGCGCGGCGCGTTCCAGCGCAGCGGGGGAGAACATGCCCAGCCACAAGCCGCCGTCTGACGCGAAGTTCTTCTGCGGGGCGAAGTAGTACACATCGGACTGCGCCAGGTCCACGTCCAGGCCGCCGGCAGCCGAGGTCGCGTCGATCAGCACCAGGGCGCCGTCGTCGGAACCTTCCACCCGGCGCACCGGAGCGGCAACGCCGGTGGACGTTTCGTTCTGCGGCCAAGCATAGACATCCACCCCCGCTTCAGCCGCCGGTTCCGGACGGGTGCCCGGTTCAGCCGTGATGATGCTCGACGCCGAGAGGAACGGTGCTTTATTGGTAGCCGCCGCAAACTTGGAGCCGAATTCACCGAAGGACAGGTGCTGGGCCTTCTCCTGAACCAATCCGAAAGCGGCGACGTCCCAGAAAGCAGTGGAGCCGCCCACGCCCAGAACTACCTCGTAGCCCTCCGGAGCGGAGAACAGCTCGGCCAGTCCCTCGCGGATGCTGCCCACGAGGTTCCGCACGGGTGCCTGGCGGTGGGAGGTGCCCAGAAGCCCGGTGCCGGCACGTTCCAGCGCCGCCATCTGTTCCGGACGTACTTTGGACGGCCCGGCACCAAAGCGGCCGTCCTGCGGGAGGAGTTCAGCGGGAATCTTCAGTGCGGCGGTGTCGCCCATTGTGTCGCTCCAAGCGTGTCGAACGGAAAGCGCGTCTGCATTTCCATTCTGCCGCACCGCTTTCTTTCGGACGGTTTATGACCGCCGCCACAGGGATGTGTGGCGGGAAGCCCGCAATTTTCGGGCGGTCCGGCCGGTAGGCTAACGTGTTGGCGTAGACCCGGGCAGCGCGTTTTGCCGCTGTCCTCTTGCCTTCTACTAGGAGCGGCCCGTCATGACGGATCTCATTGACACAACTGAGATGTATCTCAGGACCATCCTGGAGCTGGAAGAAGAGAACATTGTGGCGCTGCGGGCGCGTATTGCCGAGCGGCTGAGGCACTCAGGCCCCACCGTGTCCCAGACCGTTGGCCGGATGGAGCGTGACGGCCTCGTGGTGGTGGCGGGAACCCGCCGGCTCGAACTGACGGAACTGGGCCGCCGGCGCGCTACCGAGGTGATGCGCAAGCACCGGCTCGCGGAGCGGCTGCTCTCGGACGTTATCGGCCTGGACTGGGCCTACGTCCACGACGAGGCCTGCCGGTGGGAACACGTGATGAGTGAGCGCGTGGAGCGCCGGCTGTATGAGCTGCTGGGACATCCCACGGAATCCCCTTACGGCAATCCGATTCCAGGCCTCGAGGGCATCGGCGGAGAGCCGGCACCGGTCTTCCACCAGGGCGTGCATGACCTGGTCTCTGCCGTGGCTGCCGTAGAGACAGGGTCCAAGTTGACCCTCCTGCGGCTGGCCGAACCCATCCAGGTGGAGCCGGAGCTGCTGTCCCAGCTGGATGAAGCCGGGCTGCGCCCCGGTGCGGAAATCACCGCCGAAGTCGTAGGCGGCTACATTTCCGTGCGTGTCCCCGGCATCGAAGGAGCGCTTGAATTGCCGGCAGAAGTGGCCGCACACGTTTTTGTGGCACACGCCGGGTAACGGAATGGTTACTTTTGGGACATTTACCCTATAGTGAATTCCGACGTTGAAACACCATCGTTATCCGGTCTGTCCGCCGAGCCCTGCCAACGGACCGGAGCACCAAACTCGTCAGGCAGGGGCGGAGGACCCAATTTCCGGCAGAAGAACTGCCTTGGGGTGAAGCCTTCCGGAGGCCGGCGGCAAAACGTGCATAGAAGCACGCAGTGCCGGCGGTGAGCCGAGGGCCGAGTTTCTCTACTCGAATCCGACAGCTAACTTCGCAGGCGTTCCAAGAGAGGGAAACACTTGTCGAAGCATGCTGCTTCGGGGCGCCGCCGTGCGGCTGCCCCTGTTGCGCCCGCCCGCCGGCGCAGCTCCCCGCCCTCCGGGCGCAGGCGGGTTGAAACAAAAACCCTGTCCATGGGTGGCGCCGCCCAAAAGGTGGCCATCACCGCCGCCACATCAGGCCTGATCCTCACCGCAGCGCTGCCCACCTCCGCGGCCGCTGACGATCCCGTCCAGCCGCAGCCGGTTTCGGCCGACACACCGGTTTCCGCGGATGCCAACGCGAACATCGGATTTGCCCGCGCCGGGTTGAGCAGCAGCTATGACCCGGACGCCAAGCTGGCTTCCGTCGGCGTGGCAGCAGGGTCCCACACGGTCCCCGCGGCCGCTAAGGGCACGCTGTCCACCCCGCTGGATTCCGCGCTGGTGGAGACATCGGGATTCGGCCACCGCGTCAGCCCCATTACGGGCGAAACCGGGGAAATGCATAACGGCCAGGATTTCGCCGCCACCTGCGGCACCGCAGTAAACGCAGCTGCTTCCGGAAAAGTGGTCTTCGCCGGCTGGCACCCCTACGGCGGCGGCAACCGCGTTGTCATTGACCACGGCAACGGGGTCGAAACCACCTATAACCACCTATCCGCCATTTCCGTGTCGGTAGGCAGCGAAATCAAGCGTGGAAACCTGGTGGGAGCAAGCGGAACAACGGGCTCTTCCACGGGTTGCCACCTGCATTTCGAGGTCATGGTTAACGGTGAAGTAGTGGACCCGCTGAACTGGTTGTAACCGCACGAATATCATTTCGTGACCGGAACGTGACATAGCGCAAATGTTGCTGTACGCTCGTCCTCGTGCCCGATTGGCCAAAGATCGGGCACCTTCGAACAGATCGCCTAGCTCTGCCACTGTTTGAAGTCCGTTCGCAGAATCGCATGGCAGAGGCGGGGGAACCAATTTCGGGTTTCGCAAGAAGCCCTTGGGGTTAAGTTGCAAATGGCTTTAGGCCTGGCAACCGGGTGACTCCCATCCGAATCCGACAGCTCACCTCGTAGGCAATTGGGAGAGGCAAACCTGTGTCATCACACGCTCATGGCCGCCGTCGCGCAGCCACCGTTCAGACCAACCCGATTACTGCACTTTCCAAGGCAGTCAGCAGCAACGCAGGCATGGTAGGCCGTCAGGCCGCCGTCGTTGTGGCAGCATCCGGCCTCGTGCTGGCTGCAGGACTCCCTGCACAGGCAGCGTCCGTCAGCATGGACCGCCAGGCACTCGAATCCACCCCGCTGAATGTTGTAGCCGGGACAGTCAAGGCTAATGCGGACGCGGACGTAAAGCTTGCGGTCATGGAAGCACCCAGCTCCATCTCCGGCGAAGAATACCGCGCACAGGTAGCAGCTGAAGAAGCCGCAGCCGCAGCAGCTGCTGAGGCCCAGGCCCAGCAGGCAGCAGCAACCCAGCAGGCAGCAGCAACCCAGCGTGCCGCTGCTTCCCGTGTTGCCGCACCTGTTGCAAACGGCGCAGTACAGACCGCATCCTCCACTCCCGCAGCACCGGCCGCTGACGCCGTAGCTCCGGGCAATGTGGCCGCCGGCCTCGTGGCCTCGGCTTACAGCCAGATCGGCGTGGCGCAGGATTGCACCGCCATGGTCGAGAAGGCCCTGCGCTCCGTCGGCAAGTCCGTCGGCGACCTGGCTCCCGGCCAGTTCTTCCAGTACGGCACCGTTGTTGGCAGCCCCGCTCCCGGTGACCTGGTCATCAGTGCTACCCACGTCGCCATCTACGTTGGCAACGGACAGGTCATCAGCGGCGGTCTGAACGGTATGAACACCGGTCTGCACAGCCTCTCCGACCTGCACGGCTACAGCTTCGTCCGCGTCTCCTAAGCCCTGGTCTTCGAGAACAATCATGACCTCGACAATTGAGCGCGCCCGCCACCGGGCGCCGGTTGAACGCACCAGCACGCTGAACGCCCTTGCAGGTGCGGTCAGTGCAAACGCAGGAACGGTTGGCCGCCAGGCTGCCGTTATCGCAGCTGCCTCAGGCTTGGTCCTCACCACCGGTGTGGCCGCCAATGCTTCCGGCACGGAGCCCCTGCGGGATGTCCAGACGAGCACCCTGGATCTCACGGCAGCAAAGCTCGACAAAGTGTCTGCAGAAGCTGTGCTTCACTTTGAGTTCGAAGGCATTGCGGGCACCACTCCCGCGCCGGCTCCGGCAGCCCCTGTGGTGGAAGAGGCGCAGACCGCTCTCCAGGTTCAGGAAATGCCGGCCGCAGGTGCTGCGCAGGTTGCCCGCCCGGCATCCAACGCAGCTCCGGCGGCAAGGGTCAACACCGCCGCCGCCCCGGCACCGCAGGGCAGCCCCTCAGGGCTGGCCGCCACCATTGCTGCAGCAGCCTACGCCCAGCTGGGCGTCAACCAGGACTGCACCATGCTGGTGACCAATGCCCTGGCGGCTGCGGGGATCAACTTCCACGGATGGCCTGCCGGCTACCTGTCCCTTGGACGGACGGTCAGCGCAGCCGAGGCCATGCCCGGTGACTTGATCTACTACGCCGACGGCGGCATGGGCCTGGCCCACATTGCCGTATACGTAGGCGGTGGCCAAGCCGTGCACGGCGGCTTCAACGGCAACAGCACCGTTGTGGCACCGGCAGAACTCGGCTCGGGCGGCGTCTACATCCGCGTAGGCGGATAACGGCTTTTCTCTCCGGCCAAAAGCTCCTCCTTCGGGGGGAGCTTTTGCCGTTAACCGTCCGGGTCCGTCCCCGGGGACGGACCCGGACGGCGGAAGATGGCGCCAGCGCCCAGGGCAAGGTTTCGGCCCCGGAAATGGCCAAGACTGCATTCCCGTCATACTCTTGCATAGACAATCCGATGTGCCGTAAGTGTGCCGGTGTCTAGTATTCACTGGCTCATGGACGGCCGACGAAGAGGTATGTGCATGCGCACTCTCGTTCTGAATGCTGGATATGAACCGCTGGCCGTGATCACCTTCCGCCGCGCGCTGGTGCTGGTCCTGAGCGGGAAAGCGAGTGTGGTGGCGGAGAGCGGCGAGCCGGTAGTCGGGCCCTCTGAAATCCTCCCCAGACCCTCGGTTATCCTGCTCCACCGGTACGTCCGGGTCCCGTACCGGGAGGGCACCGTTGCCACCCGTCGGGGCGTGCTGCGCCGGGATAACCACGAATGCGCGTACTGCGGAAAGGCGGCAGCCACGGTGGACCATGTTGTTCCCCGTTCACGCGGCGGCGATGACAGCTGGGAGAACCTGGTTGCATGTTGCCTGCGCTGCAACAATACGAAGGGCGACAGGACGTTGGCACAGCTTGGCTGGCAGCTGCGTATTTCTCCGAAGGCGCCCCGTGGAGCGCGCTGGCAGATCCGCGAACTGGAGCGTCCGTCACCGCAATGGGACCCCTTCCTGCAGAATGACACTGCCGCCTGATGCCCGTTGTTCCGGTGTACGACGCCGTAATCCTCGCCGGCGGCCGTTCCTCCCGCCTCGGCGGCAGCCCCAAGGCACTGCTGCGTACCGGTGGGCGCACCCTGCTGGAAACCACCTTGGACGCGGTTGCCGGGGCCCGGCGTGTGGCCGTAGTGGGACCGGGCTCACTGCTGCCGCTGCTTGAGGACGCGTCCCGCGAAACCGTGCTGGTGCGGGAGGAACCGGTGTTCGGCGGCCCGGCAGCCGCTGTTGCAGCGGGGCTGGAAGCCCTGCCCGCCTCGGGTGACTGGACGCTGGTCCTGGCCTGCGATATGCCGCGAATTGCCTCCGCGGCCGGAGTCCTGCTGGATGCGGCCGTCAGCGATGATTCCGACGGCGACTCCACCCTTCTGGCCCTTGACGCTGACGGCAGGAGCCAGCCGCTGGCGGGCCTGTACCGGACCGCAGACCTTCGTCAGGCCGTCCTCGGCCATGCACCCGGCGGCCTGACGAACATGTCCATGAAGGCTCTGCTTGCTAGGGTGCAATGGAGGGGTGTTGATGTTCCCCCCATGAGTACCGCCGATGTCGACACTTGGGCGGACGCGCGGATCTTGGGCGTAAGCACCGAAGGAACCGCGTTAACAGCACCGTCCAGCGAAGCGAAGGAGCACTAATGCCAAGCCAGCAGGAACAACTCGAGGTGTGGAGCGGGAGACTGCTCAAGGCACTGGAGCTCGAGGGGACCCCCGTGGATATCTCCGCCGTGCTTGACCTCGCTGCGGCCGCAGCCCACAACGTGGTGCGGCCGGCAGCGCCGTTGACCACTTTTATTGCCGGGTACGCAGCGGGACTGGCTGCCGGCAGCGGACAGGCGACCGACGCCGCGTCCATGCGTTCGGCCATGGCGGTGGCAGCCGCCGAATGCCGGGACGCAGCAGACGAAGGGGATGCGCAATGAGTGAAAAAAGCGCTCCCGTTATCCTGCCCGCACAACCCAATGCGTCTTGGGCCCAGGCCCGGCACGCGGCCTATGCCGCCGCCCGCCCGCTGCCCTACGAAACCGTTCCACTGGACGAAGCGCTGGGGCGGATCCTTGCCCTGGAGACCTCCGCGCTGCAGCCCGTCCCGCATTATGCTTCCGCCGCAATGGACGGCTGGGCCATAGCCGGGCCTCCGCCCTGGACGGTCATCACCCAGGAGGAACCGGAAGTGGAACGCTGGCAGATCCACAAGGAGTCCGGGCGGCGGGCGCTGCAGCCCGGGGAAGCCGTGAAAATCCTCACGGGCGGATTGATTCCCGAAGGCGCCGACGCCGTCCTGCGGTCCGAGAGCGGCTCTGTTTCGAACACCACGCCGCCGCGCCTGACCCGCAACGACCGGGCCCGCGAATCCGAACCGGCCGCCGGGGAGCACATCCGGCCCGCCGGGGAAGAGGCATCTGCCGGAGAGACCACCATCCCCGCAGGCAAGCTGCTCAACCCTGCCCATATTGCCCTGGCCGCCGTCTGCGGCCACGACACGCTGCCGGTGCTGCGTTCACCGCGGGTGTCCCTGCTGCTGACCGGTGATGAAGTGATTGATGCGGGGCTCCCGGAACCGGGCCAGGTCCGGGATACCTTCGGACCGCAGCTGCCGCAGCTGGTGTCCATGCTCGGCGGCAAGGTGGATGTGGTGCGCCGGCTCCCGGACCGGCTGGAGGAAGTGGTAGCAGCGCTCAGCAGCGAAGCCACGGACGAAATGTCTATTGCGATGTCCTCCGGCGACGTCCTCATCACCACCGGCGGTACCGGACGTTCCGAGGCCGACCACTTGCGCCGTGCCTTGGAAGAAGTGGAAGCCGAGCTCCTGATCGACGGGATTGCGATGCGTCCGGGCCACCCCACCATGCTCGCCCGGCTCCGGGACGGCAGGCTCCTGGTGGCCCTGCCGGGTAACCCGCTGGCAGCCATGATGGCCGTTTTTACCATCCTCCAGCCCCTCTTGGACGGACTGCGCGGCGCTCCGATTTCCCGGGAACGCCACGTGTTGGCCGGTGTGGACCTGGAACCGCTGCCCGGCCGCACCAGGCTGGTGCCGTGCAGTATCCAGGAGGACCGGGCCATGCCGTCCCCCTACTTCCGCTCCGGCATGCTGCGCGGCCTGGCCGAAGCGGACGCCGTGATGGTGGTGCCGCCCGAAGGCTGCATCAGGGACCAAGCAGTGATGGCCCTTCCCCTGCCCTGGCAGGTCAACCGGGCGCCCGCAGGATAACGTGCCGTACGCGGGCACCCGCTGACTGCGGATCCCGCCGCGGAGGGGCAACATAGAAGCAGGAAACAGGAATCAGGGAGGCATCATGGGACGGGTCACCACACGGGGACGGGTCACGAAATTCCGGCTGGACGGAAACGTCAGCCGGCGCGACGACGTCTTGGCGGGGGAGGAGCCGCTGGAGATCCGGGTGGGAGGAAAGAGTTTCACCGTCACCATGCGCACCCCCGGCGACGACTTTGACCTGGTAGCCGGTTTCCTGGTCTCGGAGGGTGTGATCTGGGAGCCCGGCCAGCTCATCAGCCTGCGCTACTGCGCGGGTGTGGATGATGACGGCAAACAGACCTTCAACGTGGTGGATGTACAGCTGAGGCCCGGGACCCCGCTGCCGGATACCGGCATGGAACGGCACGTCTATACCTCCAGTTCCTGCGGCATCTGCGGCACGGCCTCCATCGAGGCCGTGCGCAAGTCCTCCCACTTTGATTTGGAGGGCGACGGCGTCCGGTTGCCCCTGGAGATGCTCGCGTCCCTGCCGGACCGGTTGCGCGAAGGGCAGAAGGTCTTCGACCGGACCGGCGGCGTGCACGCGGCCGGGCTCTTCAGTGCCGAAGGGGAGCTGCTGTGCCTGCGTGAGGACGTGGGCCGGCACAATGCGGTGGACAAGGTGGTGGGCTGGGCCCTTCGCGCCGGGCTGCTGCCATTGCGCGGCATGGTGCTGCAGGTCTCCGGCCGGGCCTCGTTCGAACTGGTCCAGAAGGCGCAGTTGGCCGGCATCCCGGTGCTCGCCGCCGTAAGCGCACCGTCGGCGTTGTCCGTGGAATTGGCCCAGGACGCGGGGCTCACGCTGATTGGATTCAGCCGCGGCACCTCGCTCAACTGCTATTCGGCACCCGAACGGATCCTGGCCCCGGTCACCGCGGTAAGCGCCTAGCGCCGACGGTCCCGTGTCCGCCTAACCGGCCCCGGGTCCGGGGGCCGGAGCGGACCAACGCCTAACGGCCTGCGGGCAGCAGGACCGTGGCGGTGGTGCCCGAACCCACCTTCGATTCGACGCCCAGTTCCCCGCCGTGCTGCAGCACAATGTCCTGCACAATGGCCAGACCAAGCCCGGTTCCGGGAATGGCGGCCGAGGTGGCGTTGGAAGCGCGGAAGAACCGGCGGAAGAGATTGGGCAGCTCGGCTTCTGGGATGCCGATTCCGGTATCCGTGATCTGCACGCGGATACTTGGCCCGGCGCCCTCGGCACGCACCAGCTCTGCCCGGACCAGGACGGATCCGCCAGCGGGGGTGAACTTCACGGCATTGGAGCAGAGGTTGGTGAAAACCTGCTCCAGGGCAGCGCTGTCACCGTCCACACAGAGCGGATCCGGGCCGAGCTCCAGGCGAAGATCCAGGTTGTTCGCGCCGGCCGCAGGGGCCAGGGACGCCGCAACCGCTTGGAGCAGCTCATGAAGGTCCACCTCTTCAACATCCAGGGTGCCCTCGTCGGCATCCTGGCGGGAGATGGTGAGCAGGTCGGTAATCAACTGGTTGAGCCGCACCGCGTTGCGGCCTACGATCTTCAGCATATCCGCGACGTCGGCGGGGATGTCGCCGCCGGAGCCGTCCAGGATGAGGTCGAGGTATCCGGTGATCGAGGTCAGCGGGGTCCGCAGCTCATGGTTGACGGTGGCCACGAAATCCGTTTTCGCCTGGTCCAGTTCCCGCAGGCGTTTGAGCACCATCCGCTGCGCGGTGATCAGGTTTCCCTGCACCAGCCCGTGGGCAAGGTTTCCGCTGGCATGCTGGATCAGGGAAGTTTCCGTGCTGGTCCAGTCCCGGGGGCCGCGTTCACCGGCAAGCCACACCAAACCGAAGGCCTTATCCCCGTGGCCAAGCGGCACAATCATGGACGTCCCGAGGCCGGCGGCCAATGACGCCGGGCTCAGCGGGACCGGCTCGTCGCCGTCCGGCTGGCGATGGTCTTCGACGGCGAGTCCACGGCCGCGTGCCCACAGCTTTTCCGCAAGCTCGACGGCGGTGGATCCCGCCAGCGCGGGAATGGAACCGGTGGTTCCCTCACGGCTCCAGGACAGTGCCAGCTCGGGAACGCGCTCGTCCGGGAACGTCATCAGGAAGACATGGTCCGCTTGGAAGGTCTCGCCGAGTCCGTGGACCACTACTTCCGACATCTGCTGCGGATCATTGGTGGCGCGGATGGACGCGGAAATGCGGCGGGTTGCCTCGCGCAGCCGGGCTGCAGTCATCCGGCGGCCCCGGTGCGCCTCGGCGGTCGCCAGCATGAGGTCCACCCGGCGGGTCAGGTCATCGGGGTCTACCGGACTGGCGACAAAGTCCGCAATTCCCAGTTCGACCATAAGGTCTATGTCGAGGCCGGCTTCGTCCGCCACCAGGATCACCGGCAGCTTGGTCAAGGCCGGTACTTCATGGCGCAGGCGCTTAAGCAGGTCCATTCCGGCGATCCGGCGGACTCTGGAATCGACTACGGCGAGTACCGGTTCGGCAGCCCGTGCGGAAGCAACGGCCCCGTCCAAGTCCCGGACGGCAACAGGTTCCAGCCCCGCGGCGGCGAGGATTCCGGCGGTCACGGAGAACACGTCGGGCCGCTGCACGGCCACCAGCGCGGTGTAGCGCCGGGCGGCGCCGTCCGTGGGGACAGCCCCGGGGGCAGCCTCCTGCACGGAAGCGGAGCCCATGGTGGGTACGCCCTCCGTGGGGGCAGCAGGGGGTTTCAGTGCCGGAGACATAGCGGCCTTTCGTAGGTGCCCGGTTCAGCACGGGGGCAGCGTTTCGAAGTGTACCAGCGCACGGCGCCAACTCCGTGACATGTTTCACGCTGTGGAAAGGAAAGTCGCCGGCGGTTTCAGCCCCTGGCGATCGGCCGGGCCGGAGCTGGAGAGGGGCTTAAGCTGGAACGTGCATACAACGGAGGAAAACACATGAGTATGGAAGGCGCAGCCTGGAGCTCGCTTCACAAAATCTCGCGCGGCAGCGGAAATGACCGGAAGATTTCCCGGGAAACCCTGAAGCGGATCATCCGTTTCGCCGCTCCCTACCGTTTCCGGCTGCTGGGCTTTGTCCTGCTGTCGGTGGTCGGGGCATTCCTGGCCGTGGCCACGCCCGTACTGGCCGGTGAGGTGGTCAACTCCATCGTGGCCGGGACCGCTCCCGGCGTGGTGGTTCGGCTGGCCCTGCTGATCGCCGTCGTCGCCGTTGCCGACGCCGCCGTCTCCCTCGCCACCCGGTGGTTCTCCTCGCGCATTGGTGAAAGCGTCATTCTGGACCTGCGGACCGCGGTGTTCGACCACGTGCAGAAAATGCCGGTGGCGTTCTTCACGCGTACCCGCACCGGCGCCCTGGTCAGCCGGTTGAACAATGACGTCATTGGCGCCCAGCAGGCCTTCAGCGGCACCCTCTCCGGAGTGGTGAGCAACGTCGTCGCCCTGGTGCTGACCCTGATCGTGATGCTGGGGACGTCCTGGCAGGTGACTGTGCTGGCCATGCTGCTGCTGCCGGTGTTCCTGCTGCCGGCCCGGCGGATGGGAGGACGGCTGGCCGCCCTGCGGCGTGAAGCCGCCAACCACAATGCCTCGATGGGTACCCAGATGACCGAGCGGTTCTCCGCCCCCGGTGCCACCCTGATCAAGCTGTTCGGCCGGCCCGACGCCGAATCCCGGGAATTCGCCCTGCGCGCGTCCCGGGTCCGCGATATTGGCGTCAAGACCGCCATGATGCAGTCGGTCTTCGTGACCGCCCTGACCCTGGTTTCCGCCCTGGCGCTGGCCCTGGTTTACGGGCTGGGCGGCTATCTGGCCCTGCAGGGAAGCCTGAACACGGGCGACGTCGTCACCCTGGCCCTGCTGTTGACCCGCCTGTACGCGCCGCTGACCTCCCTGGCCAATGCCCGCGTGGAGGTTATGAGCGCGGTGGTCAGTTTCGAGCGGGTCTTCGAGATCCTCGACCTGCGCCCCCTCATCCGGGAAAAGGACAGCCCCGCCCCGGTGCCCGCCGGTCCGCTGAGCGTGGAGTTCGACGACGTGCGCTTCGCGTACCCCACCGCGGACAAGGTTTCCCTGGCCTCGCTGGAGGACGTGGCCGTTTTGGACACACGCGGCGGCGAGGAAGTCCTGCACGGGATATCTTTCCGGGTGGACCCGGGCCAGACGGTAGCGCTGGTAGGCACTTCCGGCGCCGGCAAATCCACCATTGCGCAGTTGCTCTCCCGGCTTTACGACGTCGACTCGGGTGCCGTGCGCTTCTCCGGCACCGACGTCCGTGACCTGAGCTTTGCCGGCATCCGGCAGGCCCTGGGCATGGTCACGCAGGACGGGCACCTGTTCCACGAAACCATCCGGGCCAACCTGCTCCTGGCGAACCCCGGGGCCAGCGACGAAGAGGTCTGGGACGCACTGCGCCGGGCCCGGCTCGAGGACATGGTGCGCTCCCTGTCGGACGGGCTGGAGACCATGGTGGGGGAGCGCGGGTACCGGCTTTCCGGCGGTGAACGCCAGCGCATGACCATTGCACGGCTGCTGCTGGCACAACCGCGCATCGTCATCCTGGATGAGGCGACGGCGGCCCTGGACTCGACGTCCGAGGCCGCGGTCCAGGCCGCCCTGGGGGAGGCCCTGCAGGGCCGGACCGCCGTCGTTATTGCGCACCGGCTCTCCACCATCCGCAACGCGGACCGCATCCTGGTGATTGAGGACGGACGGATTGCGGAGCAAGGCACGCACTCGCAGCTGCTGGCACAGGGAGGACGTTACGCGGAGCTCTACAACACACAGTTCGCAGCAGATCCGGCAGCGGAAAGCGATACCGCCGCCAGGTCCTAGGCCGGGCTTACCGCAGGGTGTCCATCCCGCTGCGGACCTCCCGGTAGTAGTCCTGCAGCTTCAGTTCCGCGGCGGCGTCGGGGTCCAGGACAAACGTGGCGTGCGGGTGCATCTGCAGCACGGAGGCGGGGCACATGCTGGACAGCGGGCCCTCCACCGCGTCCGCAACGGCCCGAGCCTTCGCCTTCCCCTGCGCCACCAGCAGCACCTTCCGCGCTTCACCGATGGTACCCAGTCCCTGGGTGAGGCACAGGGCGGGCACCTGCGATGCGTCGGCGAAGAAACGGGCGTTGTCCCGCCGGGTGGCGGACATGAGGGTTTTGACCCGGGTGCGGGACGCCAGCGACGACGTGGGCTCGTTGAAGCCGATGTGCCCGTTCCGGCCAATGCCCAGGATCTGCAGGTCAATACCGCCGGCTGCACGGATGGCGGCCTCGAAATCCGCGCAGGCGGCAGCCAGATCCGCGGCCGTACCGTTCGGCACGTGCACGTTGGCGGGGTCCAGGCCCAGCCGTTCGGTGACCTCGCGGCGGATAACTGAGGCGTAACTCTCCGGGTGCTGCGGGTCCAGGCCCACGTATTCGTCCAGGGCAAAGGCCTGCAGCGCGGACAGTTGCGGGCTGCGGTGCCGCTCCAGGACTTCGTAGATCGCCAGCGGAGAGGATCCGGTGGCGACGCCCAGGGTGCGGAGCTTCCCGGCCGCCACACCGCGCAGGATTTCCTGCGCCGCGAAATCCCCCACCTCGGCAGGACTGTCAAGGATCACCACATGCATTGTCAGCTCCCTGCCCGCTGGGCGGACCCGGTGACCGTTTTGGCCGGCGCCACAATAACCCGGGTTCCGCGGCTTTCGAACTCCGCTTTCTCGCCCTCGGTGATACCGCTGTCGGTGATCAGGTTGCTGAAGACGTAGCCACTCAGCGTCGCGAAGCTCCGGGTGCCGATTTTGGAGGAGTCGGCCACGATGTAGGTTTCGGAGGCCCGCTGCGACATCAGTGAATTCACTGCAGCCTCCCCTTCATCGCTGACTGTGGGGCCTACCTCGGCGTCGAGCCCGTTGACCCCCACAAAGGCCAGGTCCAGGGCTACGCGCTGAAGGATCACATCGGTGTAGGGCCCCACCAGCTCATAGGATCTCGGGTTCACGACGCCGCCGGTCACCATAACGCGGATATTCGGCCGGACCACCAGTTGCACGGCGATGTTAATGGCATTGGTGACAACCGTGAGCGTGGGTTTGCTGGACGGTTCCATCAGGTCCCGGCGCATGCCCAGGGCCTGGGCAATGGCCGTGCTGGTGGTTCCGCCGCAAAGTCCGATCACCGCGCCTTTGGGCACCAGCGCACTGGCGGCCTGCGCGATGGCCTGCTTTTGCGCAGTGTGGTCATCGCGGGTGTACCGGGTCGGCAGGTCATAGGCCACTGCCTCCATGGTGGCACCGCCGCGGGTCCGGGTGAGGAGCCGCTGGGCGGCAAGGGTATCCAGGTCCCGCCGGGCGGTGGCGGGGGATACCTTCAGCTCGGCCATGACGTCCTCAACCTGCACGTGGCCGCGCGCAGCCAGGAGGTCGAGGATGGAGTTGAGCCGCTCAGTCTTTTCCATGGGTGACAGCCTTTTCCGCGTTCGCGCTCAGCGCGAAGAGGGACAGCAAACGGCTTGCTTCGGGGGCGAGCGCCCGGCGGCCTGCGGAGAAGTACTTCCTGGAGTCGACCAGGTCCGGGTCGGTTCCAAGCGACTGGCGCACGGCGCGGGTGAAGAAGCCGTTCAGGTGCGTGGAAACGTTAATCTTAGTCATCCCGGCGGTGATGGCGGCAGCCAGCATGGCATCCGCAACCCCGGAGGAGCCATGCAGGACCAGGGGGATGGGCAGGGCCGAATGCAGTTCCGCGATGAGGTCCAGGTCCAGTGCGGCAGTGCGCTGTGCCATGGCATGCGAGGAACCTACGGCAACGGCCAGCGCGTCGACGCCGGTGGACATCACAAAGTCCGCTGCTTCGAAGGGATCCGTCCGTACCCCGGGAGCGTGTGCACCGTCCTTGCCTCCTATCTTCCCCAGCTCGGCCTCCACAAACACGCCCAGCGGCTCGGCATGCTTAACCACCCGTGCCGTGGCCGCCACGTTCTCGCTGTACGGCAGGTGCGCGCCGTCGTACATCACCGAGCCGAAGCCGAGCCGGACCGCCTGGTGCACCAGGTCCTCATCCTGCGCGTGGTCCAGATGCAGGGCAACGGGCACGGCTGCGGCCGAGGCCACGGACAGGCATGCTGCCGCCAGCGGTTCAAGGGCGCCGTGGTAGGAGGCGCAGTTCTCCGAAATCTGCAGTATCACCGGCAGCCCTGCCGCTTCGGCGCCCTCGACAATGGCTTCCGCCGTCTCCAGATGCAGGACATTGAAGCTGCCGATGCCGGTCCCTGCGGCAAAAGCGTCCGCCACGAGTGCCCGGGTTGGTGTAAGACCCATCAGTTTTCCTCCAGTACAGCGGATGCAGTGCGGTCATGATGCAAGGTGATGGTGATCTGCTCCTGCAGGGAGCGGTAGCTGGACGGGATTTCACCGGCCGCCGGCATCAGCACGGCGGCGGAGGAACAGGCGGCCGCCAGGCGGAGCATGCGGGCGGTGTCCCGGCTGCCGGAGGCCAGAGTCACCGCGACGGCGGCCACCGCTGCATCGCCTGCGCCGGTGGGGTTGCCGGCCAGGGTCCGTCCCAGCCGGGCGTGCAAGTAGTGGTCCGGATCCGTTGCGGAAAATGCGAGCAGTCCGGCCTCCCCGCAGCTGAGGAAAACCGTCCGCGCGCCGGCGTCGAGCAGGGAACGCGCCGCCCGGCGCAGGTCTTCTTCGCCGGTGGCTTCCCTCAGCTCGTGCTGGTTGGGTTTGAGTGCGAAGGCACCAGCCTCGGCCGCCCGCACCAGGTCCGCGCCCGAGGCGTCGATGATGCAGGGGATGTCCCGGCCGGCCGCGGCGTGGACCAGATCCGGGTAGAACCCGGCAGGCGCCCCCGGCGGGAGGCTGCCTGAGCCCACCACCACGCTTGCCCCGGACATGGCGGCGTCCACCTGGCGTTCAAGTTCCTGCCACTGGGCGGAGGTGAGGGGCAGCCCGGTTTCGTTGAAGATGCTGGTGAGGCCCGAGGTGCTGTCCACGAACGCCATGGTCCGCCGCGTTGCCGCGGTGACCGGCACCAGCCGGTGCGGGATTCCGCTGCCGAGGAGGTCCTCACGGCAGCGCTCGCCGGTCAGCCCGCCGCAGGTGGCAACGGCCAGCACCGGCGCGCCGAGCTGGTGCGCCACCCGTGCAACATTGAGGCCTTTGCCGCCGGCCCGGACCAGGGGAGGGGAAACCCGGTGGCTGCCGCCCGGGGTGAAGGCCGAAACAGCATAGGTCTCGTCCAGGGCGGGATTGGCGGTCACGGTCAGGACACCGCCTGCGCGGCCCCACCCGTTCACGCCGGTTCCCCCAGCATCCCCCGTGCATGCAGCGCCGCGCCCATAAGCCCGGCATCCTGTCCGAGGGTGGACACCCGGATGTCCGGGCGGCGGTGGAAAGACAACCGTGAGTCCACGGCCCGGACCAGGGGCCCGGTTAATTCGTCTCCGGCCTGGGACAGTCCGCCGCCCAGGATCACTGCCTCGGTCCCCAGCACCGCGGCCAGCTGGCAGATTCCCTCGGCCAGGGCTGCCACCGCCTGGTCCCACACCTCCCGGGCTGCCGGCTCCCCGGCCCGGGCTGCCCTGAGCACCGCTTCCGCACCGGTTGCCCGATTGCCCGTTCGTTCGTTGTAGCGCCGGACGATGGCACCGGCCGAGCCCACCGTTTCCAGGCACCCGTAGGCCCCGCACGCGCACTGCGTACCCGACGGGACAGGTGAGTGGCCTATTTCCCCGGCAAAACCGCCTGCACGTACCCTGCGTCCGTCACAGAACACCGCTCCGGCAATCCCCGTGCCGATGATCAGGACCACTGCATCCCGCAGCCCGCGTCCGGCACCGAGGTGCATTTCCGCCTCACCGGCTAGGCCGACGTCGTGCCCGAACGCTACCGGCAGCATGCCGTTCTCCTCGCGCAGCCGCCGGGCAAACGGGAAGTTCCGCCACCCGAGGTTCGCCGCAACAATGCCGATCCCGGCCTGCTCATCCACGAGGCCGGGCACCACAAAGCCAAGGGCCCGCACTGATGCCTGCGGGAACTCGCGCACGTACCCGCGGGCCAGCCCGGATACTTCGCGGATTATCGCCTCGCCGGGGCTCGCCGCGTCCCGGGGCGTGGGGACCCGCTGCAGGGAGTGGAACACGCCGTCGTTGTCCTGGAGGGCGGCCTTGATATCTGTCCCGCCCACATCGAAGGCCAGGACGGATTCCCCGAAGGAATGCCGGCTCGGCGGGAGATGGGACATGGTGCTCCTAGGTGTGTGACTGGCCCGGCAACTACGGAAAGTCCCTCAATGATGGACTTTGATTGGTATGCGTGTCTATAGATCAATAAAAATCATGCACTTCGCCCCCGCTGGAGGCCCAAGTTGGCCCTGCAACCGCGGGACAGGGGCAACTCGAGCAGTAAATATCCCGCAGAAGGGGTTGACTGCGCGCCCGGAGAGGGCAATTATTTCCTGCAACAGGCTGACGGAGCCTGATTGATAGTCCGGCATACTTATCAACTTCCATCACACCTACTTCAGCATTACCTTCCCCAGCACGTTCCTCCCCGCCGCGGAATGCGGCCGCTACTATCCAGTTCCCCGCCCTCGGCACCCTCGGCACCGGGCGGGAACCAATTGAAAGAGGACCCAATGAAGAGCACACTTCGAATTGGCCTGGTGGCGCTGGCAGCCTCCGGAGCACTGGCCGTTTCCTCCTGCGGTTTCGGGGGCAGCGGTTCCGACGGTGACGGCGGCGCAAGTTCCATCGACCTGCTGGTGCCGAGCTACTCGGACGGCACCAAGGCGCTGTGGGAGGGCGTCATCGAGGATTTTGAAGCCGCCAATGAAGGGATCACGGTCAACCTGCAGGTTGAGTCGTGGGAAAACCTCGAATCGGTGCTGCAGACCAAGATCCAGTCCGGCGAAGCTCCGGACATCTACAACGGCGGAGCGTTTTCGGCTTTTGCCGATGAGGGACTGCTCTACCCGGCAGAGGACGTGGCGTCCGACGAAACCATCAGCGACTTCCAGGACTCGTTTGCGGCCAATGAGACGCTGGACGGCACGCAGTACGGATTCCCGCTCATTGCCTCGGTGCGCGCCCTTTTCTACAACAAGGACCTGTTCCAGGCTGCGGGTGTGGCAGAGCCTCCGACCACCTGGGATGAACTGTATGCAGCTGCGCAGAAAATCTCGGCTACCGGGACCCCCGGCTACGGCATGCCGCTGGGCTCCGAGGAAGCACAGGGTGAAAGCCTGATTTGGTTTTCCGGCAACGGCGGAGATTTCGGCGACGAATCCGCCATAGCCGTGGACACCCCGGAGAACCTCGAGGCCGCCGAATTCATGAAGAAAATGATTGCCGGAGGCGTGACCCAGCCGGATCCGGGAGCCACGCAGCGTACCCCCATGATCAACGTGTTCGCACAGGGCAAGATCGGCATGGTCTACGCCCTGCCCCAGACAGTAGGCCAGATTGCCGAGGACAACCCGGACCTGAACTACGGCATAGCCAGTGTTCCCACCCGCACCGGCGAGCCCTCCACCTTGGGCGTAGCGGACCGGCTGATGGCCTTCAAGAACGACGAGGATAAGCAGGAAGCCATCACCGCATTCATGGACTTCTTCTACGCCGAGGACAACTACGTGGACTGGGTCCAGACCGAAGGGTTCCTGCCGACTACCAAGAGCGGCTCCGAGGCGATGGCCTCGGATGAGGACCTGTCGACCTTCCTGGACATGCTCCCCAGCGCCAAGTTCTACCCCACTACCAACCCGGCCTGGAACACCACGGACGGCGCCTTCAAGTCGCTGATGGGCCAGCTTGAAGACCAGGAGCCCAAGGCAGTCCTGGAGCAGATCCAGTCCAAGGCTGACGCAGCCTGATCCGCCCGGGGCCGCTGCCCGGCGCAGGCGGCGGCCCCACCAGTCCCAGAACAGGTTGAACTCCATGAGCACACTTCGGCAGGTACGCCTGCGTACCGGCAAGCGGCGGGGCAGCAATGAAAGCGTGTGGGCCGCGCTGCCCTGGATCGGTCCGGTCCTGCTGCTGATCTTCGGCATTGTTATATTCCCCGCCGGCTACATGATCTACAGCTCCACCCGGCGTATCAGCCAGGCCGGCACCAATGTGGAGGGTGTGGGAGCGGCGAACTTCCTCACCGTCTTCGAGGACCCCAACCTGCCGCGGATCCTGCTTAACACAGTGGTCTGGGTGGTGGTGGTGGTCACCTTGACCGTGGCCATTTCACTGGCCCTGGCGAACTTCCTGAACAAGCCGTTTCCAGGACGCACCTTTGTGCGGATGGCAGTGGTGGTCCCGTGGGCGGCCAGCGTGGTCATGACTACCACCGTGTTCTACTACGGCCTGGACCGCGACTACGGCATCATTAACAAGTTCCTGGTGGACGTGGGGCTGATGGATGCCTCCTACGGGTTCACCAAGAACACGGCCACGGCGCTCGCCGCCGCCATTGTGGTGGGTGTGTTTGTATCCATCCCCTTTACCACCTACACGCTGCTGGCCGGCCTGCAGGCCGTGCCGGGGGACGCGCTGGAAGCGGCCAAGATGGACGGTGCCGGACCGGTGCGCACCTACTTCAGCGTGGTGCTTCCCCAGTTGCGCGGCGCCCTGGCGGTGGCGGTGCTGATCAACATCATCAACGTGTTCAACAACCTGCCCATCCTGAGGATCATGACCGGGTCCATTCCGGGCTACAGCGCCGACACCCTGATGACGTACATCTTCAAGGTCCTGCAGTTCGACCGGCGCCTGGATGTGGCCAGTGCGCTCAGCGTCGTCAATTTCGCCGTCGTGCTGGTGATAGTGGCCGCCTACGTGAAGATCGTTCGACCCATGAAGGAGGCCTGACATGGCCGTCACTGCCCCTGCGCCCCCGGCAGGTTCCGTGCCCGCTGCGGCACTCCGGAAGCGGCGCTACGGCGCCGACAATGTCAGTGCCCGGCGGATGTGGGCGCGCACGGTCATCGGTGCCCTGATTGCCCTGGTTTTCCTCACCCCGTACCTCATCATGCTGGTGGGGTCACTGAAAACCAGGTCGGAAATCCTTTCGGTTCCCCCCGAGTACCTGCCCGGGGACGGGCTGCAGTTCGGCAACTACCAGTCCATGTGGTCCACTCCGGAAACCCCGCTCACCTACAACCTGCTGTCCACCATCATCATTGCGGTCCTAGCCACGCTGCTGGTGCTGCTGGTGGCCACCCCGGCCGCGTATTACACCGCAAGGTTCCGGTTCCCGGGCCGGCTGGTCTTCCTGTTCCTGGTGATTGTGACCCAGATGCTCCAGCCGGCGGTCCTCACGGCCGGACTGTTCCGGCAGATGCTGTGGCTGGACCTGAACGACACATGGGTGGCCATGATCCTGATTAACGCGGCCTTCAACCTCTCCTTCGCGCTATGGATCATGCACAGCTTCTTTGCCGCCATTCCGCAGGAGATTGACGAAGCGGCACAGATCGACGGCGCCGGACGGCTCAAAGTGCTGATGCGGATCAACCTGCCGCTGGTCTGGCCGGGGATTGTGACAGCGGTGATTTTCACTTTTGTGGCGTCCTGGAACGAGTTCGCGGCGAGCCTCGTGATTATGTCCACGGCGGAGAACCAGCCCCTGTCCGTGGCGCTGACTAAGTTCATCGGCCAATACGCCACCAGCTGGCAGTACGTTTTCGGCGTGTCAATCGTCGCCATTGTGCCGGTGATTATTCTCTTTGCCGTCATCGAAAAGCGCCTCATCGGCGGACTTACCGCGGGTGCCGTGAAGTAAGCAATCCATAGGAGCGGACATGATGAAACTCGCTGCGGGCGTCCTGCTCGCCTCGGTCGTTGCGCTTTCGGCCTGTTCCGGTCCGGCCGGCGCCACTGCTTCGGCCACGGCCTCCCCGGGTGTGTCCTCTCCGGGGGCCGACGCCGGCGGGGAGGGGGAGTCGCTCGAGTCACTGTTCAGCGCGGTCCGCAACAACGCCCCCACAGGCGAGCGCATCGACGCCCTGGAAGCCATCGCGATGCACTACTACTGGTACGGCGGCGACCTGTTGCAGGCCGAAGAGGAAATCTTCCAAGGCATCACCCTGCACGGGGATTACGACGTGGTGGCGCAGGCATTTGCGCAGGCGGTGGAAATGGACCCGTGGGACGTGGACCTGAGGTATTCACTGGCCTCGGCACAGGTGCTGCAGAAGAAGCTTCCGGAGGCCATGGACACCTACGCCGGCATCCTCGCCCTGGATCCGAAAAACTTCAATGCCCGGCTTATGCACACCGTGTACTCAAAGGTGACCGGTGACACCGCGGCCTACACAGCCGGGATGGAAGAGCTGCGGCGGCTGGAACCTGAACGTGCCGCGGAGTTTGAGGCGCGGATCCAGACTGTCGACGACGTCGCCGCCGTTCCCTTTAACACAAAGGTCCCGGACGGACTGCCCGCTGAGCACCATGCCTTCGTTGTCCTCGGCTATGCACTTTCGGACACGGGTGAAATGGAAGAAACACTGATTGAACGGCTCAAAGTAGCGAAGGCGGCAGCGGACAAGTATCCCGATTCCCTGCTGATCGTGACCGGCGGCGTTCCCAAGGGCGGCATCACGGAGTCGGAGGCGATGGCCCGCTGGCTGACGGAGAACGGCGTGGCGGAGGACCGGATCATCGAGGAGGGCCTGGCAACGGACACGGTGGAGAACGCACTGTTCTCCCTTGAACGGGCGCAGGACGCCGGCGTGGAAAGCATGACGCTCATCAGCAGCGCCAGCCACATGCGGCGTGCCCTGGTGGTCTTCGGGGAGACCGAGAAACTGCTGGCCCATCTGTCCGGCAGCAAGCACCGCGACATCGGCAACGCCGTCTACCTCGACTACCCCACCGCCGAAGAGGCGTCCGTTATGGGCCCGGACGAAGAAATGGTCATTATGCGGGACCTGATGCGTTCCTCGGGAATCTGGGCCTTCCCCGGGCTGCAGCGCTAGCCGGTTCGGGTGAACGCAGGCAGGGGCCTTAAAACAGAAAGTGCCCCCGGCCGGAATCGAACCGACGACCTGCCCTTTAGGAGAGGGCCGCTCTATCCTACTGAGCTACGGAGGCGGACCGCCGGGCTTCCCGGCGGGCGATATCAGCTTACCCGTTTCTCCCGCGGCCCGTTTGCAGCGTTTCCGGTGCGGCGCCGTCGGGCCCGGCTGCCTGGCTGCCGTCGGGCGCCAGCCGGGCCAGGTACCGCGAATAGCTCTCGCGGATGGACTGCATAAAGCCGAGTATGGTGCGCAGCTCCTGGTCCGTGTAGCGGGACATCACTTCGTCATTCATGGCACCCAGTGGGCCGAAGTATGCTCCGGCCAGCTCCATGGCCAGCGGTTCAAAGTGCAGGGTGACTTTCCGCCGGTCCGAGTGGGTGCGGTTGCGGTGGATGTGGCCGATGCGTTCAAGCCGGTCGATCACCGCGGTGGTGGCACCCGAGGACGTGCCCAGCCGGGCGCTCAGCTGCCCGGCGGTCAGCGCCTCGTGGCGGATTTCCGCCTCCATGATGAGCACCAGGGCCCGCATGTCCGTGGCGTTGAGTCCGTGGGTGTGCGCAAAGGCATCCGCCACACGCTGCCCGTCCACGCTCATGCCGCGGATTGCGTCGACGATGTCGCGCCTCAGTTCCTGGTCTTCCACAAGATCCATACTAACTTGGAATTGAAGTATCTCCATATCTGAGATACTTTCGAATGGAGATACTTACGTCACGGGAGAAGCACATGTACGCAGGGATAGTGAAGAACGCCAAGACGGCGTGGGTCACTCTGCTGATCGGGGTGGCCGTCATCATTGGCCTTTTTGCCCTGCCAGTCGAGGAAAACGACACCACGGGGGTGGGCGGCCTGGACGACAAGTACCAGTCCACCCAGGTTGCGGAGCTGCTTGAGGAATTCCCGGACGCACAGGAATCCTCCGCCATCGTGGTCATCTCCCGGGAAGACGGCGGTCCGCTGACCGATGCCGATACTGCAGCCATTGCCGGGATCAATGCCGCGGCCACCGAAGCAGGGGCCTCCGGCCCGCCGCCGCAGGTTCCGCCTGTGGTTTCGGAAAACAAGCTGGTGGCGATCGTGCCGCTGACACTGCAGGCCGCGGCCGACGACGGCGACGCCGTCTCCGCGGAAGTGGAGGCCCTGCGCAGCGCCGTTTCCGATGCAGCCCCTGAGGGGGTCAAAGCGGAGCTGACCGGCGGAGCCGCATTCAGTGCGGACCTGGCCGGAGTGTTCTCCGGGGCAAACTTCGTGCTGCTGACCGTCACCGCCGGCGTCGTTGCCGTGCTGCTGCTGATCACCTACCGTTCGCCGTGGCTGTGGATTGTGCCGCTGGCCATTGTGGGTGCCATTGAACAGCTCGCCGCCAAGGTGGTGGACCTGCTGGCCCCGGCCACCGGTATTACCGTGGACCCGTCCGCGGTCGGCATCACCAGCGTGCTGGTCTTCGGTGCCGCCACGAACTACGCGCTGCTGCTGATTGCCCGCTACCGGGAGGAACTGCGCGCCCACAGCTCGGTGTACGAAGCCATGGCCAAGGCCCTGACCCGCACCCGCGGGGCCATTATTGCCTCCGGCGGCACCGTGATCCTGGCGCTGCTGACCCTGCTGTTCGCTGACACCGCCAGCTACCGGGGCCTGGGTTTCTCCGCCGCCATCGGCATTGTGCTGGCAATCTTCAGCGCCCTGTTCCTCCTGCCGGTGGCGCTGGTGCTGCTGGGCCGCAAACTGTTCTGGCCGTTTGTGCCCAAGGTGGGGGACCCGGCCAAGGAAGGCAAGTTCTGGGGCCGGCTGGGTGAGGCCACCGCACGCCGCCCCAAGACCATTGCCGGCATCGCCGTCGTCGTCCTGCTGGCCCTGGGCAGCGCCCTGTTCAGCCTGCAGATTGGCCTCAGCGAGAACGAACAGTTCCGCGAAAAGCCGCAGGCCGTCACAGCCGCCGAGACGCTCGCTGAAGGCTTCCCGGCAGGTTCCTCCTCGCCGGTCACCGTCCTGGTGGACACCGCCGCGGCCGACGCCGCCGTTTCACAGCTGCAGGACGTCGAGGGCGTTACCGCGGCCACGGCGGGCACCGAGCATGACGGCAAGACCCGGATTGAACTGATCACCGGCTACGAGGCAGGCACCGACGAGGCGAACACCTTCATCACGGACCTGCGCGCGGACCTGGCCGGGGAGGACTACGGCGCCCTGGTGGGCGGTGAAGCCGCCGAACGCGTGGACCAGCTCGCCGCCAACCAGCACGACACCGTCCTGGTGGGAACCACCGTGATTGCCTTGGTCTTCCTGGTCCTCACCATCCTGCTGCGCTCCCTGGTAGCACCGTTGCTGCTGGTGGCCTCGGTGCTGCTGACCTTCCTGGCCGCCACCGGGCTGAGCTGGCTGGTCTTCGAGAATGTGCTGGACTTCCCGGCCATGGACGTGCAGACCCTGCTGTATTCCTTCCTGTTCCTGGTGGCGCTGGGTGTGGACTACAACATCTTCCTGACCACCCGGGCCCGTGAAAACGCGGTCACCATGGGAACAAAGCAGGGCATGCTGGCGGCACTGCGCTCCACCGGCGGCGTCATCACCAGCGCCGGTATCCTGCTGGCCGCTGTGTTCGCCGTGCTGGGAGTGCTTCCGCTGGTGACCCTGACGCAGGTGGGCATCATCGTGGCCGTCGGTGTCCTGTTCGACACCCTGCTGGTGCGGACCGTGGTGGTACCGGCCCTAACCTTCATCCTTGGCGAGCGGTTCTGGTGGCCGTCCCACCCGTCGCGTGAAGACGGCAACCACGGACGCCGCAAGGCTGAGGGCCAGCAGGATCCAGCGGGCGACGGTCAGCGTGCACGCCAGGGCGGCGTCGCCTCCCGATAGTTCGGCTGCGCCAAGGGCATTGTCAATGGCGATGTTCTCCCACAGGTCCGCGACCACAAAGAGGATCGGCGCACTGAAGAGCACCCAGCGCAGCGTCCGGCGCTGGGTGTTCAGCCCGATTATCAGCAGCCAGGTCAGGCCGAAGATCAGCGGGAAAAGCACCCCGGCAGTCTTGTGCACATAGCTGAGCTGGCCCAGGGCATCGGCGTCCATGGCCGCACGCAGCGCGGCCAGATGGTCTTCGCCGTATCCGAAGACCATCGAATCCGGCATGGCCAACCCGTCGGCGAGCTGGGTCAGCTGGCCCAGGACCAGCAGATGCAGGTACCAGAAGAGGAAGAGCGTGGTCACCACGCCCGCAATGACCACCAGGCCGGGGCTGGACTTGCCCTGCGGTCCCGGGGTTCCCGGACCGGCAGGGGCTCCGGGGGTGCCGGGCCGCGGCAGGCCGGCCTGAGGTCCGTGTTTTGCGGCGCGCTGTGCTGCTGATTTTCCCATACGTACAGTATGGCCGCACTGCCGGGGAGGCCCGGCCTGCAGCGCCGCGGGGACCGGGCGCTGCAGGTTTGGGGGTCCTTCACCGTCGCCTTCCGTACAGCTGATGCGGCCTGCCTGGTGCCTTATGTACAGCTGATGCGGCCTGCCAGCCCTCCAAGCCGCATTAGCTGTACACCCGCGCCCCCGCGCCCCCGCACACCGCCCACCTGCACCCCGCCCAAATGCCCCCTCCTGACCTGCGCCTGTCCGGGGCGGAGACGGGCGGCTACGCTGGGAGGCATGAGTGAGAATGCCCTGCCCGAGGACTTCCAACTGGCCGCCGACCTGGTGCGCGAAGCCGGGCAGCTTGCCCTGCAGATGCGTGCCGAGGGGCTGACCGCCAGCCAGAAAACCTCGGTGTCCGACGTCGTCACCGCCGCGGACCGCGAGGCGGAGGCGCTGGTGGTGCGCCGGCTGCGGGAACTGCGTCCGGACGACGGCATCGTGGGGGAGGAGGGTGCCAGCCACAACGGCACCTCCGGCCGGTCCTGGGTCATCGACCCCGTGGACGGGACCTACAACTTCTTCACCGGGTCCACCTACTGGTGCTCGGCCATTGCACTGCGGTCCGAGCCGGGCCCGCACGAACTGCCGGGTGACCCCGACGTGCTGCTCGGCGCCATCTACCAGCCGCAGGAAGACCTGCTGTGGGTTGGCGGCAAGGGCCGCCCGGCCACCCTCAACGGCGAGCCGATCGGTGCGCCGGCCGACGAACCGCTGAACCGGCTATGCGCCGGCACCTACCTGCACCCCACCTGGCTGCAGCGCCCGGAAGTGGTGGGCCCGTGGACGGCAGCGGCGTCGCGCGCAGCAACCCTGAGGATGATGGGCTCGGGCTCCTGCGACCTGGGCCGGGTGGCTTCCGGCC
Source organism: Arthrobacter sp. zg-Y40 (assembly GCF_020731535.1). Lineage (NCBI taxonomy): Bacteria > Bacillati > Actinomycetota > Actinomycetes > Micrococcales > Micrococcaceae > Arthrobacter > Arthrobacter sp. zg-Y40. Next base: position 41,515 of record NZ_JAJFZS010000011.1, read on the forward strand.
AGCCCGGGGCCTGGTTCCAGCACAGCTGCCCGGAATGGGACTGGCTGCCCGGCAAAGCCATTGTGCTGGCTGCCGGCGGCAGCACCGCCGTCGTCGAAGTAAACGGGTTCCGCTGGCACATTGCCGGTTCCGCCGGCGCCGTGCGGGAGATCCACGAAGCCCTGACCTCCGCCTGACCGGCTGCCCGTGGTCCGGGCGTGGACCGGACCGCAGGCGGTGCTCACCGGATTGTCAGCCGCAGCGCCTAGACTTAAAGCCATCATGGACTACCTCTTTGATCCACTCTTTCCCGCACCCCGCAAAAACGCTCCGGAGCCTGCCGCGCAGGCACCGCAGGCCGAACACACCCGGCGGAGATCCTCCTATGCGGACGAAAGCCGTGCCGCGGACCTGCTGCAGGGCCTGAACCCGCAGCAGGAAGAAGCGGTGAAACACGCCGGGTCGCCCCTGCTGATTGTGGCCGGCGCCGGATCGGGCAAAACCCGGGTCCTCAGCCACCGCATCGCCTATCTCCTGGCCACCGGCCGCTCGAACCCCGGCCAGATCCTGGCCATTACGTTCACCAACAAGGCCGCCGCGGAAATGCGCGAGCGGATCGAGAACCTGGTGGGCGGCGTCGCCAAGACCATGTGGATCTCCACCTTCCACTCCTCCTGCGTGCGGATCCTGCGCCGCGAGGCCAAAACGGTGGGGATGAACTCCAACTTCTCCATCTACGACTCGGCGGACTCGCTGCGCCTGATCACCTTGGTGGCCAAGGGCCTGGACCTGGACCCCAAGCGGTTCACCCCCAAGTCCATCATGAACAAGATCTCTGCGCTGAAGAACGAACTGGTGGACGAAGAGTCCTACGCCGAATCGGCGAATTACTCCGACCCGTTCGAATCCGCTGTGGCCGAGGTCTACAAGGGCTACGCGCAGCGGATGCGCCAGGCCAACGCCATGGACTTTGATGACCTGATTGCCCAGACGGTGTTTATGTTCCGGGCCTTCCCTGGCGTGGCCGAATACTACCGCCGGCGGTTCCGGCACATCCTGGTGGACGAGTACCAGGACACCAACCACGCCCAGTACGCGCTGGTCCGCGAACTGGTGGGCAGCGACGACGACGCCCTTGACGTTCCGCCGGCGGAACTGACCGTGGTGGGCGACTCCGACCAGTCCATCTACGCATTCCGCGGCGCCGACGTGCGGAACATCAACGATTTCGAGAAGGATTACCCCGCAGCACGGACCATCCTGCTGGAGCAGAACTACCGCTCCACCCAAACCATCCTCAATGCGGCCAACGCGGTGATTTCCCGCAACCCCAACCGGCCGGAGAAACGGCTCTGGACCGCTGAGGGCGACGGCGAGAAGATCATCGGCTACGTGGGCGAGAACGAACACGAGGAAGCCCGGTTCATTGCCGAGGAGATTGACCGGCTGCAGGACGAGGAAAACCTGCGCCCCGGCGACGTCGCGGTGTTCTACCGGACCAACGCGCAGTCCCGTTCCCTCGAAGACGTGCTGGTCCGCGTGGGGCTGCCCTACAAAGTGGTGGGTGGCACCCGGTTCTACGAACGCAAGGAAATCAAGGATGCGCTGGCCTACCTGCGCGTCCTGGTGAACTCCGACGACGTCGTGAACCTGCGCCGGATCCTCAACGAACCCAAGCGCGGCATCGGCGACCGCGCGGAATACTCCGTGGCGGCCCTGGCCGAACGGGAACGGATTTCCTTTATGGCCGCACTGCGCCGTGCCGCCGAGGCGCCGGGCCTGGCCACCCGGTCGCTGAACTCGATCAACGGCTTCGTGAAACTGATCGATGACCTCTCGGAGGTAGCCTCCGGCTCGGGTGCCGCCGCAGCCCTGGAAGCAGTACTGGAACAGACCGGCTACCTGGCCCAGCTGCGCTCCAGCAACGACCCGCAGGACGAGTCTCGGGTCGAGAACCTTGCCGAACTCGTGGCCGTGGTGCGCGAGTACGAGCGGGACAACCCCGAAGGGTCCCTGGGCGAGTTCCTGGAGCAGGTCTCTTTGGTGGCGGACGCCGATTCCATTCCCGACGCGCCGGAAGGCTCCGCGGAGGAAGTTGCGGCAGCCGTGGAGGAATCCCGCCGGCAGGGCGTGGTGACCCTGATGACCCTGCACACCGCCAAGGGCCTGGAGTTCCCGGTGGTGTTCCTGACCGGTATGGAGCAGGGACTGTTCCCGCACCAGCGCTCGGCCACAGACCCGGCCGAACTGGCAGAGGAGCGGCGGCTGGCCTACGTGGGGCTGACCCGGGCACGGCAGCGGCTGTACCTGACCAGGTCCGAGGTTCGCAGCATGTGGGGACAGAGCCAGTACAACCCGGCCAGCCAGTTCGTGAGCGAGGTCCCGGCGGACCTGATCGACTGGAAGCGCGAAGGAATGGAGCGGCCGGCCTGGGGCGGCGGCGGCGGCGGAAGCATCACGTCCAGCCGCTACTCCGGGTCCTCCTGGGGCGCCGGTACACCGCTGGGAACCGGCGGCAGCACCGCCAATGCGCCGGTGGCCAAGGCCATGGGCCGCGTGCAGCCGCAAAAGGAAGTCATCTCCGTGGCAGCCGGGGACAAGGTCAACCACACGTCCTTCGGGCACGGCACCGTGCTGGCCGTGGAAGGTGCGGGGGACAAAACAGTGGCAAAGGTGAAGTTCGACATCGGGGAAAAGCGCCTGCTGCTGCGCTATGCGCCGCTGACGAAGGAGTCCTGAAACGCGCCGTTCTTCATAACGCAGACCGGCCGATTTCTACAAGCGATAGAAGTGTGTCCTTCATCACTAAAGAGGTAGTCTGTGATCGGCGCCAAGCGCCGAGGTACTAAAGTTCCCAATGGAGCAGACCGGCTGGAAGCATCTGCTCTGCGATCGTCAGATCGAATGTAAACCTACTTCGACGTAGAAGGACACTAGCCCGTGGACCTGTTTGAATATCAGGCGCGCGATATGTTTGAGGCGCACGGTGTACCCGTGCTCGCCGGAATCGTGGCGCACACTCCTGAAGAAGCCAAAGCTGCTGCTGAGAAGATCGGCGGCGTTGTCGTCGTCAAGGCACAGGTCAAGGTTGGTGGCCGCGGCAAGGCCGGCGGCGTAAAGGTCGCGAAGACCGCCGATGAAGCTTTCGAGCACGCATCCAACATCCTGGGCATGGACATCAAGGGCCACACCGTTCACACGGTGATGATCGCCCAGGGTGCCGACATTGCCGAGGAATTCTACTTCTCGGTCCTGCTGGACCGCGCAAACCGCAACTACCTGGCCATGTGCTCGGTCGAAGGCGGCATGGAGATCGAGCAGCTGGCAGTGGAGCGTCCCGACGCCCTGGCCCGCGTAGCTGTTGATCCCGCCGTCGGCATCGACACCGCCAAGGCCGAAGAGATCGTCGACGCCGCCGGGTTCGCCCCCGAGCTGCGCGAAGGCGTAGTCAACGCCATCCTCAAGCTGTGGGACGTCTTCACCAAGGAAGACGCCACCCTCGTTGAGGTCAACCCGCTGGTGAAGACCGGCGACGGACAGATCCTCGCCCTCGACGGCAAGGTCTCCCTGGATGAGAACGCCGACTTCCGCCAGGCCGGACACGCCGCCCTGGAAGACAAGGACGCCGCGGATCCCCTCGAGGCCAAGGCCAAGGCCAATGACCTGAACTACGTCAAGCTTGACGGCCAGGTGGGCATCATCGGCAACGGCGCCGGTCTTGTCATGTCCACGCTCGACGTCGTCGCCTACGCCGGTGAAAAGCACGGCAACGTGAAGCCGGCCAACTTCCTGGACATCGGCGGCGGAGCCTCGGCATCCGTCATGGCCGCCGGCCTGGACGTCATCCTGAATGACGAGCAGGTCCGGTCCGTGTTCGTGAACGTCTTCGGCGGCATCACCGCCTGTGACGCCGTCGCCAACGGCATCGTCAAGGCCCTGGAAATCCTCGGAGACGAAGCCAACAAGCCGCTGGTTGTCCGTCTGGACGGCAACAACGTCGAAGAAGGCCGCCGCATCCTTGCCGAGGCCAACCACCCGCTGGTCACCCTGGCCACCACCATGGACGAAGGCGCCGACAAGGCTGCCGAGCTCGCTTACGCCGCTCGCTGACCAAGAGCCTGTCGAACCTTTAGAAAGAGAATCCCCTTATGTCTATCTTTTTGAACAAGGACTCCAAGGTCATCGTTCAGGGCATCACCGGCGGCGAAGGCACCAAGCACACCGCCCTGATGCTCAAGGCCGGAACCCAGGTTGTCGGCGGCGTTAACGCCCGCAAGGCCGGCACCACGGTTACCCACGGTGACGTGGAACTGCCCGTTTTCGGCACCGTGACTGAGGCCATGGACAAGACCAACGCAGACGTCTCCATCGTCTTCGTGCCGCCGGCCTTCACCAAGGACGCCGTCATGGAAGCGATCGACGCCGGCATCGGCCTCGTCGTCGTCATCACCGAAGGTGTTCCCGTGCAGGACTCCGCCGAGTTCTGGGCCCACGCCCAGTCCAAGGTGGATGCTGACGGCAACCAGGTCACGCGCATCATCGGCCCGAACTGCCCCGGCATCATCACGCCCGGCGAAGCTCTGGTTGGCATCACCCCCAACAACATCACCGGCAAGGGCCCGATCGGCTTGGTCTCCAAGTCCGGCACCCTGACCTACCAGATGATGTACGAACTGCGCGACCTTGGCTTCTCCACGGCCATTGGCATCGGCGGCGACCCGGTTATCGGCACCACTCACATCGACGCCCTGGCTGCGTTTGAAGCGGATCCCGAGACCAAGGCCATCGTAATGATCGGTGAAATCGGCGGCGACGCCGAGGAACGTGCCGCAGAGTTCATCAAGGCCAACGTCACGAAGCCGGTTGTCGGCTACGTGGCAGGTTTCACGGCTCCCGAAGGCAAGACCATGGGCCACGCAGGCGCCATTGTCTCCGGTTCCGCTGGAACCGCCCAGGCCAAGAAAGAAGCCCTCGAGGCTGCCGGCGTGAAGGTCGGCAAGACGCCGTCCGAGACCGCCACCCTGCTGCGCGAAGTTTACGCAGCCCTCTAGTTCCACCGCGCATGCCCCCGTCCTGCGGATTTTTCCGCAGGACGGGGGTTTTTGTGCGTACTGATCCGGTAAGAAAGTTAGACATGTCCACCTCAGTATCAAACGGCTCCACCAAGCCCGCGAAAGCAACACCGCACCGGCGGGCGCTCCGGCGTGCGTCCTGGATTGTTACCCTTGGCGGATTCCTCTTCGGCTACGACACCGGCGTTATCAACGGTGCACTGCCGTACATGCAGGACGATCTCGGCCTGACTCCGGTCACCGAGGGCCTGATTACGTCCAGCCTGCTGTTCGGTGCAGCCTTCGGCGGAGCCATTTCCGGCAAGCTGACGGACCGGTTCGGCCGACGCAGGGTCCTGATGGGTCTGGCCGCCGTCTTCCTGCTGGGCACGCTGGGCACGTCCTTGGCGCCCACCATTGCCGTGATGGTGGGCTCCCGCGTGGTTCTTGGCCTGGCGGTCGGCGGCGCCTCCGCGCTTGTGCCCGTGTTTCTGGCCGAACTGGCGCCGGCGGAGCGCCGCGGACAGATGGTTACCCGCGACCAGCTGATGATTGTCACCGGACAGCTGGTGGCCTTCATAGCCAATGCCGTGATCGGCAACCTCTGGGGCGAGGACCAGGGCGTGTGGCGCTGGATGCTCGTGGTGGCCACCCTGCCTGCCATCGCCCTGTGGATCGGCATCAGCTTCGTTCCGGAAAGCCCGCGCTGGCTGGCGTCCAAGGGCCGCTTCGCCGAGACCCTCGCCGCCCTGCGCCGGATCCGCAGCGAGGAAGACGCGCAGGCGGAACACGAAGAAGTGCGCACCTTGGCCGAAAAGGACTCCGCGGAGACCGGGACGCTGCGCGATTTCGCCGAGCCCTGGTTGCTGCGGGTGCTCCTGATCGGCATGGGACTGTCCATTGTCCAGCAGATCACGGGCGTCAACGCCATCATGTACTACGGCACCCAGATCCTGGAGGACGCGGGGTTCGGCACCGAAGCCGCCCTGACCGCCAATATCGCCAACGGCGTGGTCTCCGTTGCGGCTGCCATCTTCGGTATCTGGCTGCTGGGCCGGGTCCGCCGCCGGCACATGCTGATGACCGGCCTCATCGGCACCGGTTCCTCGCTGCTGCTGATTGGCCTGGTGTCGCTCTTCGTTGCCGAAGGTGATGCCCGCGGATACATCATCCTGGCCCTGACGGTTCTGTTCCTGGGCTTCCAGCAGGGCGCGGTATCCCCGGTGACCTGGCTGATGCTCTCGGAAATCTTCCCGCTGAAGGTCCGCGGCCTCGGCATTGGGCTGTCCGTCTTTGTGCAGTGGATGACCAACTTCGCCGTCGGCTTCTCCTTCCCCATCTTGATGGACGCCATCGGGATCTCGAAGACCTTCTTTATCTTCGTGGTGCTGGGGCTGCTGGCCCTGGTGTTTGTCCGCCGCTTTGTTCCGGAAACCCGCGGACAGAGCCTGGAGCAGGTGGAAGCCCAGCTTCGCGCTGCCGGCACCAAGTAGCCCAACGCCGGAAACGGAAGGGACCCTGCACCACGGTGCGGGGTCCCTTCCGTTTCTGTTCCCGGTGGCCCCTAGGGGACAGCCGGGTAGGCGGCAACGGTCGGCAAAGCCACCGAAGCGGTGAAGCTGGTCAGTGCCGTCGCCTTGGGTAGCGCATACACGGACGTGGCCGGGGTAATCTGCAGCACCAGCCGGCTGGCGGCATTCACCGTGTAGGAGACCTCTTCCAGCGGCACCGTCAGGGTATGTTCCGTGCCGTCCAGGATCAGCGGAACGGGTGTCACCTGGTTGCCCAGTACAAGTGATGCCCGGGATTTGTCGATGATCTGGGCATAAACGTGGGTGTTGCCCCGCGGTGCGTAGCCGCGGTAGGTGAGGGTCAGCTGCGGAGCCCCGAAGACCGACGTCGGAACCGCCGGGGAAACGATCGGCACGTTCACTGCCACGGGCGCCACAGCGGCGGCGATCACGGCGCCGCTGATGGCTGCGGGGGAGAGCAGGATCGAGCCGCGCCCGGTACCTGTCAGGGATCCGGTGGCCTGCGGGTAGCCCGGCGCGGCGCGGGTGATGCCGTTCTGGTCGATGAACTCAAAGGCTGCCCCGGTGTTCACCGGTTCATTCCGGAGATACCTGGCAAACCAGTTCAAGACCGCCGGAGTGATCCGGTCCGGTCCCGCAGTGGAGTTGCACAGGCCATGCCCGCCGCAGAACTGCAGCATTTTGGTGGGGGTGCCGGTGCTGCTGATGAGTTCATAGTTGCGGGTGGCCTCATTGAGGGTGAACAGGGTGTCTGCGGTGCCCTGAATGATCAGCGTGGGTGCGGTGATCGAGGTGAACATTTCGTCCGGCGTCAGGGACGCAAAGTAGGCGATGGATTCCGGACTGAGCTGGTTCGGGTAGGTCAGGCCCTCCTGGCAGGCCTTCCGCACGGGAGCCGAGAGGGCGCCGTCGTTCCCCACCAGGGAGCCCAACTGCCCCAGCGCTGTGCCCTCCCCGCAGAGCAGCGCACCCCAACCGGTTTTGAAGGAGCCGGCCTTGTAGAGGCTGGTGGTCAGATCATTCCAGGCGATGGTCGGGGTAATGGCATCCACCCGCTGGTCCTGGGCGGCGAGGACAAACTGGATGCCGCCGCCGTAGGAGGCGCCCGCCATGCCGAGCACCGGATCGCCGGGGGCGTCCAGGCTGGCCTCGGGCTGGGCAGCAATGAAGTCGATGATCGCCGAGCCGTCGCGGCCTTCGTAAGCGGGATTGTTGACGTAGGCCTCCCCGCCGCTGAAGCCGAAACCGCGGGGATCCCAGGTCACAACGTTATAGCCGGCATCGCGCAGGGGAGCGATGCCGATGGAACCGATCAGGGTATTGGTGGTTGTGGTTGGGATGCGTCCGCCGGGGAGGCCGAAGCCGGGTCCCACCATCACGGTAGGCGCCTGCTGCCCGGCAGCGAGATTGGTGGCCGGGAAGAAGTTGGTGTGGATGGGGGTGCCGTCAAAGCTGGTGATGACGACGTCGGTGCGGATGGCGGGCGCCGGTGCTGCGATAGCGGGTGCAGCAGACAGGGACGTGCCCAACAGCGCGGCGGACACCCCCAGAATAGCCAGGTGTTTCCTCATGGTGACCTCATTGTCGTGGGGAGGGGCTAATGGTTACCGTCTGGTAACTTTCGCAGACTATGAAGAAGGAGGAACGGCCACAAGCCTTTGAGCGCGTATTGGACCCGATAAGGCAGCAGTCCGGTGGACGCATCGGGAAATTACGGGGAGGTGGGGGAGACTTCTTCCTGCATGGACGGATGGCTGGAGCATTCGCTGGTGACCTTCAAGGTCCGCCCCAGCTCGTTAGCCCAGAACTTGATCACCGCCCCGTCCGTGCCTTCCGCAGTTACCGTCCACGTGACCTGCGGGGGATCGCCCGGTTCCGGCTCGAACTCGGCGATGATAGTCATGCCCTCGTCCTCGAAGTAGCGGCGCATCTGCTCACGGTCACGCCCCGGATCATCCGAAGGCGGTCCTAAGAGCTGTTGTGTCATATGCCGGGGGCCGGTACGGTCCTCGGGCCGGCATAAGATCGGAACGATGGGCTCCTCATACGTGGACGACCACGGCGCCCCGTTCACGAATGTCCATCCGTCCGTAGCCCCTGTCGCCTTGATCGCTGCGTCCGACGCGGCCATGAAACCGTCGAAGATCTCTCGGGAAGTCCGGTTCGTCTCCAGAACGGAGGACGCCGTGCTGGAGTCGACGCTACCCTTCCTATCAGCAGTCCTTTCAGCGCAAGCGGTAAGGCCACCACCGGTCAGAACAGTCATAGTCAGTCCGAGGCCAACCAGGCGCCTGGCGAAGGGGATCATTTCCCAAACACTCAATTGATTCAAATGACTTGTGCTTTCTGGGGGTAGTTTCTGTCCTGGGCCGATTGTTGTATAGGCGATACCCTCGCAGACTGTTGGAATCCGCAGCTAGGTACTGGTCGAAGTCGTGGTTTCCGTGGCTTTGGGCACCGGGCAGTCCGGTGGACGCGTCGGGAGATTACGGGGAGGTGGGGGAGACTTCTTCCTGCATGGACGGATGACTGGAGCATTCGCTGTAGACCAGCAGCCCCTGCCCGTTGGAATTGGCTGAAAATTCGATCCAAGACCCGTCCTTGCCCTGTGCCATAACGGTCCACTCGGCGTACGAGGGCTCATTGGGCTGGGGGTCGAAGACGGAAATCACAGTCATTCCGCGGCTTTCGAAATGACGGCGCATCCGGTCGCGGTCTCCTTGCGGATCGTCCGTGGCGGGGCTGAGCAGCAGTTGTTTCAGCTGCCACGGCCCGTCGCTATATTCCACCGAGGGGCAGGGGCCGGCCATCAGGGGCCGGTCACGATGCACTGCCCAGGGAGTGCCGTCCTCGGTTGTCCATGCTTCGGGTGCCGCGGACGCCTGGACCGCGGCGTCGGCGTCGGCGGCAAAATCATCGAAGACCTCCCGTGAGGTCCGGTTCGTTTCCAGCACGGAGGCAGGGCTGCTGTCGACGTTACCCTTCATATCATCAGTCCTTTCAGCGCAAGCGGTAAGGCCACCGGTCAGAACAGTTATGGTCAGTCCAAGGCCAACCAAGCGCCTGGCGAAGGGCATCATTTCCCAAACACTCAATTGATTCAAATGATTTGTGCTTTCTTAGGGTAGTTTCTGTCCTTGGCCGATTGTTGCATAGACGATACCTCGCAGACTGTTGGAATCCGCAGCCAGGTACTGATCAAAGTCGTGTTTTTCCGTGGCAACGTACACTTCGTCCCCGACCTTGACACCCTCGGAGGAGAAATATCGACCGCCCCAGTCCTCTTCTGAAGGGTCAGTTCGATAGTTGGACTCGGAACCGGAATCACCACCTGCTAAAGCGAAAACATCAGTGACCAAAATTCCGACGGGTGCCAGTCCATCCCCTTTGGCCGTGCTGACAAAGATGTCCCGCCGCCCATCAACACCGCGGTCAATGTTCAGCTGATCCGAAGACACATCGCTGTCTACGCCTGCCGAACCGACATAGACCGCCGAAGTAATCGGGTAGATAGTCTCGCCCAAAGCCTTGGTGGTCATATGAGTCCCATATGAGTGCGCTATCACGTTCGTTTCGGGCGCAGGAAGTCCGTTCGTGCTGTACGTCAGGTGCAGGCCGTCTAGGGAAGTGGCAAAAGCCTGTGCACCCCGCTCGGCATGGCCATCGGCAGTGACTGAAGTTGCGCCCGGAGTTTCATATCCTATATAGGCCACGGTCACGTGATTCCTTGTCCCGTCCGCTCGCACCTGCCGGTCGCGGACCGTTTCAGCATTAGTAACAAGGGAACCCATATTTGTTGAATAGTTGTTCATCCCTGGCACCACATAAGTGACATTAGTGTCTATTCCTACTTCTCCATCCAAGTCGCCGACGGCTATCGCCGCTAACGGATGATCATGGTCAGGTTCGAAAGAAATCAGCTGCTTAGGAGGATTTCCACTACCTTTCAACGCATCGCTGATGGATCGATAGGCCTCGCGTTGCTCTTCTGTCGCTTCGTAGGCAGGCGACAGTACTATTTCAAGGACGTCTCGGTTGGCCTCGCTTCGGACTTTGTAAGGGGCACCCTCCAGGTTTCCCGTCAGACCTGGCATGGACTTTGCCAGACCGGCACGTTGGGATGGTGAAAGCGACTTCCAGAACGAGGCTTCTTGATATGCACCCATCCCCTTTACGAAGAGCGAGGCCGCGGGCACGGCTGCGGCAAACGCCGCCACCTGCGCGGGACCCATCTCACCGAGCGCTCGGTAGAAAGCGGCAATATCCTCCTCGTTTGCGTCCGGCTTGGTCGCGTTTGCGAAGGAAGCAGCCAGATCCTCGGCTGCCTCGGTCTCCAGATCCATCCCGGGTGAGTCGAACTGAGAGATGACGGGGGTGGATACACGGGAAATGCCGTCCAGAGCCGATTGGCATGCTGCCCTCGCGCGTTCGTACCTGTCCTCAAGGGCCTCCACATCTGCTTGGAAGGTAGCCGTCCTCTGGGCCATCATCGCGTGCGCGCCGTCCCAATTGGGGATATTGCCGGAAGTCATCTCGGTCGCAATCGGTACGAGACGGGATTCTTCATCATCGATTTGCTGTTTCAGGGCGATTCTCGCGGCATTTATCTCCACCAGTTCCGCAGCAAATTCATTCAATGCGTCGGCGGCCAATGACACGCTTTCCTGATGGTCCCGGGCTTGTTGGGAGGGCCTTTCCATGGCCTGCAGCACCTTAGCTCGCCCAGGACCCATGTAGAGCGTGTCCAGAGCAGACCATTTGTTCCGGATCGAAGAGATCGCTTCCTGGAAACCTGCGGCAGACGCCCGCAAGTCCGCAGCGGCAGCGAGTATAGGTTCGCCCGGAGGTAAGTCCCGGAGCAGGCGCATGTCAACATCGAGAACCCAGATACTCACGAGACGGCCTGCGAATGGCGGAGCCCGTACTGCGTTTGCGTGTGGTACTCACCGGAGGCGGCGGCAGCCTGGGCATTCTGAATGTTTTGGACCATCTCGTCGTCGCCGGCCAGGTACGCAGAGACCGCCTGCCCCGTACCCTGGACCGCGTTGTTGCATCGAATCATGATGTCGGTTGGATCCGGACGGAAGATATCCTCATGGACCCGCGCTATCCCGGTATCCAGGCCTGCACAGCCGGTGAGCGCCTCCTGCAGCCGGGAAGCAGCTTCCGATAAACGGGTCCGTTCGGTTTCCAGGTTTTCCAACTCCGCACCGGTATCGCCGAGCAGGCTCTGGACCTCCGCTACGTGAATATCGATTGCCATGTTTCGTTTCCCCCGAATTTCAAGTGGTGCTGCCGAGCATACGAAATTCCAGGGCATAAATACATGGGCAGTTCTGCCCATGCCCGAGGGGACAAAAATACGGGAAGGTCCCGCACAGATATGTGCGGGACCTTCCCGTATTGGTTGGTGCTTATTCCTACCGGCTCATTGCCTTCGCTATTCCCGGCTACTTCCGGTCCGTCGGGGCGTTTTCCGGGGCACCCGTCTCCGGGCCGTCGTCGTGCTCCGTGGTGTGCAGATCGAAGGAGGAGCCGTGCTCTTCCACGCCGGCCTGGATGGCGCGGCCCACCACGGACACGGCGAGCCGGCGCCGCAGGGAGAGCGGATCCCGGGCCAGGTCCTTCGCCAGGGCGATGGTCATCAGCAGCATCACCACGGCGAACGGCAGGGCGGCGACAATGGTGATCCGCTGCAGACCGTCCAGGGCTTCCGAGGGTTCATCGCCGCCGGCCAGCAGCATCACCGCCGCCACGGCGCCGGTGAGGACGCCCCAGAAAACCACGACGCCGCGGGAGGGATGCTCCGCGCCGTTGGAGCTCAAGGAGGCCATCACAATCGAGGCGGAGTCCGCGCCGGTGACGAAGAAGATGGCCACCAGGATCATGGCCAGTACGCCCACGGCGCCGGCCACGAGGTTGGGCATGGGCAGGGCGGCGAAGAGGTCGAAGAGCGACCCATCGAAGGAAATGGTAGGTTCACCGTCCACCATGGTCACCAGCCCCGGCTCCCCGTTGGCTGCGGCCTTCTGCTGGGTGCCGATGGCGGCGCCGCCGAAGATCGAGAACCAGACCACGCTGACCACAAACGGCACCAGCAGCACGCCGGTGACGAACTGCCGGATGGTGCGTCCGCGGCTGATCCGGGCAATGAACATGCCAACGAAGGGCGTCCAGGACAGCCACCAGGCCCAGTAGAAGATGGTCCAGCTGGAGAGCCAGGCGCGCATGGATTCATCGCCGGCAACTTCAGTGCGGGAAGCCATCTGGGCGAGGTTGGTTGCGTAGTCGCCGATGGCGGCCGGGATGACATTGAGGATGAACAGTGTCGGACCGACCACGAAAATGACTGCCGCCAGCACCACTGCCAGGACCATGTTGATGTTGGACAGCCACTGGATGCCGCGGGAAATCCCGGACACGGCAGAGGCGACAAAGCAGCCGGTCAAGATGGCAACAATGGCTACGAGGATGGGCGTACCCACTGTGCCGAAGAAGCCGGCCGACTCCATGCCGCTGCCGATCTGCAGGGCGCCGAGGCCCAGGGACGCAGCGGTGCCGAAGAGGGTGGCGAAGATGGCGAAGATGTTCAGGACCTTGCCCAGCGGGCCGTCCACCCGCTTGGCACCGAACAGCGAGGTGAACGCGGAGGAGATCAGCTGCCTCCGGCCCAGCCGGTAGGTTCCGTAGGCCATGGCGATGCCGACGACGGCGTACATGGCCCACGGGTGCAGGCCCCAGTGGAACAGGGAGGTTCCCATCGCCGTCTGCAGTGCTTCTGCGGTCTGCGGATCATCGGTACCCGGGGGAGGGGAGATGTAGTAGAACAGCGGTTCAGCGACGCCGTAGAACATCAGGCCGATGCCCATGCCGGCGGAGAACATCATCGAAATCCAGGACACGGTCTTGAACTGGGGTTCTTCGCCGTCCTTGCCCAGCGGGATCCGCCCGAAGCGTCCCACGGCAAGCCAGATCACGTACACCACAAGGAAGGAAGCCAGCAGGACAAAGAACCAGCCGGCGTTGGTGATCACCCAATCCAAGGCAGTCTGGGATACCGAGGCCAGGTTGTCGGTGCCGAAGAAGCCCCAAGCGATGAAGGCCAGGGCCAGCACTGCTGTGACGGCAAAAAGCACCTTGTCCAGCTTGGCCGGGATCTCGCGGCTCAACGCCTTCTCCTGTTGGCGCTGTCCCTCAATCATCAGCTGGACGAGTTCATGCTCCTGCTCCACCACAGGCATGGAGGAGGTAGTGGATTCGTCAACGGTAATGGAGAGCCGGGCGGGTTCAGCGGGATCGCCGTCGTTCCTTCCAGCGTCGCGTATGGGACCTTCAGTGGTAGCCATAGGCCTTTCCTTATGTCAGCGCAAAGGGCCCGGACCCTGATGGCGGGCACGGGCAAGCAGATTGGCAACCACTCCCGGCGGAGGGCGCAATCAGCGCGCCTGCTTCCAGCCGGTATCCCCAAAGCAACGTGGTCCCAACTCTGCGTTCCTTTACATAATTCGCGAGTGTGTCTCTTCCAGAGTTGCGGTATGCAACGTCTCAAGTCAAATTCGCGCAGGAGTCGGGACCAGGGCAGCTGCTGTCAGGTGGTGGGGATGGTCATGGCGGGGTCCTCGGAGCAGGGTCCCTCGTAGGACAGGCTGCTGAGGTGGTTACCGGCTTGGTAGATCAGCGCGTTACCCTCGGCATCCTCGAGAGTGACGATGATGTAGTAGCCGGACCCGGTGTCGGACGGGACGTCCTCGTTGTAGCGGCCCACTTCGGTGAATCCCTGTTTTTCGAAGTGGGACACGTACTTGGAAACCGCTGCCTCGGGGTCATCGACAGCCGGACCCATGATCATGCCGGTGTACCGGTGGGACAGAGGCTCCGATCCCGGACATACACGCCCGAAGTACCCGGTTGTGTCCCTCTCCCAGGGGAGCCTGTCCGGCCCGGAAAATGTCCAGTTGCCGCCGTGCACTTTCGTGGTTTCCTCATTGAGGTCGAGCATCCGTTGGAGGAGTTCGGGGGCAGGCTTGGAAGTGCTCATTGCGCCGTCGTTGCCGGCATTGTCGGATTGGAACATCGGGTCCTCGGATTCGGAGGTGCGGGTGCAGCCGGACAGAACAAGGGTGAGCGCCACAGCGACAGTGGCTGCAACCGGGGTCAGTCGGGGGAAGGTCATAGGTACTCGGCCATCTCTTCGGGGTCATGGAGCGGTGGAAAGATCTGGCGGTCTCGTTTCAAGACACTATCGCCCCTGCCGGTTGTGGCGCGCGCCACCGAATCGAGGCTGTGGGTACGGATATCAAGGTATCCGTGCCCCTTCTGGGTCCCGAAGGGGTCCAGGTTTGTGTCGCCGCTACCGTTGACAGAGTGTCCACGCGTCGCCACGAGATCCCGTGCGGGATCCCCCTTGGAGCTGAATTCGTGTGCCCCGAAACCTTCCTCCAACGGATTGATGCGGTACCCAAAATACCCGCCGCTGGGGGCCACAATGTCCTGGGGAGCGTTGGTGGCAAACAATGCAGGAGTGCCGTCTGATGCCGGCTTGATATTCAGGTCCGCTGCGTTGTCCACAACCGCCTGGTCCAGTCCCGCTGAGCCGAAGAAGGTCACGGAATCCACGTCAAAATCCGTTTGAGTCAAGCCGTAGGCTGACGTGGTTGTACCGTACGAATGGGCAGCCACGGCGATGTAGGGATCACGGTTGCCGCTGGCAGCGTGGAAACCGTTCAGCGCCGTGGCGAACTTTTCCCCGCCTGCTCTGGCGTGAGCGGTATCGAGGACCTCCGTATGTCCCAGCGAGAGCTGCGGCGGGGTCTCATAACCGATCCATGCGACTACCGCCTGGTTATGCTCACCGAGCTTCCCCTGCGCGTCATAGATGTTCTGGGACGCATCGGTCCAGCTTTCATCCTCTTTCCACGAAGTCCCCATGCCCGGAACGTTCCATGTGACGTTGTCTGCCGTGTCCATGTTGCCGATGGCTACCGCAGCAAGAGGAGGGGAACTCAAGTCCAGGGAGATGATGCCGCGGGGTGCTGCACCGGGAGCCGATTTGGCTCCGGCTTGGATAGCCAGGAGTGCATCCCTGCGCTCGCCTTCGGCGTCGACCAGTGCCGCCTCCAGCGCCACGGCATTGGCGGCGGTCCGGTCGGAATAGGGGATTCCCTCGAGGTTGCCCACCATGAGCGGAAATTGTTTGGCCAAGGACTGCCGCTGTGCCGCCGCCAACCGGCTCCAGGCCTCCTTATTACTTCGCGGATCCAGCCCCGGGTGCGGTCCGGAAAATAATTCCGGGTTGCTCTGCTTGAACTGCGCAGCTTGGGAAGGAGTCAGCAACGCCAACGCGGCCAGGAGCTGGCGCATGGCGTCCGGTCCGTCGTCACCGTTCAGGACCTTATTCAGCGCACGGGTGGCGTCGGACGCAGCGTATTCGTTTTCATTCGCTGCGGCGGCCGGGAGGACGTCGCTGGTGCGCCGGCGCAGTGCCCGCAGCGCCGTCCGGCACGTTTCTTCCGCGGCCTGCAGGTCCGCTGCCAGCGCATCTGCCTGGCGCTGCAGAAGGGCGCTCACCAGTGCGTCAGATTTTTCATCCACGAAGTCGGCAATGAAGTCGGGCACAAAGCCTGGAGTTAAATTCTCCCTTGCTCTATCCGCAACCTTGGCGGCTCCCACCTCAGCATCCAAGATTGCGCGCTTAGCCTTGATGGTCCGTACCGCGTCGGCAAATTCCTCAAGTGCGTTACGCGCGGACGCCGCAACCCGCCCGATTGCCTCGCCGTGGTCACTTGGCTTGTCCATCGCGCTGAAGACAACCTGCTGTTCCGGCGCGCGGTAGTAGTCCGTGATCGTGCGCCACTTGTCCTGCGCATCGTTCAGCGTTTGCGCCATCTGGTCCGTTTGCTCCGCTATGCCGGCAGCCGCCGTGCTGAGTGCTTCAGGTTCCGGAAGATTCTCCGTACCGCTCAGGTCAACTGCAATCAAACTCATGTTAGGCCCCACCTTCCGCGGGATGTCTGGACGGGAGCTGTCGGGGCCGCGTCCGCTTGGGAGCTTGCTTGGAATAACTGAACCGGCTCCGGTGCCGCGCTGGGCTCTCCGCCTCCGGTTTCGGGGATGGGGATTCCAGCGGACGGTTGGTCAGCGGGGTCGATAATGAAGCCCGGATCGATGCCCGGCCATGTAGTCCCGGGGCCGGGGGTTGCAGGGCCGGGGTGGCCCGGAACGGCTGGTGTTGTTCCTTGGTCCACACCGCCCGGGATTGACTCTGGCAGGGGCAGCGGCAGGGGAAGGGTAACGTGCCCGTGCCCCGGGTCCATCCCCGGAAATGAAGGATCGGGAATGTGCAGGACGGGGCCCGGGTGCCCGGGTGTCACCACTCCCGGAGCAGTGCCGACGACCTCCGGAAGCGCGGCGGGCAGGTGGGCGGGCAGTGTTTCCGCGACGGGGATGTGAGCGGCCGGCAGGTGGGCGGGCAGTGTTTCCGCGACGGGGATGGGAATCGGAGCCGGACCAGGCACGGGAGCAGGAGACGGAGGCTCGGGCGCCTGGGCCACGGGAACGGGGACGGTCGCCTCTGGAGCCTGAACAACCGGCACGGGAACGGGGACGGTCGCCTCAGGCGCCGGCGCGGGTGACGGGGGTTCCCATGTCACGCCTGCTGTTGAACCCGGGGGATCCAGCGGGACAACACTGCCAGCCGCCAGCTGTGCGTTAGCCAGCATTTCCTCGTCACCAATGACATAGGCGCGAATCGCCCGCCGGGTGGCGAAGACAGCATTGTCAGAGCGCGTCAGGACGGTCTCAATATCCTTTAGCAGGGTTTCTCCGGCGAAATTGGAAAAGGCGGAAAGGACCGGGCTGCTGCCTAATGCAAATTCGACGTCGTCTATGAAACCCTGGATACGGCTGTGGACACCCTGGCTCGCCGTCAGAATCGTCTCGGTGTCGGTGACGATCCTGCCTACTATTGCGGCATCTATGTCGTACTCGCTCATGGTCTCCCCCTTGAACCGGTTTCCTGCTGCCCCTGGAAATGCGGACACAGTCGGGAGAGCCCATATTCAACAGTTCCCCCGTTTCGGGAAGAACATAACCTGCCGAAAGGAATTCGTACATGGGGAGAACTCCCCATGTACTTCCCCTAGAGTGCCGTGGTGCCGAAAAGCATCCCCAGCAGATATGTGGCGGCCGCAGCACCGAGGCCGATCGCCAGCTGGCGCAGCGCCCGCTTGAGCGGCGAGGCACCGGACAGCAGACCGACGACGGCGCCGGTCATCAGCAGCGCCAGTCCCACCAAGACGCAGGAGAGAACGACGGCGGTGAGTCCGGTGAGGCCGAAGATGTACGGCAGGATCGGGATCACGGCACCGGAGGCAAAGAAGCAGAAGCTGGAGGCCGCAGCACCCAGCCCGGTGCCGACGGATTCGTGCTCGTCGCGGCGGTCCTCGGTGTCGGCCTCGGGGTTGAGGGAGAAGCTGGGGTCACAGTCGCAGGTGTAGAGCCCCATTCGTTCAGCCGCACGGTGCTCGGCGGCCTCCCTGGTCATTCCGCGGGCGCGGTACACCAGCACCAGTTCGTTGGCGTCAATATCCAGCGATTTCGCGGCGGAAAGGGTGATCTGGGTGGGTCGGGAAGCGTCCAGCAGTTCCCGCTGGGACCGGACCGAGACGTACTCGCCGGCACCCATGGACAGGGCGCCGGCGAGTAGGCCCGCCAGCCCGCTGAACAGGATGAATGTGCTGGAAACCCCGGCGGCGCCAATGCCCATAATCAGGGCGAGGTTGCTGACCAAGCCGTCATTCGCACCGAACACCGCGGCACGGAAATTGCCGGAAAGCCGGGTCCGTCCGCGGGTGGCCAAGCCCCGGACCACTTCTTCATGGATCTGCTCATCAGCGGCCATGGCGCTGGTGGCGTTAGGGTCCTGGGCATAGGGCGATCGGCCCTCGGCACGCTGGGCCAGCGCCAGTACAAACACCGAGCCAAAACGCCGGGCCAGCAGGCCGAGGGCGCGGTTACGGAAGGATGCGCGCATCGGGCGGCCGGCGTCGTCGCCCAAAAGCTGGCGCCAGTGTTCCTCATGGCGGCCCTCCGCCTCGGCCAAGGCGAGGAGGATGTCGCGTTCCTCCCCGTCGCGGCGTTCGGCGAGGTAACGGTAGGTGGCGGCTTCGGCCTGTTCGTCGGCGAGGTACTGCCGCCAGCGCTTGAGGTCGGCATTGGAAGGGACGCTGGGCCCGTTGTGCGGCTCCGGCGGTGACTGGGAATTCACGGTGCTCCTGACAGGGACCGGAACAGGGGGATCCGGCCAGTTAAAAAGGTCTCTGACCGAAGGTCTCGCTCGCCCGGGCTGCGTGCCGTCGGGTGGACTGCCGGGACGCCGCGGCGTCCAGTATGTCGACAGGCCTCGGCCGTACGGAACCAAAGGCCCGGGCCGGAGCTACTCCCCTTCAACGTCCCAGTGTAATGCAATCAGCCGGCGCAAGGCGGGACCGAACCGGAGCGGCCCGCCGCGGGCCCGGTTGAGCTGGAGGCTCAATAACTTAAGTCAAGGGGCGGGCAGGCGCTAAAGTCGAATGCGTGAGCAAAAACTACCCTCTTACGGATCCGGACCGCCCGTGGACCCGCCATTACAGCGAGGGAGTCCTGGAAGGCTTTACCCTTCCGGAGGAATCCCTTGTCGACATGGTTGAGACCTCCATCCGCAAGTACCGGTCCAAGACCGCCCTTGAGTTCTTCGGCGCCACCACCAGCTATGAGGAACTCGGAGAGCAGATCCGCCGGGTTGCCACAGGTCTGTTGAAGCTGGGGGTGCGCAAGGGTGACCGCGTGGCACTGGTACTGCCCAACTCACCACAGCACGTGGTCGCGTTCTACGCCGTGCTGCGGTTGGGTGCAGTGGTGGTGGAGCACAATCCGCTGTACACCGACAGGGAACTGCGGCACCAGTTTGAGGACCACGGGGCCACGGTGGCCATTGTGTGGGACAAGACGGTGGAACAGATCCAGAATCTGCCCGCAGACATCCCCGTGCGGACCATCATTTCCGTGGACCTGATCTCCGCAATGCCCCTGTCCAACCGGATCGCGCTGAAGCTGCCGGTCCCCAAGGCGCGTAAGGCCCGCGCGGCGCTGACCGTGGACACGAAGCCCCGCAGCGGGTCCCGGAAGGTGCTCACCTGGAAGACCCTGCTGAACAACCGGCCGCTGCGCCGGCGGTATCCGCGTCCCGCGGCCGGTGACCTTGCCGCCATCCAGTACACCAGCGGCACCACGGCAGACCCCAAGGGCGCCATGCTCCTGCACTCGAACCTGATGGCCAACGCTGCCCAGGGTGTCGCGTGGGCGTCGGGCCTCCGGCTAGGCGAGGAAACCTTCTACGCCGTGCTGCCCATGTTCCACGCCTACGGGCTCACCCTGAGCTTGACCTGCGCCATGAAGACCGGGTCACGGCTGGTCCTCTTCCCGAAGTTCGACGAGGACCTCACCCTGCAGGCGATGAAGAAGTCCCCCGCCACGTTCCTGCCGGCGGTGCCGCCCATCTACGACCGGCTGGCAGCCGCGGCAGCAGAACAGGGCGTCTCGCTGCGCGGCATCAGATTCGCTATTTCCGGTGCCATGAACCTGCCCCTGGAAACGGTCGAAACCTGGGAAGCGGCCACCGGCGGACACCTCATTGAGGGCTACGGGCTGACCGAAACTTCCCCGGTTGCCCTGGGCAACCCGTTTAGTCCTTCCCGGAAGCCGGGCACGGTGGGTGTGCCGTTCCCGCTGACGGATATCCGTGTTGTGGACCCCGAAAACCCGGCCATGGACGTTGCCCAGGGCACGCCCGGCGAACTGCTGATCCGCGGACCGCAGGTGTTTGACGGTTACTGGAACAAGCCCAAGGAAACGGAAGCGGTCCTGCTCAACGGCGGCTGGTTCCGGACCGGCGATATTGTCTCCGTGGATGAGGACGGGTTTGTCACCATCCGCGACCGCATCAAGGAACTGATCATCACCGGCGGCTTCAACGTCTCACCCTCCGAG
The DNA here is from genome assembly GCF_020731535.1 of Arthrobacter sp. zg-Y40. NCBI lineage: Bacteria > Bacillati > Actinomycetota > Actinomycetes > Micrococcales > Micrococcaceae > Arthrobacter > Arthrobacter sp. zg-Y40. The sequence goes on from NZ_JAJFZS010000011.1 coordinate 62,102, forward strand.
GTGGAGGAGGCGCTGAAGCGCCACGACTCGGTTGAGGACGCCGCCGTGGTTGGACTGGCCCGCTCAGGCGGCGGCGAGGACGTGGTGGCTGCAGTTGTGGTCAAGCCCGGAAGTGGCTTCAACGCCGAAGGGTTGCGGACCTACGTCCGCAACGAGCTGGCCGCCTATAAGGTCCCGCGCCGCATCGTGGAGATCCAGGAACTGCCCAAATCCCTGATCGGCAAGGTCCTGCGGCGCCACGTCCGCGACAACCTGCAAAACGGCGGCCACCCCGCCACCCCAGACGAAGGTACTGCCCCCACCAACGCCCAGAACAATGCCTGAGCGGAAAAGAGCGGACATGAGCGCATCACAACCGGACCAGACGGAACGGCACCCCGACCACACCAGGCCTGCCCGGTACTGGAGCGGCGCACTTGGCCATGCCGGCCAGCGCTCTGCCCAGATCCTGCTGATCCTGCTGCTGGTATCCGTCGCCGTGTACGGGCTGATGCAGATCACCCTGGTGGTGATCCCGGTGCTGCTGGCCCTGATCCTGGGTGCGGCTATTGCCCCGTTCGTCAACTGGCTGCGGCGGAAGGGCTGGCCCAGTGCCTTGGCCACAGGCCTTTCCTTCCTGCTCCTGCTGGCCGTCTTCGGCGGACTGATCACCGGGATTGTCTTCGCCATCCGCAGCGAATGGTCCTCCCTGGTGGACCAGGCCGTGCAGGGCTTCGAAAAGCTCTATGACTTTGTGGAGAACGGGCCGCTGCCCATAGATGACAACATGCTGCGCAGCGCGCGTGACAGTGCCATTGACTTCGCCACCAGCAGCACCGTCAGCAACGGCGCGCTTGCAGGCCTCTCCGCAGCCACGTCCTTCGCCACCGGTTTCCTGCTGATGGCCGTGGTGCTGTTCTACTTCCTCAAGGACGGGGACCGCATTTGGGCCTTCTTCCTGCGGCTGTTCCCGGACGACCGGCGGGACAAAGCCCGTTTGTCCGGCTTCCGGGTCATGGAAGTGCTGGGCGGCTACATCCGCGGAACCGCCATCGTGGCGATGGTTGACGCCGTGTGCATCGGTGCGGCCCTGTTCTTCCTGGGTGTGCCGCTGGCCCTGCCCTTGACCGTCATTGTTTTTGTCGGGTCGTTCATTCCGCTGGTCGGTGCCACGGCGGCCGGTGTCTTTGCCGCGTTGATTGCCCTGGTGGCCAACGGTCCCGTGGTCGCCCTGATTGTGGTGATCGTGATCATCCTGGTGAACCAGCTGGAAGGCAACTTCCTCCAGCCCGTGGTGATGGGCAAGTCGCTGAGCATCCATGCCCTGGTCATCCTGCTGGCGCTGACCGCCGGCACCATCCTCGCCGGCATCATCGGTGCCATCCTGGCTGTCCCCATCGCCGCCGTGGGCTGGGCCGTTATCAAGGTGTGGACGGGGGAGGACACCGGCGAGGACATCGAAGAGGCCGGTGAGATCCCAAACCCGGAGGACCAGCCCGAAATGGAATCGGCCGAAAAGCACTGACCCCGGAAAGGATCCGCGCCGACCATGAAGGCCCTGCCTGTAGAACCGAGCAACGCACCGGTGGCCATCGGCGTGCGGATCCGTTCCGCCCGCCAGGCGCGGAGGATGACCATCGGGCAGGTGGCTGAGGCCACCGGCCTGACCAAGGGATTCCTCAGCCGGGTGGAGCGGGACCTCACCTCGCCGTCCGTCGCGTCACTGCTCACCCTGTGCCAGGTGCTGTCCATCTCCATCGGCGAACTGTTTTCCGCGCCGGAGACCCACGTGACCCGCTGGGACGATGCCCCGAAGATTCACTTGGGCGGGGAGGGCATTGAGGAACGGCTGCTCACCGCGCGCACCGAGCGCCGGGTGCAGATAGTGCGCTCCGTCATTGAACCGGGCGGTTCCGGGGAGGCGGACCTCTACTCGGTGGACTGCGACGTCGAGGTGCTGCACGTGGTCCAGGGCACCTTCGAACTCATCCTGGGGCACGAGTCCATGGAACTGGGCACGGGCGACACCGTGACGTTCCCCGGGCGCGAGCCGCATTCCTGGCGCAACCCGTCCCGGGAAGAAACCGTTGTGCTCTGGACCCTGGTCAGCCCCGGCGGTTCCTAGGCGCTGACAGCGGTGCTCTCGGCGGTCCCGGTCAGGTCCTCGAGGTATTCGACGGCGCCGCTTAGGTCCCGGCCTGCGGAACGGTAGCCCACATAGCCGTCGGGGCGGACCACGAGCAGTTCGGCCCGGCGCGGGCTGAGGCCCAGGCGGTGGAACGCCAGCCCGCTGACATCCTTGATGATGCCGGCGTCGTCCGCAATCAGGCTGCTGCCGGCGGTGAGCTGCCGGACGTTCAGCAGGCCCGCGAGCTGCGGCAGGGCAGCGGCGAGCCGCGCCGGTGCGTCCTGCGGCCAGCCGGGCCCGCAGAGGAGCACGGAGAAGCCGGGCGTGGCCAGGAGGTCCTGCAGCCGGCGCTCCCGGTCCTGGTGGATGACGTCGGCGTCGGGCAGCCGGTCACCGGGGCGGGGTCCGCGGGACAGTGCTGCCGGGAACCGTGAGGCTCCGGAGTCCACCACGCTGCTGCCGCGGTAGTTGACATTCAGCTGGGACATGGAGCGGAAGAGGCGGGAGCGCAGCCCGTCCCAGGCCATGGCCTTGGGGGCGACGGCGGGCAGCAGCTTGGTGCGGGGGAGCTTCTTCAGGCCGTTGCGGCTGGTGGCCAGCTTGAAAACGCGGTCCGTGGTGGAAACGACTTCCTGGCCTACGGGCCGCCGCTCGGCGTGGTAGCTGTCGATCAGCTCTTCGCTGGCCAGTCCGCGGGCACCCAGTGCGAGCTTCCAACCCAGGTTCAGGGCGTCCTGGATGCCGGTGTTCATGCCCTGCGCGGCCACGGGGGAGTGGACGTGTGCGGCGTCGCCGGCCAGGAACACGGAGCCCCGCTGGAAGTATTCCGCCATCTGGTGCGACAGCCGGAAAGTGCTGATCCACTTCGGATCGCGGACGGTCAGCTGTCCGTGCGTGAAGGTGTCCGCCATGCCCTGGAGGGTTTCAAGCGTTGCCGGACGATGCGGCGGCTTGATGCCGATCATCCGCCAGGTGGCCGGTCCGCCGAGCGGGAACAGGAACAGGAAACCGTCTTCGGTGGGGTAGGAATGCACCGTTTCGGGTTCGGCGCCGTCAATTTCGACATCGGCCAGGATGAAGGTGTCGGGGTAAGCCCCGCCGCGCCAATCCATGCCGGCCTTGGCACGGACGGTGCTGTCGGCCCCGTCTGCGCCGACAACGTAGCGCGCACGGATGCGTTCGATTCCGCGGTCCATCCGCTGGATCTTGGCTTCCATGCCGGCAAAGGGATCCTCGGGGTCCAGCCGCTCCAGGTCCTGCAGTTCCGCTCCGCGTTCAATCCGTACGCGGCGGGAGAGCAGGTACTGCGTCAGGATGCGTTCGGTTTCCGTCTGGGACAGGAACAGCAGCTGCTGGAAAGCAGTATCGTCCATGCCGGTGTCGAACAGGTCCACTTCCAGCGTTTCCTCGGGCAGGTGCAAGTGCAGCTGCCGGGCGGGACGGCCGGCTGCCGCCAGTTCAGCGCTGACGCCGAAGGGCCGCAGTGCCTCCAGCGTGCGGGGCTGGATGGCGATGGCACGGGATTCGGTGCCCGGGCTCTGCCGCCGGTCAATGATGCGGAAGCTCGCGCCGAAGGCGCTGAGTTGGGCGGCGAGCGCCAGCCCCGTGGGGCCCGCGCCCACAATCAGGACGTCGACGTCGTAGTTCGGGTCTGCGCTGTTATCGTGGGCCGCCATGCCTTCAGCCTAGTCTTGACCGCGAGCGCAGTTCCACTTTAGCCTTTTGGTAAACATTTGATTACCTGCAGATAACCGCGGGTAACCGCCGCACACAACCGCCGCACACCACCACCGCACCGGGGCAAGGACGCCCCGGGGATCCCGGAGACACCCATGGATGAGCTTCCCCGCGTCAGCGCCAACGGCAACACCGGGCCGGTGGACGCGGCGCGGATCCCCCGGTATGCCGGAGCGGCGACCTTCGCCCGCCTGCCGCGCCTGGACCAGGTGGACCGTGCCGAGGTGGCCGTGGTGGGGGTTCCCTTCGACAGCGGGGTGTCCTACCGGCCGGGGGCGCGTTTCGGCGCCAACCACGTCCGGGAGGCCAGCCGCCTGCTGCGCCCCTATCACCCGGGGCTGGATGCCTCGCCGTTCGCGAACCTGCAGGTGGCCGACGCCGGCGACATGGCCGTGAATCCCTTTGACATCAACGAGGCCATCGAAACCATCCAGCAGCACGCGCTGGACCTGACGGCGTCCGGAAGCAGGCTGCTGACCCTGGGCGGTGACCACACCATTGCCCTGCCGCTGCTGCGTGCAGCATCCGAACGCGCGGGGCAGCCGGTGGCGCTGCTGCACTTTGATGCCCATCTGGACACCTGGGACACCTACTTCGGCGCCGAATACACCCACGGAACGCCGTTCCGCCGGGCGGTGGAGGAAGGCATCCTGGACACCGAGGCAATATCCCATGTGGGCACCCGCGGGCCGCTCTACGGCAAAAAGGACCTTGAGGAGGACCGCCGGTTCGGGTTCGGCATTGTGACCTCTTCGGATGTTTTCCGGCAGGGGGTGGATGAGGTGGTGGACAGGTTGCGCAGCCGCATCGGCTCCCGTCCGCTGTACGTGTCCGTGGACATTGACGTCTTGGACCCGGCCCACGCGCCGGGCACCGGCACTCCGGAAGCCGGCGGCATCACCAGCCGGGAACTGCTGGAGATCCTGCGCGGACTGCGCGGCCTGAACCTGGTGGGCGCCGACGTCGTCGAAGTAGCTCCCGCCTACGACCACGCCGACATTACGGCGGTGGCCGCCTCGCACGTGGCCTATGACCTGATCACCCTGATGGGACTGTCCGCATGAGCGCCGACGCTGCCGCCAACCCTTCCGCTGCATCCTCCGCACCCGTGCGCAACGGCGGGGACCTGGTGGTGGAAACCCTTGAAGCACTCGGTGCCACTACGGTCTTCGGGATCCCCGGCCAGCACGCCCTGGGCCTCTTTGACGCGCTGTCCCGCTCCCGGCTGGAGTTCATCTCCTCCCGGGTGGAGAACAATTCGGCGTTCGCCGCCGACGGCTTTTCCCGGGCCACCGGGCAGGTGGGGGTGCTGTTCCTCTCCACCGGGCCGGGCGCGCTGACCTCCCTGGCCGGGCTCCAGGAAGCCTATGCCACCGGTGTGCCGATGATCGTGGTGGCCAGCCAGCTTCCCATTGACGGCCTGGGTGCCCGCCGTCGCGGCATGCTGCACCAGCTTGATGACCAGAAGGCATCGGCCGCCAACGTCACCAAGAGCCAGCGGCTGATCCAGCACGCCTCCGGCATCCCGTCCGCTATCCAGGATGCGTGGACCGAGGCCATTTCCGCACCGATGGGTCCGGTGTGGATCGAGGTGCCGCAGAACGTGCTGCTGAATCCGGTGATGGTTCCGGCCGTGGAAGATGCGCTGGCCGAGCCGTTCGACAACCCGCCGCGCAGCGAGCTGGTGAAGGAGGCTGTCCGCTGGCTCGGTGTTGCCCGGCGTCCGGCAGTTATTGCCGGCGGCGGCGTGCGCCGCAGCGGCGCCGAAGCCCAGCTGCTCTCCATTGCCGGGAAACTCCATGCCCCGGTGATCTGCACCCCCGGCGGCAACGGAGCCTTCCCCTGGAACCATCCGCTGTCGCTGCAGTCCTGGGTGGAGGACCGGCACACGACGGACGTGCTGGAGGACGCCGACGTCCTCCTGGTCATCGGTTCCTCCCTGGGCGAGGTGACCTCCAACTACTTCACCATGGCTCCGCGTGGCCGGATCATCCAGATTGACGCCGAGCCCCGGGTGCTGGAGTCCAACCGGCCGGCACTGGGTATCCGGGCCGACGCGCGGCAAGCACTTCAAGCACTGGACCAGGCGCTGCCGCAGGCCGCCGTCCTGCCGGACTGGCACGGCCAGGCGGCAGAGGACCTGGTGGCCGAAACCCTGGCGCGGGTGCAGTCGAGGCTGGACAGCCAGGACCTGGACATGGAGCGGCAGTTCATGGCAGATATCCGGGCGGCCGTACCCGAGACGATGCAGACCTACTGGGACATGACCATTTCCGCCTACTGGGCCTGGAGCTGCTGGGACGCTAAGGCCGGGGCCTTCCACTCCGCCCAGGGTGCCGGCGGGCTGGGCTACGGCTTTCCGGGGGCAATTGGCGGAGCCGTGGGGCTCGGGGAACGGGTCCTGGCAGTATCCGGGGACGGGTCGGCCATGTACTCAATCGCGGAACTGGCTACCGCCCGGCAGCATCACCTGCCGGTGACCTGGCTGATCGTGGACGACGGCGGCTACGGCATCCTGCGCGAATACATGGAGGATGCCTTCGGCAAGGCCACCGCCACGGAGCTGGCCGGGCCCGACTTCGTCAAGCTGGCCGAATCGTTCGGCGTCCCGGCCCGCCGTTGCGCTCCCGGCGGAATCCGTACGGCCCTGGAAGAATCTTTCGCTGCGGAAGGCCCCAACGTGGTGGTGGTGGAGGCGCGGATAGGCCTCTTTGCTCCCACCCACCTCTGACATGACACAAAGCGGTTTAGTTAGTTGACCTAGGTAAACAATGTTCGTATAGTTGCCTAGGTCAACTATCAATATTGTTTCGGAGGCGGCCTGCTTTGCCCGTACAGCAACACACGGCAGAAGAGCTGGTTCGCAGTGTTTTTGCCCTCCAGCGTTCGCTGCGGGCCCTCACCCACCACAGCATCCTCGACGGCGGTCCCGGCATCGCACTGCAGGGCGTCATGCGGATGATCGGCGAAGACGGTGAGCTGCGCGCCACTGAACTGGCCGCGAAACTGGGAATCGGCGCCGCTGGACTGAGCCGGCATGTCGCCGAACTCGAGGAGCTCGGGTACGTCCACCGCCGCCCCCATCCGCAGGATCGCCGGGCCAACCTGATCCGCCTCTCCGAACTGGGGGAGTCCGTCCTCGCCCAGTCCCTCAACCGGCGGGCCGCCGTCCTGCAGCAGACGCTGTCGGAGTGGTCCGAGGAACAGGCCCAGCTGGCCTCCGAGTCCATCGGGGCGCTCTCCGAATCCCTCCTTACCTCCATCCGTACGGCCGCGCCGGGCACCACCGGCCCCGCCGTCGGAACCTCCACACACCTATCTCCGCAGGAGCAAGCAACTAAGTGAGCGAAACAAAAACCGCCCGGAAGAAACACGTCCCCGGGGAAATGAGCCACCGCCAGATCCTCCAGGCCCTCACCGGCCTGCTCGCCGCACTGTTCACGGCGATGCTGAGCACCACCATCGTGGCCAACGCGCTGCCCACCATCATGGGCGAGCTGCACGGCACCCAGACCGACTTCGCCTGGGTCGTCACCGCCGCACTGCTGGCCAACGCGGTCAGCACACCCATCTGGGGCAAGCTCGCTGACCTGTTCAACAAAAAAGTACTGGTGCAGCTGAGCATCATCGTCTTCGTGGCCGGCTCCGTGCTGGCAGGGTTCTCCGAATCCATGCCGCTGCTGCTCACCGCGCGGGTGATCCAGGGCCTGGGCATGGGCGGCCTGACTGCCCTGGCGCAGGCGATCATCGGCTCAATCATCCCGCCGCGCGAGCGCGGCCGGTACTCCGGGTACATGGGTGCGGTCATGGCCGTCGCCACCGCCGGCGGCCCGCTGCTGGGCGGCTTCATCGTAGACAGCCCGCTGGGCTGGCGCTGGACCTTCTTCCTCTGCGTCCCGCTCGCCGTCATCGCGCTGATCCTGCTCCAGTTCACCCTGCGCCTGGAACACGTGCGCCGTCCGGCCCGGATCGACTGGCTCGGATCCATCCTGCTCACCGCCGGCGTCTCCCTGCTGCTGATCTGGGTTTCGTTTGCCGGCAAGGAGGACTACTACGAGTGGGCCTCCTGGGAAACCGCCGCCATGGTGGGCGGCTCCGTGATCCTGCTGGCACTGCTGGTCCTGGTGGAGTCCAAGGTTTCCGAACCCATCATCCCGCTCAAGATCATCAGCCAGCGCACCACCGCGCTGGCCATCCTGGCCTCCGTGGCCGTGGGTATCGCCATGTTCGGTTCCACCACCTTCCTGGGCCAGTACTTCCAGTTGGCCCGCGGCTTCAGCCCCACCGAAGCCGGACTGCTGATGCTGCCCATGATCGCGGGCAACCTGCTCGGATCGGTCGGTTCCGGCCTGCTGATCACCCGCTTCGGTAAGTGGAAGCGCTTCCTGGTCATCGGCACCATCCTGGTCATCATCGGCACGGCGCTGGCCGGCACCATCGACCATGAAACCCAGATGGTCCTGGTCAGCCTGTTTATCTTCGTCCTCGGTGTGGGCATGGGCCTGCTGATGCAGAACCTGGTCCTTGCAGTCCAGAACACCGTCAAGGTCACGGAGGTTGGCTCGGCCAGCGCCTCCATCGCCTTCTTCCGCACCGTCGGCGGCGCCATCGGCGTTTCCGTGCTGGGTGCCGTGCTCTCCAGCTCGGTCAGCCGCCGGGTGAGCGAGGAACTGACCAACGCCGGCATCCCGACCAGCGGGGGCACCACCGCCACGCTGGACCTTGCCCAGCTGCCGCCGCAGATCCAGGAATTCTTCCGCATCGCATATGCCGAGGGCACCGCGGACATCTTCCGGATTGCCGCTGTAGTCTCCGTGGTTGCGCTGGTGGCCGTGCTGTTCATCAAGGAGCAGGCCCTGCGCCGTACCCTGGACGTCAAGCCGACCACCGGCAACCCGGTGGAACCGGGCCTCACCGGCGGTACGGAAATACTCCAGACCGGGGCCATGTCCGCCGTGCAGGCTGACGATGTCCAGGCCAAGGACACCATGGCAACGGACGCCCCCGCGGAGGATGCCGCAACCCGGAAGTAACTCCCGCGGCACCTACTGCATGGTGAAACGCCGTGCCACCGCGTTGCCCAGCGCCGGGACCTGGAACACCCGTTCCAGCCCGGCGTTGCGCATTGCCAGCACAGGTGCCGGCAGCGGCCGGCCCAGGACCATGTTGGTCCGGGCCTGCGCGGAGGCAATCACCGCGTCGCGCCGCCGGCGCCGTTCAAACTCCCGCAGCTCCGCTCCCACCGGCCGGCCGCGCAGGGACGCGGCAATCAGCGGGGCCAGGGCGGCGGCGTCGAGCCAGCCCAGGTTCATGCCCTGCCCGCCGATGGGACTGATCTGGTGGGCGGCATCGCCCACCAGCACGGTCCGGCCGCGGACCAGCCGGCCCGCCCTGCCGATGCGCACGTCGAAGGCACTGAGCATCGAGTTGGCCCCGGCATCCAGCCGGTATCCGGTGCGGCGCAGAACCACGGCGGCCAGCATTTCGGCCGTGGCACCGCGCTGCAGGCAGTCGGTGTGGGCCACCCACCGGCGCAGCCCGCCGGGCAGGGGAAAGGATTCCACGATTCCCTCCGGCTCCAGATACAGCACTCCCAGCGGCCCGTCACCGGTGTGGTCCGGAAAGTCGCCCATCAAATAGGTATCGGCAAGCTGCCGGGAGGACCAGCGCGTGCCAAGCGCGGTGCGGACGGCGGACCGGGCGCCGTCGGCCGCCACCAGCAGGGATGCCCGCGTGTTGAACGGCTTCCCGCCGGAGCGGCCGCAGACCCGGACGCAGCATCCGTCGTCGGTAAAGGACTCCACCCGCGCGCCGCGTACCAGCGCCGTTGGGTCCAGGGCGCGCAGGCGTTCCTCGAGCAGCTCCTCGGTGCGGATCTGCGGCAGCGTCAGGACAAACGGATACTGTGCCGAAGCGGCGGCGAAATCCAGCCGGGCAACCGTCCGGCCCGCGCTGCGGGCCTCACCGTGGGTGATCCGTACGCCTTCGGCGGTCATGGCATCGGCGATTCCGGCCAGGGCGAGGGACGCCAGGGCCGGCGGGTGGACACCGATGGCACGCGAATGCCGGCTGCGCCCGGTCCGCTGTTCGAGTACCTGGACGGTGATGCCCGCCTGCAGCAGCAGGACAGCCAAATAGGCTCCCACCGGTCCGCCGCCCACAATAACGACGTCGGATGCCGCCCGGGGAACGTGTGCTGCGGTCGCCTGCGGCGCCGGGGCGGGGGAGAGCTGGTGCACCGTGATCAGGACTCCCTGGCCAGCGCCGGGATCCGGGACAGCGGCGGATGGACCAGCAGGTTCTGCCACGGCCGGTGCTGCACGCCCTGCCAGCCGGCCGGAGTTACCTCCGCCAGTTCCGCCGCCGTGAAACTGCGCCGGATGGAGGTCAGCCCGTCCCGGCGGATGAATGAGCCGGGGAAAAACGGCCAGGTCCCCACCGAAAACAGCACGTACGCCCACCGGCTGCGCTCAATGTCGCTGTGCAGAATCAGCCTGGTGGCGAGTTTTTCCGAATCGGCCAGCAGGGCCTCCAGTTCCCCCGCGCCGAGGTGATGGAGCATGTGGTTGGAGATCACGACGTCGTAGGACCGGCCTTCCGCAACCAGGTCGGAGCTGAATGCCTGCCGGTAGGTGAGCCCCGGCACCGGGGGGCGGGCCGAGGCGAAGGCGTGCGCCCGCGGATCCGGGTCGATCGCCGTGATGTCCAGCGCGAAGCCGTCCCGGCGCGCCCAGCGGGCAAGGCAGCGGGGCACGTCCCCGCCGCCGGAACCGATATCCAGCAAACTCCCGCCGCCGCTCTCCCGGAACAGCGGGCGCAGGTACCGGACGTAGTTGCGCCGCCATCCCGATACAACGGCGTTGATCAGCCAGAAGCGGGCGTAGGTGCGTTCCAATTGCCGGGGATCGGCGTCGGGCCGGTCCATTTCTTCCACGGCATCCACGGCGCGTTCAGCCAGCGACGGGAGCACACCCGTCATGCAGGGACGCCTACCGCCGGCTGCTCAGCGCGTTCTCCGGCCACCGCTGCCGCCGGCTGGACCGGCACGCCGACCCGGGTGAACAATCCTGTTTCCACGGTCAGGCCCGGGCCGAAGGCCATGGAACAAATCCGCTCGTTGCCACCTGCAGAGGGCAGATCCAGGATGCGTTTGAGGACAAACAGCACCGTAGCGCTGCTCATGTTGCCCACTGTGCGCAGCGTTTCCCGAGCCGGGAACAGCTGTTCCTCGCTCAGTTCGAGCTTGGCCTCCACCTTGTCCAGGATGCTGCGGCCACCGGGATGGATGGCCCAGTGCTCGATCTCCCGGTACGGCAGCGTTCCCAACGAATCGTCGTGGGCGAGCAGCGGGTCAAGGGCGCCGACAATGTGGTCGTCGATGATGTGCGGAACATAGGTGCCCAGCACCATCTCGAAGCCTTCGTCGCCGATGTTCCAGGCCATGGCTTCCTCACCCACCGGGGTAAGGATGGTCTCGAAATGGTCCAGTTGGATGCCGGGGCCCTCGGGCAGGTCATCGCGGGCAGTGATCACCGCGGCGGCGGCGCCGTCGGCAAAGAGCGAGGACCCCATGATGGCATCGGGGTCATTGGAGGTGCGCACATGCAGGGAGCAGAGTTCGGCGCTGACTACCAGCACCACGGCGCCGGGATCGGCCTCGCAGAAGGACTTCGCGGCGCGCATGGCCGGGAACGCGGCATAGCAGCCCATAAAGCCCAGGTGGTATCGCTGGACGGAGGGGTCCAGCCCGAGCGCCCGGACCACTTTGTAGTCCGGGCCGGGGTTGAAGAACCCCGTGCAGGAGACGGTGATGACGTGCGTGATGTCCGCCGCCGTCACTCCCGGGGCGGCCGCCAAGGCCTTGGTTGCGGCCTCGATGAAAAGCTTGGTGGCCTGCACTGCGAAAATGTCGTTGCGGACCTTGGTGCTGGGCTTCAGCAGCAATCCGCTGCGGGCGTCGTAAAACACCGGATGCTCGGAGGTGTCGGTGAGGGACAGCTCGGCCAGTGCCGTGCGGCGGGTGTCGATGGCCGCGGAATCGAAGCAGGTGCGGACCAGCCGTTCACCCAGCCGGGTCAGGCCCGGCTGGGTGGCGAAGCAGTCACGGACTTCAGTCTGCACCAGCACAGTGGGGGGAATTGCAGTTTCCAAGGACCTGAGGGTAACCGTCATAGTCCATTCTTAGGGGACTGTGACCCGGCACACAATGGTTGGAGTGCTGCAAAGGTTGCCGTGGGCTACTGGTTTAGCGGCTGCAGCAGGTCCTTTTCCAGTACGAGGTCCATCGACAGGGTCTTGTAGCCCTCCGCTTCAAAAAGCACCGTGACGGTCTCATCCTCGTAACTCATCACGACGCCGGGACCCCACTCGGTGTGCGTCACCGGGGACTGCAGCGGGAACGGGAGGTCCGCCGCATCGTCCGGGGACAGCTCGGCCAGGTCTTCCGGGGCGACGTCCGCCGCGGCAGCGGCCTTTTCGCAGTTGTCGCAGTTCCCGCAGGGATCGGGCATATTCTCCCCGAAGTAGCCGAGCAGGAACTGGCGGCGGCAGCCCGAGGTCTCGGCTTACTGCCGGGCCATATCCACCCGCGACTGGTCGATGTTCTCGCGCCGTTCGGCGTACTCGGCGGCGGCGGATACCGCCTCGTCCGGGCTCATGGTGCCTGCCTTGTAGCCCTTTTTGCTGGCTGTGACGGCCCCGGCCTCGTACAGCAGGTTCAGCAGGCCAGCGAGTTTCCGCGCGCTGAGGTTCAGTGTTTCCCGCAGCCGGGCCTGGCTGATGGTGCCGTTCTGTGCCCGGAGCACCGCGAACAACTGCCGCAGGTCGTCGTCGCTGGGCCGGTTGCTGGCAAAGAAGCGACGCAGGCCCAGGTCCTCCGGCCGGTAGTGCAGGATGGCGGTGGCGGGTTTGCCGTCCCGTCCGCCCCGGCCGATTTCCTGGTAGTAGCTGTCCACCGAATCCGGGATCCCGGCGTGCACCACGTAGCGGACGTTGGGCTTGTCGATGCCCATGCCGAACGCCGTGGTGGCCACCACTACGTCCAGTTCGTCAGCCAGGAACCGGCGGTGGACGTCTTCCCGTTCCCCGGCCGGCCGGCCCGAATGGAAGGCCGCTGCCCGCAGGCCCGCCTTTTCCAGGTCCTCGGCGTATTGCTCGGCTTCCTTGCGCGTTGCCACGTACACCAGGCCGGGGTGTTCCAGGTCCGGAACACTGTCCACCACGGCGCGCCGTTTGTCCTCGGACTCCACGTGCATGCGAACCGCCAGGTGCAGGTTGGGCCGGTCAAAGCCCTGGGCTATCAGGAACGGGTCCTTCAGCTGCAGGACGCCGGCAATCTCGGTGCGCACCGGCGGAGCGGCGGTGGCGGTGAGGGCAACCACGGGTTTCCCGAGGGCCTGGACCAGGGCGCCGAGTTGGAGGTAGTCCGGCCGGAAATCATGGCCCCACGCAGAGACGCAGTGCGCCTCGTCGATGACCAGTAAGGACACATCCAGGCTCTTCAGGCGTTGTGCCACGTCCTCCTTGGCCACCTGTTCCGGCGCGAGGAACAGGAACTTGGCCCGCTGCTCCTCATTCGGGTCCTCAACCGCTGCCCACGCGTCGTTGATCTGGGCTTGGGACTGACCGGAGTTCACTACATACGCACGGGTGCGGCCCGCGGCAGCGTTAATGGCGTCTGCTTGGTCGCGCTGCAGTGCGACCAAGGGAGAAATAACGACGGCGACACCCGGCAGGGCAAGCGCCGGAACCTGGTAGACGGCGGATTTGCCGTGTCCGGTATGCATAACGCACAGGACATCCCTGCCCTGGGCTACGGCGGTCATGGCTTCGAGCTGCCCTTCGCGGGGCGTCTCCCAGCCGAAGACCTCCGAGGCTGTCCGGATCAGGGTTTCCCTGGTGACGTTCATGAATGACCCTTCAGCGAACCGAACCGGCCAAAGCCGGTATTCAACTTAGTAAGCTTACTGAGGACCGGAGGTGGATGCGATTCGTGCCCGCGGGCGGGACCACTGGAACCACTGGCGGCATAGGAGCACAACCAGCACCAGTTCCAGGACCGCACCGCCGTAGTACATCACCAGGGCGCCCTGTTCCGCCGCGGCCGCGCTCACGCCGGGCGGCGGATCGGCATAAATGCCCTTGGCCAGGATGTTGTGCGCGGCAATGGACAGGACCAGCACAATGGCCCGCAGCCGGTAGCCGGCCCGGTGCGGTGAGGGATCCCGGCCGATGATGGCGGCGGTAAACAGATACCCCGCAGCGAGCAGATGGAACGTCACCAGCCAGTGCACCGGCATGGACTCCTGCATGGCTTGCAGCAGCGGGGTGCGGAACATCAGGAACATTCCGCCGGTATTCAGCACGGCCGCGGTAACGGGGAAAGCCAGGAAGCGGACAAACCTGCTGCGCAGCAGCCGGGACAGCCGCCGGGCCGGAAAGACGTCAAGGCTGCGCAGCGCGAGCGTGAAGGGACGGGACAACACCAGCAGCAGCGGCGAGACCATCCCGGCCAGCAGGTGGGAGAAGCTGAGTATGGCGAAATCCGTATGCGCCAGTTCGGCCAGCGGGTTCAGCACGGTCACCAGGACCGCCCCCACGCCCAAGGTGAAGCACAGGGTCCGGTACCAGGGCCAGCTGCCTGAGCGCGGCGAGAGCGCTCCGGCCCAGTAGGCCACCAAGGCAGCAACCGCGGGGATAAAGAACAACGTCTCCGCGGCGAAGCCTCCGCCGTGGTTATGCATCGGCCGTGGTTTCTGCCGTGCCCGGGGGAACGGCGGGACGGGTGCGGTACGTCAGCCATGCGCCGGCGGCGATCAGCAGCACCGCCACCGAGTTCCACACGGTGTCATAGGCCAGCAGATCCACCTCGTACCGGATCTGGTGCAGGCCCATGAGTTTGTGCTGCACGGTGCCGTCATACAACTGGAAGGCTCCGGCGCCGAGCAGGACACCGCCAATCCAGCGCGGCCACAGGAGCTGGTGCCAGCGGCGGAGGTCGGCGAACAGGAACAACCCGGCCACCACGGCAAACCAGCCAAAGGCGTGGAACAGTCCGTCCGAGAACAGGCCCACCGAGGTGGTGGAGCGGTCATAGAAGTGGTGCCACTGCAGCAGTTGGTGGAAGACCACTTCATCCATGAAGGCAGCCAGCCCGATTCCAAACAGGAGACCGGAGACCAGATTGCGTGGGCGGGGAGACCTGCGGGTGTGGTGCTGCATTGCCATCTTTTGAACATAACACCGACCGGGCGGCGGCTGCAGGCGTGCGTGACAAGGCCGGTGCGCTGCGGCAAGGATGGATACCATGTGGATCGGCGCGCTGGAACTGGACCTGCTCCTGGGGGATGTGCATTCCCTCAAGGGCAAACGCTCGGTGGTGCGGCCCATCCTCGCTGAGCTGCGGCGGAAGTTTGACGTCTCCGCCGCGGAGGTCGGGTCGCTGGACCTGCACCGCCGCTCGGGTCTGGGTGTAAGTGTGGTGTCGGCGGACAGGTCGCATGTGGTGGAGGTGCTCGATGCCGCGGAGCGACTGGTGGCGGCCCGGCCGGAAGTGGAGCTGTTGAGCACCCGGCGCCGGCTCTTCACCGAAGAGGACTAACCGCCCCGGCCGGCCGCTCGCCACAAGCGGGTGCATGGGGAAGAATTGGGCGGGTGAGTCTAAGCAGCGTAGAACCCGTCGCCCACCTATCCGCATCGGACGAGCAGGTCATTGCCCAGCTCGCCTCGGAACTCGGCGTTGCGCCGTGGCAGGTCCGTGCTGCCGTGGAACTGCTCGACGGCGGTGCCACGGTGCCGTTTATCGCCCGGTACCGCAAGGAGGCCACCGGAACCCTGGATGACGCACAGCTGCGGGACCTGGATGAGCGGCTGCGGTACCTGCGCGAACTGCAGGAACGGCGGCGCACCATCCTTGAGGCGATCGATGACCAGGGCAAGCTGACCCCGGAGCTGAGGGCCGCCGTCGTCGGGGCTGAAACCAAGTCCCGGCTGGAGGACATCTACCTGCCTTACCGGAGCAAGCGGCGCACCAAGGCGCAGATTGCCCGGGAAGCGGGACTGGAACCGCTGGCGGATACCCTGCTGGCGGATCCCGGCCGCGTGCCGGAAACCGAGGCAGCAGCGTACGTGCGCGACGGCGTGCCCGACGCAGTAGAGGCGCTCGCCGGCGCGCGGTCCATCCTCATCGAGCGTGTGTCCCAGGATGCGGACCTGCTGACCGAGCAGCGCGAGAAGCTGTGGCGGCAGGGGCGGATGCGCTCGCAGGTCCGGCCCGGCAAGGAAACCGAAGGCCGCAAGTTCACCGACTACTACGACTTCTCCCAGTCGCCCTCCGGGATGCCGTCGCACCGGGTGCTGGCACTGCTGCGCGGGGAGAAGGAGGGCATCCTGGAACTGGCCCTGACCGAGGGGGACCCGGCGGACGCCGAGGCGCTGGCCGGCGCGCGGGCCCGTTATGAACGTTCGGTGGCCGCGCGCCTGGGGGTAGCGGACCGGGGGCGTCCGGCGGACGCCTGGCTGATGCAGACGGTACAGCTGGCCTGGCGGCGGATCCTGGCGAAGTTGTCCGTGGACCTGCGCGTCCGGCTGTTCACCGACGCGGAAACCGAAGCGGTCCGGGTCTTCGCTGCGAACCTGCGTGATGTGCTGCTGGCCGCGCCCGCCGGCAACAAGGCCACTTTGGGCCTGGACCCGGGCCTGCGCACCGGGGTGAAGGTGGCCGTGGTGGACGGCACCGGCCAAGCGGTGGCCACCGACACCGTGTACCCGCATGCCCCGGTGCGCCGCTGGGACGAGGCCCTCGTGGCCCTGGCCGGGCTGGTGAAAGCGCACGGGGTGGAACTGATTGCGATTGGCAACGGCACGGCATCGCGTGAAACGGACAAGCTGGCCGCCGAACTGATCAAGCTGGTGACAGGCGTGCGCAAGCTGGTGGTCTCGGAAGCCGGAGCATCGGTGTATTCCGCATCCGCGCTTGCTTCTGCTGAATTACCCGGCATGGACGTTTCCCTGCGCGGTGCCGTGTCCATTGCCCGCCGGCTGCAGGACCCGCTGGCCGAACTGGTGAAGATTGATCCCAAGTCCATCGGAGTGGGCCAATACCAGCACGACGTGACGCCGGCCAAGCTGGAGCGCGCCCTGGATGCGGTGATCGAAGACTGCGTGAACGCGGTGGGCGTGGACGTGAACACCGCGTCGCCGTCGCTGCTGGCACGGGTGGCCGGCGTCGGGCCGCTGCTTAGCGAAAACATCGTGGCCCACCGGAACGCAAACGGTCCCTTTACCCGCCGCCGGGACCTCTTGAAGGTGCCGCGGCTGGGGGCAAAGGCGTATGAGCAGTGCGCCGGGTTCCTGCGCGTGAGCGGGGGATCGGAGCCGTTGGACGGCACCAGCGTCCACCCTGAGTCCTATCCGACTGCCCGCAGGGTCCTGACCGCCGCGGGTGCCACCATGAGTCCGTCCGGGGCGTCCCTGGACGGCCTGGATCCGGCGGCGTTCGTGGACGATCAGGTGGGCCTGCCCACCGTCCTGGACATCATTGCCGAACTGCGCAAACCCGGGCGCGACCCCCGCCCGGCCTTTGAAACAGCGGCCTTCTCCGAGGGGATCGAGAATATTTCGGACCTGCGGCCGGGCATGGTCCTGGACGGGGTGGTCACCAACGTTGCCGCCTTCGGAGCCTTTGTTGATGTGGGCGTGCACCAGGACGGATTGGTGCACATTTCCGCCATGTCCACCACCTTCATTTCCGACCCCCGGGAAGTGGTTAAGTCCGGGCAGGTGGTCAAGGTCAAGGTGATGGAGGCGGATCCGGAGCGCAAGCGGATCTCGCTGACCCTGCGGCTCGACGACGACCCTGCAGACCCGGCCGGGAGCCGGCCGCGGCGCGGGCAGGGAACGCAGGGACAGGCATCACGGGGGCAGGCATCACGGGGGCAGGGCCCGCGGGCAGCAGTGCCCGCGCCGGCAGCGTCCCGCCCGGGGCCGGTTTCGGCCTCATCACCAAAGGCCAAGGCATCCGCGAAGGGCGGCGCCAAGGCCACAGCCCAGGCAGCTGGGAAGGGTGCAGCGCGGGTTAGCAGGGCAGAACCGGCCCCGGGCGGTGCCATGGCCGATGCCCTGCGCGCCGCCGGCCTGTTGAAGTAGGCCGGCAGCGGGCTGGCAGCGGAGCCCGATCCCTGAGGCCGATCCCGCTGGGAGGATCAGCCGGCGTCGCCCGGCCGGTCCTCATCCAATCCGCCGTCCCGTTCCGCGTCCCGTGGGTCGCCAGACGCGGGCACCGTACCCGCGGCATGCGTGCCCTGGTCATCGCGGATGTTGCCGGCGGAGTGGGCCTTGTGGCCCGGAGTGCGGGGTTCGCCGGTGGGGCCGGACTGGGGTGCGCTGGGACCGAGCGGATCTTTGGCGCCGTTCGCCGGTCCCTCCGAATCTGCCCGGCCGTGTTCAAGGGGTTCGCGAGCCATGAGGGGTCCTTCCTTGGCTGGGGGTGGTCCTAGTCCTGGAGCAAGGTGCGCAGGAGGCTGTTTTCCAGGTCCGCAAGCAGTGCCCGGGGGTTCTCATAGATTTCTTCGGCTCCTGCTTCGAGCAGTTCGGCTTCGCTGGTGCCGCCGCAGGTGAGGCCGATGGTGGGAATGGAAAGCTTGCCCGCTGCCTTCACATCCCACACCGAGTCACCCACAAAAACGGTATTAGCCGCCTCCAGTCCGCCGGACTCCAAAGCTGCTTCCAGAATGTCGGGGGAGGGTTTGCTGGCTTCGGCATCTCCGGAGCTGGTCGCACCGCTGATGGCCGAATCGGCGTCGATGACGGTGCGCAGGAACTTTAGTTCAGCTTCGGATGCTGACGAGGCCAGGACTACGGTGAGGTCCTTGTCCGCGCAGGCCTTCAGGAGGTCGCTGGCACCGTCGAAGGAACGCAGTGCGGGCCACCACGTAGAGAAAATGGCGCCGTGTGTGGCGTCCATTTTTTCGTCCTCGTCCTTGTTGCGGTCCTCGCCCAGCAGATGTTCCACGAGCTTGTCCCCGCCCATGCCGATGGCCCGGTGAATGGCGGACATGGGCACATCGTGCTCCATTCGGCGGAAGGCCTGCCACCAGCAAACCGCGTGCAGGTAGTTGGAATCCACCAGGGTTCCGTCCACATCAAAAAGGACGCCCCGTTTGCCGTTAGCCGAACTGCCCATGCCTGCCGCCTCCATTGGTCTGGTTGCTGAAGATGTCTGTGGTCGAGTCTAGTGCCGTGTCTCGGGGCTCGGGGCCGGTGCTGCCCCGGGCGGGCCCAGGAACCTGCGCAGTTGCTGTTCCAAGACGCTCCGGTCACGGAGTTCGCACTCCCACACCACCAGGGCCTCCCAGCCGGCCGCTGCCAGCCGGTCCCGTGCTGCGGCGTCGTGCTCCACGGTCCGATTCCGCTTGGCCGCCCAGAACTCGCTGTTGGTTTGCGGAGCGTGCCGGCCGGCCGGGCAGGAGTGGAAATGCCAGAAGCAGCCGTTGACGAACAGGACTTTGCGGCGCCCGGCGAACACCAGGTCCGGCTTGCCGGGAAGGCGTGTTTGGCCGAAGCTGCCGTGCAGCCGGAACCGGTAGCCGGCGGCGTGCAGGAGGCTGCGCACCAGCAGCTCGGGCTTGGTGTTTTTGCTGCGGATGCGCGACATATTGCGGCTGCGCTGTTCGGGGCTGACGGTATCGGCCATGGTTCCAGTGTAGGAACCGGTTTCAGTTTGGTTTCAGGCTACGCGGATTTAGGGGAGGGGGAGTTGCAAAGCCCTAAGGTGGCTTACTATTAGAGGCACTGATAGACCCCTTACAAGGAGGTAAGTGATGTCGGGCTACTTTAAGCTGGTGGACGCCCACGAAGGCAGCTACCGGATCAAGCTCATTTCCGGCGACGGAACGTTGATGGCTGTGTCCACCACCTTTGACACAAAGCAGGACGCAGCGGCAGGAATTGCGCAGCTGCGGGAAATTGCCGGAACGGGCCCCGTGGTGGACCAGAGCCATGATGCAGATGTGCTGGACGCTGCGAAGAACTCAGGACGCAAGGCAGCGGCGAGCTAAGTCAACGAAGACACGGAACAGGCCCCTGCCCCTCCCCAAAAGGAGGTTCAAGGGCCTGTTCCGCGTCTAGGGTGTCCCGCTCAGCTCTGCCCTTCGTCGCCTTCGGCGGCTTCCTGGGAATGTTCGCGCTGTTCGTTCTGCTTCGTGCTGCTATCGCCCTCGGAGGCCTCCTGGCCGTGGGTCCGGTTGGAGTCCTTCTCCTCGTTGGCGCCCTGTTCGCTCATGCGATTCTCCACTTCTTCCACAGCCGGCACCGGCAGTCGCCGGTTCTCCTAGGAGCGGCCCTACCGTCCAGTCTAAGAACCCCGGTACGGATGCAACAGGCCGTGCCCGTGCGGTGCGTCCCATGAGGGCGCCGGACACCGTGCCAAGCAATGCTGGCCTGTACCGGGTGCTGCCGGTAGCGTGAGCCGGATGCAGCCAAAAGACGCAGACGTCATTGTTGTTGGTGCCGGACTTGCCGGCCTGGTAGCCACCGCTGAACTGGTGGATGCCGGGCGCACGGTGATCCTGGTGGAACAGGAAGGCCAACAGAGCATAGGCGGACAGGCCTGGTGGTCCTTCGGCGGCCTGTTCCTGGTGAACTCGCCCGAGCAGCGCCGGCTCCGTGTGCGGGATTCCGTGGAACTGGCCTGGCAGGACTGGCAGGGCACCGCCGGCTTTGACCGCGAGGAAGACTTCTGGCCGCGTAAGTGGTCCGAGGCCTATGTGCATTTCGCGGCAGGGGAGAAACGGGCCTGGCTGCAGCAGATGGGGCACCGGCTCTTTCCCGTGGTCGGTTGGGCCGAGCGCGGCGGGTACGGTGCCAGCGGGCCGGGCAACTCGGTGCCGCGCTTCCACATCACCTGGGGGACCGGGCCGGGAATCACCGCGCCGTTCGAGGCCAAGGTGCGCGACGGCGTCGAACGCGGCCTGGTGCGCCTGGCGTTCCGGCACCGGCTCGACGACCTTGTCCTCACCGGCGGCGCCGTGACCGGTGTGCGCGGCACAGTGTTGGAACCAACGACGGCGGAGCGGGGCACTGCGTCCTCCCGGGTAGCCGTTGGGGATTTTGAGTTCAGCGCATCCGCAGTGGTGCTTACTACCGGCGGGATCGGCGGGGACCACGACGCCGTCCGGGCAGCATGGCCGGACCGGATGGGACCGGCACCGCAGAATATGCTCAGCGGCGTGCCCGAACATGTGGACGGGCGCGGGATCGGCATTGCGCAGGCAGCCGGCGGGCGGGTGATCAACCCGGACCGGATGTGGCATTACGTGGAAGGCATCCGCAACTGGAATCCGGTGTGGAAAAACCACGGCATCCGGATCCTTCCCGGCCCCTCGTCACTGTGGCTGGATGCGGCCGGGGACCGGCTGCCCGTGCCGCTTTTTCCGGGGTTTGACACCCTGGGGACCTTGGAACACCTGCGCCGCACGGGCTCCGACTACAGCTGGTTCATCCTCAACAAGGCCATCATCCGCAAGGAATTCGCCCTCTCCGGTTCCGAACAGAACCCGGACCTGACGGGAAAGTCCATTCGGGATGTGCTGAAGCGGGCCACAGCCGGAGTGCCGGCTCCGGTCCAGGCCTTCCTTGACCATGGGGAGGACTTCATTACCGCCAATTCCGTGGACGAGCTGGTGGCGGGAATGAATATGCTGGCCAAGGATTCCTCCGCCCAGGGCGAGGCGCCCCAACTTTCCGCGGACGCGGTCCGGCGTGAAATCGAGGCCCGGGACCGGGAAATCCGGAATCCCTTCAGCAAGGATTCGCAGGTGACAGCCATTCGCGGTGCCCGCACCTATCTGGGCGACCGGCTGATCCGCACGGCCGCTCCGCACCGGATCCTGGACCCCAAGGCCGGGCCCCTGATTGCCGTACGGCTGTCGGTGCTGACCCGCAAGACCCTTGGCGGGCTGCAAACCGACCTGGAGTCGCGGGTGCTGGGCCAAGACGGGGCGCCGGTGCCGGGGCTGTTCGCAGCTGGGGAGGCCGCCGGCTTCGGTGGCGGCGGAATGCATGGGTACCGGTCCCTGGAGGGGACGTTCCTGGGCGGCTGCCTCTTTAGCGGCAGGGCCGCCGGGAGGACTGCTGCAGCTTTTTGATGTACGGGTTTGATGTACGAGTGCGAAGAATGCTTGATAATGCCGCCAGCCTACCCAGCAACAGGCCTGGCACGGCTCAAGCTCACGATTGATTTTCCCGGGTAATTTGGGGTGCGAGCCGCCGGTGCCTAGCCACTTCGGATGAGGGCGACGGCGGAAGCGAGGGGCGCTTGGGCGCGACCCGGAGGAATAAGTGGTGTGGGACCGGGGTTGACCACTACATGCAAACGCATGTGGAGGAGGACCGGATGGTTGATCTTGTTGTGGTTTCGGGTGGCTTGGGCGTTCCGTCCTCGTCACGGATGCTTGCCGATTCCCTGGCTCAGGCGGCACGGGAGGAGATCGAAGCACGGGGCCGTCAGGTGACGGTCTCCACATTCGAACTCCGCGAATACGCCGTTGATATAGCCAACACCATGGTCACCGGTTATGCGCCGCCAAAATTGGAAGCCCTGATCAGCAAGCTGGTGGCCGCAGACGCGGTCGTGGCAGTGACGCCGGTCTTTACGGCGTCCATGAGCGGGCTCTTCAAGTCCTTCTTCGACGTCATCGACAACAAATCCCTGGACGGCAAACCGGTCCTCATTGCGGCCACCGGCGGCAGCGCCCGGCATTCCATGGTGCTGGATTACTCCATGCGGCCGATGTTCAGCTACCTGCGGGCACGGGTTGTCCCCACGGGTGTTTATGCCGCCCCCGGGGACTGGGGTGCAGGCGAAGCAGGTGCCGGGCCCCTGGATGACCGGGTGCGCCGTGCCGCAGGGGAACTTGCCGCGCTGATGGGGAACGTCCCCGGAGGTACGGCCCAGCAGTCCGGGAACTCACAGCCTTCCCCGGTCTCCCAGCCGGCTCCCTCCCCGCGCGAAACCGCCCAGCAGTTGCCGGCGTCGCTGCCGTTCGAAGAGATGCTCGCGCAGATCCAGCGCAAGTAAACCGTTCGGGACCGCAAACCGTTCCGGCACCTGCCGGGGCGGTAGGTGCCGCGCCTATACTTCTGGGACTGTCAGCTCACGCCGAACGGGGTCCGTTCATGGAACCGAGCGTTGTTATCCTTCCGGAGCCTAGGGACTATCTGGTCAATGCCGTGCAGGCAGGCGGCGGAGTGGTTGCACCGCTCTCGGAGGCAACCAGGGGACTGGTCCTGACCGAAGGGCTGTCCCAGGATGCCCTGGAAACGGTCTTGGCCGAGCATCCCGGCATAGCGTGGATACAGCTTCCCCTGGCCGGGGTGGACCAGTACGAGGACCTGATGCGGCGCAACCCCGACCGGCAGTGGACCAGCGGCAAGGGCGCATTCGGGCAGCCGGTGGGGGAGTTCGCCCTGGCACTGGTCCTGGCCCTGCTGCGCTCGGTGGATACGTTCGCCCGGGCGCAGAGCTGGGGCAAGCCGCAGGGCACCTCGCTGCACGGCAAACGCGTGGTGATTGTGGGGGCCGGAGGGGTGGGCAAGGAAATCCTGCGGCTGGTGTCGGCGTTCACCGAACACATCACCATGGTCCGCGCGCACCACCAGCCGGTACCGGGGGCAGAGAAAACCGTCACCGACGAGGGTTTGGACGACGCCCTGCGGGAAGCCGATGTCCTGGTGCTGGCAGCACCCATGACGGCAGGAACAGACCACCTGATGGACGCCCGGCGCCTGGCCCTGCTGCGGCCCGACGCCTTCCTGGTGAACATCGCCCGCGGTCCGCTCGTGGAAACCGCGGCGTTGGTGACCGCCCTGGCGGAAGGGAAACTTGCCGGGGCAGCACTGGATGTCACCGATCCGCAGCCGCTGCCGGACGGGCATCCCCTCTGGTCCGAACCCCGGGCTTTGATCACGCCGCATACCGGGGAAACACAGGACATGATCCGTCCGCTGTTCACGGCCCGGGTGGAGCGCAACGTACGGAACTTGGCGGCGGGGTTTGTCTTGGAGGGACTGGTGGACGTCCGCGCCGGTTACTAGGAACGCACGCTGCTAGGAGCGAAATGTCCGCCGGACTCAGGTATCCACCCTCGGCCCTGAGGCGACGTCGCCGTCCCAGCCCAGGTTCCGGGCCATCCGTTGCAGCACTGCCAGCAGGGCGGTGTACTCCTCTTCGGCGATGTCCTCCGTCATCAACTGCCGGATCCGGTCCACGGCGCCGCGCAGGTTCTCCAAGCTGCGGCTGCCCAGGTCCGTCAGCTGGTACTGGCCGTCCTCGAGTGCCACCCAGCCGGACTCCCGCAGTTCTTCAATGAGTTCTTCGGAAGTGCCGGTCTCCACGGCAGGGAAAAACGGCCGCAAACCGTCCGACAGCTGTTTCTGGGTGGCCGGCCCCTCCACCAGCAGGTTCATCATCTGCCACTGCCGGCGGGTGACGCCGTGCTCTTCGAAGCTGGCGCCGAACTGGTCATCAACCAGCTGGTCGACAAGCTTGAGCCAGAATCCGATGGGACGCTCCTGAGTGGCCATCACTCCACTGTACAAATCAATGACCGTCCCGGGAAGGACACGGGCGGCTCGGCCGAAGCTATTGCAGGAGGGCCCGGATGTCCTCTGCAGTGAGCGCTGAACTGAAGACGGCGTCGTCGTCCATTACCGAGGTGAACAGCTTCGCCTTCTGCTCCTTCAGTGCCATCACCTTCTCCTCGATGGTGTCCCGGGCGACCATCCGGTAGACCATGACATTGTTTTTCTGCCCGATCCGGTGGGTGCGGTCCACGGCCTGCGACTCGGCGGCCGGATTCCACCAGGGATCGAGCAGGAAAACGTAGTCCGCCTCGGTCAGGTTCAGGCCGAAGCCGCCGGCCTTGAGGCTGATGAGGAACACCGGGGCCTCGCCCTCCTTGAAGGAGGCAATCACGTCGGCACGGTTGCGGGTGGAGCCGTCCAGATAGGCGTATTTGATGCCTGCCTCGTCCAGCCGTTCCGCTGCCTTTTTCAGGAAGGAGGTGAACTGGCTGAAGATCAGGGCACGGTGGCCTTCAGCGGTAATGTCGTTGAGCTGCTCGAACAGCACATCCAGTTTGGCTGACGGGATGCCCTCGTATTCCTCCTCCACCAGGGAGGCATCCAGGCTCAGCATGCGCAGCAGGGTCAGGGAGCGGAAAACGATCATCCGGTTCCGGTCCATGTCCTGGATCAGCCCCATGAGTTTCTGGCGTTCGCGCTGCAGGTGCGTCTCGTAGATCTTGCGGTGTTTGGGGTGCAGTTCCACTTCCAGGACCTGTTCCTGCTTCTCGGGCAGGTCCTTGGCGACTGCTTCCTTGGTACGGCGCATCAGCAGCGGCCGGATCCGGCTGCGCAGCCGGGCCAGCAGGTCGGGGCTGTCACCGCGCTCGATGGGCCGCTGGTATTCATCCGCGAACTTGCGCGCGGACGGGAACAGGCCCGGGGCCACAATGGCGAACAGTCCCCACAGTTCCATCAGGTTGTTTTCCATGGGCGTGCCGGTGATGGCCAGCTTGAACGGCACCGGCAGGTCCCGGGCACACTGGTGCACGCGGGTTACGCGGTTCTTCACGAACTGCGCCTCATCCAGGATCAGCCCGTCCCATTCGGTCTTCCGATAGGCGGCGAAGTCCAGCCGGAACACGGCATAGGAGGTGATGACGACGTCGGCGCCCGCCACCACCTCGGCCAGCGGCACCTTGGACTTGGCGGTGGTGTCGCCCACGGTGACTACCTTTAGGCCCGGCGTGAACCGCGCCGCTTCGGATGCCCAGTTGGGCACCACCGAGGTGGGGGCAACCACCAGGAACGGACGGACCGGCTGCCGGTCCTCCTGCTCCCGGGATTGCTTTTCCCGCGCGTGGGCCAGCAGGGCCAGGGTCTGCAGGGTCTTGCCCAGGCCCATGTCGTCGGCGAGGATGCCGCCCAGGCCGTGGTCCCAGAGGAACGCGAGCCAGTTGAATCCTTCATGCTGGTACGGGCGCAGGTCCGCCTGCAGCCCCGCCGGCAGCGGCACCGGGTCCACGCTCTTCAGGTCCAGCAGGGCGGACACCGATTCCCGCCAGGCTGCGGCTTCCTCGGTTTCTTCCGCGAGCTCTTCCAGCTCCGCCCACAGCCCGGCCTGGTAGCGGCTGATCCCCAGTTCCCCGGTGTCCCATTCCTGCAGTCCCTGCGCCTCGTTGATCAGGGCATGCAGGTGCTCGAACTCGGGGCGGTCCAGGGACAGGTAGGTGCGGTCCACCAGCAGGAGCTTGGTTTTGCCCTGCGCGATGGCCTTGAAGATATCCGCGAACGGCACCAGCCGGCCTTCCACGGTGACCATCACGGCCAGGTCGAACCAGTCCCGGCGTTCAGTTTCCACGGTGGTGATTTTCAGCTTGGGTGCTTCGAGCAGTTCCCGGTAGTCCGGGCGTTCGCCGAAGACGTCCACCCGCAGGCCCTCGATCTTTTCCAGGTCGGGAAGGACATGCTCGGTGAATTCCGCGGCTTCGATGCCGCGCAGGGTGCGGTTCCGCGGCACTGCGGACATGGTGCTGCCGGCTTCTGCCAGCAGCACGCCCTCGGCGGGGATATCGCGGTAGGTGGTGTCGGCGTCGTCCGCCGCTGCGGCTTTGCCGGTGAGCGGCAGCCGGGTCACGGTGCTGCCGTGCCGGTATTCCCACTCCCAGCCCAGCACCAGTTCATCGTCGGCGCCGAATGACGCCGACAGGACCAGCACCGGCGGAGATATTTCGGGAAACTCCACGGATTCATCGCTGCTGGTGACGGGCAGGACCTGCCGCAGCCGGGGATAGAACTTCTCCAGGAATACCGGGGCGTCGGCTTTGGGAACCGTCACGGGAGCACCCTGCAGGAGCAGGCCCTTGTCCTGTTCGGTCAGGGTTTTGGCGGTGGGCGCCAGCGTGACGGTGTTCTGCGCGGACCGGACGTAGATGCCGTGGCTGCCGATGATGCCGGCGGCTTCCAGGGGAACCGGAGTGCCGTCGATTTCCAGGGTGGGCAGCAGCCGCAGCGGAGCCGGTGTCTCGCCGCCGGCCGCGCGGACGTCCAGGGACAGTACGGCCAGTTTGCCCACCCGGATGTCCATGTCTTTCTTGCTGCCCACAAACGGGATCCCCAGCCGTGAAGCTTCCTCCAGAAGCTGCCAGAGCAGGGGATTGGCGAAGTCGTCCAGGTACAGCCAGGAGTCGTTCTGCCCGAAGTAGCTCACGCCGTTAGAGCGGTGCAGGGCCGGGAACTGGGAGAACCAGCGGTGCTGGTCCGGGTCCAGCCGCAGGCCGTAGGTTTGATAGCTGATGTTGCTCCAGGCCAGATTGTTCTTGACCCAGTTGCCCTTGGTATTGCGCACCACCGGCCGGACCCCCAGACGGAAGGGAGTGGCCCGGTGCCGGCTGCGCGGCGCCGGCGCACCCCAGCGCGAATCAGCAGCCGCCACTACGTTGCGCAGTTCAAATTGCAGTGCCAGCGGAGTGGTCTCGGCGGGCCGTGCTGCTCCGGCCAGGTCCGCGTCAATGAGGGTCTGCAGCGACTGCTGCCAGGCCGGGACGGACGGGGTCAGAGCGGGCGAGGATAGTTCCTGCCGGGCCAGCAGATGGTCCATATTGCTTTGCAGGGCTGCTGCCGCCACATGCTTGCAGTCAAAGCCCAGCGGGCAGCTGCAGTGGTTGTCCAGCAGCCGGTAATCCCCTTGGCGCTTGGCGCCGAGCTGCAGCAGGGTCCGGTAGGGAACCGCTGCGGTGCCGCGTACCTGCGCGCGCAGCACTTCGCCCTGGGCATCCCATTCAAGGGCCTGCACGGCGCCGCTCCTGGCGTAGGTCTGGCCGCGCTGGAACGCCGAGCCGCCAACCACGCGGATGACGTCGGTGACGTCGACGAGCGGGAGGGTTTCGGGCATGGTTTTATCGTCTCACGCAGCGCCGACGGTTTGCGCGGCCGGCCCCGCAGGCCGGTTTGGAGCCTTCCGGGGTGTCGTGCCTACGATATTGGTAACGCGGGTCACAACGGCGTGATCTGCGTACCAAGGCTTCTGTGGCCCGGACGGCGGTGCTACCGGGCCGCACAGGCGCCCTGAACAAAGGCGTAAACATTGGCCGTGAACTCCGCCGGCGCCGCCAGCCGGACCTGGCCTTCGTAGGCTCCGGCCGAAATGTACACGGGCAGCAGGGTTCCCACTTTGTCCTCCGCCAGTGCGTGCGCATCGCAGCGCTGGGGGGCCAGCACCAGGGAAAGCTCCCGGGGGCTGTCGGTCCCGCGGATGGTGGTTTCCTGCGGCCAGGATCCGCCGGCGGCCAGCAGCGGAGTCTCTTCGAACCGGTGCAGCACAAGGCTTGCGCTGTTGCCGCTGGGCTCAACCAGGACGCGGGCGACGGCGGTGCTCCCGTCTACCGCCAGTTCCGGGGCGATGCTGATCCGTGCCACGGCGTCCATCCCGGCCACCAGGCAATCCCGCTGGTGCATGGTGGCGAAGTCACCACGCGGGTCCGCGGCATCCAGTTGGACCGTCCCGGAGTCCAACTCAAGCGTGGCGGTGTGCAGGCCCTGCTGGTCTGCTCCTTCCTGATCCGTCCCGTCCGACTCTGTCCCGTCCGACTCTGTCCCGTCCGACTCCGTCCCCTCCGACTCAGCACCCGCACACACCGGCGTCGCCAACGGCACCGGCAGGCTGACGGTCGCCCCGGGGGCAAGCCGCACCGGTTCCGAGCGGGCAGGCTGCCATGGCTGTGGGGCCGCATAGAGTCCGGTGCCGATCGACGCCGCGGAGATGGCGACCGGTTCCTTTCTCAGATTGGTAATCCGGAGCTGGACACTGTCCTCGCCGGCATACAGCCGGCTGGCAGCCAGTTCCGCCGTCAGCCCGGCGGCGGGAGTCGACGGTGCCGGCGCAGTCGGTGTTGGCGGTGCTGCGTCCTCCGGCGGGGCAGCCTGCCCGACGACGGCGGGCAGGCTCTGGACCGTCACCCAGGCGGCCACGAGCAAGACCAGCACGGCGAAGATCCTGCTCACCACCCGGTCATCCAGCAGGCGGGACAGCCGTGCTGCTGCCAGTGAGGCTGCCACCGCCACTGCCGCGAAGGCCAGGGTCAGCGTCCAGTCCATGCCCAGGCCGGCCAGATGTGCGGAGAACCCCGAGGCGGAATTAATGGCGATTACCGCCAGCGACGTTCCCACGGCCTGCTGCAGCGGAACCCCCAAGAACATGGCCAGCGCCGGAATGAGCAGGAACCCGCCACCCACCCCGAGCAGGCCGGTGAGGAAGCCGACGGCAAGGCCCACTGCCACTCCGCGGAGCAGCGGCCCCCGGACCGGCACGGCGGCTGGCAGGGCACCGGGAATCCTCCGCCCGGCCAGCAGCATCCTGGTCCCCGCCACCACCATGAGGGCCGCAAACAGCAGCATCAGCACATCGGGGTCCAGCCGTTCGCTCAACGCAGCACCGGCCCAGGACGCCGGAAAACCTGCAATGCCCAGTACGGCCACCAGGGTCCAGTTGATTCCGGTGTGCAGACGCGGCAGCAGCCCGGCCAGCGAGGACAGGCCCACCACAATCAGGGAGGTGGGCACGGCGTCGTCGGGCGGCAGGCCCACCAGATAGACCAGTGCCGGAACGGCGATGATGGCCCCGCCGGCGCCCACCAGGCCCACCACGGTTCCCACCACGACGGCGACCGCCGCTCCCAGCACGAACATGGAGTCCACGCTCCCACGCGCGGCCCGGCAGGCACAGTAACCGCCGTCGTCGGGCCGGACGCCGTGCTATCTTATGGAAGATAAATCTGATTTATTGCCGCCGTGGCTCCGCAAATCAGATGTGATGACGCGTCTGAGGAGTGTGCTGCCATGCCGCCGTACCTAGTTCCGCCGCTGGTTGTGATGGGTGTGCAGGGGTGCGGCAAGTCCACCT
This sequence comes from Arthrobacter sp. zg-Y40, assembly GCF_020731535.1. Taxonomy (NCBI): domain Bacteria; kingdom Bacillati; phylum Actinomycetota; class Actinomycetes; order Micrococcales; family Micrococcaceae; genus Arthrobacter; species Arthrobacter sp. zg-Y40. Next base: position 91,906 of record NZ_JAJFZS010000011.1, read on the forward strand.
CGGGCCGCGCCATCGCCGATGAATTATCCCTGCCGTTTATCGACGGAGATGACCTGCATCCGGCCAGCAACAGGGAAAAGATGGCCTCCGGGCATCCCCTGACCGATGCCGACCGGGAACCCTGGCTGCGGGCCATCGGCTCGGCGCTCGCGGACGGCCTCGCCCGCGGCGAATCCACAGTAATCGCCTGTTCCGCGCTGAAGCGCCGGTACCGTGACCTCATCCGTTCCTTCGCGCCCGGCACCCGCTTCATACACCTCGACGGAAACCGGTCCCTGATTGCCGAACGGCTCACCCACCGGGACCACGAATACATGCCGCCGACCCTGCTGGACTCCCAGTTCGACACCCTTGAACCGCTGGCGGCGGACGAAGCCGGAATTCCGGTGGACATCAACCTCGCTCCAGCCGAAATTGCCGCCTTTGTGGCCCAGGCACTGACTGCCCGCTGACCTGCCCCGATTCCCGCTTTCTTTCCCAGATAGGACAACGATGACCGATCTAGAACTCAACTGGACGTTGAGTACTCCCGGCCTGCTCCTCATCGCCGTAGCCGCCATTGCGCTGCTGCTGGTGATGATCATGAAGTTCCGAATCCACGCTTTCCTCTCATTGATCACCGTCAGCCTGCTCACCGCGGTTGCCACCGGCATCCCCGCATCGGGCATCGTGCCGACGCTGACCGCCGGGTTCGGCACCACCCTGGGCAGCGTTGCCCTGCTGGTCGGCCTGGGTGCCATGCTCGGGCGGATGCTGGAAGTCTCCGGCGGCGCCGAGGTGCTGACCAACGCACTGATCGGCAAGTTCGGGCAGAAGCGGGCTTCGTTGGCCCTGTCCGTGGCCTCGCTGATGTTCGGCTTCCCGATCTTCTTCGATGCCGGCCTGGTGGTAATGCTGCCGATCATCTTCACCGTGGCGCGGCGGATGGGCGGCTCCCTGCTCACCTACGGCTTCCCGGCTGCTGCAGCGTTCTCCGTGATGCACGTGTTTGTCCCGCCGCACCCAGGCCCCGTGGCCGCGACCGGCCTGCTGGGCGCCGACGTCGGCTTGGTCCTGATCTTCGGCCTGCTGGTTGCGATTCCCACCTGGTACCTGGCCGGCTACCTCTTTGGCACCTTCCTCGGCAAGAAGTTCGTCCTCCCGGTCCCGTCCATCCTTGACGCACCCTCCGGATCGGCCGAGTCCGAGTTCCGCTCCTCGCCGAAGCTGGGCACCATTGTGACCCTGCTGATGCTGCCGTTTGTGCTGATCTTCCTGAACACCGGATTGAACATGCTGGCCACCGCGGAGATCGTCTCCCTGGACACCGGCTGGGTGCAGATCCTGCGCACACTGGGCGAAACCCCGGTGGCGCTGCTGATCACCGTGTTCCTGGCCATGTGGCTGCTGGGCCGCCGCCAGGGCAAAAAGGGCACGCTCATCGAGACCGTGGTGGACAGTGCGCTGGGCCCGGTCTGCTCGATCATCCTGATCACCGGGGCCGGCGGTATGTTCGGCGGCGTCCTGCGCGCCAGCGGCATCGGCAACGCTATTGCCGAGTCACTCGACGCCATTGGCCTTCCGGTGATTGTGGCCGGCTTCCTCATCGCCGCCATTGTGCGGATGGCGCAGGGCTCGGCCACCGTGGCCCTGACCACGGCTGCCGCCCTGGTCCAGCCCGTGGTGATGGGCAACCCGGACTTCAACGCGGTCCAGGTGGTGGCCATTGTGCTGGCGCTGGCCGGCGGTTCGGTGTTCGCCGGGCACGTCAATGACTCCGGCTTCTGGCTGATCAGCCGGTTCTTCCAGATGGACACCAAAACCACGCTGAAGACGTGGACGGTTGGCCAGGCGCTGATCGGCGTCGTTGGTTTCGCCTTTGCACTGGTGATTTACCTGGTGGCCTCCGGGTTCTAGACCCCTTCCAGCGCTCGGAGCCGCCCCGATTGCACGGCGGAGGCGAAGGCGGAGTAGTCCTGTTCGTTTTGGGCGGCGTACCGTGCGCAGAAATCGGTGACGGCGTCGTCGAACTTTTCGCTCTTGCCCAGATAGGCGGCAATCGCGATGGGATCCCCGGACCTGGCATGCGCCCGGGCCAGGGTCCAGCCGCAGGTGCGGGCGTAAAGCTCCATGCCGAAGGGCTTCATCGCCTCGACAACTATCGAACCCTTCATATCCCTCAACTGGCGCCAGTAGAGGTAGCGGTTGTCCTGTACACCCCTGGTCCAGCCCAGGAAAATATCGCTTGCCGCCTGCATCATGCGCTGGCCCTGCACCACCCGGGCACCGGGCTGCCGGTACTTGCTTTTGGGCAGATGGTCCTCCAGGACGGAGCGGGTGGCTTCCTTGACCTGGAGGAACAGCGGATCACCCGAATCGCGGCCCTGCAGCAACACGATGAAGCCCCGCGTGCCCACGCTGCCGATCCCCACCGCTTTCCGGGCGACGTCGACCACCTCGAAGCGCTCGAGGAGCCGGCGCCGATCCTCCTGCAAACTCGCCCGGTAGGACCGGAGCTGGTCCCGGATGGCGGTCTCCATTTCCTCGGCCGTCAATCCCCAGGAAACATCGAGCTCCCGAAGGGGAACGATAACCGGCGGCTGGCTGAGAATCCGGTACGTCCCGTCCACCTCTTCAGCCAGCTTCGACTGTGCCTGCAGGCTGTCCCGGGACCGGGCCTTCCGGATGGTCTCTTCCGCCGTCTTTCGGGCGTGTTTGGCGGCCTTCTTATCCGCCTTGCCCTTGCTGGCGACCGTCGCCTGCCGGATCGTTTCCAAAATGTCCTTTTCAGCAAGATGCGCGTACCAGATATCCATCGTGTCCATTTGTGCGAAATCCCGCATTGCTTCCCGGTAGGACCGGACCGCTGCACGGGTCACCGCGCGGGTGTCTTCTGCGGAGAACCCGTTGTTTTGGGCTGCGATGGTGAAACTCGCGGCCATCCGCAGGACGTCATACTCAAACGGCCCCGGAAGTGTCTCGTCGAAGTCGTTCAAGTCGAACACCAACGCCCGCTCGGGGGAGGCGAAGACCCCGAAGTTGGACAGGTGCGCGTCCCCGCTCAGCTGGACCGTCAGGCCCGCGCGCGGCATGTCCTTGAGATCGGCGGCCATGACCTTGGCAGCGCCGCGGTAGAAGGTGAACGGCGAGGCAAGCATCCGGCCGTGCCGCACCGGCACCAGATCGGGGTCGCGGGTGCGGTTTTGTGCTTCGATGAGCGCCACGGGATCCGGGCGGCCGGAAGCGGGACCCCACCCCTGATGCGTTGATACGGGGGTCGACCTTCGGTGGTCCTTGCCTGCTGCCGCACGTTCCGCAACGGTTGGACGCTGGGTTTGGGTACTTTCCATGGTCGGCGACCTCTCTGCAGCGGTTCGCTGCGCCCATCGGTCAGGTCCTGCGGGGTCAGGTTACCTGTCCGCTATCTTCCCCGACCAGCGCTGGAGGGAGACCAATCCACCCGGGCCCGGGTTAGTATCGCCGCGTGGACAACATCAGTGATCTGCAGAATTGGTCCGCCGCACTGCTCGCGGGCGAACGGGTCCGCTTCCGCGAACTGCGCGAGCCGGACCTGCCGCATCTGGCCGAGTGGTGGAACGACCCCTTCCAGTCCGTCCTGCAGCAGAACCGGGTGGCCGCACGGCCGGAGGAGTCCGCGGCGGCCATGTTCCGGACCTGGAGCAAAAACGAGTTACCTTCGGGGTTCGGCTACAGCATCGTGAACCCCGCCGAACGGCTGGTGGGGCACATCAGCGTCTGGGGCATCTCCGTTCCCGAGCGGTTTGCCACCATGGCGATCATCATCGGTCCGGAATTCCAGAACCAGGGGATGGGCCGGGAAGCGATGCAGCTGGGCCTGCGGATTGTGTTCGAGGAAATGGGAGCGCATAAGGCGGAACTGCAGACCTGGTCCTATAACGAGCGGGCGCTGCACCTCTACACCTCACTGGGATTTGTCGAAGAAGGCCGCCGCCGTGCTGCCGTGTTCCACCGCGGAGCGTTCCACGACCAGGTGCTGCTGGGCATGCTGGAGCAGGAATACCGGGCATCCGCCGCCGGGTAGCGGCTAGCGGGGGAGAGCGGGCGACGGCGCAGGGATGCTGGCCAGCCAGTCGTCCACGAGCGCCGCAACCACTGCGGGACGCTCCATGTATACGTGGTGCCCCGCGGCGTCGAGCACTGCGAACGTGCCGCGCACATAGTGATCCCGCAGCGCCAGACCGTCCTCATACCCGGTCACGTGGTCCTGCCGCCCGAAGATATGCAGCGACGGCGCCTCGAACGGTTCCGGATACGCAGCCTCCGGTTCCCGGCGCAGCGCGTAGTCCGCGGCAATCCGCTCCGTCATCTGCTGATTCGTCCCGCGAAGGCCGGGAAGGACAAACTCGTTGAACGCGGCAAGGGTGCCCGGAGTCTGGATCACCGCCACGTCCCGGAAATCGTCGTCGACTGCATGTTCTGGAACATCTGCATGGATAACGGCGCGTGCCGGGAGCACCCGCTTGCTGTGATCGGCTGTGAACACCGCCCCGAGGGTGGCCAGCCCGAGCACCTGGCTGCGCATCGTGTGCGCCACATGGCGGGCGATCATGCCGCCGAATGAATGCCCGATGATCGCGAACGGCTCCTCTCCCAGGCGGTACCGAAGTTCATTTACGACGCCGTCGGCCACGTCCTGGGCACTGGCGGCAGATCCCGGAACCGCCTGTTCGGTCCACGGCAGGTCTAGGTAGATACGCCGCCACGAGCTGCCGGCCAGCGAGGCTTCGAGGGGCAGCATGCTGCGGTGGTCCAGCTCGAACCCGTGCACCAGTACCAGCGGCCTGCCCTGTCCAACTTCATGCGCTATCACCGGATCATCCTAGGGCAGCGGCGTAAAATCCCGCGGTTCGTCCGTCCATACACTGCCCACTTCCTCCATGGTGCGGCGCATAATCTGGTCCATGGCAGCGCGGGCGGTCTCCGGGTCGCCGCCGGAAATCGCGTTGGCCACGTCAATATGCAGCTGCAGGGCCTCTTCATGCGGCCGGTCCGGCATCAGGCCGTAGTGCGTGCGGCCGCGCAGCACCTCGGCGATCATCGACTGCATCTGCGCGAACATCTCATTGCCGGAAGCGGCCAGCACCAGCCCGTGATAGTGGATATCCAGGTCCAGGAATTGCTGCAGGTCACCGGCCCGGCCCACCGACCGCATTTTCGCCGCCACCGCCATCAGCTCCGCGCTCAGATCGGCCGGAGCGTACCGGGCGGCCAACTCGGCTGCCGCCGGTTCGACGGCGGAACGCAGCTCAGTCAACGAGCGCAGCTGGGCGCCCTTGCCCGCGGCCGCCAGCCGCCAGCGGATCACGGACGGGTCAAACACATTCCAGCTGGTCTCGGGGAGCACACGGATGCCCACGCGTTTGACGGTTTCAACCAGGCCGAGGGACTGCAGAACGCGCACTGCTTCGCGGGCCACCGAGCGGGAGACCTGGAGTTCGGTTTCGAGGTGCTCGGAATGCATGGTGTCACCGGCCGCCAGTTCACCGGAAATGATCCGTTTGCCCACGGATTCAATAACAAGGTTATGCAGCCTTGAACTCATGCGGCGGCCGGTATTCGAATCACCTGTTCATTCTATGCACCACGGGCTTCCCCGCCTGCTCCATAACCTGCCGGTAGCCACCCGTTTATTCCCACTCAGCGGGCGGCGTAAAACCGTTGAGTATTTACGGCCGCAGCCATAGCGTGACCGGAACAAACCCAGCTCGAAAAAGGAGTCATTCCAATGTCCACTGACAATTCTGAGCTGTACGGCGTTTTCGCCGCCACCGGCAAGCAGGGGTCCGCCACTGCGCAGGCCCTGTTGGAGCAGGGTGTCCGGGTGCGGGCCCTGGTGCGGCGGCCGGAGTCTGAACAGGCCGGGGACCTGGCGGCCCGCGGCGCCGAAGTGGTCCTCGCGGACCTCGACCGGCCGGAGACACTCGGCCCGGCGATGGACGGGCTGGACGCACTCTGGTTCATGACCACCATGAATACCCCGGACGGTCCGGCCGGGGAAGCGCCCATGGCCAAGGCGCTCGGCGACGCCGCGGTGGAGGCCGGCGTCGGGCGCCTGGTCTTCAGTTCGGTGGACGGTGCCGAGCGGAACAGCGGTGTCCCGCATTTCGACAGCAAATACGACGCCGAGCAGTACCTGCAAGGGCTGCCGATTGGCCTCACTGTGGTCCGGCCGGTCTTTTTTATGGAGAACCTGCCCTACCTCGCCGCGGTCGAGGACGACGAAACCGTCCTGCGGATGCCGTTGCCGGACGGGATCCCGCTGCAGATGGTGGCGGTACGCGACGTCGGCCGGGTTGCGGCGGCGGCACTGCTGGATCCGGCGGAGATTCCCAGCGGTGCGGTGGGGGTTGCCGGGGATGAACTGACCGGCACCGAAATCGCCAGAGTCCTGGGTGCCGCTGCCGGAATGCCCGGCCGTTATGAAGCCCTGCCATTGGAAACCCTGGCGGGACAAGCAGACTCGCAGGCAATGTTCCGCTGGTTCGGGCAGCTGCCGGCCTACCAGGGGGACTTCGAAGCCACCAACACCCTTGCCCGCGGTGCCCTGGACCTGGACAGCTGGCTGGTGTCCAACGGCGTGCGTTCCTAGCGGGCCGGGTCAGGCTCCGGCTGCAGCGTTGCCCTGCGGCCGGACCACCGGGAAGCTGCCGTGCGGCTCCTCGTCCTCCTCGAAGTGGCTGGAGGCACGCCCCACTATGAGCGCATCCGGAGCATGCGCCACGGTCTTGTCCTTGTTCGGATAATCCACCGTGTTCAGCACATGGCGCATGGCCTCCAGACGGGCACGCTTTTTGTCATTCGACTTGATCACCGTCCACGGGGCGTCTCCGGTGTCGGTGTAAAAGAACATGGCTTCCTTGGCCTGCGTGTAGGCGTCCCACTTGTCCAGGCTCGCCAGGTCGGTGGGGGAGAGCTTCCACTGTTTCACCGGGTCGGTTTCCCGGGCAGCGAACCGGGCAACCTGCTCGGCCCGGCCCACCGAAAACCACAGTTTGTGCAGCAGTGTGCCGGAATTGACCAGCATGCGTTCCAGTTCGGGGACTTCACGCATGAACTCCAGATACTGCGCCGGCGTGCAGTAACCCATCACGCGTTCCACCCCGGCCCGGTTGTACCAGGAGCGGTCCATCATCACTATCTCCCCGCCGCTGGGCAGGGTGCGGACATACCGCTGGAAGTACCACTGGGTGACTTCTTCGGAAGTGGGCTTTTCCAGGGCCACCACGCGGGCACCGCGGGGATTGAGGTGTTCATTGAACCGTTTGATCGCGCCGCCCTTCCCGGCGGCGTCGCGCCCTTCAAAGATGAGGAGCATTTTCTGCCCGCTCTCTTTGACCCAAAGCTGCATTTTCAAAAGCTCTATCTGCAGCAGCCGCTTCTGCCGGTCATAGGTCCGCCGGCTGAGCTTGGTGTCGTAGGGGTAGTTCTGCCGCCAGGCGTTGTCATCGACCTTGATCTTGAGTTTCCTGGCCTTGCTGTTCAGCTCCTGGAGCTCGTCCAATTCCTGGGCGTAGTCCTCCGTGACGGCCACCCGCTGGCCGTTGCCCTCGGCCGCGCCCAGACTCCGGCCATCCCGTTCGGCCAGCTGCTCGGCCAGTTCCTTAACTTCTTTGGTTCCGTTCTTATTGGTTGCCACGACATCTCCCATGACATGTGCCCTGTGGGTGACCTCTGCCCTGCGGGTTCGGTCCTTCCGAAACTACGCGTACCCGCGGGCATATTGGAAGAGGGTTCCGGCACCCCGCAGCGCGGCTCCTGCGCGGCTCAGGCGCGGTTTGGTGCGGCGCGCCTGAGCCGATGCCGGGAGGCCGGCGCCGATAATGGAGGGCGATGACTTCACTACGCACCAAAGTCCTGTCCCTTCTTGCCCTGCCCGCGGTCCTGCTCGGCGCCGCCGGCTGCACCCCAGCCGCGGATGCCGGTCCAGGTGCCTCGCCTTCGGCAGCAACTGCCACGGCCACTGACACCGCTTCCGGCGTCCCGGCCCCTGCGGAGCCCGCCGCGCCGCCCGCCGCATCCGATTCCGTGGTTGCCGCGGGAACAGCACTGGAACAGCTGGCCGGAATCCCCATCAAGGGCCGCGCCCCGAAGACCGGGTATGACCGCGAGCAGTTCGGCCCGGCCTGGGCAGACGTGGACCACAACGGCTGCGATACCCGCAACGACATCCTTGCCCGCGACCTGGTGGACGTGGTTTACAAGGACGGTACGCAGGAATGCGTGGTCGCCTCGGGCACGTTCCAGGATCCGTACACCGGCACCACCATCAGCTTTGTCCGCGGCAACACCACCAGCACCGCGGTGCAGATTGACCATGTGGTGGCGTTGTCCGATGCCTGGCAGAAGGGTGCCCAGCAGCTTTCCGCCGAGGAGCGCCGGATGCTGGCCAATGATCCGCTGAACCTGATGGCGGCAGACGGCCCGGCCAACGGCGCCAAGTCCGACGGCGACGCCGCCACCTGGCTGCCCGCCAACAACGCCTTCCGCTGCGAATACGTGGCCCGCCAGACGGCGGTCAAAGCCGAATACCGGCTGTGGATGACCCAGGCCGAGCACGATGCCATCGCCACTGTCCTGTCCGGCTGCCCGGAGGAGCCGGTGCCGGTGCGGGCCGGCACCGCTGCGGTGTCCACCGGAGCTGGGGCAGCTGGTCCGGCCGCAGACGAGGCCGCAGCTCCCGCCGCCCCTCCGGCACCCGCTGCTCCGGCGGCAGGGCCCGGCACCGGGTACGCCAACTGCGCGGCGGTCCGGGCCGCCGGCGCGGCACCCATCCGGGTGGGCGAGGCCGGCTGGGACCCGAAGTTCGACCGCGACGGCGACGGCGTGGGCTGCGAGTCCTGACTCCGGGGCGGCCGCATCAGCTGTACGGAAGGTGCCCCACTAAGCCCGGGCGGGGTCCTTCGCTAGTCCCTTTCTTCGCCCAGCGTCAGGGCGGCTGTGATCAGGGCCAGATGGGACAGGCCCTGAGGGAAGTTGCCCAGGAAGGCGGAGTCTTCTTCGGCGATCATCTCGGTGTACAGGCCCACATCGTTGGCCAGCGGCACCAGCTCATCCATCAGGGCGGCGGCTTCCTCCCGGCGGCCGACGCAGTCCAGGGCCGCAGCCATCCAGAAGGCGCAGGCCACAAAGGTGCCCTCCTCCTTCTCGGCTCCGCTGAACCGGTACAGCAGGGGCCCGCGGCCCAGTTCACCGCGCAGGGCATCCAGGGTGGAGGACATCCGCTCGCCCCGGTCAAAACCGCTGATGGCGTGCAGCAGGATGGAGGCATCCAGCTGGTCGGTGCCGGGATACCAGACATAGCTGCTGCGTTCCTCGGACCAGCAGTTGGCATCCACCCAGTCCCGGATCCGGTCCATCTCGGCCCGCCAGCGTTCCGGGTTACCCGGAATCTGGCCCAGGTCCGCCAGATGCGAAGCGCAGCTCAGCGCGTGCCAGCAGCCCAGCTTGGAGGTGGTGTAATGCCGCTCCTCGTCCAGCTCCCACATCCCGGAATCACGCCGCTGCCAAACGTCGCAGGCCAGGTCCGCGAGGTCCGCCAGGTAACGGCCGGTGCCGGTGTCCAGCACATGGCCGGCGTCCACGTACATCTGGACAATGTTGAACAGGTCCCCGAAAACGCCCATCTGCAGCTGAGCGGCGGCGTCGTTGCCGTTGACCACGGGTCCGATGCCGCGCCAGCCGGGCATATCCAGCACCTCGGCGTCCTCGGCACGGCTGCCGTTGAGCCGGGTAAACACCTTCAGATCCGAGCCCTGTTCCCGCACGCTTTTGAGCATCCCGGACACCGCCGCGTGTACTTCCTCGCGCAGCCCGAAGCGGATCATGGCGTGCAGGGTGTAGGCCGTGTCCCGCACCCAGGCGTACCGGTAGTCCCAGTTTTTGCCGCCGTGCACGTTCTCCGGCAGCGACGTGGTGGCAGCAGCGGCAATCGCGCCGGTGGGGCTGTGCAGCAGCAGTTTGAGGGCAAGGGCACTGCGTTCCACCGCGTCGCTCCAGCGGCCCTCGTACTGGAACTCCCTGGACCAGTCCTGCCAGTTGGCGATGGTGCGGTCCACGCCGTCGTCGATGGTGTCCGGGTCCGGCAGCGGCAGGGGTTCGTCGTGGGTGGAAATCACGGCCAGCAGGTGGCGTGAACCGGCCCGGGCGGTGAAGGTGCCGCTGATGTCCCGCTCGGACGTTTCTTCCGTGCCGATGTCCCGGCCGCGGACGGCAATGGTGGTGCCCTGCACCTGCAGCACCGGGCCGTGCACCGTCTGCTGCACCCAGGGGGAAGCGGTATTGAAGCTGCTGCCCGGAGTGACGGCCCAGCGCATCCGAACTTCGCCGTCGAGTCCCTCGATCCGCCGCGCCAGCTCACCCCACGGTAGCCGCCCGGCCACGCCGGTGTTCAGCGAGTCGGTGACCCGCACGCTGCCGGTGCCGGTGGTGAAGGTGGTGGCCAGAACGTTGGTGCCCTCCACATAGGCGCGCTCCACGGTGAAGTCCGCGACTGGGCGCAGCTCAATCTGCCCGCCGTTTTCCGCGTCCAGGAGGCGGGCGAAGGCGGGTGTGGAGTCCAGGTCCGGGGTGGGGTACCAGTCGATGGAACCGTCCAGGGCCACCAGGGCCACGGTCCGTCCGTCGCCGATTGCCCCGTAGGAGCGCAGGTCCACGTAGCCGTCCGTGCGGTCCGGGTGGGACATGCTCATGTGCTGCTCCTTGCTGGTTGGGTGGTGGGGGACGGCTAGGGATTCAGCCGGGCGGTGGGTCCGGCGTTGGGCCCGGCGGTGAAGATCCAGGGTTCCCTGGGCAGGCTCGCCGGGTTGAACTCCGCCAGCGCCGCCTGGAGGTTTCCGGGCAGGCCCAGGGAGGCCAGGATCAGTTCACGGGCGGCGTCCGCGTTCATTCCGGCGGCGGCCAAATCGGGAAGGGTCACGGCGCCGTCGCGCTTGGCCAGCCGCTGCCCGGCGGTATTCAGGGCCAGCGGCACATGGGCGTAACGCACCGGGGGCAGGCCGAGCAACGAGCCGAGGTACGCCTGCCGGGGCGCAGAGCTGAGCAGGTCATCACCGCGCACCACCTGATCGATGCCCTGCAGCGCATCATCGAGCACCACGGCAAGGTTGTAGGAGGGCACACCGTCGTTGCGCAGCAGCACCAGGTCATCCACGGCCGAGGTGTAGCTGCCGTGCAGCTCATCGGTCACGGTGAACTCGGGAACCTGGGCGCGCAGGCGCAGCGCAGCGGGCCGCTCCCGCCGTCGTACCGCGCGTTGTTCCTCGGTGAGGTTCCGGCAGGTGCCGGGGTAGGCGCCGGGCGGGGCGTGCGGGGCGGAGGCGGCCTCGGCTACTTCGCGGCGGGTGCAGAAACACTCGTAGACCAGCCCGGCTGCCCGCAGTTCCGCGATTGCCTCCAGGTACAACTCCAGCCGTTCGGACTGCCGGATGATGTCCCCGTCCCAGTCCAGGCCGACGGCGGCGAGGTCACGCAGCTGCGCTGCTTCGGCACCGGAGCGGACCCGGTCCAGGTCCTCCATCCGCAACAGGAACCGGCGGCCGGTGCTGCGCGCGAACAGCCAGGCCAGCAGGGCTGTGCGCAGGTTGCCTACATGCAGTTCCCCGGTGGGGCTGGGGGCGAAGCGGCCGGCGGCGTCGGAAGTAGGCACCCTCTCAGTCTATAAAGCCGCGCGGGCGGTCCGTGTTTCCGGGCGCTTCCGGACACCGTACCGGAGGGCTTGTGATTCCGGACCGGGGGTGTCCGCAAGGGCATGGAAAGGACCTTCGCGGTTGCCTAGCGTGGCGGGCATGGGACTCATGGAAGTGGAACTTGCCTTAGCCGAACACCGGCAGCGGACCCGGGAAATGGAGCGCTGGCACGGCTTCCGGCGGGCGGCCCGGGAACGGGCACAGCTGGGGCAGGCCCGGGTACAGGAGGGGACAGCGCAGGAAGGAACAGGGCAGGAAGGGATCATGCGGCCCAAGATCGACTGGCCGGTTTTCACGCTCCGGCTCGGGCCGCTGCGGCTGGCGCTGTTCCGCACGGTCCGGTTGCCCGCGGGCACTGGCCGGGATTCACACGGGACACCCAGAGTTCTCCCGGGTTAGCCGGAGTACGGTTTTGGGCGACGAGGCTACCGCCGCTCCCGTGCTGGGCGGGACGGCGGCCCCGGTAGGGATTGATGCCATGACTTACGCGGGACGCAGCTCATCGGGTGGAAAGCGAACGACGACGTCGGGCGGCTCCCGCTGGACCATCGTGGTGGTGGGCGTGATCGTGCTGCTGCTCATCATTGCCCAGGGCGTGGCAACCGGCTTTACCGGCCTGCTGGGTTCGGCGGGCCTGATCGCCCTGTGCACCGGGCTCTACACGTTCCTGACCAACCGGCCCTCCTGGCTGGACCTGCCCAACCGGATGATCGGCGGGATTCTCGCCGTGGCGGGTCTGCTCGCGTCGGCCATCGCCACCGCCATCCACTGGGGGTAGGGCTGGACCCGGAGCCGGTTACGCCCGGTCCGTGAGTGCGCCCTCGGTCTGAGTGGTGGACGTGGGCACCCCGGTCTCATCCGCGAGTTCGGCGCGCTTGAGCCCGTCGCCGCGCACCCACAGCCGGTAGGCAGCGAACAGGAGCACAATCCAGGCGGCGCCCACAATAAGGGCCACCCGGGTCTCCGGGATGATGCCCAGCAGCACCACAATGAAGGCCATAAAGGCCAGTGCGGCGTAGGAAGCAACCGGCCACAACGGCACCCCGAATTCCGAGGCGGGCAGGCTCCGGCGCTTGATGTCCCGCTTCATCGCGATGTGCGAGAGCAGGATCATCAGCCACACCCACACGGTGGCGAACGTGGCGATCGAGGCGATGATGGTGAACAGGGACTCGGGCAGCAGCGCGTTGAGCACCACACCGGCCAGCAGCACCACGGCCATGGTGGCCACGGTCATCCACGGCACGCCGTTCCGGGAGATTTTGGCGAACGACGACGGCGCCTGGCCCTCCTGTGCGAGGCCGTAAAGGACGCGGCCGGCACCGAAGATGTCGGAGTTGATGGCTGAGATTGCGGCCGTGATCACCACGGCGTTAAGGATGTGCGCGGCGGCCGGGATGCCGAGTGAGTCGAAGATCTGCACAAACGGGCTTGTTTCACCGTTGATGTCCTGCCAGGGGAAGATCATCATCAGGATGCCCAGCGCGCACACATAGAAGAGCAGGATGCGCACCGGCACGGTGTTCACTGCGGCGGGGATGGCCTTCTTGGGGTTATCCGCCTCGCCGGCGGTGATGCCGATGGTTTCAATGCCGCCGAAGGCGAACATCACAATGGAGAAGGATGCCAGCAGGCCCCAGAATCCGTTCGCGAAGAACCCGCCCGAGCCGAGCATGGTCTCAAAGCCCGGGTTCGCGCCGTCGGGCAGGCCGAAGCCGAACACCACAATGGCCGCGCCGCCCACAATCATCGCGATGATGGCCGCCACCTTGACGATGGATAGCCAGAACTCGGTTTCCCCGAACACCTTCACCCGCATCAGGTTCAGTGCCGCGATCAGCAGCACCACCGCGAGGATCCAGATCCACCGCGGCACGTCCTCGAACCAGAAGCCCATGTAAATGCCGAACGCGGTCACATCTGCAATGGCGACAATGGCCATTTCAAAGGCGAACGTCCACCCGGTGATGAACCCGGCGAACGGGCCCAGGTAGCGGCTGGCGTAGTGGCCGAAGGAGCCGGACACCGGATGCCTAACGGCCATCTCGCCGAGGGCGCGCATGACCAAGAACACAGCGGCACCGCCGATCATGTAGGCCAGCAGCACGGCCGGGCCGGCCGACTGGATGGCGGACGCCGAACCGTAGAACAGGCCGGTGCCGATGGCCGAACCAAGCGCCATGAAGCGGATGTGCCGGACATTCAGCCCGCGGGCCAAGGCCTGGGTAAAGGAGGACTTCAAAGAAAACGCACCTTGGAGATTGGGGGGATCAGCCGAATAGTCGGCCTATCCATGGTACGCCCGCCGCCGGCACGTCCGTTTTCGAGGCTGGCGGACGTGCCGGTGCGCGGTCTCCGAATTTAGGTGCCGGTGCCGTAGCTGATGCGTGCCTCGGGCGGAATCAGCGGGGAACCCGCGCGGACCTTCATTTCCTGCACGGTCCAGGCGTTGCCGTCCGGATCCGCGAAGCCGAAGAAGGTCCCGCCGTCGCGCTCGTCGAAGACGGTGACCTCGCTCGCCTCGACGCCGCGGTCCAGCAGTTCCTGACGGGCAGCCTGCGCATCTGAGACCACCAGTTGCAGGCCGCGAAGGGACCCGGGCACCATGCCTTGGCTGGCTGCACCGTCGCCCACGAGGATCGAGCAGCCGGAGCCGGGCGGCGTCAGCTGCGCGAAGTTCATCTGGTCGTTTGAGGTCTGGTGGTCCAGGTTAAAGCCCAGTTGGTCGCGGTAGAACGCTATTGCCCGGTCCTGGTCACTGACCGGGACAACCACCAACTCCAGCGTCCAGTCCATGGTTATGCCTGCCTTCCGGTTCCGACGGATGCGAGCAGGGCATCCAGTTGGTCATAACCGTCAGACATGCCCTCTTCCATGCCGTTGTCCAGGAAGCCGTCGCGGGCTTCCACCGACGGATAGAGCGAGCGTCCGGTGAGCCGGCACCGGCCATCGGGCAGCGCCGTGAAAGTACTGTATTCAAGCGTCACCACCTCCGGAGTGCTCTCAAACTCGAAGGTCTGCAGCACAAACTCGTCCTGGCGCACCGTGTGGAAGACGCCGCGGAAGGCGTACTCGTCCTCGCCCCTCGAGTGCACAAAGCGGTACGCGCCGCCGGTGCGCGGTTCGAACTGGTCGATGCGCGTGGCCACGTCCTTCGGCCCGATCCACTGGGCAAACAGCTCGGGATCGATATGGGCGTTAAAGACGGTGCCTACCGGGAAATCGAACTCACGGGAAAAGTCCATAACGGGCTCGCCGGCGGGCGCGTTCAGCGTCAACGGGTTGCTCATCATGCGCCCCTTCCCTGCAGCGCCTCCGGCTGCAGCTGGGCCAGGAGCTCGTCCATCCGGTCAAAGCCTTCCGCAACTCCGGCTTCCATGCCGGAAGCGGCCATCCCGTCCCGTGCCTCCATGGAGGGATAGACGGAATGTGCCGTGATCCGGGTCCGGTCGCCGTCGAGCGCCTCAAGCGTCATGAATTCCAGACTGGTGATGTCCGGATAGCCGGAGAACTCGAAGGTCTGGATGGCGGCTTCGTTTTCCCGCACGGTGTGGAAGATGCCCCGGAATTCGTAGGGCACCCCGTCCGGGCCGGTGTGGATGTAGCTGTAGGAGCCGCCGGTGCGGAAGTCGTAGTGGTTGATGTCCATTTTCATTCCGCGCGGTCCCAGCCACTGGACCAGTAGGTCCGGCTCCGAGTAGGCCCGGAAGACCTGGTCCACGGGATAATCCACCTCGCGGCTGAAATCGATGAACGGAACGCCGTCGGGGACGGTGAGCTGCAGTGCGTTGGTCATGGGGGATCCTTTGCCTGCGGGCCGCCTGTCGCTGCGGCCTGTGCGCGAAGCACGGCATCAAGGCTGCGGAACTGCTCCTCGCGGACCAGCCGGTACTGGCCGATCCAGGCGGTGAGTGCCTCCAACCGTGCGGGGTTCAGGTGGACGGGCCGGCGCTGCGCGTCACGGCTGCGCGTGACGAGCTCGGCATGCTCGAGGACCTGGATGTGCTTCGAAACCGCCTGCTTGGAGATCTCGAAGGGTTCCGCCAGTTCATTGACCGTTGCCGGCCCCTTGGAAAGCCGGGCAATGATGTGCCGCCGGATCGGGTCTGCCAGGGCCAGGAAAGCCTGGTCCAGGTTCTCCGATGAGGTTTCATCGCCAAGTGGGTCCATGCGTTCGGTCAGCTTCTGTGTGTCCGTAGTGGTGCTGGTAATCAAGGTGCCGGTTGTTCAACCTTGCGGTTGATTACGAAGCTACGCGCGGGCCGGACAGCAATCAAGAGCTTTGGCGAAAAACGTTGAAGGACATGGGGCGGCGGGTAGTGTGGGCCGCGCCGGCATACTTGTCCGGCGTGAAACGTTCAACGGGGGTGGGACATGGATTATCCGAGCGGGCACGAAGAAACGAGCGGACCGGGGTTTTCGGTCACTAGGGCTGATCAAAAGCGAGTGCGGGGCAGCGATGATCCCGCAGCCCGTCCAGGCTCCGGAAACCCGGTGGACGCAGGGATGAAGGGCCTGCTAATCGTGGGCAACCTGCTGTATCTCCTCGCGGCCGTTCCGGCCCTGTTCATGTTTTTCGTTGCCACTGATTACTCGGAGGCAGCCAACGGGCCGGTCTGGCTCTTGCTAACCGCGGCGCTGGCCTGGCCGGTTGCCTTAGTTGTCTCCTGGGTTCTCTTCCTTTGGTTCCACCGCAAGGGTGCAGATTGGCTGGGTGGCCTTCTTTTCATGACCGTTTTTGGATTGTGGGTGATCCTGGCGTTTTCCAACCCCATGATGGCCTGATTCCGGCAGCATGAGAGTCGCGAGCGCAGCACCCGGGTTAGGGTGGTGGCGCATGCCGGAGAGGAGAGAACCGTGAAACGAGCCGGGTACACCCTTACCGAACCGGCGGCGGGGATCGTCTTCGTGCAGGGACCGGCGTCGAACTGGATCATCCTGCGGGAGGCTAAGCAGTTCACCCTGGTCGACGGCGGCTACCGCGGCGACCTGCCGCTGGTCCTGGCCTCCATCCGGGACGCGGGCCTGGCGCCGGGCGACGCCGTCGCCGTCCTCATCACCCACGCCCACGTTGACCACACCGGCGCGGCAGCACATTTCGCCCAGCACTACGGCGCCCCGGTGCTCTGCAGTTCCGGCGAACTAAACCACCTGCGCGGCGAGGAGAAATTCTCCGTGACTCCGCTGCAGATAGTGCGGCGGGCCTGGCAGCCCCGGGTTTTCCGCTGGGCGGTGCACGTGCTGCGGTCCGGGGGAGCGGCAGGACACCCCGTGCCGTCGGCGGCGGCCTGGGACGATGCGCTGCTGGCGGGTCTGCCCGGCTCTCCGGTCGCGGTCCCGACGCCGGGACACACACCCGGGCATACCGCCTTTTACCTGCCCCGGGCCAAGGCCGCGATCACCGGCGACGCACTGGTCACCGGCCACGCGATCAGTGCCCGGACCGGTCCCCAGCTGCTGCACCCCATGTTCCACCACGACGGCGTGCGGGCGGACAGTGCGCTCGCGATCCTTTCGAGACTGGACGCCTGCCTGCTCCTGCCCGGACACGGTCCCGCCCTCCGGACCGGCATCCGCGAGGCGGCAAATGCCGCCCGGCGGCAACGGGTTGCCAGGGCTAAGCCCGTGGTTAGGCCGGGCTCCGGCTGGGCTGGGGAACCAACCTGCGGACGGGTGGAGCCGGCCGGCCGGTCCTGGCCCGTGTTCCGCCGCCGTACACTGGCCGCGGAAATCTCATCCGTCATTAAATTGCGCGACTCCTACCTGAAGGAGGTAGGGGTATAGGAACAACCGAACGCCATGATGAGACTTCGGTTTAGCTTCTTGCGCCTACTATCCGAGGGTGTCGGCAAGCTCCGCGAACACAACGTAGTTGTCTTCGAATTCGCCGGAATCGGAATTGAAACCGTCGCAGGTAATCAATCGGAGCTCTGGCCCGGCAGTGTTTCCATAGACGAGGTCGCTGGGAAAGTTGCTCTTCGAGTACTGCTCGCCTCGGACGAAACTAAAAACGGCTGTACTTCCGTCTGTCTGACGGACACTTATTACATCGCCAGCGCTTAACTCTCTGAGACGCGCAAAAACGCCAGGGCCGCCGTCCGTGGCGTTGACGTGTCCAAGTAGGACGGAAGGCCCAAGTTGTCCCGGCACGGGCGAACCAACATACCAACCTGCGGGGGAACCGGGTTCCGTAGGCGGGACTTCAATAGTTCCGTCAGGGTTGAGGCCCAAGTCGATAAGGCTAGAGTCCACGCCGATCTCCGTAATAACTACAGAGGCAGGCCGGCCTGCCACCGATGGCTGCAGTTCTCGGACAGCATCAGGAGCCGATGCTGTGCCTGACTTTGCCGCCGTCGCTGACGGAGAGGAACCGGCAGCAGTGTCCGGCTGCACTGCAGGGTTTGCACACCCGGTGAGCAGGGCGAACGCGACCGCCACATAAACTGCCTTGTTTCTGCGGCGGTCGCGGGGGGAAGTGCCTATAACTGGAACCTCCCTGTTCTGCCTCATACAGACTTAGGCCTCGGCGGACTTGCGCTTGGCAAGCGTTACTGATGCGGCTGCTGCGGCGACAAAGAGCGCGCCTCCTGCAACGAGAAAGCCGGTCGAATCGCTGGTCTGCTGTGACGCGCCGGTCGCGGGAGCGCCCACCGGAACCTGCACGATCTGGGGGGCGGGCGCTACGTTTTCTACGGGTGCGGCCGGATCGGCAACGGGTGCTTCAGGTGCACCTGCGTCGGCATTTTCGCAGCCGAAACCGTCGAGATCGCTGTCCAGATGCGCACCATAGCGCGGATCGCTAGCAGGGATATTGTAAACACCACTCGCCGCCGCCTCGGAGCAGTTCTCGAACTGGCCAGTCGGTGTGAGCGCCATTGCCGGCGTAGCCGACATAGCTGAAATTCCAATTACTGCCGCGAAAGCAAAGCCTGCTGCTGTCTTCTTCATGAGATCCCCCAATGAGTATCGAACGTTAATAGTGGGGAGAGTCTATATATAGGTAGGGTGTTTTGCTAACTGGCCGAACGGGGCAGATTTCCTATCAGTTAAATGTCGCATTATCGTATGGCAACTCCTCATCCTTTAGGAGATGAGTGAACAGTTTGGTGATCAAGAACTACCCTTAGGGGAGCCAAACAAAGGCGGGTGGAGCCGGCTGCCTGCTCCTTCTCGGACACGGTCCCGCCGTCCGGACCGGCATCCGCGAGGCGGTTGAATCCGCCTGGCGGCAACGGGCGGCGGTCAAGGTACCCCGGCCGGTGCTGCTTTCTGGCCGGAAGGGCGGCCTTGCGGGAGAGCCGACCTACGGACGGGTGGAACATTCCGGCACTGCGGTGCCCGGGGCGGAATAGCTCTTCCTGCCCTTCAACCGGCCGCCGTACACTGGCGGCGGAAACGCACCCCCGTGGAACGGACAGGCCATGGATGAGCAGGTTACCCCCAATGATCCGCCAGCCGCGGGAGCGTCGGCACGCTCCGGGGGTAAGCGGGGGCGGAAACCGGCGGACCCGAAGCGGGCCGCCATCCTGGGGGCCATGTTCCTTATGGCCACCAGTGCCATCGGCCCGGGCTTCATCACGCAGACCACGGTCTTTACGGTCCAGCTGGGTGCGGCGTTCGCCTTCGCCATCCTGGTCTCGATCCTGGTGGACATTTGCGTCCAGCTGAACGTGTGGCGAATCATCGGCATTTCCGGCCTGCGGGCCCAGGTGCTGGGGAACAAGGTCCTGCCGGGGGCCGGCTGGGTACTGGCCGCCCTGGTGTTTGTCGGCGGACTGGTGTTCAACATCGGCAACGTGGCCGGGACGGGGCTGGGCCTGAACGCCATGCTGGGGCTGGAACCCCGGATCGGAGCGGCGGTCTCGGCCGTGCTGGCCATCCTGATTTTCCTGTCCAAACGGGCAGGCCTGGCGCTGGACCGGGTGGTGGTGGTCCTCGGCGCGGTGATGATCGCACTAATGCTCTACGTGGCCGTCATCGCCGGACCACCGGTGGGCAGCGCCCTGAAGAACACGGTGCTGCCGGACACCGTGGATTTCCTGGCGATCACGACCCTGATCGGCGGCACGGTGGGCGGCTATATCACCTACGCCGGGGCGCACCGCATGGTGGACTCGGGCAACTCGGGGCTGGAGAACATCCGCCCCATCACCCGCGCCGCACTGCTGGGCGTGATCGTCACCGGCGTGATGCGCGTGCTGCTGTTCCTTGCCGTCCTGGGCGTGGTGGCCGGCGGTGCAGTGCTGACCGGCAGCAACCTCGCTGCGGACGCCTTCCGGGTGGCGGCCGGCGAGATCGGGATCCGCCTGTTTGGCGTCGTGTTCTGGGCCGCGGCGCTGACCTCGGTCATTGGTGCGTCCTATACCTCGGTTTCCTTCATCACCAAGCTCACCACCAGCACCCGGACACGGAACCTGCTCACGGTAGCCTTCATCGCTGTCTGCACGGCCGCCTACCTGCTCGCCGGACAACCGCCGCAGACGCTCCTGGTGTTTGCCGGGGCCTTCAACGGGCTCATCCTGCCGCTGGGCGTCGCCATCCTGCTGTGGGCTGCTTGGCGGCGCAGCGATCTGCTTGCCGGCTACCGGTACCCGCGCTGGCTGCTGATTGCCGGGGTGCTGGCCTGGCTGCTGACCCTGTATCTGGGCTGGAACTCGCTCGCGGGGCTGATCGACCTTTGGGCCTAGGCGCAACCGACGTGTAAACCCCGTGTTAACAATCCCTGGATCGTTCAACAAAACGCTTGCGGATTGTTGAACAACCTTTAGACTGCTGGAAGCCCTTGTGGCCCACCCCACACCTTCCAGCGATCGGAACCAGCATGGACAGCACGGCCACCAAGGCAAAGGTCCGGCCCAACGCCAAGCGCACCGCACTGCTCGGTGCCATGTTCCTGATGGCCACCAGTGCCATCGGACCAGGCTTCATTACCCAGACCACGGTCTTCACCGTCCAGCTCGGCGCGGCCTTTGCCTTCGCCATCCTCGTTTCAATCCTGGTGGACATAGCCGTCCAGCTGAACGTCTGGCGGATCATCGGGGTTTCCGGCCTGCGCGCCCAGACCCTGGGCAACAAGGTCCTTCCCGGCGCCGGCTGGGTCCTTGCCGGGCTCGTCTTTATCGGCGGACTGGTGTTCAACATCGGCAACATCGCCGGCACCGGCCTGGGCCTGAACGCCATGCTGGGGCTGGATACCAAAATTGGCGGAGCCATTTCCGCCGCCGTCGCCATTTTCATCTTCCTGTCCAAAAAGGCAGGCCTCGCCCTGGACCGGATTGTTGTGGCCCTGGGCGCGGTGATGATCCTGCTGATGCTCTACGTAGCCGTCAGCGCCGCACCGCCGGTGGGGGAGGCACTGAAGAACACAGTGCTGCCCGCGCAGGTGGACTTCCTGACCATCACCACCCTGATCGGCGGAACCGTGGGCGGGTACATCACCTACGCCGGGGCACACCGGCTGCTCGACTCCGGCACCACCGGCCCCGGCTACGTGAAGGACATCACCAAGGTCTCGCTGCTGGGCATCATTGTCACCGGCATCATGCGCGCACTGCTGTTCCTGGCCATCCTGGGCGTCGTCGCCGGCGGAGTCACCCTGGCCGGCGACAACCTGGCCGCCGACGCCTTCCGGCACGCCGCCGGGGAAATCGGGCTGCGGATGTTCGGCATTGTCTTCTGGGCTGCGGCCCTGACCTCGGTGATCGGCGCGGCCTACACCTCGGTGTCCTTCGTGACGACGCCGGCCACCAAGGACCGCACGCGCAGCTGGATTACGGTGGGCTTCATCGCCTTCTGCACCGCCGTCTACCTCCTGCTGGGCCAGGCCCCGCAGACCCTGCTGGTCTTCGCCGGCGCGTTCAACGGGTTGATCCTGCCGCTGGGCTTCGGCATCCTGCTCTGGGCAGCATGGCGGCGCCGTGACCTGCTGCAGGGATACGTCTACCCCAAGTGGTTGCTGATCATCGGCGTGCTGGCCTGGGCGCTGACGCTGTTCCTGGGCTGGAATTCCCTGTCCGGACTCGCCAAGCTCTGGCAGTAGCCGGACCCGGACTTTCGGAAAGGACAATAGGCAGTGGAGACTCCCACCGGCATCACCACCCCGCCCGCCGTACCTCCGCACCCCGCCGGCCTGGCCCCGGCGGAAGCCCGGGCACTGTTCCGGAACGGACTGGTCACCCCGACGGCGGGTTGGTCCGGCGGCTACGCCCAGGCCAACCTCATCATCGTGCCCAAGGAACAGGCCTTCGACGTCCTGCTCTTTGCCCAGCGCAACCCGAAGTCCTGCCCTCTCCTGGGCGTGCTCGACGCCGGTGAAACCGCCGGCCCGCTGCTCGCCGGCGGCGACATCCGCACCGATGTCCCCCGCTACACGGTCTACGAAAACGGTGTGAAGGTTGCCGAACCCACCGATATCACCGGGTACTGGCGCGATGACCTGGTGACCTTCATTGTCGGCTGCAGCTTCACCTTCGAAGCGGCCCTGCAGGAGGGCGGGATCCGGGTGGCTCACATCGACCAGGGCACCAACGTGCCGATGTACCGCACCTCGGTCCGCTGCGAACCGGCCGGGTCCATGTCCGGACCGCTGGTGGTCTCGATGCGGCCCGTGCCGGCCTCGCAGGTGGCCGACGCCGTGCGGATCACCTCCCGCTACCCGGCGGTGCACGGCGCTCCGGTCCACGTGGGCAACCCGGCCGAGATTGGCATTGCGGACCTGGGCCGGCCGGACTTCGGGGATCCGGTGGAGATTGCCGAAGGCTACGTTCCGGTCTTTTGGGCCTGCGGCGTCACCCCGCAGGCCGCCGTGATGGAATCCAGGCCCTCGCTGGCCATCGGCCACGCACCCGGCCACATGCTCATCACGGACGCCCGGGACAGCTCGTACCTGGTGCCCTAGCTGTTCCCTGAGCCCGCTGCACCTACGGGTGCATGTGTGCCAGCAGCTCGGCCTCGGCGCCATCCAAGTAGGCCTGCAGCACCTTCGCGGCCTTGGCGCGTTTGCCTGCGCGGAGCAGTTCCACCAGCCGGGCGTTTTGCTCCACGTAGGAGGAGTGGAAGTCCGGCTGGCTGCTCATGGCGTGGAAGACCAGGCGCATTTCGGCCAGCACCCGGCCCATGACCTGCTGCAGCTGCTCGCTGCCCGACATTGCCACAAGTGCCTGATGGAAGGCCTGGTTGGCGGCCGCCATTTCGCCTACCGCCCCGCGCTCCTTCGCTCCCCGTGCCCGGGCGATCACGGCGTCGAGCCGGTCCAGGTCCAGTTCCGGCCCCCACAGGACAGCCGAGGGTTCCAGCATCCGCCGCACCCGGTAGATTTCCCGAACTGCGTCCGCGCCGGGGGCGGCGACAAACACGCCCCGGTTCGGATACCGGGTGACGGCGCCTTCAATGCTGAGCATGGTGAACGCCTCGCGCAGCGTATTGCGGGAGACCTGCAGCGACGCGGCCAACTGCTGTTCGGAGAGCTTGGTGCCGGGCAGCAGTTCTCCGGCAGCAATGCTGCTGCGCAGCACATCGGCCACCCACACCGTGGTGTTGGCGTGGTCGGCTCGCTCGGTGGCTTCCCCCAGGTTCACAGGCATCTCCCTAATCTAGCCGTACGGCGGCGGTGCCGCCGCCTGAGGTGGAACCCGGAGAACCGGCCGCTGGGGGACGGCCGATCCTCCGGAGCTTTTAGGGGCGGATCTCGCCCAGGGCGTCACCGCGTCCGACGGCGGTGCCCGGTTCGGCGGCACCCTGCGCGAAGGTGCCGGCCCGGTGGGCGCGGAGGGTGGTTTCCATCTTCATCGCCTCCAGCACGGCGACCGGATCACCTTCGGCCAGCTGCGCGCCGTCGTCGGCCGTCCATTTCACCAGGTTCCCGGCCATCGGCGAGGCGAGCACAGCCTCGTCCACCGCCGCGCCGGCACCGCCGGCAGGCGCAGCAGCAGTGCCGCCGCCGGCGCGCAGCGCGTTCAGCAGCGCGGCGGGCACGCCCAGGGCCACAGCCTTGCCGTCGACGTCGATGGTCAGCGTTTCGCGTTCGGCGCCGGGCAGCGAGGCGGCGATTTGCGGTGACGCGGCCAGCGGTTCGGCGAATTCGGACTCGATCCACGTGGTGTACACGCCCAGGGCGTCCTCCCGGGTGAAGGCCTCCGAGCGGACCACGGCCCGGTGGAACGGCACCACGGTAGGCACCCCGCGGATCACCAGCTCATCCAGGGCCGCGCGGGCCCGGCGCAGCGCCTGCGGCCGGTCCTCGCCCCACACAATCAGCTTCGCCATCAGCGAGTCATATTCGGCCGGCACTACGGACCCGGACCGCACGCCGGAGTCCATCCGGATGCCGGGGCCGGTGGGTGGTTCGAAGGCCTCCACCGGGCCGGGGCCGGGCAGGAACCCGCGGGCCGGATCCTCGGCGTTGAGCCGGAATTCGAACGCGTGCCCGTGCGGCGCCGGGTCGGAGGTGTTGGACAGCGGCAGCCCGTCAGCAATGCGGAACTGTTCGCGGACCAGGTCGACGCCGGCGGTTTCCTCGGTGACGGGGTGCTCCACCTGCAGCCGGGTGTTCACTTCCAGGAAGCTGATCAACCCGTCCGGGGAGACGAGGTATTCCACGGTGCCGGCACCGGTGTAGCCGGCTTCGCGGCAGATGGCTTTGGCGGAGGCATGGATGGTGGCCCGCTGCTCATCGGTGAGGAACGGGGCGGGGGCTTCCTCGACGAGTTTCTGGTTGCGGCGCTGCAGCGAGCAGTCCCGGGTGCCGACGACGACGACGTTGCCATGCGTGTCGGCCAGCACCTGGGCCTCCACGTGCCGGGGCTTATCCAGGAACCGTTCGGCGAAGCATTCACCGCGGCCGAAGGCGGACACTGCTTCGCGCACCGCCGATTCGAACGCGTCCTCCACATCTTCGAGCCGACGGGCAATCTTCATGCCGCGGCCGCCGCCGCCGAACGCCGCCTTGATGGCCACCGGCAGCCCGTGTTCCTCGGCGAAGGCACGGACCTCTTCGGCACTTTGGGCCGGGCCCTGCGTTCCGGGCACCAGCGGGGCACCGGCGCGGACAGCGATCTCGCGGGCAGTGACCTTGTTGCCCAGGTCGCGGATGGCCTGCGGGGAGGGACCGATCCAGGTCAGCCCGGCGTCGAGCACCGCCTGCGCGAAGTCCGCGTTCTCGGACAGGAACCCGTAGCCGGGGTGCACGGCATCCGCGCCGGCCCGCCGGGCAGCGTCGATCAGCTTCGGGATGTTCAGGTAGGTGTCCGTGCTGGCGGAGCCGTGCAGCGGATAGGCCTCGTCCGCGATGCGGACGTGCAGGGCGTCGGCGTCGGGGTCCGAGTACACGGCGGCGGAGCTGATGCCGGCGTCGGAGCAAGCACGGGCCACGCGCACGGCAATCTCGCCGCGGTTGGCTATGAGGACCTTCTTCATGGGGTTCCTTCCGTGAACAGCCCGGCGGTTTCCTCTGCGGACAGCGGGGCCAGGGTGTCGGGGTTCGAGAAAACAAAGCGCACCGGGTGCCCGGGCGGCAGCTGGGCGGCCACGGGCAGGTCCTGCGGCACGACGACGGCGATCACCGGGTAGCCGCCGGTGACCGGGTGGTCGGCCAGGAACAGGACGGGCAGGCCCGACGGCGGGACCTGCAGGGAGCCGGCCACCACGCCTTCGCTGGGCAGTTCCCCGTCCCGGATGCGTTCCAGCGGGGCGGCGTCCGGGTCCTGCGGGTCGGCGGCCAGCCGCACACCGATCCGGTTGGACTCGTTGGTGGTGAGCCAGGTATGTCCGGTCAGGGCGGCTGCGGCGTCGGGGCCGAACCAGTCCTGCCGGGGACCGGCCGTGACCCGCAGCAGGGTGGGGGTGCCGCCGTCGCCCAGGCTACCGGGCGTGGTGCCTGTCGGCAGGGAAGAGGGTTCAGCGGTGCCCACCGGTGCTGCGCCGGAGACCGCGCCGACGGGCAGAACCACGCCGGCCTCGAGCGGTGCCGGGCCGATGCCACTCATCGTGTCGGTGCTCCGGCTGCCCAGCACCGGGTCCACGGCCACGCCGCCGCGGACGGCAACGTAGGAGCGGACACCGCGGAACGGGGTGCCCAGGGTCAGGGTTTCCCCGTCCAGCAGGGCAAAGGGGGTATCCAGCGGTGCGGGCCGGTCCCGCTCGCCGCCGGGGGAAACGACGGCGGCCGGAACCTGCGCCCCGGACAGGGCCAGGACGGTGTCCCCGCGGGCGGTCAACTCCAGGCCGCCGAGAAGGTTCTCGATCACGGCAGCGTCGGCCGGATTGCCGACCAGCCGGTTCGCCTGCCGGGCGGAACGGGTATCCGCGGCACCGGCTATGGAGACGCCAAGGTCCGCATAACCGGGGCGGCCCAGGTCTTGGATCAGGGACTGGAGGCCGGGGGCTCTGACCTCGAGCGTTGTTTGGTCGCCTTGGGTGGGTTCATCGTCACCTTGCGCGGGCGGGAAAGTCCCATCGTCCCTTAGACACCTCGTTCGTTCCTCACTCGGCGATGCGGGACTCACGGGACTTTCCAGCCCCGACCGGGCTGGGGATACGGATTCCGCAGTCAGCCGAGTTCCGTGAGGTGACTCGACCCCGTCCGTCTGAGCGTTCTTAGTGGTGATCAATTCCCGGACGGGATGGAAAATTACCTGGTCGCCAGGGCGGATGAGAGCAGGGTTTGGGCGGGAGAGGTCCCATAAAAGGGCGTTGGTATGGCCGATCAGTTGCCAGCCGCCGGGAGAAGTGCGGGGGTAGATCGCTGAATAGTCCCCGGCCAGGGCCACAGAGCCCGTGGGCACGGCTTTGCGGGGCGAAGTGCGGCGGGGGACGTTCAAGGCAGGGTCGCCGCCCACCAGATAGGTGAAGCCGGGGGCGAAACCGCCGAAGCCGCCGGTCCACGGTGTGCCGGTATGGGCGTTGACCACAGCCTCTTCGGAGAGGCCGGTGAGCTGCGCCACCTCGGCCAGGTCCGCGCCGTCGTACACCGTTTCGATGGTGACCGTGCGCGCGTCCGGCAGCTCGGCGTGGGAGAAGTCCAGGTTCTCCAAAAGTGCGGCAGCGGCGACCGTTTCCCGGCGGCCGTCGAACCGGACCAGCACGGTCCCGGCAGCGGCCAGCGCATCCACTTGCCCGGGCAGCGGACTGGACTGCAGCTGTGCGTGGAGGGCGACGACGTCGGCCAGCGAACCAAGCTCAACCAGCAGCGCCCTCGTCCCGGCGGGACGGATGCCGCGGATGTGCCCTCCCGCGTCCGTCTCCACGGGGGAACTCACACGAAGCTCTGGATGGTGACGCCGGCCTCTTCGAGTCCGGCGCGGACTGCCCGGGCCATGGCCACGGCGCCGGGGGTGTCGCCGTGCACGCAGATCGATTCGGCGGACATCGGGATCTCGGTGCCGTCGACGGCAGTGATGATGCCCTCCGTGGCCAGGCGGACCATGTTGTTGGTGACCTGGCCGGCGTCGTGGATCACCGCGTTGGGTTCGCGGCGCGAGACGAGAGTGCCGTCCGGGTTGTAGTTGCGGTCGGCGAAGGCTTCGGTCACGCCGCGCAGGCCGGCGTCGGCAGCGATGTCCAGGGCAACCGCTCCGGGCAGAAGCAGGACGGGCAGGTTTTTGTCGAAGGTGCGGACGGCATCGATGACTGCGCGGGCATGCACCTCGTGGCGCACGATCGTGTTGTACAGCGCGCCGTGCGGCTTCACGTAGCGGATTTCCGAACCGGCCGCCCGGGCCAGGCCCTGCAGCGCGCCGAGCTGGTACAGCACGTCGTCGAACAGTTCCGTGTAGGAGCAGTCCAGGAAGCGCCGGCCGAAACCGGCCAGGTCCCGGTAGGCGGGGTGCGCGCCGATGGTGACGCCGGCGGCGACGGCGTCGCGGCAGGTCTGCGCAATGGTGGAGGGATCACCGGCGTGGAAACCGCAGGCCACGTTGGCGCTGGAGACGGATTCGAAGACGGCGGCGTCGTCGCCCATGGTCCAGTTGCCGAATGACTCGCCCACGTCGCTGTTCAGATCAATGACGGTCATGGTTCTGCCTCCCGCTCGGTGGTGCAATGGTGTTCCTACAGTGTGCCCCGTCACGTCGGATTGTTCAACAATCAGTGTGAATGTCGTGGGTCAGGGCTCCGAAGTTCCGGCGGTGCATGGGTACTTCTGCCCATGTCCGGCGATCAGCACATGCCATAGGCTGTCCGCGACAAGGGGGAAGTTGTGAATGATATGGCTGTGCCAGCTGACAGGCTGAAAGTACGGGCAGCTGCGCTTGTTGCGTTTTTGGTGGCGGTCCTCTGCGGTTGCGCGGGCGCGGGCGATGCCGCAGATCCGGCAGAGGGCACAAACCATTCGTCGCAAGCGTCTACGAACAAAACCTCCCGGCAGGCGTACGACGAGTTTGTGGTTCAGCTGGAGGAAATCCTGGCCGTGACAGGTGAGACCACGGGCTGGACCACTGAATTCGGCAAGCCGTGGGACTCTGACCTGGATATCGTCCTGGTGCCGCGGGCCTGTGATACCGAGAACTGGGAGGACTCGCCGCAGCGGCTGCAGCTGACGGTGATCGGACCGGGAACGGAGGACCCGCAGACGGACCGCGCCGCCATAATCCAGTATATGGAGGACAAGGGGCTGACGGTCAGTGGTCTCTTCGGTGACCCTTCCTATCCCGACGGTGTGTCCTGGGATGCTTCCGGCCTCGGTGAAAACGGCTTGGAGATTACTTACGGCACGAGCTCCCAGTCACGGGTGATAAGCCTGTACGGGGAGTGCTCCAGCCACCCGTCCATGCAGAATAAGGTCTCCGGGGACACGCCCTAGCCATGCGGATTTCCCGGCGGCTAGTGATGATGGTGTGTGCTCTGTCCGTCGTGTCGGGCGGGCTTGCCGGCTGCGGAATTGGCGCCCAAGGGCTGGAGGATGCTCCTGCCGGTTCCGCCGACAAAACGTCCCGGGAGTCGTACGACCAGTTCGTAGCCCAGATGGACGAGATCCTGGCCGTCACCGGAGCAACCACGGGATGGACGTCTGAATACGGGTATGCATGGCCCCCGGAACCGGACAAGGCCCTGATCCCGAGGCCGTGCGACAGTGAAAACTGGAAGGATTCACCGCGTCAGATAACGCTCCAGCTCCTTGGACCGGGGACGGAGGACTTTGAAGCTGATCGGGATGCAATGATCCGGTACATGGAGGGGCGGGGCATGGAGATCAGCGGCGTCCTCGGGGATTCGTCATATCCGGAGGGGGTGGCCTGGAATGCCGTCGGCCAGGGCGCGAACGGGCTGACGATTGACTATGCCACCAGTCCGAGCCACCGGGCCGTGACTCTGTACGGAGAGTGCTCCAGCCATCCGTCCATGCAGGAGGGTGTTTCCCGCACCGCGCCCTAGCCCGCAACAGCAACGGCTGCCGAGCGAGCGGCAGCCGTTGCTGTTGCAGAACCCGTTTAGCAGGGACGCCAGGACTTGCCGCCGGGCGCGTAGCAACGCGGACCGGTGTAACCGGCATACGGGTTGCTCTGCACCGGCGGGGCCGGCGCAACATACTGCTGGGTCTGGCGGTTGGCCTCGGCCTGGCGGTTCGCTTCCGCCTGGGCCGCGGCAACGCGGTTGGCCTCGGCCTGCTCGGCCGCAACCCGGTCCGCTTCGGCCTGGGCAGCCTGCGCGGCCTCAGCGGCAACCCGCTGCGCTTCGGCTTCCGCCGCTACACGTGCTGCCTCGTCTTCGGCGGCCTGCCGTTGATCCTGCAGGGTGACGAGCTGGTCATGCCGGGTATGGATGGTGGACTTGGCCGCAGCAGACCGCGCCTTCAGTGCGGTGCGTTCCGCCTCGGTCAGTGCCTTCCACATCAGGTTGTCCCCGGTCTTGAGTGCGGCTTCCACGGCGTCCGCCGCTTCATCCACGGTCCGAACCAGCGCGTACACGACGGCGACGGCCGCGGCAGCCTCATCCGCAGTGGAACCGGTGCCGGCAGCGGCAGCCTGGGCCACCGCCTGCTCCGCGGCGCCGACCATGGCGGGCACCGTGCATCCAACAGTGGTGCTGTACAGGCCAACCTTGTTCTCCCGGGCCTCCTGATACGCCTCATCCACCGGCGGCCGGAACTTAACGTTCTTCCCGAAGGTCACCGGGAAGCCCAGGCCCGCCCGCGCCACTTCGGCGTTCATCAGCCGGTCCTTGGCGTCATACACCCCGGCAAGGGTGCGTCCGTAGCGGTCCTCGCGCTCGACGTCGTACTCCAGTTCCACGGTGCTGCCGGCCGGAAGTGCCTTCTTCAGGAACTCCGTGGCCTCCGGGCCCAGGCACTGCACGGGCTCGTTGGGGTCCTTGGTCTCGGGGGTGTCCACGTTCAGCAGCCGAACCGTGACGTCCTCGTTGTCGAGGTCAACCACCAGGGTGTCACCGTCGATCACCCGGACCACAGTCGCTTCGTCGCGAGGCTCCGGTGCTGCGTCGGCAGCAGCCGGAGCGGAGCAGGAGGATCCTGCCAGAACTACGACGGCGGCTGCCGCGACGGCAGCCGCCTTTCTTTTCAGTGCGGAGCAGTGAACTCCGACGGTAGTGCGATACAAAATGTTCCCCATCTATAGAAATAACCGGTAGAACTATCGGCACAAACCGTCGAGGGGGTAGCAGTAGGGCCGGAGGTGCACGGCACCGACTGAGCACATAACGGGCTATTGGCGCCCGGGGAAGCCCGGGAGCTGCTCAGTAGATGGGGAGCGGGCCCGGGGAAGCCCGGGAGCTGCTCAGTAGAACGCTTCCAAAAGAGATTGTGGCCACTCACCGGCGCCCGTGCACACAGTCGGCCGTTCAAACCTGAAAGAATGGGCAAAAGCCGGCTCGGGGGAGTTCAGCTGAAGAACCCGTTGTGGAATTCCCCGTGCCGACGCGCCACCGTCAGTCTCATGCAGGAGCCCCACATGTCATCCGAATCATCCGCCTCGCCCTTCGCCATTGCCGACGGCGCCCGCGTTACCGTCTACGGTGCGCACGGCCGCCCCGAGCTGTCCGCGTTTGTGCCTGCCACCGCGTTCCTGGCCGAGGACAGCGGACGGTTCCCGGCCGACGTCGTTGTCCTGTTCGTTTCCACGGCGGCGGACCTGGCCCACGAACTGGCCACCGCGGCGGCGTCGGTGGAGCCGGGCGGCGTGCTCTGGGTGTGCTATCCCACCGCAGAGGTGGACGGCGTGGCCCCGGACCTGAACCGGGACACCGTGGCGTCCCTGTTCGAGACCAATGACTGGGAACCAGTGGGAGACACTGTGCTCGACGGCGCGTGGTCGGCAGTGCGGGGACGTCCCGCCGGGGAGTAGTGCAAGTAAACCGGTAGGTAATCTGCTCAGTTCGAGTAGGTATCTGCTCAATTTCTCTTGTCGTAACCGCCGCAGGGTGGATATGTTGTCTGCGCCTACAAATAAGTTGACGGCCTCGGCCCTCAACGGGCGTTACAGCGTTGTATCCGCTCGATCCAGCCGCCGGGCCAGCCGGGTCCCCTCCGCCGTGTTTCCTAGGTGCCGGGTACCCGAATTCCGTCAGCAGGGTCCTTTTCGAAGGTTTCAGCATGAGCAGAATCGAAAATGTCTCGGCTATCCTCCTCGCTTTCGGTCTTGCCAGCGGCATGGCCGCGTGTGCCCCGGCGGGAACTTCGGGAGACGGGGAGGGGGAGGGTGAGGCCGCTTCCTGCAACGTCGGCATCTCTATGCCCACCCGGAGCCTGGAACGCTGGATCAATGACGGCGAGGGCCTGAAGGAAAAACTCGAGGCCAAGGACTGCACCGTGGATCTGCAGTACGCCGATGACAAAACCGACCAGCAGATCAGCCAGATCCAGAACCAGATTGCCGGCGGCGCGGAGATCCTGGTGGTCGCGGCCATCGACGGCGAGGTCCTCGGCCCCACCCTCGAGGACGCCAAGTCCCAGGACATCCAGGTGATCGCGTACGACCGTCTGATCAACGGCACTGACGCGGTGGACTACTACGCCACCTTCGACAACTACAAGGTGGGCCAGCTGCAGGGCGAGTTCATCGAGGAGCAGCTGGGCCTGGCCGACGGCGAAGGCCCCTACAACCTCGAACCGTTTGCCGGCAGCCCGGATGACAACAATGCGGCGTTCTTCTTCGCCGGCGCCTGGGACGTGTTGCTGCCGTACGTTGAAAGCGGGCAGCTGGTGGTTCCCTCCGGCAAGTCCCCGGCCAGCAACGAGGACTGGACGTCCATCGGTATCCTCGGCTGGAAGTCCGCGGATGCGCAGGCGGAAATGGACAACCGGCTGCAGTCCTTCTATACGGGGGACAAGAAGGTTGACGTGGTCCTCTCCCCGAATGACAGCCTGGCCCTGGGCATCGAATCCTCCCTGGACGCCGCCGGCTACGAACCGGGAACGGACTGGCCGGTGATCACCGGCCAGGACGCCGACGTCGCCAACGTCCAGGCCATGCAGGGGGACCGCCAGTCAATGACCGTCTGGAAGGACACCCGCGAACTCGGCACCCAGGTGGAAACCATGGTGGACGCGATCGTGGCCGGTAACGAGGTGGAGGTCAACGACACCGAAACTTACGACAACGGGGTGAAAGTGGTCCCCACCTACATCCTGGAACCGGTGGTCGTCACCAAAGACACGGTCCAGGAGGAACTGGTGGACTCCGAATTCATGTCCGCTTCCGACGCCGGCCTCTGATCCGGCGTCCTCTCCGGACTGATCCCGTCCCTCCTCCGGCCAGGACCAGGGGCACGACGACGGCGGCCGCCTCCCGCCGTCGTCGTACCCCCTGGCCCGCGTAAGCGATAGCGAGAACGCGTATGAGTGACGTCATCCTGCAAATGGACGGCATTGTGAAGGAATTCAGCGGGGTCCGGGCGCTCGACGGTGTCTCCGTGGACGTGGAACGCGGCGGTGTGCACGCGATCTGCGGCGAAAACGGTGCCGGGAAATCCACCCTGATGAAGGTGCTCAGCGGGGTGTACCCGCACGGCAGCTTTGACGGGACCATCACGCTGGAGGGCCGGCCGGTCAGCTATGGCTCGATCAACGACTCCGAGCATGACGGCATTGTGATCATCCACCAGGAGCTGGCGCTGAGCCCGTACCTCTCCATCGCGGAGAACATTTTCCTGGGCAACGAAGTGGCGCGTGGGGGAGTGATCGACTGGAACAAAACCAATATGGAGGCTGCCAAGCTGCTGCGGCGGGTGGGTCTGGAGGAAAATCCGGCCACCAAGATCGTGGAACTGGGTGTGGGCAAGCAGCAGCTGGTGGAAATAGCCAAGGCGTTGTCCAAGGAAGTGAAGATCCTGATCCTGGACGAGCCCACCGCCGCCCTGAACGACGACGACTCCGCACACCTGCTCGGCCTGATCCGGCAGCTGCGCGACACCGGCATCACCTCGATCATCATTTCCCACAAGCTCAAGGAAATCCGGTCCATCGCGGACATCGTCACCGTGATCCGGGACGGTAAGACCATTGAAACCTTTGAGGTTCAGGACAGCGACGAAATTGAGACCCGGATTATCCGGGCCATGGTGGGCCGGCCGCTGGACCACCAGTTCCCGGAACGCGAACCCCGGATCGGGGAGGAGAAGTTCCGGGTGGAGGACTGGACCGTGCACCACCCCATCGACGTGGACCGGGTGGTGGTGGACCGGGCGTCCTTCAACGTGCGGGCGGGGGAGATTGTCGGGTTTGCCGGGCTGATGGGAGCAGGCCGGACCGAACTGGCGATGAGTATTTTCGGCCGCTCCTACGGCAGCGGCATTTCCGGGCGGGTCTTCAAGGACGGCGTCGAAATCCGCACCCGTACGGTGGACGAGGCGATCGGCCACGGCATCGCGTACGTCAGCGAGGACCGGAAGCGGTACGGGCTGAACCTGATCGGCAGCGTCACGGTGAACGTGTCCGCAGCGGCGCTGGGCAAACTGGCCCGGCTGGGCATCATCGACCGGAACCGCGAATACGGGGTGGCCGATGACTACCGCAAACGGATGAACATCCGTACCCCCAGCGTCTCCTCCCTGGTGGAGAACCTTTCCGGCGGCAACCAGCAGAAGGTGGTGCTGAGCAAGTGGATCTACTCCGGGCCGGAAGTGCTGATCCTGGACGAGCCGACCCGGGGGATCGACGTCGGCGCCAAGTATGAAATCTACGGAATCATCAACGAAATGGCGGCGCAGGGCAAGGCAGTAATTGTCATTTCCAGTGAACTGCCCGAACTGATCGGGCTCGCGGACCGCATCTACACCATTGCCGAGGGCCGGCTTACCGCCGAAGTGCCGCGGGCCAAGGCCACGCAGGAGGAACTGATGCGCCACATGACCGCCGACCGGACCCAAGCTGACCGGACCCAAGGAGCACAAGCCTCGTGACCACCACAACTCCAGAGCAGGCCATGGCCCCGCTGCCGCCCAAGCCCGGAAAGACCGGCAAGAAACGACGCCGGGTGGACCTGCGCGCGTACGGCATC
Organism: Arthrobacter sp. zg-Y40; assembly: GCF_020731535.1. NCBI lineage: Bacteria > Bacillati > Actinomycetota > Actinomycetes > Micrococcales > Micrococcaceae > Arthrobacter > Arthrobacter sp. zg-Y40. Next base: position 126,056 of record NZ_JAJFZS010000011.1, read on the forward strand.
CTCGGCGCGCTGGCCGTGATCATCCTGCTGTTCCAGATCCTCACCGGCGGCCGGCTGCTGTACCCGGGCAACGTCAGCAACCTGTTCCAGCAGAACGCGTATGTGCTGATCCTGGCCATCGGCATGGTGATTGTCATTATCGCCGGGCACATCGACCTGTCCGTGGGGTCGGTGGTGGCCACGGTCGGGGCCATTGCCGCGCTGGCCATGAACAACTGGGGGATGCCCTGGTGGGCGGCGGTGCTGCTCTCCCTCGTTGTCGGCGCCGTGATCGGTGCGTGGCAGGGGTTCTGGGTGGCGTTTGTCGGGATCCCGGCGTTCATCGTCACCTTGGCCGGGATGCTGGTGTTCCGCGGCACGGCCCTGATCCTGCTCACCGGCGGCACCATCAGCGGCCTGCCCCGCCCGTATACGGCAATCAGCAGCGGCACGCTGCCGTCCACCGGGACCCCGGACCTGGTGACGCTGGGCATCGGGGCGCTCGCGTGCGTGGCGCTGGTGGTGCAGCAGCTGCGGGGCCGGGCGGACCTGAGCCGGCTGGACCTGCCGCGCGAACGCAACGGGTCCTTCATCTTCAAGATCGCGCTCGCCGTGGTGGCGATCATGTACCTCTGCTACCTGCTGGCCTACAGCCGCGGCATGCCGATCATCGTAGTCATCCTGGCCGTGCTGGTGCTTGCCTATTCGTTCCTGCTGAACCGCACGGTGTTCGGCCGTCACGTCTACGCGATGGGCGGGAACCTGAACGCTGCCATGATGTCCGGGGTGAAAACCCAGTGGGTGAACTTCTTTGTGTTCGTGAACATGGGGTTCCTGGCCGGGCTGGCCGCAGTGGTCAGCACCGCCCGGGCCGGCGGTGCCGTGGCATCGGCCGGCGGCGGGTTCGAGCTGGACGCGATTGCCGCCGTGTTCATTGGCGGAGCGTCGGTGCAGGGCGGCGTGGGCACCGTGGTCGGGGCCGTGATCGGCGCCCTGGTGATGGGCGTGCTGAACCAGGGCCTGTCCATCCTGTCCGTGGACGCCGCCTGGCAGCAGGTGATCAAGGGCCTGGTACTGCTGGCCGCGGTGGCCTTCGGGTTCAGCCGGCGGAAGGCGCGGTAGGTTTTTGCCCTTTTCGCCGGCGGTGCGGGAGGCCTAATCTGGCGGGGTACTGTCCGCGCGAGGAACCACCGTAAGGAACGCCCGTAAGGAACCCCCACAAGGAGACAGCTATGCCCAGCCAGATGAATCCCTACCTCAGCTTCCGGGACAACGCCCGGGAGGCGATGGACTTTTACCAGAGCGTGTTCGGCGGAACACTGGAATCCAGCACGTTCGCCGACATGAACATGGCCGAGGACCCCGCCGAGGGGAACAAGATCATGCACTCCGCCCTGACCACGGACAACGGATTTGTGCTGATGGCCTCGGACACGCCGTCGGGCATGAACCTGAACGAGGGCAGCAGCTACTCCATCTCGCTCAGCGGCAACGACGCGGACGAGCTGCGCGGCTACTGGGATCGGCTGCTCGCCGGCGGCCAGATGGACCTGCCGCTGGAGAGAGCGCCGTGGGGTGACCTGTTCGGGATGCTGACGGACCGGTTCGGGACGAGCTGGATGATCAGCATCGAGGGGCAGGACTCCTAGGGCCGGCTCTTACTGGACCGGAGTCTCCCGGTAGAGCACGAGGTGCTCGTGGTAGAGGACGCCGTCGCGGATGTCGCCCGTTGCGGTGAAACCGGTGTCGTCCCGGTAGTCCAGGTGGGCTCCGGTGACCGTGTAGCTGCCGGTGTAGGCACTGGCCCGGTCGCCGCGTGCCTCGTCGTAGCGTCCGTTGGGCAGCAGTTCCTGCCGGATGTAGCCGTCCGCGGTCACCCACATGCCGACGACGTCGAGGTCCTGGGTCTTGCTGCCGTGCGTTGCCATGCGTAGTTCTCCTAGTGTTCGTGCCGGGAAGCGTTGGGACTGCGGATCGATCGGGGTAGATCCCGGCAGTCTTGGTGTCGAGCCTAGGCAGAATCCCGTCGTCGAGCGTGGGTGCGCTTCACCCACCCTCCACACCAATCGATAGGCTGGTGACATGGGGGAAGACAATCTGGGGGCGTTCCTGCGGGCCCGCCGCAACGCTGCGGACGCAGCGTTGTATCCGTTCGCCAGCCACACCCGGCGCCGGGTGCCCGGGCTGCGGCGCGAAGAAGTTGCCGAACTGGCCGGGCTGAGCACCGACTACTACCTGCGCCTGGAGCAGGGCCGCGAGAAGAACCCGTCCGGGCAGGTTCTCACCGCCCTGTCGGCGGCACTGCAGATGACCCGGCACGAGGACGAGCGCCTGCATCTGCTTGCCGGGCGCTCGCCGCAGCGGACCCCGTCCCCTCGGGCGGTGGATCCCTCGCTGGCACACCTGCTGGAAACGTCCACGGATTCGGCCGCGTTCATTCTGGATTCGCTGCTGAACATCACGCAGCTCAACCCGTTGGCGGAGGCGCTCTTCAGCGGCTTTGCGGACAAGGGGAACTTTGCCCGGAACGTGTTCCTGGACCCGGCGGGCCGGCACTTCTTCGCCGACTGGAACCGGGCGGCAGAATCCTGCGTGGGCGCGCTGCGCACCACCATGGATCTCCACCCCGATCGGCAGGAACGGGACGCGCTGATCGCCGAACTGCGGACCAACTCGGAGTTCGACCGGTTGTGGCAGCTGTTCGCGGTCGAGCCGAAAACACGGGAGGGCAAGGTCCTGCACCACGAGCGGGCCGGCACGATTGCCGTCACCTTCTATACCTTCCAGGTGGCAGAAGCACCGGGCCAGCAACTGGTGGTGTACGTGGCCGAGGCCGACGGTTCCAGTGAGCAGCGCATGAAATCACTGATGGCTGTGCGCTCTTGATGGCCGCGCGCCCCTAGTGGCCGCGCGGTCCTAGCCGGACTGCTCCGCCGCCCATTCCGCGACCCGGCGGGCGCTTTCCTCCTCGGAAAGGTCTTCCACCCGGCTCATCACGGACCAGCGCACCCCGAACGGGTCGCGGATACTGGCGAACCGGTCTCCCGAGACGAAGGTACTCAGCGGCTCCCGGATGGTCGCGCCGGCGGCTTCGGCCCGCGCCACGGTCTCGTCGGCGTTGGCGCAGTAGAGGCCCATGGAGTAGCAGTCCTCGTCGCCGGACGGCATCGGGACCAGCCCGAACTGCGCGTTCGGTTCGCCCAGCTGGAGCCGCCCGGTGCCGAAGTCCAGGTCCGCATGCACCACCACCCCGCCCATCTCGGTGATGTCGACGGGCCGGGCGCCGAAGACGTCCCGGTAGAAGTCGATGGCGGTCCGGGCGTCGGGGACGGCCAGGAACGGGGTCAGGCTGGTGGCACCGTGCGGTATGCCGTTGGTGGTGTGGGCGCCGGTGACGCCGGCTGGGGTCTTGCCGGTTGTTCCGGTGTTCGGTGTGCTTGAATTCGGTGTGTTTGTTGTAGTCATGGTGCCAGCGTAGGCAGGGCGGCAGGGGTCGGGCTTGAAGATTCGCGACAGGGTCCGGGCCACTGGTTGAGGAAGTTCGTTGCGGGGATAGGGGAACGATGGTCGAGCAGTGGCGCGGCACCCTGTACCCGGCACGGCTGCCCGAGTTCCACCGAATCCTGCCGGCGGAAGAGTTGGCGGACCGGGTCCGCTGGGTGTGGATTCCGGAATGGAACCTTGCTCCGGGGCGGGTGTCCCGGCAGGAGGTCCTGCCCTTTCCTGCGTTGAACCTTGTGGTGGACAAGGACGGGGTCGCGCTTTCCGGTCCGGCCACCCGGCGGTCCTTCCGCGACCTGTCGGGAAGGGGCTGGGCGGTGGGCCTGCTGCTGCGTCCCGCCGCGGTGCCGGTCTTTAGCGACGATCCGGGTAGCCTCCGCGACACGGAAATCCCGGTCGATGCCCCGGACTTGCTGGCCGCGGTGGTGGCGGCGATGACCGGTAAGCCGGACGACGACGCAGCCGGGGCCGACCGCGACAGTGCCGGGGCCGGCGTCGTACCGGTTGTCGACCCCGCTGAGGCGCGCCGCACTGCCGCCGTCGCCGCGGCTGCCCGCTGGCTGGAAGCACGCGTTCCCGTTCCCGACGCCGAGGGGCGGCTCGCGAACCGGCTGGAGGACCTGATTCCAGCGGATGCGTCGATCACCCGCGTGGACCAGCTTGCCGGGCAGTTCGGCGTCTCGGTGCGGACGGTGCAGCGCCTGGCCCGGCGGTATGTCGGGCTGCCGCCGCTGGCCATGATCCGCCGCTACCGGCTGCAGGAAGCGGCGGAACGGCTGCGGCTGCATCCGGAAACCCCCATTGCCGACGTTGCCGCCGACCTGGGCTATGCCGACCACGCCCACCTTGCCGCCGACTTCCGTGAGGTGCTCGGCTTCACGCCCAGCGGCTACCGGCGCTCCGCGGCCGATTCCTAGGGGCACCGCAGGCGCTTTTCGGAAGTGACCGACCCTGCGATATGACTTAACCCATGATCACCACTGTCATCACGCCCTCACTCGTTCGCGGCGCCGCGGAACTCGAAACCACCGCCCGGGGGCTGCGGCCGCACCGGCTACCCGCGAAGGTGCGTACGCGGTTCCCCGATCCGCAGCTGATGATGGCCGAGTCCCAGCCCTCCGGCGTCCGGTTGGTGTTCACGACGACGGCGGAACAGGTCGAGCTGGTCGCGCATCCCACGCGTGTGGTCTACCTGGGCGCGGACCGGCCGCGGGGGTTCGTTGACCTGCTGGTCGACGGCGAGCTGCTGCACAGCGACGAACTCACCGGGGGTTCGTACACCGAGGTGAACATGTCCACCGGGGCGAGCCGGCAGGTGGAGGGGGAGTCGCACATCAGCGCGTTTTCCTTGCCTGCGGGATCCAAAGTGGTGGAGATCTGGCTGCCGCACAACGAAGCGGTGGAGCTGGTCGAGCTGCGGTCGGACGCTCCGCTGGCGGCGTACGACTCCGGGCGGCCGGTGTGGCTGCATCACGGCAGCTCGATCAGCCACGGCTCCAATGCAGCGACGCCGTCGGGCATTTGGCCTGCGGTGGCGGCGCGGATCGGCGGGGTCGAGCTGCACAACCTCGGCCTGGGCGGCAGCGCCCTCGTGGACCCGTTTACCGCGCAGCTGATGCGGGATACCCCGGCGGACCTGATCAGCGTGAAGCTCGGCATCAACGTGGTGAACGGAGACGTGATGCGGCTGCGTGCGTTTGTGCCGGCGGTGCACGGGTTCCTGGACACCATCCGCGAGGGGCATCCGGAGACGCCGCTGGTGCTCGTTTCGCCGATCTTCTGTGGCATTCATGAGGACACTCCGGGTCCCGGCGCCTTCGATCCGGCGTCGTTCGGGACCGAGCAGGTTCAGTTCGTGGCGACCGGTTCGCCGGAGGGTGTGGCTGCGGGCCAGTTGACGCTGCGGGTGATCCGCGAGGCGTTGGAGTCGCTGGTGGAGCGCCGGGCGGAGGACCCGAACCTGTTCTATCTGGATGGACTGGGTCTTTATGGGGCAGGGGATGCTGAGGTGCATCCGCTGCCTGATGCGTTGCACCCGGATACGGCTACGCACCGGCTGATCGGGGAGCGGTTCGCGAAGTATGCGTTTGCGGGGGAGGGGCCGTTTGCGAAGGGGACGCGGTCGTAAATCCCTCATTCCGCAACGGCACGGTCGTGCAGTGCGGAATTATCTGCGTGAAAAACGCATATACTGTTCTGGCAATTGGGCAGTTACCCGATAGCTACATGGGGAAACTGCACTGACGCTTGAATTTCCGCCCGCCTAATCTCGGCGCGGTCACAGCATTCGAATCTGCTGAGTCCCTTGTTCCGTTATGACTGAAACAAGGAGAGCAGAATGGCCGACGAAACAGATACCAGCGCGGATTCCAATAGCGTGAGTGACGCGGAGTCTTCAGAGAACCAGTTACAAAGTGCCGGATCAATTGATGCGCAGCCCGAGGCAGCAGAGAGCCTGCCCATGGAAGGACAAGCCGCAACTCCCGGGCAGCACTGGACAAGAATCTGCCCCAAGTGCAGTGTTCAGAGTTCGGTTCCCGGCGATTATTGCCCGAACTGCGGTGCCTCGTACAACCGCAAGCGTGGCCGGTTGAGCAAGAAAACCATCGCGATCATTCTGGCGGCGGTACTGGCCATCGGCGGCGGTACAGCAATTACCCTCGCGGTACAGCATTCGCAGGAGGTTGCCGCGCAGGAAGAAGCTGATCGGAAAGCGTCCGAAGCTGCGGAAAAGGCTGCGGAAAAGGCTGCGGCCGAACAAAAGAAACTGCAAGAGGCCGCGGAAAAGAAGGCCGCGGCTCAACGGGCAGTTCGAGCACTCATAGTTGACGGTTTGGAAGAAGCGGTGCAGAAAGATGCCACGGAGCGTGTAGACGCAGGGCGGCTGGACGGCCCGATTCAGCGCACCGAATGCACGCCACTAGGTGGAGGATCAGTCGACGACCTAACGGCGATAACCGGAACGTTTGAATGCATTGCCGTCAACGAGAAGCAGGACGACGGATCTGAAAGCGGCTACGTTTTCTCGGCGACCGTCAACTGGGACAAAGCCAGTTACAGTTGGCATCTGGGTCGATAGCTTCGTCAGGACCATGAGCTGGGAGCCGAAGCTCCCAGCTCAGCCAGCATCTCCCGCAGGCGGACGCCGCCGCTGCTCTGGGCTTCGGCGTCGGTAAGGCGTTTGCCCAGATCCAGCAGTGTCTCCCGCAGGGACCGTTCGGACTCGGTCAGTGCCCCTTCATATCCTTCGGCCAGCAGGTACGAGTGGCTGTCCGTGGACAGGGCCACCAGAAGGTCCAGGAAAATCTCGAGTGTCCTCCCGGAGGAGGCATTGAATTCTTTTCGGGACTCCTGACTCATCGGCACCAGCTTCAGCTGGTTGGACCACATCCGGGGGTCCAGCGGATCTGTGGACAGCATCAGTGCCGTCGCTGATCCTTCCCCGGTCCTGCTCTCCTTGGGGAGAGCCTGCTTCACATCGTGCAGGATCTCGTGGAAGTGGTCATCGGTGAGGCCAAACCCGACGAAGAGGAGGTGCTGCGTCATGAGGGTGGCTTTCACCAGCGCGGAAAGCGCGTTGCGGGACGTGCTGAATCCGAGGTAGTCGTCCCTGGTGAGGACTATCGAGTCCGGGTCCGTCACCGATCCATGGAGTTTCAGCAACCAGTCGTCGTGTTCGCCGGCGCCGTCGGGAATCACCGAGCGGGGGACACCGGCGTCGTCCGATGCAGCCTCAAAGAGTTCGTCGTAGTTCAGGGTGATCGCTTCCCTGCTGCCCAGGCTGGCAAGGAGCGCCGGAGCCAAACCGTATCGTTTCAGCTCCACCAGCTTCGCGATGGCCTGGTTGAAGGTTGGTGAATCCTGCCCAGCACGTTCCTCGTACATTGAGCGCAGAATGCTCGCCTGGTCCAGGTGCCCCCGGTGTTTCAGGGACTCGCGCTCGGAGTCTGAGAGGTGAGCAGCCGTGGCTAAAGCGGACAGCAGATCCGTCCAGCTTGGTGCCCCGGCACTCATGCTGACGCCCGCTCCCATGAAGGGAACGAGCCTGCCGTCGCGGGCATGAGCGGCCAAGCGGGCGGCTTGCTCCTGATGCTCGCGGTCTAGGGGTGCCCACCATTGCGGCTGGCGCTTCCGGAGTTCCTGGGCGAGGGCAAAGTCCTTTTCGTTCGCCAGCACCAGTACGACGTCGACGCCGGCCTCGGCGGCGGCCATGCGTGTCTCTTCGAGGAGCAGACGAATGACGTCGCCTTTCACCAGTCCTGCGCCGCCGCCTCCCGTGCCGAAAAGCGGCATCGCGAGCAGGGGGACGGGGCGGGACGGTTCGCGGCCAGCTACATGCCGCCGTCGTTTGGCGCTGTCCGCGGCCACACAAATGAATTCCCTTAGCGGAGGAATGAGTTCATTGACGGATGAAATCCCGTAGTACGGCACAGCGGTGAGGACCGGCAGCGGATCGTTGGCCGGCCACGCATGGACCGGCTGCGCGAGCACCGCTCCACCGGCGAAGCCGGGGTCTTTGCTCTTCTGCACGGCGTCCTCGAGGCCGGGCACAGTGTTACGCCAGTAGGCAGCAATGCTGTAGGTCCGGTCGGTGGGCAGCAGCCAGGCGTCGCAAGCGAAGTTGGTCAGGCTGCCTCTGGTAACGAAGACGTGTGATTCCCCCATGAGGGATTTGTATCACGTCCGGCCCTTCCAGCCCTTCCAACCATTCTTTCCGGCGCTCAGCTGATTGGTGTCTTGGTGCGCGGCCAATAATTCAGGGCGCTCCGGTCGCCCAGCAGCTTCTTTGGGGTGCGGTGCCCGAATGGACCAACTACACGGTCGAACATCTCACCGTCGAGTACGGGTTTTACTTGGAACCCGCGACGGCCGTCTTCGCTTGTTTCCCATGTTCCGGGGACAATCTCAAAGAGGGCACGTGTGACGCCGCGGTGCACGGCAACCACATGCTGAATGCCTTCCCGCTCAACGCGGACCTGGTCGACTTTCCACCAGCAGCGGACGGAGTCGGCAACTTGGTCGATCTCCTCCACAAGAGTGTCCTGATTGAACCAGGAAGCTTTGAAACCATATCCGGTCCGCATCGTGCCACCAGGCGTATCCAGCTCCTCGTCATTCCAGTTCTTGAGGGTGATGAGAAGCAGCGGGTCAACGTCGTGGGACAGCTCGGGTGCAGCGAACTCAGCGACAAGGCTGTCGAGTGTGCGAATACCATGGCCGCGGGTTGCCTCACGGCGGGCGTTGGTCAGCTGGGTCGGTGTTTCCAACGGGTAGGGCGGCTGAACGGGGGTGAGTTGAAAGGTCATCAGCAAGTCGATGGCAGCGGCTTCCACCTGGGTGTACTCGCTTCCCATTCCGTAGCGAAGAATCCAAATCTTCGGCTCTAGGCCTGCCCTTCGAATGTCTTTGATACTGCTGATCTTGCGGGAGTGTTCTGCGTCTTGCTCTTCTTCTTCGGGGGTGAGTGCTTCGGCTTCCAACCCGTGGGCCAGCATGCGTGTGCCAATTCCCTTGCCAACGTAGAACGGCTGGCGGGTTCGCGGATCTACCAAAAGGTAGACATAGCGGCCGAGGAGTGAAGCGACCTGTTCTATGACGCGCGAATTGTGCTTAGTTGCAGTTTTACTCTTCATGATTTCCCCCATTTGATAATTGTCGTTACACAATCGCAGGTGTACTTCTCAAAATCCCGAGGACACGTCACCAAACACCGGTTAGTTTCCTGCCGCCGCCAGCACTTCCCGAAACGCCGGATTCGGATGGGCATTCGGCAGCACCCGGCGTACATTCTCCAGCGATTCCAGCGGAGTCACTCCGGCGGCACGTGCCCCGTACAGGGCGGCCACCGTCGGCGTCCGGGATTCGGCCCGTACACAGTGCAGCAGCACGGTTTTCCCTTCGGTGCGGAAACGTTCGACGGCGGCCGCAGCTTCCTGCAGCACAAAGGCGGTATGCGAGTTGGACTCCGGGGACGCGGAGTCCACCAGCCAGAAGGTCGCCTGATCCTTCGGGGCAATGCCGGAAACATCCTCCGTGCCCAGCCGGCACAGGCTCACCACTGCATCGATGCCCAGCTCAGCCGTCCTGCCGAGTGCACCGACGCCGCCGAGCCACACGCCGTCGTCGTCCGGGTGCTGGACGAGCACGCCGGTCCGGGACCAGGAACTGTAGTCAAAGTGCGGCGTGCGCGGCCACTCGCGGGCCTGGCTGCCGTTGCCGGCCGCCAGTTCGACGCCGAGTGTCATCAGGTCGCGGGCCCGCAGGCCCGGCCAGCCGTGCAGGTTCCGGCGCCATTTGAACGGGACGGCGGAGAACCCATAGGCGGCTCCCAGCAGGGAACCGGCGATGGCGGCCACGGTGTCGGTGTCCCGGCCGCCGCGGACCGCCTCCTCCAGCGCGGCCTGCAGATGGTCGGGACCGTTGCTTCCGGCACGAGTGGTGGAGATGGCGCTCCAGGCGCCCTGCAGAGCTTCCACCACCCAGCCGTTCTTCGTGAAGTCCCGCGGCCGGGAGCGCTCGGCAACTTCGATCCGCTCCAGCCACAGGGCAGCACGGTCCGGCGGCAACAGCGGCAGCCCGGTGCGGATCTCCAGCCGGCCGGTGAGGACCGCCTCGCGGATGGCAACGCACCACAGACCGCACGCTTCCTGGGCGTCGGCCTCCACGTGTGTCAGCGCGCTGAGTACGCCGGCCTGGGCCATAAGCTCCGCCGGTTCCCGGTCCAGGTACGCCAGGGCCAGGGGAGCGGTGCGCATGAGCGACCCGTTGCCACCGCTCCGGCCGGTCCGGGCGTGGAAAACCTGTGCAGCGTGGGTAAAGTCCTCAGCGGTGACGTCGGACCGGCCAGCGGCCGCAGCTGCGTGACGTGCGGCATGGATGACATTGCTGGTCTGCGCGCCGACGTCCTTGGCTGCGGCAGCCCATGCGGTCCAGGCGCGGACGACGGCGTCCAGCGCGGCGGGGGTGGGGCCGGCGTCGAGGAGTGCTTCTGCGATGGGGATGGCCATGGAAGTGTCGTCGGTCCACTCGGCCGGATCGAACCCGAACGGGCCGCCGCCCTTCATCGTGACCTCGGCGCCGTCGGGCAGCGGGCCGCCGAATTCGTAGCCGGCGCCGAGGGCGTCTCCGGCGGCGAGGGCGACGAGGACACCCGCGGCGCGGTCGTTCTGTTCGGAGTTGAGTTTCATGCGGCCTCCAGGATGACGAGCGGATGGTTTTGAGCATTTCTGCGCTAAGTGATCCCAGTATGCACCGGTTGCATCTTTTGCGCAATATTGAGATAAATAGGGGTATGAGTGAGTCCCGCACGCCCCGGTCCCTCTTGGAGTACCCGCGGCCCTCGGTGGCCGTGGACACCGCAGCACTGACCGTGGATGGAGGCGACCTTATGGTCCTAATCGTCCGCCGGCGGGAGGAACACCACACGGGGGAATGGGCCCTGCCCGGCACCTTCCTGCGGGAGCGCGAAACCCTGGCGGCCGCCGTCCTGCGCTCGCTCCGGGACAAGGCCGGCATTGAGGGGCGGGTTCCGCAGCAGCTCCACGTCTTCGACGATCCGGGCCGGGATGACCGGGGCTGGACACTGTCGGTCGCGCACGTGGACGCGGTGCCGTTCCGGGACCTGGAGCAGCCACTGCAGTCCGATGATGTCCGGCTGGCCTCGGTCACGGCCGATGCGGACCTGATCGCCGGGCTGCCCTACGGCCACGCGGACATGGTGCGCCTTGCAGCGGAGCGGATGCAGCAGAACTATGAGCAGACTCCTGACCCGGCTGGCCTGCTGCTCGAGCCCTTCACGCTGAAGGACCTTCGGGACCTGCACGAGGCGGTGGCCGGCCGGCCGCTGATGCGCGACACCTTCCGCCGGCTCATGGAGCCGCAGCTGACTGGGACGGGGCAGATGTCCGACGGCGCCCGCGGACGGCCGTCGCGGCTGTGGCGGCGGGGGAGCTAGTACCGAGACAGCTAGGGGACGATGGTTTCGGTGACGGGCTGCAGCTGCGGCTGCCACTCCTGCATCCGGTCCAGAGCCCGTGCCAGCTCCGGTCCGCCGGCTTCGGTGATGAGGTCCGGATCCCCGACGACCACCAGCAGGCAACGCGCGCGGGACAAGCCAACGTACAGCATTTCCGCCGCACGGCTCATTTCCTTGAAACCGTTGACGCATAGGATCACCACTGAACGCTCCAGGCCCTTGAACCCCAGGACGTGCCCGTAGAACTCTTCCTCGTCGTCGTGGAAAGCATTCCAGTATTTTGAGAGGTTGTTCTCGAATTCCTTATGGATGTCATGCCGGTTCTTCGTGGTCAGGAACGCAATCTGGTTGTTGGCCCAGCCTTCGTCGATCAGGGCGTCAACGCAGTCCCCGGCCACATCGATGGCGTCCTCCGTGGAACACGGCACCAGCCGCACCGGAAGTCCGTCACCGCCGCGCGGCGAGAAATGCTTGCCCGCGAAGCCCTTGAACGTCTGGGCAATGCGCTTGGTGTTCCGGAGATTCTCATCGATGTGGAGCGTGACCAGCCCTGCGGTCGGGTCGAGTGCAGTGCCCGCGGACTGGGAATCCCAACGTCCGTAGACATTCTGGCGCTCGTCCATAAACGCGTAGATTTCCCCGTCGTCGGGATTCCGAAGGCAGGCGAGCAGGCTCTCCCACCAGAGCGGAGCGAAGTCCTGGGCCTCGTCGATGACAATCGCGTCCAGCTTCTGCCCCCGGGGGAGGTCAGCTGCAAGGTCCCGCATCAGTGCGGGCATGTCTTCGTCAAAGTAGGCCTGCCCCGAACCGTCGGGAACCCCAAGGGAGACGGCGTAGTCGTGGAACCCGCCGACGTACGCCGGTTTGGCTTGGCGCCAGCCGGCCACCTGCCGGCGCAGATGCTCGGCGAGACCCCGGTTGTAGCAGAACAGCCCCACCCGTTTTCCTTCCTTGGCCAGCCGCTTTGCCTTCTCCACGGCCAGCCAGGTCTTGCCGCTGCCCGCCCCTCCGACGAACCGTGCCCGGGGAATGGAGCGGCTGCAATCGAGCAGGACCTTCTGGCGTTCGGTGAGCTGCTCCTGAAGGTTTTCCAGTTCCAGAGCAGTCAATGACGGGGTGGTCCCGGCCTCGAGGTTCCCGGACAGCAGATCGGTGATGCGCCGGGCGTAGCTGAGTGCGAGCGGGCTTCCGCCCTGGGCCTGGGTCTCGATGGCGGCACGCAGGCGTTCACGGCAGTCGCCTAGATCATCGGCGTCCAGAATGAGCGGCCGGGGGACCCCGGCCATTTCCCAGTCATGGGGGACAGTGCTGTACGGGAACGCTGCCATGTAGGCGAACCTGCTGACCAGGGGAGACCCAAGCTGGTCCTGTACCCACATTTTGAAGGCATGCTGCGCGCCCTGGGACTGTGCAATCGGACTTTCGATCCTGTGCGGTCCTTGCCGGTCGGATTGGTACCACTGGCCCTGCTGGACGGAGATCCTGCCACCCTTGACCTCAATCGCGGCCAGCCCGACACCGGGCCACAGCACCAGAATGTCGATTTCGTGTTCGGCCCGTCCGTGGCGTACCTGGACTGAGTGTGCCAGTACGACGTCGTCGGGCAGCTGGGCGCGCAGTGCATCCCAGACTGCCTTCTCGGCGAGCCTGCCTTCACCGAACAACGGCTCTTCCGGTATGCACTTCACGGTTCCCCCTGGTGTGCCGGCGGTGCGCCAGACGTTGTGAGCAGGTTACCGTGCAGTATGGCTCATTCGGCGGTTGTCGGAGCGGTGTAGCCCAAGTGTCACCCTCCCCAGCGGAAGTCCTGCCGTTGAAGGCACAGACAGCATGGTCATTTTTTCGTAGAGTGCCAAGGCGCGTGCTTTAGCGAGATGATGTGCTGCAACCCGGATAATGAGGACTTCCGTTGTGTGAGATGAAGGGTCGTAATGCAACAGGCAGAACAAGGAACCATTGGTTACGCTCAGGTCAATGCGTTGTCTTGGCGGGTCGCCAGCGAGCTGGCTAGACGGGATCCCTCCGTTTTCGTGGGACTAACGGGCTACGGTGGTGGTGCATCCCATTCTGATGCTCTGATGCTCACCAACGGCGGCGGCATCAGTTATGCTGCGCGGCGTATGGGCAGTGGGTTTTCCGCATGCGTCAACAACGGAGACCATTTGATGATTCCGTGGGAAAGAGCCCTTCAAATGCGGAGTGCACGGGATATCGCGATAGCTCTAGAAAAGTCCGCCGGTATCCACTTACCTTCCAAGGCACCTGCCACCAGCGGACGCGCTCTGGGGTATCGACTTATTGCTTCCATTTTGGAGATGACGCTGGGCGACCGCCGTTCCTGGCAGGTATACGAGACTGAAGGGGGACCTCTTGCGGAGCCGCGCGAGGAGGTACTCGCCCGCCTCCAGAACTACGAAGACACTCGATGGGTTCTGCGGCGCGATGAGGAACCCGTAGCGATGGTCGATAACTTTGGTTTCCTCAAAGTTGACGGGAACGTCGTTGACCTAAGCGCCAGATACCAAGAGCTAAATCGAAGCATCTTCGCGCTGACCATGGACGTGTACGGAGGTTTGCTTCCGTAGTCCGCTGCCGCAGGTCTATTCAGCTTCCGGCGGTGTGGTAGCGGCATGCCATTCCATAAATTCGGGATCGGTACACGCCCGTCCGTACCGCAGACCGTGAATGACCGCGGCCGTAGCGGCCACGGAACCGGACCGTTCGCTGTACCAGTTCGGGCAGTCCTCGTCCGGCGGGCTCCTTCCGGCCTCACGCAAGGTGTCTCCGTGCAGCGGCCATGTGTCGCCGGGAAGGTAGGTGTTGGACACTATCTCGCACCAGAAGTAGTCGTCTTCGCGGGCCACCTGCGCGTAGGGAGACACCGCGTCTTCGATTTCCTGTCCGTATTCAATGGACACGAAATCCCCGTCCTTGAGCCACTTGATTTCCTCGTGGATGGATTCGTGGAAGGCGTCCCAAGTTTTGTCCTTCACTTGGTCGCCCCACTTTCGGGGGCTTGCCGCTCACGTTCGTACGCCCAGATGGCGTGGTCCAATTCCGTGGGAGTGGCATCAATGTGGTCGGCAACCTCGTGCAGCAGAGAACGCGCCTCGGCAGGCGTTAGATCTCGACCCAGCCCTCGGCTCACGAAGCGAAGAATCCATCGGTCTGCCTTCACTCCCGGCTTACAGAGCAGCATGCCGAAGTATTCCCAGGTCACCGGGCCGAGGCCGTGGACGCATGTGTAGGCCCGTTTCTGGGCCGGGTCGTGCGGATCGAGGTCTGAGGCCGTTTTCACTCCGAGAGCCAGCAGGTTCCCAGCGGCTTCGACGATGGCCGACGCCTTGGTGCGTCCGCTGACCTTCTGGTCGGTGAGGACAGCCTGCAGCTCGTCTGGATCGTAGGCGGTCAACCGTGCCAGATCATTCGGCCGGTCTGTGCCAACTGCCTTTCGATAGCGGGAGACCGCGCCACGGACCCCGTTTTCGGGTGTCCCGTACTGAGCGGCGATGCTAAGTACGGCGTCAATCAAGGCAGCTTCGATTTGCTCCGGCCAGCCGCCGGGCCACGGCTTCCATGTGTCACGCGGAAGCTCAGCCTGGACGAATTCAACCAGAGTGGAGATGTCAGATTCAGACAAGGTATTTCCTTTTCATAGGGGTGTTCGAGGAGGCCTGGAATTCGCACTTACCGCCGAAGGTTCGCAAAGGGTAGCTGTCCGTAAGCGACGAAAAATTCCTCCAGCAGCTCGTCTTCGGCGATCTTGGCGGAACGGTCGGTAACCGGAAGCCAGGCGATACGTAGGTCCTGGGAGTTGGAGAGTTGCCATATGTACCGCCCGCCCTTGTGGCCGACGGGTAGACCTTGGCCGAACTTGGCGAACTCGCTGATACGCTTCCGCAGACCTCGGGTGCCGTTCGTACCCGCATCGGCTTTGCCGATATAAAGCGTCGGTGCATCCCACAAGCGGCCCTTCAGCTTGACAGGATCATCGGTCGGATCTGCACCCTTGAACCATCCGCCAACACTGGTGTCGAGCACCTCGTGCGCACCGTTCGTGCTGCGCAGCACTGAGTACACACCGGGCTCGCGAGGAACGGCCGACAGATCGAGGTCGCCGAACGCTTTAAACCCGGCGAAGCCCCGACTTCTTAAATCCGTCTCATTGAATGCACCCACATCAACCACGCGTCCTCCTCAGAACCTCAGCACCGCTCGCGCGGCAGAAAATCAACACCAGTTCGCTGACCTGTTCACCGGTAATCCGGCCGATCATCTTGGCGTAGGTGCCCAGCTGCCGCCAATAGGCAGCCAGCTGATCCTCACTGACGCTGATATCGGTCTTGAAGTCGGCGACCACCAGTCTGCCGTCCTCCTCCCGGTACATCAGGTCGATGATGCCCTCCACGGTGTGTCCGGTCTCCGGCACCATGATCGGCAGCTCCAGCCAGTGCTCGCGTTCGGCAGCCCGCCGGACAGGTGAACTCTCCAGAGCGGACCGGGCGGACGCCTCCAGATCTGCTGCGTTGCGCAGGCCGGCGCCGGCGGCGACGTCGGCGGCCAGCCCGGGAAGCGACGGCGACAACTCCAGGTCCGTGAGTTCCAGCAGGCGGTGCAGCGCGGTACCGAACACCGTTCCGTGCTCCTCCGGCTTGCCGGCGAACCCTGGAAGCACTTCCTCACCCCCCGCCGCAGCGTAGAACGCGCCAGCAACGCCGTAGTCCGTCGTGACCCGGGCACCGCCGCCTTTCGCGAGTGCGGTAACCGAGGTCCGGGACACCCGCGCCGATTCCGCGGCCCAGTCAGCGCTCGAAGCCAGCCAGGCTCCAAAATCGGGCACCGGATCAGCCGCCGTCCGGGCTTTGGGTAAGGGCAGGAGCTCCGCCGGCAGCTCCAGGCTCGGCGCCCGCTCGACGTCGTTGACCGATTCCAGCAGTCCGCTGAGGCTGCTGGTCGAACCGTTGTAGTGCGAGACCACCAGATGGCTTTCGGCGCGGGTGCAGGCAACATAGAGCAGCCGACGGCGCTCGGCCTCCGCGAACTCCTTCTCCACTGCATCCGCGTCGGCATAACCGTGCGTCTCTATGCCCTTGAGGAAACGGACAAAAACGTTGCCCGCGTCGTCCCACAGCGCAGGCGCAGACGACGGCTTCGGCGCGGAACCGGCACCGGCCAGCACCACCATCGGGAATTCCAGGCCCTTGGAGGCATGGATGGTCATGATCCGCACGGCCTGCATATCCGTTTCGGGGACCATGGCCTCCTTGACGCGGGCGTTCTCCTCCTGCTGGGACGCGGCCCACACCAGATAGTCCCGCAGCCCGCCGTGGGTCGCCTCGGACCAGGCCCGCGCCTGGTCAATGACGAACCGGATCCGCCGCCACACGTCGCGGTAGCGGGGCGTATCCGTTGCCGCCTCCAGCACCCGCCGGTCCGCAGCGATCCGCTCGATCAGCTCCGCGGGGGAGAGCAGAGGCAGTTCCCTATGCAGGGCAGCCAGATAGCCCAGGGCTTTCCCGACGGGGGAGTCCTCCTGTCCCTCGGGAGCCGGTGCATACAGGTTCCACGCCCCGCCGGCCTGCTTCCACCGGAAGAGGTCGTCGTCACCGCAGGCAAACAGCGCCGAGCGCAGCGCCAGCACCAAGGCCGCCTGGTCAGCGGTGTTCGCCAGCGTCCGCAGCGCCAGCAGCAGATCGGTTACCTCCTGCGTGGCATAAACCAGCGAGGAGGCTTCCGCCCGGTATTCGATACCGGTGGCATCGAGGGCATCCTCCAGATACGGCAGTGCAGTGCGGGTGGGGAGGAGGACGCAGACGTCCTGCAGCTGGAGCGGCCGCCGGGCAAACCCTTCCTTGTTGCCGGCTTGATGCTGCCATGCCGGCACTCCGCCGGTGCCGGTGGCCAGCCGGATCGCGGCGGCGACATCGGCGGCTTCCTGCCGGTTCCGGTCGGCCGCACTCACCTTTCCGTTCTCGCCGGGAGTAGCGCCGTCGCGGCCGAGCACTACGACGGCGGGTCCGTCGCCGTCGTTCCAAACCGGCCGGGACGGGTCCGGAACCAAGGCAGCGTAGTCCGGTTGGACGGTCCCGTTGCCTTCGATCAATTCGTCGAAGACCGCATTGATCCAGTCCAGCAGTGCCGTTCCGGAGCGGAAGTTGGTCTGCAGGGTGGCCACCTTGGAACCCGGATCCGCGACGGCACGATCCCGGGTGGAGAGGAACGTGGCGATATCGGCCCGTCGGAAGCGGTAGATGGACTGCTTCGGATCACCGACCATAAACAGGCGCCCCGGTGCCACTGGAAGGTCTTCCCAGCCGTCGGTGCCGCAGCTGGTGTCCGCGGCCAGCCGGACGGCGATCTCGGCCTGGACGGGGTCGGTGTCCTGGAATTCGTCGAGCATGAGGTGGGTGTAGCGCCGGTGCAGGGGCAGGCGCGCGGGGGCATCGGCTTCTGTCTTGCCCACCAGTAGATCGCGGGCGTGGACGAGCAGGTCGTGGTACTCGAGCTCGCCACTGCGTTGCCGCACCTTCGCAGCAGCGAGGAGGACGTCGGCCAGAACAGCACTGACCGTGTTGACGGCCGGGGACACCTGCCCGGCGATAAGCGCATCCCGTTCTTCGACCAGCGCAAGGAACTGCTGCTGGACGCTTTTGACGTCGCCGCCCCAGTTACCCTGTCTGCCGATGGAATAGCCTTTGGCCGGCAGGCTCTTCAGCACGTCGATGAGGCGGCCGAGATCTCCGGACCCGCGGACTTCCTGCAGCCGGCTCCGCCACTCCTCCACGACGGGGAAGCGGCCCATGAGCTTGTCCGCGGGGTCGGTGCAGTCCGTCTTCCGTTCGAGGACGAGTTCGGCCGCTCGCAGCAGCGGCCCGACGTCGAGGACCGGAACGGTCTGCCGCTGCGGCGGGTGGGTCCGCAGCCGGTCCCAGTTGCCGTCCAGGGCAGCAGCGACCTTCCGCAGCTGGTCCAGGGTGATGCCGACGGCGAGCAGCACGCGCAGTGCGGTGTCGGCAGCCGGGTCGGTGAACAGCGCCTGCTGGGCGTCTTCCCACCGGCGTTCGAAGGCGATCTGGGAACGAAGCTCGTCCACCACGCTGATCAGCGGCGGCACCCCGGCCTCGATGGGGTATTCGCTGATCAGGCGGGCGGCGAAGGAGTGGATGGTGCCGATGGGTGCGGCGTCCAGCCGGTCCAGCGCCGTGTTCCGCCGTTCGGTCTCGACGGCATCCAGCCCGTAGATGTTGCCCAGTTCGCGGCGCAGCCGGTCCCGGAGTTCACCAGCCGCCTTCTCAGTGAAGGTGATCGCGGCAATCCCGCCGATGTCGACGCCGCCGTCCACGAGCGCGGCGATACGTCCGACGAGGGCGTGGGTCTTGCCGCTGCCGGCGCCGGCCTCGACGAAAACGGTGGTGTCCAGGGCGGTGCCGATGAGGTGCCGGTCGCCGTCGTCCTTAAGTGCCGGTTGGGCGGGGGAGGTCTTCGGCTGGCTCATTTTTCCTCCTGGAAGAAACGGGAATAGTCGCTGAGGGCGGGGTCATCCTTGAGCCGCTCCCAGGTGTGCCGCACGCCGGCGGCGCCCATCAGGGTGGTGTGGTTGGTGTATCCGTGTCCCTCCGGCTGGGGCTTCGGCGGGAAGACCCCGGCCTGCAGGGCCGCCATGACCAGGCCGGCGTCCTCGCGGAGCCGGTTTTCCACGTCGGGGCCTACGTCGTAGCCGACGCGTTCGTACTTCCCATCGGCGGTGATGAACCGGTATTCGGCCCGGACCTCCGCCCCCGGATCCGTAGCGAAACGCCGGGCGAACAGTCCGTAGACCGGCAGCTGGAACCGGGTTCCGCCAGCGGTGGGATCCTCGCGGGTCAGCTTCTTATACTTGTCCGCTTTGCCGGTCTTGTAATCAATGACGAGCACCTGGCCGCCGGAGTGCCGGTCCACGCGGTCCACCTTGCCGCGGAACCGGACGGTGCTGCCTCCCTGCAGGTCCAGCTCCACCGGCGGTTCGCCGCTTTCTGCACCGAACTCGGCTTCCACCGCGAAGTGCTGCCAACCGGCGTCGCGCGCCTGCTGGTCCGACTCGTGGGCCTTCTGGAGGTCGGTGCGGATCCGCGATTTGTCCCGGTCCCAGGTGTGCCGCAGCCAGGCCGGATTGCCGGTGGCTTCGAACGCGGCTTCGGCGATTTCCAGCAGCCGCTCGGAAGAGACCGTCTGGCTGCCGTCGGTCAGGCCGCGGACGTAGTCCTCCAGCACCTGGTGCATCAGGTTGCCGCGCTGGAGGTTGCTGATCTGGACCTCGAGGGTCACGTCCTCAAACAGTTCGGCCCTCAGGACACGGCGCAGGAAGTAGGCCAGCGGGCTGATGACCCAGTCCTCGAGGTTGGTGGGGGAGATGGGTTTCTGGGGATCGATGATGGAACCGGACACTCCGGTGAGGTTGCCGTTGAAGCGGGAGAAGGTGCCGGTCCGGCGGTCGGCCCGAATTTCGGACACGGCGTCCAGCACCGGATCGCCGGTCAGGGAGCCGGTGCCGAGAAGGTAGCGGACACGCCATTCCTGCCCCGTGGCCGCCACACCCGTGGGGGAGCCGTGCATCAGGCCGTGCGCGAAGGAGGGTAGATGCCGGACCTCTGTCCCTGCCAGCCAGCGCGAGGGCTGCAGGGTTCCGCCGGCGCGCAGGTTGCCGCGGGGAAACAGGATGGTGCGTTCGACGCCGGTGGCCAGCAGCCGCTGGAACTGGTCCTTCCGTGCGGACGCACGTTCGTGGATGGTCGGCAGCTTCACGGCGAGCAGGTGTCCGGCGCTGTCGGGAAGCAGCGGGTTTTCCCGGATGCGGGCGGGGGCGAGCCCGTCCGCCGCCCCGGTGAAGAAGACGACGTCGAGGTCGCGGCCCACGCCGTCGTCGTACGAGCCCAGGACCACGCCGGTGCCGCTGGTGCCGGTCCAGAACCGGCGGGCCTCGATACCGCGGGCGACGGCGGCGCGTACCGCAGCGGCGGTGGGCGCCGGGGCGATCCCGTGCAGCAGTTCCAGATCGCGGATCACGTCGCGGACCAAATCGCGGGCCTTGCCGAGCTCGGGGCGTTCCGTCGCGGCCCGGGGCCCGAGGAATTCCGAGACGAAGTCCGCCAGAGTGTCCGCAACCTCCGTCCAGGTCCGGGCAGCGAAAACTCCAGACAGGCGTTCGCCCAGGACCGCGATGAACGCGGTGAACTGGGCGTAGTCCTGCTGCCGCTTCTGTTCCGCTTCCGTTGGTTCGTGGTCCTCGTCCGCGTCCTCCTGATCAGCCGGGGGAGAGGCGTGCAGGCGCTCGCAGACGGCGCTGCTGGGCAGGCTCCCCTCCTGCCAATGCAGGGCGCCCTGCGCCATGACATCCAGGAGGATCCGGACATCGGGGTTCGCCGGGTCGAGGCTGAGGAGATTCACCAGCCCGCGGGCCAGCCCCGTATCGGCCAAGCCGTGTGCTGACGGTCCGACGAAGGTGATGCCTGCTTCGGCGAGGCGTTGGGCCAGCAGGGTGCGGTACGGATCGGCGGCGGAATAGAAGACGCCGATGCGGTGGCTCGGAGTGCCTGCTGCCAGCTTTTCGATGACCAGTCGGACGACGGCGCGGGCTTCATCATCGGCGTCGGAGGCACTAAGGACCTGCTCGACCGGGCCGGGGGAGGATGCTGCGGTGAGGTAGGCGGTTGCCGCGTGCTGCTCGAGGGCGGCACGGAAGGCTGCCGCGGACGGGTCCTGCTCGTCGGCGAGCTGGAAACCGATCACCGGGCCAAGGCGCTTGCGGATCCGCGGCGTCTGCACAGCGGCGGCTGCAGCGGAATAGAGGTCATGGCTGGTATACCAGCTGCTCCCCAGGATCCGAGCGGCGGCACGGTGCACGCGGGCAACCTCACGCACCAGCGGCGACAGGCCGGTCACGTCGTCGGGGCAGGCTGCGTCCAATGCTGCGGAGGTCGAGGCGATCGCGCGCGCGGTGGCCGGCTGGTCGGCGACTTCGGCAAACAGCCCGGGCGCTTCGGCCAGTATGGCGGTGACGGCGCCTTCGCGGACCATGGCCGGGAGCGGTGCGCGGCCGGACAACTGGCCGTCGGCGGCTACTAGTTCCTCGGCCAGATCGTCCAGTGTGGTGGTGCGGACCGCGGCGCTGCCGCGGCCTTCGTTGAGGACACGGCCCAGATAGTGGGACAGGTCCAGGGCCGAGGCGCGGCTGGGCGCGATGACCGTGACCGGCTGCAGCGGCAGGCCGTGCTGAGCCTGGGCAACGGCGTCGGCCAGCGCCTGCAGTGCTTCGGGCGTGCTGGTGTACACCTGTGTCCGGGCCCTTGGGCCCGGTGCTGAATCAGCACCGGATGAATCTGTACTCAATGAACTCCCCCTCGTTATTAAGTGCACTCAACCTAGCAGCTGGTGCTGCGGGTCCCTTGCCAGCAGGCCCCGCTATGGCAACTACCAATCCCAGCCGCAGGAACTGTCCATGCACCGCCATTGCGGCTGGGGCCCGTCAGTGATCACGCATCCCGCAGGCCAGACCTTGGGCTTCGATCCATCACTTGGCGGACACCACAGGCCGCGGACGATGGGCCAGGCCTCGTGTGAACAAATGGGACACGTTGCAACCCCTGCTTCAACAGTCGTTTCCTTCTTGCCGTTGGCCGCGGGGTCTCGAGTAGCGCCACTCGCGGCGGCCGTCCGCGCCACGGCTCCGTACGATGCCATGAAGGCTTGGGAGGCGGCGTTGATTTCCGCTTCCCGTTTGTACCTCTGCACCATGGCCTCGTCTCGTTTCTGCGCGGTAGTGCGCGAGGGACTGGGTGAAGATGTCTGTGATGTCTGGGTCATGGGATCCCCTAATTCTTGACGTTGATCAGAAAGGTGGTCAGGCTGCCAGTGTCATGTGGGAGCGCCGGAAGTCGTTCAATACGTCCTGGTGCGCCAACGCCGTGAGGCGCTGTACCTCATCGAAGCTGAGCTCGGCCTCGCGGGACCTTCGGGCAAGCACGGCCAACCGATCGGCTGCCATGTTGTGCGGGTCGCCGTTGTGGCCGCGCACCCACGCAAAGTTGACGCCGGCGTGCCGCGTGTACTGCAGAATGAGCGCCACCTCCTCCCGACAAAACCGATTGGATGCAGGCGGTTCAAAGCCCGGATCGGTGAGCATCCGTAAGGCGAGCTGGCTGTCCGAACGCACGGTAATGTTCGTGCTGCCGTGCATCGCTGCCGGGTAAGCGCCGCGTGCTGCCTGCAGCCCGTAACGGATCGACCGCAATTCGCCCTCCAAGATGCTGCCGCCCTCGGAGGCTTTCTGCCCCAGGAAGGGCTGCGTGTCGCCGCCGAAATTGAGGACCCAGCCATGGCCAAGGCAACGGGAAGACTTTCCACGGGACGAGTCAGTTGTAATAGTCAATTCCGCAAAGCGCGAGCGGATTACTGCCTGCACTGCAACGTCCATCGCGGTGATGGCAACAGCAGGCGGATAGCGGAAGCCCGCATTCACGCCCACCGCACCAAGCCCCTTCGCCGCGTTCTCGTCATCGCAGAAAACCTCCTCGTCAGGCGTGTCCTGCAAGCCCACGACTGCGGCACGAACGGCCTGGAAAAGGCAGTGCTGCGATCCTGATTGCGGAGCGTCCACTGCCCCGGATTCGAGGGCCAGAACGTCTTTGCCCACCGTCTTGGCAACAGCCCAGACCAGCAATCCGTGTTTTGGAGAAATGCGGACGGAAATTCCACCGCGCAGCGCAACGGCATCGGCGGCGGAGATGAAGGGCCGCGCCGGCGCTGCGGGTACGGGAAAACTCATAACTGCCTCCTGATGCTGGGACGGAATTGCTGCGACACGGATCACAGTAGGTCCCGGCACTGACATTTTCGGAATGGGGGCAGCTGAACATTTTTTGTAACTTGCGGGGCTAACTTTTTGTAAGTCCCTGAATGGGGACCGAGACTCACTGCACGACCAGCGAGACCGTGGTAGCCCTGATTTATACATGCGTACGAATGAACCCGGGAGCGAGCCAGCCGCGGTATATTCTGGCAAAGCGGCGCCAGGGGAGGGGTCGCTTGAAGCGTAGGGAAGTGGCATGGCGTTATCCAACCGGGAGTTCATCGGGCGAATCCTGGAAATCTTGTCCAAGGGGCTGGAACCCTACATCGATCGGGCGATGGCCGAAGTGTCGCCCGGAGTCGATTGGCCGTCGCTGCTGTCCCGGAAGGATGAACTGGCGGGCCGCGGCCTCAAGACGTACAAAGCCAACGACGTCCAGACCCAGCTCCGCATACTCACCGAACGCTTAGGGACGCTTGGCTACCCGTTTGCCCTCCCGCAGGAAGCCGGTGCCTATGCCAAGGAACTGCGCCAGGTCCGAAACAACTGGGCCCACAACGAGCCGTTTTCCGACGACGACGTCGCACGGGCCATCGATACGTCCCTGCGGTTGATGCGGTGGATGCGGCTGGACAAGCAGGCTGCGGCAGCAGAGCAGCTGCTCAAGGACTTTCGAGAAGCCGGCACAGCAGCTCCGGTCCCCTCTGCCCCCGCCCCGGTCCCCTCTGCCCCCGCCCCGGTCCCCTCTGCCCCCGCCCCGGTCCCTGCCGCACCGCGCCCCCGTGCAGTGGCTCCTACCCCAATCCAGGTCCCCTTGTCCCTTGATAAAGAGGATCTGCCTGCGCCAACCCCCGTCCCTTTGTCCTTGGACAAAGAAGTGCCCCTGCCGCCGGCCCCAATGGTCCATCCTCCGCAGGGAACTACCATCAGCCTCGAGACCGCCTCCGAGCTCAGCTATGCCATGTCCTACAACGGCGGGCAGGTAATCAACAGGCTCGTCGTCGCTAACCCGGGGCCGGAGCTCCGCGGTGCGGTGCTGGAGCTCAGCCTCACAGCAGAAATAGGCCTCGTCTCCCGGACCAGCGAGCACTACCTGGACATTCCCGCCGGTGGTTCCGTCACCTTGTCCAGCCCCAATCTGCAAGGCGATCCCGCCGCCATGCTGCAGCTCGAAGACCGCCAGCGCGGCACCGTACGTGCCGAACTTAGGGTGGAGAACGACGTCGTTGCTTCCGCCAGCCGGGACATCGAACTCCTGGGGGCGCAGCACTGGAAGCTGCGGCGCGGACTGCTGGCGCTGGAATCCCTCGCCGCCTTTGTCCAGCCCAACCATCCGGAAATTGCGAAGCTCTGCTCAGAAGCGTCCGACCTCTTGAAGGCCGAGACTGGCAACAGCGCGCTGAACGGCTACCAGTCCGGCTCCGAACGGGCAGACGCGATTGCCTGGGCCATCTTCCGGGCAGTACAGAACCGCGACATCCGCTACAGCGAACCTGCGCCGTCCTGGGGCCAGCACGCCCAGCGGATCCGGACGCCGGAACAGGTTCTCAATGGCCAGTTCGGCACCTGTATGGATACCACCGTGATCCTTGCCGCGGCGTTGGAATTCGCCGGCCTTCAAGCGAACCTCTGGCTGATGGACGGTCACATTTTCGTCGGCTACTGGCGCGATGAACGCAATTTCCAGACCCCCGCACTGGAAGAAGCCGCCTACCTGGTCAATGAAGTGGACCTCGGCAACATCCGCCTCATGGAATCGACCATGGTCACGGACGGCGGTGAAACCCTCCGGCCGCAAGACGTGCACGACGCCGCGTACAAGCGCTACCTCACGGGAGAGATGGAGGACGTCCGCGGGGTGGTGGACATCTTCGGTGCCCGCAGCGCGGGGATCCGACCCATCCCTGCCAGGCTCACCAACGTGGGCGGAAAAGTCAAAGTCTACGAGTACACGCCTCCCCGCCCGGTAACCCCATCCGTGCCCCAAGCCCGTACCAAGGGATCAAAGGACAGGGCGGAAGCCAAGCAGCTTCCCCCACGTATCAGCCAGTGGAAGAACGCGCTGCTTGACCTCAGCTTGCGGAACCGGCTCATTAACTTCACCAAGACCGCGCGCTTCCCGCTGGCCGTACCGGACAGCTGGATAGGGCAGTTCGAGGACCTGATCAGCGCCGGCACACCCATCACGCTGGCTGCCTCCGACGACGTGGCCGCCATGCAGCGCGAACGAGGCATCCGCTACGGCCGTGACCTGCCGCAGGAACAACTGGCGGACATGATGGTCAAGCGCCATGCTGTGTTTGCCGACGTCACCGAAGCCGGCTACCAGACGCGGATGCGCAACCTGGCCTACAAGGCACGAACCCTGGTCGAGGAAACCGGCGCGAACAACCTGTACCTCGCGCTGGGGTCGCTGGTATGGAGCCTGGACGGGAAGGAACTCCGGTCCCCGCTGGTCCTGGTGCCGGTACAGCTGCGCCCGACGTCGAAACAGGGTCCCTACGAAGTTGTCCTGGACGAAACAGGCGGCTCGACGCCGAACTACTGCCTGCTCGAAAAGCTCCGCATGGAACACGGGATGGAGATCCCCGGGCTGGCGGATCCGGAGGAAGACCACTCCGGCATCGATTTGGACGCTGCGTTGGGCGCAGTGCGCTCCGCTGTCCAGGCCAAGGGGCTGCCGTTCCGGGTGGAACCCACCGTCGACCTGTCCATCCTGCAGTTCGCCAAATTCCGGCTCTGGAAGGATCTGGACGAGCATTGGGAGGAACTGGCGAAGAACCCACTCGTTCGCCATCTGGTCAGCACTCCTACTGATCCGTTCACTGATCCGGTCACCACAGGCACTGGCGAAGACCTCGACGAACTCGCAGCACGGGTGCCCATCCCGGCCGACTCATCCCAACTGCAGGCCATCTCCGAAGCAGTGGCAGGAAAGACCTTCGTCCTGGAAGGTCCTCCCGGCACCGGCAAGTCCCAGACCATCACCAACTTGCTAACCCGCGCCGTGGCCGACGGCAAACGCGTCCTTTTTGTGGCCGAAAAGCGCGCCGCGCTGGAAGTTGTGCAAAAGCGGCTCAACGACGTCGGCATGGGTGTCTTCGCTTTGGACCTCCATGACAAGGGCAGCAAACCGGCCGCGGTCCGGGAACAGATCCGGCGCGCCCTGGACCACAACGCAGACCCGGACCGTCAGGGCCTCGACGCCGCAGTGAGCGAGCTCAATAAGGCACGGCGCGGACTTGTTCGCTACGCTGCCCGTCTGCATGACGAAAACAACGCCGAACTCTCGCTCTATAGCGCCCGGACCAAGGAACTCGCCGTTGGGGATGAAACCGAGCCGCTCGCCGTCCCGGAAGCCTTTGTCGAAAAGACCAGCATCGACCGGCTTCAGCAGCTGCGAAGCCTGCTGGCCGAACTCCCTGACGTGGCCGATCCAGCCTCCCCGGGAGACCGCACCCCTTGGGGGTTCATTGACCGCCCCCTCACGAAAAACAAGACGGAGGCAGTGAGCTATGCAGCCCGCCGGTTCCAGTCCGCCCTGGACCGGACCACGGGCGATCAGGAATTCGCCGGGGTAGTGGAATCGGCCCGAACCGTGGCCGACCTGGCCAAACTCGGGGAGGTGCTGGCTGCCGGCACTTTGGACCTGGACCTGCTGGACGAGGTGGCCTCCAGTCGATGGAACAACGCCATCGAGGGACTGGGCAGCCATGTCACGGCCTTTATCGGTGCGGCCCACCCTGGTTTGGACAAGGTGGTGCCCGAAGCCGTTGACCTTCCCATGGCAGATCTCCATGCCCAGGCGGTCGCCGCAGCGGAGTCCGGCTTCTTTGGGCGGAAGAAACGGCTGATCGCCGTCCGCGACCAGTTGGCGGACTACATCCGGCCCGGCGTTGTGGTGAAGCCCAAGGAAGTACCTGCCCTTACCGAAGCACTGCTCACCGTCCAGAGCGCAACGCGTGGCCTGGCCGGCGAGGCTGCGTCGGTGCCGGGCGTTCAGCTGCCGGAGTCCTGGAACCCGCTGACAGACGCGGGCTTGCAGATGCTGAACCACTCCGTGGACTGGCTCCGTTGGGCGTCGGACCTCGTCAAGGTCACCGGCAGGCCGGGCGAGCAGGCGTTCCTGGAGATCCTTCGCACTTACTTGCGGAAGTCTCCACAAGTATCCGAGGAAATGGAAAACGCCGCGGCGGACCTCGCGCAGGCGGCAGCCGACCTGTTTAGGGCTGCCGGGGTTGGTCCGAAGGATCTGGCTACCTGGCTGGGTGGCTCCACGCTGGTGGAGCGCTGGAACCAGACCAGCCGCGGCCGCGACGTCGAGCGAGCCGGCCTTCCGTCACTGGCCCGTTGGCTGGACTTCATCAGGGCGCTTGAGCCCCTGAACAGCGCCGGTCTGGGGGAGGTCCGGGAGCAGCTCAAATCAGGGACGATTCCGGCCGACGACGCCGTCAGCGCCTTCGAACGCGGTCTCGCCTTGGCCGCCCAAAGCGAGCGTTCGGCGGCCACCGGCCTGGAGCGGTTTGAGGCACGAAGCCACGAAAAGATGATCGACCGCTTCATCACCCGTTCGGCCGCTATCCGGCAACAGCTGAAGGTCGCTGTGCCCGCTGAAGTACTGGCGCAGCGCAGCTTCAATCCGCAGTCTGGTGCGGGACAAATGGGTAAGCTGCACCGCCAGCTCAGCGTCAAGCGCGGGATGAAGGTCCGTCCCCTGCTGGAGAACTTCGGGGAACTGATCACCCGGATTACCCCCTGCGTGCTGGTCAGCCCGGATTCGGTGGCCCGCTTCTTCCCTGCACGGGCCGATTTGTTCGACCTCGTGGTCTTCGACGAAGCATCACAGATCCGGGTGGCCGACGCCGTCGGTGCGATGGGACGCGGACGTTCCGTCGTCGTCGTCGGCGACAGCAAGCAGATGCCGCCCACCTCCTTCGCCGAAACCAGCCTGGACCGGGACGACGAAGAGGACGACGCAGCGGACACCGTGGCGGATGAGGAATCGATTCTCTCCGAATGTGTCTCGGCGCGGGTTCCGCGCCACTGGCTGACCTGGCACTACCGCAGCCAAGACGAGTCGCTGATCGCCTTCAGCAACCAGCAGTACTACGACAGCAAGCTCTCCTCGTTCCCGGCACCGGTACACGGCAGTGCCAGTGCCGATGTGGACGGGTACGGCGTGAACTTCATCCGCGTTGCCGGCGGGCACTTCAACCGGACCGGCAAAGGCAAGCTGCTCCGCACCAACCCGGTGGAGGCGGAGGCTGTGGTGGCGGAGATCCGCCGCCGTTTCCATGCATCGCCGCACGTGTATCCGTCGGTTGGCGTGGTGACCTTCAACCTGCAGCAACGCGCCTACATCGAGTCGTTGCTGCGCGACGCCGATGACCCCCGGATTGCGGAGGCTTTGGACGCGCCGGACGGGCTCTTCGTGAAGAACCTGGAAAACGTACAGGGGGACGAGCGGGACAGCATCCTGTTCTCCACCGGTTTCTCGAAAAACGAGAAGGGTTACCTGCCGCTGAACTTCGGTCCGCTGAACCGCAGCGGCGGCGAACGCCGCCTCAACGTTGCGGTCACGCGTGCCCGGCGGCAGGTCATCGTGTTCTCCAGCTTCGACCCCTCCGACCTGCGAGCCGAGGAGACCTCGTCGCTGGGTATCAAGCACCTGCGCAGCTACCTGGACCTGGCAGCTGGCGGTACCGATGCCCTGCCCTCCGACGGGCGGCGCAAGCCCGCCGTGGACCGGCACCGGGAACAGATCGCCGATGCCCTGCGTGAACGGGGGCTGGTGGTTTCCACCGACGTCGGGCTGTCCGACTTCAAGGTCGATATCAGCGTGGCGCTACCCGAGGAACCGGAGCGCCCGTTGATGGCGGTGCTGTTGGATTCGCCGGTCTGGGCTGCCCGCGGCACTGTGGGGGACAGAGACGGGCTGCCCACCGATGTGCTTTCACGGATGCTGCGGTGGCCGTCGGTCCAGCGGGTGTGGCTGCCGGAGTGGCTGTCCGATTCAGCAGCGGTGCTAGACCGGTTGGAAAAGGAGATCCGGCGGGAAGACCTGCTGACGGAGCCCGAGGTTGAGGTGCCGGAGCCGGTCGTGGCGCCGGTTCCCGCGGCACCTGCGGCCCAACCGTTGGTCAAGGCCGCGCCGGCGCTTCCAGCGCCTCCGGCTGCTCCGGTCTCGAACGGTCAGCCGTACGTCCCGTGGTCCTACCGGGGAACCGGCGGCATCGAGTATCTGGACAACCTCAGCTCATCTCCCCGCGCCCGCGAAACGGTGCGTGCCGTGCTGGAAGCGATTGTCGAAGCCGAAGGGCCCATTCATACGGCGCGGCTAGCGAAGCTGGTCTGCGCCGAGTTCGATCTGAACAAGGTGAGCGGCCAGCGGGCAGATTCCGTCCTGAAGCTGATCGACCGTAAAAAGTTCCGTGTGGATCGGGACGAGTTCGTCTGGCCTACGACGCTCGATCCACAGACCTGGGAAGGGTACCGGGAAGCCGACGAATCCGATCCGCGCAAAATCGAGCATGTCAGCCTGATCGAAGTCGGTAATGCCATGGCGGAGCTCTGCCGGGATGCCGCCGGATTGGCCCCCGACGAACTCAAGAGACAGGCAGTCCGGGTGTTTGGAGGCAAGCGGGTGACCGAAGGTATCGGGCAGCGGCTGGGCGAGGCACTGATTGCCGCGCTGGATTCCAGGAAATTGGGGATCACGGGTAACGGCTTACTGCTGCCGGGCAGCCGCGGCGGTGCGTGAGGGGCGAAACCGCTGGCCCACCAGCGTTGGGTCCCGGAGGAGCCCTGTTCTAGTTCCAGCGCCTT
Organism: Arthrobacter sp. zg-Y40; assembly: GCF_020731535.1. NCBI lineage: Bacteria > Bacillati > Actinomycetota > Actinomycetes > Micrococcales > Micrococcaceae > Arthrobacter > Arthrobacter sp. zg-Y40. The sequence continues at coordinate 156,160 of NZ_JAJFZS010000011.1, forward strand.
AGCTGGAACTAGAACAGGGCTCCAAGGGACTCTTCGATCTTCGAGACCTGATGGTAGCCAAGCGTGACCAGGGTTTCTCGCTCGAAGATTGTCACTCTAACGAGCAGTTGGCAGGCTTCCGGCCTGACCTCGGAAATAACGCCGTAAAGGGTTTCAAAGGGGCCGTCAAGAATCGAGACCGATTCACCGATTGTGAAATTCACGTCAATGGCCTGTTGATGATGTTCTTCGCTTTGGGATCCCTGTGTGGTACTGGCTTCTTGTAGCTCTTGCTTGGCCGCGGCCGGCCCCGGCGCCACGGTGGACGCCTGCGGCGGGTGGCTGTCGTAGTAGTCCTCAAGGACCGACGAACGGGAGGGATGCGCAAGTTTTGCCATCGTTTTCTTCTCAATCTGTCGAATACGCTCCCGTGTAACACCGTAGACTTTGCCAATCGCATCCAATGTCTTAGGTTCGCCGTCCGTTAGACCGAACCTCATGGCAACAACACCGGCTTCTCGTTCCGACAGCGTATCTAGCACCGAATGAAGCTGTTCCTGGAGCAATGTGAAACTTACGACTTCGAGCGGAGTCTGATCGTAGGGGTCGTAGATAAGGTCCGCGAGCGATTCATCGCCCTCAGTGAGGCCCGGGACCTGAAGATTCAAGGAAAGCGGAGCGTGCCCGTACGACTGCAGCTCCTCGACCTTCTCAACACTCAGATCCGCGCGTAGGGCCGTTTCCTCGGGTAAGGGTTTACGCCCAAGCTCCCGTGCGAGCTGGCTCTGGATTCCCCTTAGCTTGTTCATGGCTTCCACCATGTGAACCGGGATGCGGATGGTGCGGGACTGATCGGCCATGGCTCGGGTGATGGCCTGCCGGATCCACCAGACGGCGTAGGTGGAGAACTTGAAGCCCTTGGTGTAGTCGAACTTCTCCACCGCACGGATCAGGCCCATGTTGCCTTCCTGGATCAGGTCCAGGAAGAGCATGCCGCGGCCGGTGTAACGCTTGGCCAGCGAGACCACAAGCCGAAGGTTGGCCTCAATCAGGTGGTTCTTGGCGCGCTTCCCGTCGTGGGACACCCACTGCAGTTCGCGCTTCAGCTTCGGATCCATGCGCTTGTCGGCCGGGAGAAGCTCGTCGGCGGCAAGCTTTTCGTCGGCCAACAGGCCGGCCTCGATCCGCAGTGCAAAGTCGATTTCTTGGCTCTCGGTGAGTAGGGGAGTCCTCCCGATTTGGCGTAGATAATCACGGACCTGATCGACATCAACATCTGAAGATTGTTCATCCAGATCGTCGACCACCGGTTCCAGCACTTCCGGCTGGAATACTGAATCTCGTAGGTCATCTTGGAAGCCCTGACCGATTGGAGGAGCGGCTGCTGCTTCTCCGCCGGGACCCGAATCGGGCGGCGGATACGCCAGGAATGCAATGAGCCGGTCCAAGTCTCGAGAGATGTCGAAGTACTCAAGGTCCCTTGCATGCGGGAGGACGCGGCCGAGGTGCTCGTCCCCGCGGATAGCGGGATCCTCGACGGTGCCGTTGGCATAAAAGACGACTAGGCGGCCATGACGCCCATCGGCCTTCTTGCGAATGATGCGGCCCAGGCGCTGGACCATCTGCCGCTGGCTACGATTGGCAGCGACGATTATCCCCAGATCGGCTTCGGGAACATCGATGCCTTCATCCAGTATTCGCGGAGCTGCGAGTACCTGGGAAACGCCGGTGCGGAATTCTTCCATGTTCAAGGTCCGCTCTGCCTTATCCATTCCGCTGTACAGGGCGGATGCACGGCAACCGGCTCCATCGAAGATGGATTGCGCTGCGCGGGCGGACGCCTGGGTCTGGGTAAAGATAAGCGTCCCCTTCGAGGCTGCAGCGGTTTCCCGAAGGTGGGACATCGCGGCGTTCTTCGCTTCGGTTTCCGCAAGGAGCGCCAGCCTCGCCGCCATCGCCTTCATGTACTTGCGGGCCAGAGTGGGGCCCAAGCCCACGTCCTTGGATTCGGCCAGTTTGCCCACCGCAGCTATGAACTCAGCAAAGCGACGCCGCGAGATGTTTTCATACCGCTCCAACCACCGGCCGGCGTCGTTCATCACTTCCGTGTGCTTGAGGTACTCAGCCATCTCTGCGGGTGCAAGGTCTACCCCCACCAGAGCCACAATGAAGGGAGAAATCACCTCATCACGCAGGGCACGGTCGTACCAGAGGGAGTAGATCACTCCCCCGAAGAACGGATCAAGCCTGTCGGTGTGGCCGCCGTCGGTGCGCTCGTATGTGGCGGTGAGTCCTAGGCGCCAGTCGAATCCGTCCTGCAACGCATTCTCGAACATCGGCGATGCGTATCTATGGCACTCATCGGCTATGAGAAGTCCAGCCTTGTGGCTGGCGAGAAGCTCCCTAGTCGCGGCTGAATGGACAATGGCCACCAGCACATCCACTGTTGCCAATGAGTCCTGCCGTCCGTTCCCGAGGCTGCCCCGCCTGATATTGGGAAGAGCCTGTTTCAAGGTGCGGACCCATTGGTTCTGGAGCTCAGCCGTGGGTACGAGCACGAGCACCTTGAACCCTTTTCGAAGGGCATCCGAGGCAGCTGTGATACCCACGCGTGTCTTTCCAGCGCCCGTTACCGCTTCGACTACGCCCCGGCGCGCCTGGCTTCTCCAGGCATCGACCGCCTCTTGCTGCCAGGCATACAGGCCCGGGTAATCGACTGATGCAGGAAGCTCGTGCCGATAAGGCCCGCCGTGTACGTTGCTCGGTAGTGACCGTACCGAACCGCCTATCGCTGAATTGAGTGTGTTTTCCCCAACCCGCGCCTGACCGTTAAACATGCAACCCCCCTAGAAGCATCTGAGCCCAACTGTAATCTTCACCACGGACATTTTTGTTCTGCCGAAAGCGGTGGCTTCCTAGAATGGGGTTGTGGCAGACTTCATGGACCCAGGGCAACGCAGCGCCCACATGGCCAAAATCAAGTCAAAGAACACCAAACCCGAGCTACTCCTGCGGAAAGGTCTTCACGCTCTGGGGTACCGGTACCGGCTACATGACCGGAAATTGCCGGGAAAACCAGATCTCGTGTTTCCCAGCCGCAAGAAAGTCGTTTTCGTGAATGGGTGCTTCTGGCATGGCCATGAGTGTCCGGTGGGGTCGCGCCTGCCCAAGTCCAACACCGAGTTCTGGCGGGATAAGCGGGCGAAGAACCAAGCCAGGGACCAGCGGCAGCTAGCCGCACTGGACTTCTTGGGATGGGAAAGCCTCGTGGTGTGGGAGTGTGACATTAAGGCATCGCAGGGAGTTCCCGCCTCGGTGAGGGAGTATCTCGGCGAACCAACAAAAGCGCCCCCGAGCGCCGGTTAAGGAGCATATGCAGTCCAGGCTGGGGTACGTCCTGGACTTCTGTCCGTACCGTACGGCAGAATGGGACGGTGATGAAATATATTGACCTTTTTGCCGGCTGCGGCGGCCTGTCCCTCGGTATCGAACAGGCGGGCGGCGAGCTGGTACTGGCTGTCGAAAAATCCGATATGGCAGCCCGCACCTTCTACCACAATCTGGTAGGTGACGCCTCTGATATTTCGGGCTGGATGCGCCACGTCAACTCACCTGTTAAGGAACAGGCAGCAGCACGTGTAGTAGTGCGGGAGCTTTCTGCCCTCCTCAGCGACGAAGAGGTCATGAACGAGATTGCAGCTGAGGGGATCGATCTGGTGGTGGGAGGACCTCCCTGCCAGGGTTTCTCGCTCGCTGGTCGTCGTAACCCTGCAGACGCAAGGAACAAGCTGCCCTGGGAATACCTTCAATTCGTAGAAAAGGTCCAGCCGAAAGCCGTAGTTATTGAGAACGTCGTAGGCATGAACCAGCGGTTCTCTGAAGACCTCGAATCATCATTCGTGCAGCTGCAACAGGCCCTCCGGGAAACAGCACCCGGATACGAGGTTCAAGGAGTGCATGTCAATGCGATGCACTATGGTGCCCCACAGCACAGGCCACGGCTTATGATCATCGGCCTGCGTTCAGACATCGCCGCCGCCAAGGGGATCGCATCCGACGGCACCCTTTGGCGGTCCGGATTCGTAGACGAGATAGGGGACGTGCCTCCCCTTGCCCCACAGCCGACGATCACCCGTAAATCCCTGCGCACCGTCCGCCACGCCGTGGCCGATCTCCAGGACGGTGAACCCAATCGCGGAAACCGTGAATACCTGGCTGACCTCAAGAACAAGGAGGACATCTGCCGGTTGCCGCGTCAGGGGCGGGTCCTGAACCATGTCACTCGGAAGCATGCGCCAAAGACCACCCAGCGTTTCCGCCTCTACCAGTACCTTGGCGCCGAGGGCCTGGATCAAAAGGTTGTCTCCAAGGTTGCCGCACTTCCGTTTTCCGATGCACAGCTGTACGCGAAGACCCAGCTGGCCGGAGCAACCATGCCGGCGGAGTCCCCGGACGGTTCCCGGCTCGCGAGCAACCTTGAAGAGCTCGTGGATCTCGTCATTGAGCTTGGTACCAAGAAACACTCACAGAAGGTCCTCGGATGGGACATGCCGGCCCGGACGGTCGTCACCCTCCCGGATGACTACGTCCACCCAGAGAAGCCTCGGATCTTCACCGTGCGCGAGCTGGCCCGTTTCCAGGGGTTCCCCGACAACTTTGAGTTCCTCGGCAAGGAAACGACCGGTGCGCAGCGTCGTAAGGTTGAAGTTCCCCAGTATTCACAGGTTGGAAATGCCGTTTCGCCGTGGTTATCTAATGCGGTCGGACGAAAAATAGCGGAGGTCATTGCCTAATGGCGCCAATGGGGGATTTTACCGAGATCGAGCGTGCCAACCTCGCCAGTCTCGATGAACTAGGTCTCGAGTATGCACTCTTGTCTCCAACGAAGACGGGCCTTGAAAAGTCCATCCTCGATGCCACGTGGGAGTACCGAGGATTCCTACATCGACACGGCATCCACAATTACGGCAAGCAGCTAAACGGTCCTGAATACAAAGTATCGGTGACAGCAACGCTTCTCGACCCTGCTGGCGAGCTGATCGAGACCAAGGCAAACTTCTACCGGTCTGCCACGAGGGGCGATACTCGCCTGTGGGTCACCGGACTTAATGCGCATTGCGAAGGTGGCGAGGTCATTGCGAGCATCGTGGATGCTGGCCGTTTAGTCCTGATAAACGTGTCGCGTGGTTCTTTGGAAATCGAGACTGCCACGGATGCAGCAAAAAGTGGGGGAAATATGCAGGATTCAGTGGATTATTGGGGTGCGCTCCGAGAACTTTGGAGTAGATCGACAGGAGGATCCGACGTCGCTGCGCGGCCTTCCGATTCCGTTGAATCCTTCTGGCCTACCGCACCCCGGGCGGCAGGGGTCGATGAGGCAACAGAGTGGTTCAGTGACGGACTCCGAAACGGTGGTCTTCCCCGGATGCTCTTCCTCATCGGAGGACCCGGCGCAGGGAAGTCCCATGCGGCAGCGGCAGTGGTATCGGAGTGGCAGGAGTCCAACGCCCGAAACGACGGCCTCGCGCACAGGACTTACGAATACGCGGTCGGCCCTTCCCGTAATAGCCGGCTGGTCGTCATCAACGATGCGACCATCCGTAACCACGGGCAGGAACACGGTTCACTTATCGTCGATGCCTCGAACGCTGCGCGAGAAGGCGCAAACCTCCTCGCTTGCGTGAACCGCGGCATCCTTGTCGAAGAATCGACCGGGCGACTCACGGAGTCAGAGGATTCCGAAGCAGGGGCATGCCTCTTGGCGTGGCTCCACACCGGAAAATATCCCGAAGGACTGTGGAGGATTTCCCCTAATATTGAGAAGGACTATCTGAAGGCCGGCACCCTTACAGAAGGCGGTGCCCCACGAGCGGAGATCCTGGCCGTCTATTTGGACACCTGTTCCATGATGGAAGCCAGCCCGGAAGTGCAAATAACCCAGAGTGAGACTTCCACTCCTCGGATTCAGGCAAAGGGATACGCCGTTCAGGATTACCTCGAGCGGGCAACACAGCCACGGGAAACGCCGGCCGGGATTCTATTCTCGGCAGTGGCTTGCATTCTGCAGCAGGCAAAAGAACGCAGTGCCGATACAGGTCTGGTAGACCCTATTGCCGCAAACATTGAGGCACTAGGCCAACCGCGACTCCGGACGAATCTGATGTCTATCCTGCGCGGTGCCGAGATTGCCTCTACCCAGCGGATGACCTTCAGGGAATTGTGGGGCGCTATCACTCGGAGTTTCATTGGCGAGCTGCCGAGCAGGATATCCCAGGACGAATTACCGTCGTTCTTGAGGGAAAACCAGCCGGACGCCACCGCCGATGCGCAATCGCAGTTCAACTCGTACAGGCGTCTGGCAGAACTCAGGTACACACAGTCGATTTTCGGCGCTCGAGAGCCGTATGAGCCGTTGTCAAATCCCATCACCCGTCTCACACACATCGTCGACCCGACAAAGGACGCTCGCCCCGGGTACTTCGACGGGTCTTGGGATACAGGCTGGGCGACTCCGGTTTCTGACGCGTTTACCGGCTATATGACAGACGGTTCCCCGATAGCCAGTCTGGAATCAACCCTCCCAGATGGAGACTCCTTCCGCGCGGCCATCACAAGCTTTGACCGGGCCCTCGACGCCAGCTTCGTGGCGTTGGTAGGAGAGCCGACAGTCTCGGATGCCGCACGCTACGACGCTATTTCCTGGTACGGGGATTATCTCACTCGCTTATATGCGGTTGCTAACGGAATCCCCGCTTTCCGGGCCGAAATTGTTCTGTGGACGCAGACCTGGGATCAGGCCCCGGTGGTGCCTGATCAGCTTGATGCCCGGCTGCGGACACTCCTCCGACCTTCAAGCCGCCCCGGAGAGTATGGAGCGTCATCGATGATTCCGGTTTTCGACAGCCGAACGAACCCCATCCGAGGGACACAGGTCCAGCCTAAGCTCGCGCTCAAGCTCGGGGACATAGCGATGGACACGGCGGCTGCGTCCGACTCGGTTGTCCTGCACCTGTCCGAGCATGCACAACGCGTTGCTTCTATTGCGCTGGACTTTTCCCTCATTCGGGAAGCGCTGGCTTCCAACGATGGATATGCGGGGGTGACGGAATTGACTGACGCTACTTCTCCGCGTCTGGAACGATTCCGCGCAGCCAGGCTGGTGCCTGCCCAACTGGCTGGTGCGCACTACAGCGTGGTCACTAACGATGAAGAATCAAACCTTAGCGTGAGGGGCTAGAAGAACATGTCGATCCAACAGAAGATGATTCTTCCCCTTCCACGGCCGCAATACGTTGCTGTTCCCGAGGCCCTGATCTCTGCACTTGCGTGGAGGGCGTACGACGTGGAGCTCGACGGCGAACCCATCGGCCTCGTCTACCGGGCAGATTTGGGGAACAAGCAACCCAAGACCTTCACCCTCCGGGCAACGGAGCCGGGTAGCAATGAAAGCCTGGCGAAGTTCGGCGAGGCGCTGAAGGACTCCGGTGTGAAGTCGCAGGTTGCTCCGGAGATGCTTGCCCGGGCGGTGCTGAACAGCGTGGTGGGCGTGCGGGCGGAAAAAAGCGGGAAGCAGCCTGCCACCCCGATAACGCCGGGTCTGGCGTTGCTGCAGAATATGCGCGGACTTCAAGGGGCAAAGAATCCGCCAGACCTCGCCGAGATCATGGAAACGATGTACGGACTGGGCGGTGGAGCGAAGTCGGCCCGCGGGAGCATGACCGCCCAGTGGCTCCATGCAACCGCGACGCGAATGGAAATGGACAGTTTGCTTCGGGCGCTGGATGCGGCTGTCGACGGCTCACTGCTGGGGGAGCCCCGCAAGGATGCACGCGAGGATCCTATGGACAAGACTGCCGCCCGACTTGCCGGAAGCAGCGTCCTTGCCGGCACACCGTACTCCTGGCTGGCACGCTCCTGGGACACTCTCACCTCCCGCCCATGGGTCGAGGCCCTGCCTGCCCGGGTATGGGTCGACTGGGCGACGACGGTACTTCGCCTGGGGGTGGGGATGGGGTTCCTGTGGGAAGCTGCCTGGTATGAAACCATTGCCCGAAAGCTTCTGAGGAGTGAAGGTCCTGCTAAGGGCCAGGACCTCGTGGATTGGCTTGCTTCCGAAGTTGGGGAAGTCCTGCCATGGAAATCCTCGCGCTCCATGACGTCAGTTCGGGATGTGGCGCCCGTGCTGAGTTGGCGAATCCATCGAGGAGACAAAATCCGCAGGCTCTTGGCCGACGAGCTTAAGGATTATCCCGCTAGCGAAAACCTCACTCAGGGATGGGAACGCCTTGGTTCAAACGGCGAGCTGCGTTCCGACCTTACCGTGGCCTTGGGCAGCAAGGAAAAAGGCGCCAACAACGCCTGGGAAGCAGTGAAGTATGCACTGCTGACTCGCGACGCCACCGGGCCATCCGCCGACTACTACGGCCTCCTCAGGTCCAACGGCCGATATATGACGGTTGATCCTGGAACCGAGTGGATCGCTGTCGTTGCGAGCTTGGCTTGCGGTATACCAGGGCAGGAGTCCAACGTACGGGATGTGATGGCCTCGCTCGCGGATCTAGGCATGCAACCAGAACTCAACGATCTGGTCGCCCTCCTCGAGAGGGCCGGATTGGCGCGCGGGAGCGCGGATGCGGATCAGGCAGTTATTGTGCAAAGCGCTTTCTCAGGGGGAACAAAATGACGGAATCAGCTGGAATATTCGGACGCGTGCTCGGGCGGCTCCTAGCCAATGAGGACGCATTGACAGCTGCTTACCTTCCGCACGGCGTAAGCGAACGCATGGGCGAAGACATTGTTCGTGCAGCAAACCAGGCCCGGCCCGCCACTCCGCCCTACGCGATCCTCGTCACCGCGGGGACGGAGAACCTTTCCGATACTGAATGCCTGAAGCTCACGTCTCAGTCCGCCATCCAATACCGGCAAGGATCCCGCCTCGCTGTCGTAGTTGGGCGCCACCCGGACCTTGCCTCATTTATCCAGGCGTTCCGCGAGGTGCTTGGACAGGATTTCCCGATTGCGCCGGCTGGTCGGGTCTCACTCTCTGCCATTGCCTCCGAAGCGGTTGACCTGATGCTCTCCGCCGCAGGAAAGCTCGATGCCGCGTACTGGAACAGGGATGCTGCCGTACAACGGTTGGCTTCCTGCCTGAATGATCTCCGCCGCGTCCAAGAGAATCTTCGGCAAGGTTCCAAGGCATGGAATGCCCTGTGGCTTGAGAATGCTTCGGACGGATTCGATCGTTTACACTCAATCCTCGACCACTCCGCCACGCACGAACCAGAGCTGGTTCTGGACGAAGTCTTCGAGCGTTACACCTATGCAGCGTTTGGCCTGCCCAAGGCTGCGAAGACCTCCGGACTGACCAGCAAGCACGGGGTCCTCGTTGACGCATTGGAACAGTGGTGGTCCGACGAAGACCAGGTCCAAATGACGGTCAAGCAGCTCGAGTTCCACCCGGAGACAGCTGGGGAGACGCATCCACTAGGCGGGATGGACTGGGCTGGTTTTGACCAGACGCTAGCTGCGGAAGAGAACACGCTCTCAGCGCTGATCCGTCACGGCAACAACATTCAGTCCGTGCAGGCCCTGGCAGGCTTGACCGAAGGGCAATTCGTCGACCCCCAGAACACGAAAAAGAAGAAGGGGCAGCTGACCCTCCTTTCTGAAGACGGCCACGACCGCGAAATCCCCACCGGCGGCATGGCCCCCTTCCTCCTCGACAGCTTTGTATCCGGAGAGCAGGGCAACCTCCAGCTGATATCAGAAACCGTTCGTATCTTGATCCCCACCCTGACCGCCGTCGATGAGGTGGACGGTAGCCGCCTCGAGCTAACGGTACGGGCACCGAAGACACGTTGGGAGGGGTTCCTTGAATTGGATCCCGAGGGAGACCTGTGGTTCGTCGGCAACCTGATCCGCTCCCTTGGTAAGGAGCCCTTCGCTCACGTTCCCAAGCCTCTTGCCGTCGGTCTTGAGCTTGGTGCACAGGATCCGCTGGCCGGGAGGGTCGATGACTCTGCTACGTGCACCGTCATCCTCAAAGGACCCTTCGGGCCAGGGCTGATTTACTGGCCAGACAAGGGGAAGGCAGGCGCCGGCAAAATAGCGCACCTGGGCCGGGAGAAGTATGGCGCCTCCGGGAGTCTGCCTCCTGTCGACGTGCCTTATTCCGCAGAGCTGCAGGACATCAGAAACCCATATATCGCGGTAATGTGGGACAGCCAGACGTCGGAGGTCCTTGTCGAAGGAAAGGAGGCCGCTCCTCTCGACGGCCGGACCAATGCATGGTGGTCCATGCTTCCGATGGGGAATGCCTCAACGGTCTTGATCGGCGATCAGGCCTTCAACCTAACAACCGCACAGCCAAAGACTGCTTTCCAGTCGCCGGTGGTGGCCGCAGTCCAGAATCAAGTGGTTGGACCAGTCAGCGCGGATCACGACACGCAGAAATCGATCCGTGGCGCGTATGAGTCCTTCCTCTCTGAGGCATTGGAGGATGAGAATGCTGACATGCTCTTGCAGACCATGGGCCATGTCGCCATTCCTATCGACCGGGAAGCCGGTTTCGAAGACCTTTCTCCTGTCCATGGCCTGCTTATGGAAAACAAACTTGGAGCCTTATGGCCCAAGATTTCCGATTTTTCCGTTCCGGCCGAAATTGCCCAATCCGCCGAAGCGGATGAGCTGCGTGAAGCCTTCAAGAAACTAGAGGTGGGAAAAGCGACACGAAGCCGGACAGCCGATGGCGTGGATTTCCGGGCCTGGCCCTCGCGATCATCATGGCGGCACCTGTGGGAAAGTGTCGAGGGTAAAGCTGCGCTACGGCGTTATCTAGACGCGTATGCATCTTTGGTGGAGTTCGCGCGGCAGAGCGGGGATGCGGAGGCAATTTTCTGGGCCACCTATCCGTTTAGCATTTCCGCTTGGAAGACGGAAGGTGGGATTGGTTGCCAATCCATTCTCCTGAGCCCGCTCCATCCCGTCCGTCTGGCATGGGTGGCCGGAGTCGAAAGCACGTTATGGCATGCGTCTAAGGCTGAAGAACTTGCGGGGACAGTAGAAGGCTGGAATATCCCCCTCATCGGGCCGAGGAATAGCGGCAACGGAAAAATGATCGCAGTCCCTACCGACAGCGGAAGCGGTCAGGTTTTCCTTGGTTGGTCGATGCTGGTCGCGGCATCTGTGGACGGTCCAGAACCGCTGGTTGCACCACGAAAGCTCGGTTCCTACCCCGCACCGGGCAATGCCGCAAGCGGTCTCAACGCTACTGCGGCAGCAGCGGCGCTCAGGAACTATCGGAAAATGAATCCCCATGTTTCTACTTTGACGGTCGATCTCGCTGCCTTAACGCCGACGTCTCGACTTAGCGAAGTCGACGATGCCGTGCTATCGACAGTGAAGGAATGGTCAGCCAAGTCCTCGCTTCAGCTGAGTGGCGGAGCGCGTATCTGGGATTCGTTGAACCGTGGAGGAGAGGCGCCAAGGGAAGCCGTGACCAGGCTGGTCAGGGAATCCGGGGGAGTTCCCCTCACTTGGTCGCGGTATCAGCCTTCAAACGGCACATCCAAGGCATGCAATATCCGCATCCTCCAAGATAGTGGCGTCCGATTGGAAGTAGGTGTCGGTGGCCAAGGCAACTATGGGGTTATGGGTAGAACCCCCCTTCGCAGGCTGGAGGCATACCTTCCGCCTTCTACGGGTGCAAGGAAGACTGAATCACACCCTGCGCTCAGGACCGGAACGGGGTGGGAGCCGTTCACCCGCGCACTCATGGCCCTCGAGGGAGCCTCTGTCCAACCCAAGGTCATGTCGAAGCTTTTCAACGCGTTGCTAGTCGACGAGTCGGCGGACTGGACGGTGTCCGGCGAAGCGCTCATGAACCCCAGTGCGATGGCCGAACTCATCAAAACCTCCAGTGGAAGTGCCCAAATGCTTTGGGAATGGCGCCCGCCATTCTTGGAAAAGTCACGGGATGTGCCGGCCTTGGAGCGTCGACCATTTGTCTCCGTGACACGCGTTCCGCAGGGATTCCGCGACCAGATCCGTTCCCTCCTCGCAAAAGCGCTCGGCACTGAACCCTCCGAGAATGCCGTCGACGAGTTATTGGGAAAGCTCGGCTCGCGTGGAGTCGGGCTGTCCTCGCTGTTGTCCATGGGCGGCACCCATGCGTCCGGCGCGCTCGGTTTCTATTTGGCTTTCGCGCTCATGGATTCGGCAACCCCGAACGAAACTGAACAGTTCGTACTCCCGATCGATGCCTGCGATACCTTCCTGCGGGCGCTCTCGGGAGAAGGGGCAAAGGAAAGCTCCTCCCGGCGCGCGGATCTTCTGGTGCTCAGTCTGGACGATACCGGCCTGACATTGACGCCCATCGAGATCAAGTTCTATGGCCTCAAATCCAACGGGGGTAGTAAGACACTGCCCCTGGCGGGACAGTCAACCTTGAATGAAGCGGTCGAGCAGTTGGCGTCCACGATGGAGCTCCTTTCCAAGGTGAAGTCCAGATGGGATGAACTTCGGGACGGCGAGCCAAGCGCGGACCGCGAGCTGTGGGCCAACGCCATGGCCACGCTGGTCGAGACCGGTGTCCGCCTTACTCCGAGCCGGAGCCCTAACCCGGACGCCCTTGCCGACAGGCTTCAGAATGTGGCGCTTGGTGAGTTGGATATCCAGCTGGGTAAACCACTAATCACCTATTTCCTTCATGATGCGGAAACCGAAGCGGGGGAGGGCTTCGCAACCTTCACCGACCGGGCAACCGGGTTTGGCGAATACGGTGCACTGGTCGCTAACGCAGGCGTGGCCCTAAGCCAGGTCGAAGACGGACTGGGTGCCGTGATCGACGAGTGGGCCAGTTTGCTGAAATGGTCTGCAACACAGGACGCCGACGCCGAAGAAACACAATCTCGACCGACTCCCACTCCGACTCCCACTCCGACTCCGACTCCGGCTCCGGCTCCAGCCCCGGCCCCGGCTCCGGCTCCGGCTTCCGTTCCGATCCCGGAACCGGGTATCGAGACTGGGGCTAGACGGCCCAAGGAGGTGCCTGACGGTTCGAATAAATCTGGCACTGCCATAGAGGATGATCAGGATCTGGCCCCGCGGGAGGAAACCCCGCCGGTGGTCAAGCCAACACCGGAGCCCTCTGACCCGATGCCCGAACCCGTTGATCCTGTGCCCGAAGCGGAAGTTGATGGACCTTTCAAGGAAGGCATCCGCGGTGAAGGCGTAATGTTCACGGTCGGCCGGGTACTCAACTCGATTGGCGACAAGGAAGCTGTCTTCTGGCCGGGTAACACTGCCCTGAACCAAATGAACGTTGGTGTAGTTGGCGATTTGGGAACTGGCAAGACCCAGCTGCTCAAGGCCCTCATCACCCAGCTGCGGTCCCAAGCAGCTGAAGCCCAGGAGACGCCGGTCTCTACGCTGGTCTTCGACTACAAGCGGGATTTCCAGGACGAAGAGTTCCTGTCCGCAGTTGGTGGCCGGGTTCTGCGCCCGCAGGGTATACCGCTCAACATCTTTGCGCTGCCTAATGGCTACACAAAGTTGGCGGCGTATCAGCGGGCAACCGCCTTTACCGACATCTTGGCGAAAATCTATTCCGGCGTAGGACCGGTCCAACGCGAGCGGCTGGTTACCGTAATTACCAAGCTCTACGAAGACCAGAATGGAAGGCCGCCTAGGCTGTCCCAAATCCTCGAGGAATACCGGGAAGTAACCGGCACGGCCGACTCTGTAACCAGTATGTTGAGCACGTTTGTTCTGGGAGAGATATTCAGCGATGATCCGGACCATCTGGTCCCCTTTGGTGACCTGCTGGAAGACACTGTCCTCGTAGTCGCGCTCAGTGATTTGGGCGCGGATCAGAACGCGAAGAATGCCCTTGTCGTGCTCTTCCTGAACATGTACTACGACTACAAGCTGCAGAGCAAAAAGTGGCCATATGCCACCTCGGAGTCGGGGGAGCAGTTGCGCCGATTGAACTCATTCCTCCTGGTTGATGAAGCGGTGAACATCATGAGGTACGACTTCCCCGTGCTCATGGACATCATGCTTCAGGGCCGCGAGTTCGGGTTCGGTGTTATCCTCGCTTCACAGTACCTCTCCCATTTCAAGAACACGCACACGAACTATGGTGAGCCGCTACTTACGTGGTTTATCCATAAGGTGCCCAACGTGACGCCCAAGGAACTGGATCAGCTTGGACTTAGCGGTGTGCCGAAGGAGACCGCGGATCGGATCACCAAGCTGAAGGTCCATGAGGCCCTGTATAAATCCTTGGACTTCCAAGGGGTGTTTGTAAGGGGAACTCCGTTTTATGAATTGACCGAATAGCTGTTTGAATACGTACGGCCAACCGGCCGTACGTATTCAAACCGACAGTCATGTTTCATTCGCGCCGCGGTACAACCTGTTAATACCTCCTCAAGGTTGCTTTGGAGTCCTGACACCGTGTCGTCCATGCAAGGTTGATAGAAGTCATTTAAAGGAAGGGGTTATTGCCGGTCGAAGCCCTGTCAGCAAGTCGTCCCAAAGGAACCTAAACCTCAAGTCATTGGCAATCACGCCGAATGGATGCCGAAAAGTCAAAAAGTCGGCAGGTCAATAATTAGTATCCCAGGCAATGCCTACACGTGTTCAGCAGATACTATAAGCCAATGGACATACGGGAATATCTGCAACAAATCGCCGCGGGCTATGCGATGGACTCTCTTCACTCCGAGGGCCACCGCTTGCTGCGGCTTGCGGAGGGTGTCTTCAAGCCGCTGTTACCTGGCGGGCTTAAGGTGGAGGGCAGCGGCGGGAAGGGAACGGCAACGTTCACTCCGTGGATCGGCATTATGGATCCGGACGAGGCCCCTGATCCGGGTAACGGCATCTACCTCTTTTACATGTTCCAGCAGAACCTTACGGAGGTCGTGCTTACCCTGAATCAGGGCATCACCAAACTAAGCAAGAGTATTGGATACAAGGATGCGCGCCCAGTCCTTAGGGAATCGGCAGAACGGATTCGGGCAGCACTCACTTCGGACCTGACAGGTCTGGACACCGAGGTCGACTTTGGCACCGAGCGGCGTCAAGCCGGCTACACGGCAGGAAACATCGCTGCGACCACCTACTCGCTGGCCGACCTGCCGCCGGAGGAGCAACTCATTGAGGATTTGCGCCGGATGGTCGGGCTATACCAGAAGTCTATTGTAGCTAAGCGGGCATTGCTTGTGACTGAGCCCGGAGCGGTTCGGACCGGAAGCCCGGTTGGGAGGCTGGAGCCGGGAGAGTCTGCATATGGATTCAAGCCCAAGGACCGCCAGGACTACCTAGTGCAACTTGAGGGCGGAACCCATCGTCGGCGGGCAGACAGGCATGAGCGCCTTCTGGCTGACTACGCGGAAGTCGCGAAGAGCCTCGGACACCAACCGCGGAACGAACGAGTGCATCCACGGGATCTTACCTTGGAGGCTAATGGAGGGCACTGGCTTGTGGAAGCCAAAGTCATCTATAACGGGAATGCGGCGCAGGCCGTCCGAGCCGCTATTGGTCAGCTCATGGAATACGCGTACGTTCTGTATGAGCAGGAAAATAAACCGCATCTGATGGCATTGTTCACCGAGCCGATCGGGGAGCTGTATGTAAAGTTGTTAGAGGGTCTCGATATCGCCTCTGTTTGGAAGGGCGAAAACGGTTGGCAGGCCTCAGAATCTGCTTTGAAGTTCGGTCTGATCTAAGCTGTTCTTCGGCAAATTTGGAGATGCAATCCTTTGCGGAAGAAGCTGAAGTCGAGATGTTTCATATTTGCGGCCATCGGGATGTCGAGCCCGCAGGACTCCTCCGATTCGGCCCCTGCCCCTCCGTCTGCAAGGATGCTGGTAAGCCTGCTGATAAAGGAGTCACCCATGTCTTCCCCCGTCCCCGCCGCCCCACAAGGCCTCGCCTCCACCTACGGCGTCCACTCCGAGGTCGGGAAACTGCGCAAGGTCCTGGTCTGCGCCCCGGGCCTGGCGCACGAACGGCTCACCCCCACCAACCGTGAAGACCTGCTGTTCGACGACGTGATGTGGGTGGAAAACGCCCAGCGCGACCACGCCGACTTCGTCACCCAGATGACCGACCGCGGCGTCGACGTCGTCGAACTCCACGACCTGCTCGGTGCCACCATGGACATCCCCGAAGCCCGGACCTGGCTGCTGGACCGCAAGATCATCGCCAACCGGGTCGGCCTGGGGCTGGTCGCCGGCACCCGGCTGTTCCTGGATTCGCTGACCGGCGCGGAGCTGGCGCGCTACCTCATCGGCGGGCTGACGACGTCGGACGTTCCCGATGACTACCTCGGCAGCTACGTCGCCCTGGTCCGCGAATCCACCGGCCGGCCGGAGTACCTGCTGCCGCCTTTGCCCAACACCCTCTACACCCGGGACACCACCTGCTGGATCGGCTCCGGGCTGACCATGAACCCGCTGTACTGGCCGGCCCGGCACGACGAAACCCTGCTGATGCAGGCCATCTACCGCTTCCACCCGGACTACGTAGGCGCGAAAATCTGGTGGGGCGATGCGGAAAAGGACTGGAGCCAGGCCTACCTGGAGGGCGGCGACGTCATGCCCGTGGGCAACGGCACCGTGCTGCTGGGCATGGGGGAGCGGACCTCCCGGCAGGCCATCACCCAGCTCGCGCAGGCCCTGTTCAAGGATGAAGCCGCGGAGCGGATCGTGGTTGCCGGCATGCCCAAGCTGCGCTCGGCGATGCACCTGGACACCGTGTTCACCTTCGCGGACCGGGACCTTGCCACCATCCACCCGGCCATCGTGGACGGAATCCACCCCTTCACCATCCACCCCTCGGACAAGGCCCCCGGGATGGAGATCCGCGACCACCGGGACCGCCGCTTCGTGGACGTGGTCGCCGAAGCCATGGGCTACAAAAAGCTGCGCCTGGTGGAGACCGCCGGGGACTACCACGCCACCGAACGCCAGCAGTGGGACAGCGCGAACAATGCCGTCGCCCTCGAGCCCGGGGTGGTGTTCACCTATGACCGCAACACCCAGACCAACGCCGCGCTGCACAACGCCGGCGTCGAGGTCATCCCGATCGTCGGCGCCGAACTGGGCCGCGGCCGCGGCGGCGGGCACTGCATGACCTGCCCGATCATCCGGGATCCGCTCGACTAACAACGACGGCGGCCGGCGGCGGCACGACGCCCCGGCCGCCCCGCCCCAGTAGAATCGACTGATGCCCTCCACCCTGCAGCAGCACACCCCGCAAGCCTCCGCCGCCTCCACGCGCGCGGCGCGCATCGTCACCGAAACAACCGCCCCGACCGTCCTGGTGGGGATCCTCCTGCTGCTCCAGCCCCTGCTCACGCCGGGCGTGACCTGGCTGCAGGGCACCCTCGCGGCGCTGTTCACCGTTGGGCTGCCGTTCGCCGGGATCCTGGTGCTAAAACACCGCGGCAAGGTGAGTGACCACCACATTGGCGTGCGCAGCCAGCGGGCTCCGATCCTGGGTGCTTCCGCAGCGTCCATGGTCATCGGTGCGCTGGTCCTGTTCCTGCTGGATGCCCCGGCGGAATTGTTCGGCGAAATCGGCGGCGTTTTCATCGGCATGATGCTCTGCCTGGTAGCGAACCTGGTGTGGAAGCTCTCGGTGCATTCCGCTGTCGCCGCCTACGTCGGCCTGGCCCTGCTGGCACCGGTCCCGGCACTCGGTGCGGCGCTGGCCCTGCTGCTGGCCTCGGCCACGGGCTGGTCCCGGATAAAGCTCGGCGCGCACACCCCCACGCAGGTCCTGGCCGGTCATGCCGCCGGCTGCCTCGCTTTCGCCGCCGCCCTGTTGCTGCCCTAACCACTCACGCGGGCTGCACGTTGTTCCTCTCCACAGTCTTCTGGGCGGCAATGTTCCGTCCATGAAGGACCAGCGCAATAACGATCAGCGGGACGTGAATCGCGGGAAGGTTCTTCGCCAGCCGGTGCGGGAGATAGATGTCGGTGACCGATCCGGTTTCGTCTCCCAGATCCCGCGCCACCGCCGTAAGCGGGCAGTGAAATCCGTTGCCGGCGAAGATCAAGGTCTCAGCAGCGACCACCGCGGCCGCGGCCCCTGCCCTGCGGTCGGAGCGTTTCCGTATTCCGGCGATCAGCACGTAAAGCATGCAGCCCTCAACGGTTAACCACACGAACGTGTGAAACGCCTTCACCGCCCGGAGCAGCAGCCTGCGCTTATGCATGCCCCATTATCGTGTCGGTTCGGAGAGCGACCACCTTCGCTCCTCAGGCGCCCCCGCCCACTCGCCACGCCACTGCCCCCCCACCGACTCCCACCCCAACGTGCGATAAAGTCGGTTCAGTCTCTTTCCATAGACGCAACTTGTGAAACACGGACGCGTGAAACAACAGGGGGAAGCAATGCCAATGCGTTTTCGGAAGCCGAAGCGGGCAACCTCGAAAGCGGTAGTCGACGCCCTGGAGCTGGACGAGCACGTCACCTTCGATGACCTGCTCGCCGCCGTGACGAAAACGCACGGCAAACCCATTGAACTGCGCGACATTGACTCCTCCGTGATCCCGTCCGTCACCGGGCTCTGGATCGAGAAGGAAACCAAGTCCATCATCCTGCTGCCCTCCGGCGACCACCGGCTGCACCGCACGCACGCCGCCTGCCACGAATTCGGGCACATCCTGCTGCGCCACCGCGGCTGCGGGGGAGTGGAAACCACCATGCCCTCGGTGTTCCAGCACGTCGGCAGCCGGCAGGGCATCCGCCGGATGCTCGCCCGGTCCCTGGACTGGAACGAAACAGAACGTGCCGCCGAACAGGTCGCCTACCTGCTCTCCATGGCCCTGCTGCCCGAGGACTGCGACAGCGACAGCACCTTTGAACGAACCTTCCGGTAATTACCCTGTAAATCCTGCCCGGCCGCCGCGCTGTGGGCAGTGGTTCCCCTGCCGGGGAGGGCGGGCCCTGCTCAACCTGGTTGTCCACCTTGGTTGCGCACCCCCTCGGCAGCACCAATCTGCCCGCGTCGCTCCCAACCCCGCACATCTCGGTTGACCCTGCCCGGACGCCTCCATAGCGTTCCCCCATCACTCGCCGCACCCCCACTGACGGGGCCGGCAGGTCAGCGGCCGGGGCACCCCGTGGGGGACGCAGGGGAGCCCCGGCGGCGTATTGTCCGCACGCCAGTGGCGGCGGATTCCAGCGGTAGCCGCCGCGCCCAGGGGGTGAACGCGGCCCGTATGAGGGAAGCACCATGGAACCAAAGCGAAGTATCAACCAGTCACCCCGCCGCCGGGCCACCCGGTCCCGGCCAACCCCACACATCTTCCGCAAAACCATCCCCAAGAGAAGCATCCGCAAGAGAACCACCGCCCTGCTCGCCGGACTGCTGATGGCCGGCAGCTTCCTGCCGGTGGCCGCCGTGGCCGCCGAACCGGCGCAGACCGGCGTAGACATCCTGCAGGCCGCCCCGCCGGACATCTCCCAGTTCCCCTGGGGCGATCCCAGCCTTTCCCCGGACCTGCGGGCCACCCTGGTGGTTGCCGCCATGTCCCTGGAACAGAAGGTGGAACTGCTGGTCCAGAGCGGCGGCACCGGGGTACCCGAGTTCGGCATCCCGCCCATCCGCAGCAAGGACGGCTGCTGCGGGCTGGCCCTGGAAACCGAACCCAGCACCTCCCTCCCGGTGGGGCTGAGCCTGGCATCCGCCCTCGATCCCACCCTCGGCCGCGCCTACGGTGCCGTTGCCGGGGAGGAAGCCCGCGCCACCGGCTACAACACCATTGCCGGCCCCACCATGAACCTGGGCAAAACCCCCTACAACGGGCGGCTCTGGGAGGCCTTCGGCGAGGATCCGCTGGTCAGCGGGGACAGCGCCGTCGCCCAGGTGCAGGGCGAGCAGGGCGCCTCCGTCTCCGCCCTTCCCAAGCAGTACATGCTCAACAACTTCGAGACCCGGCGCGGAAACGTGGACGTGCTGGTGGACCAGCGGACGCTGCAGGAAACCTACGTCCGGCCCTGGGCGCAGATGGTGGAGGAGTCCGATCCCGGCTCCATCATGTGCTCCTTCAACAAGGTCAACGGTGAGTACGCCTGCGGCAATGACCAGCTGCTGAACCAGATCCTCAAGACGCAGACCGGGTTCGCCGGGTTTGTCACCTCGGACTTCAACGCCGCACACAGCTTCGCGGACTACGCCGCCGGGCTGGACGTCTCCGGTCCGGGGCTGGAATTCTCCGGCCCGAACCTGCTGGCCGCGGTACAGAACGGCACCGTGTCCGAGGCGCGGGTGACCGACGCCGCCCGCCGGGTGGCGCGCACCATGTTCGCCAAGGGCATTGTGGACAACCCGCCCATCGACACCTTCGTGAATCCGCAGCCCACCGATATTCCCATCCCGGCGAACATGCTGGACGCGCACGACGCCATTGCACAGAGCGTCGCCGAGGCGGGCACGGTGCTGCTGAAGAACGACGGCGCCCTGCCGCTGGCAGCGGGCACTCCATCCATCGGGGTGATCGGCTCCGACGCCGACTGGTACATCGACGGCGGCGGCTCCGGTGCCGTGCCGACCCCGGCAAGGCTGACCACCATCCTGGACGGCATCACCGCCCGGGCCGGGGACGCAAGCGTGGAATACGCCCGCGGCACCGACCCGGTGGGCCTGGGCGACACCATCCCCGGCCCGCCCCCGCTGCCCAGCGGAGTGCTGACCGACGTGAATGCCGAATACCGGCTCGGGCTGAACAACTTCGAGGGAACCCCCACCCTGGCCCGCACCGAACAGCAGGTGAACCTGCGCACCGGCATCTCCGCGGACGAGATCAACACCTCCCAGGTGCCCGGCGTGGGTGGGGAGCTGGCCGCCTCGCCCATGACGGCGGTGTGGACCGGCACCATCGTGGCGCCGGCCACCGGGAACTACACGTTCTCGCTGACCCACCTTGGCACCGCCCGGCTGTTCCTGGACGGTGCGGAAGTGATCAACGAGCCGGCGGACAACCTGGCCACGCAGGAAATCGGCGTGAACATGGCCGAAGGCCAGCGCATTCCGATCCGGATCGAATACATCACCGACGCCCCGAACCAGTTCAACGGCGGACTGAACGACCAGCCGGGCGCAATGATCCGGCTGGGCTGGACCCCGCCGGCCGGCGTGCTGCAGCCCTCCATCCAGGAGGCCGTGGACGTTGCTTCCCGCAATTCCGTGGCCGTCATCGTGGCCCGGGACTACACCGGCGAGGCCGCGGACCGCGGTTCCCTGACCCTGCCGCAGAACCAGGACGCGCTGATCAGCGCGGTCACTGCGGCGAACCCGAACACCGTGGTCGTGCTGGCCACCAGCGGCCCGGTGACCATGCCGTGGATCGACGCGGTACCCTCCGTCCTCGAAGCTTGGTACCCCGGGCAGGCGCAGGGCCGGGCGGTGGCGTCCGTGCTGTTCGGGGACGTGAACCCCTCCGGCAAGCTGCCGGTCACGTTCCCGGTCAGCGACCAGCAGGCGTCTGCGGTGACCCCGCCGTATCCGTTCAACTTCCTCACCACGGTGTCCCCGGTGGTGCCGTACGCCGAAGGCGTTTTTGTCGGCTACAAGGCGTACACCACCCAGGGCGCGGTGCCGCTGTTCCCGTTCGGGCACGGGCTCTCCTACACCCGGTTCGACTACGCGAACCTGTTCGCGACGCCGGAGGTGGACGCCAACGATCCGGACGCCGAAGTGGCGGTGCAGGTGACCAACATCGGCACCTATCCGGGAGAGGAAACCGTGCAGGTGTACGTGGGGAACCTGCCCACCGGCGTGCCGACGCCGGCCCGGCAGCTGGCCGGCTACGGCAGCATTTCGCTGCCGGCCGGCGGGATCGGGACGGTGAATATCGACCTGGATCCGCAGTCCCTGCAGTACTGGGACGTCAACGCGGGCGGCTGGGTCACCCCCACCGGCCAAGTGCCCATCTACGTGGGCCGCTCCGTGGATGACATCCGGCTGGCCGGGTTCATCACGGTGGTCTAACCCGGACGCAGGGGCCCGGAGCGCTACGCTCCGGGCCCCTGTTTTCCTATCCGGGCAGGACCGCGTCCGCTGCCAGGGCCTGCCGGAGCCGGGCGCCGATGAACTCCCGTGCCGCGCCGGCGTCGTCAATCAATCCGGCCATGTACAGGAAGGGATGCACCTGCCCGCCGAAGCGCACCGCGGTGGTGGGCACGCCCGCCTCCCGCAGCTGACGGGCATACGCCTCGCCCTCGTCCCGCAGCGGATCGCACTCGCCGGTGATCACGGTTGCCGGGGCCACACCGGAAAGATCTGGATTCCGGGCCGGGGAGAGCCGGATATCCTTCAGGTCCGCACCACCGGCGTAGGTGTCCACGAAGTACTGCATGTCCCGCCGGGTCAGGAAGTGCCCGTCCGCGAACTCGGCGTAGCTCGCCGTGGAGCCCACGCGGGCATCGGTCACCGGATAAACCAGCACCTGGTGTGCCAGCGGCGGCATGTGCCCGGCCAACTGCTGGGCGGTGACCGCTGCCAGGTTGCCGCCGGCACTGTCCCCGGCCACGGCCACCCGGTTCGGATCGATGGCCAGCCCCGACTCCCCGGAGAGCAGGGCAAGGGTGACCGCTTCGGCGTCGTCGGCGGCCGCGGGAAACACATGCTCGGGCGCCTTGCGGTAATCCACGCTGACGACGACGGCGCCGGAATGCCGCGCGAGGGCGCGGGCCGTCGTGTCCGCGATCTCCAAATCGCCGAGCACCCAGCCGCCGCCGTGGAAGTAGACAACTGCCCCGGGCAGCGTCCCGTTCGGCGCGTCCGGCGAATAGACCCGGACCGGCACCCCGGCAATGGTCCGGTCCTGGACCGAAAACAGGTCAACAGCGGCGCCGGTCAGGGGCAGGGCGTTCTCCAGATCGGCGCGGTTCTGCTCGGCGGTCTGGGTGTCCAGCGGCGGAGCATCCTTCAAGAGGTCGAGAAACGCCTGTGCCTGGGGATGGACCTGCATGTGCTGCTCCTGGGGTCGCCGGATGGGACAAGCAATCTAGCACGCCCCGCACCCAACCCCGCACATCTCGGTTGACCGTGCCCGCACGCCTCCATAGCGTTCCCCCATCACTCGCCGCACCCGCACTTTCGGTCCGGCAGTCCAGCGGCCGGGGCGGCCTCACCGGGGGATACACCGAGCGCCCCGCCGTGCCCTGATCCGCCCGTAACTCACGGCGGATGTCCAGCGGTAGCCGCCGCGCCCAGGGGGTGAACGCGGCCCGTATGAGGGAACCACCATGGAAGAAAACCGCAGCACCGGCGGGCCGCCCCGCCGTCGTACATCCAACTCCTCGAACCCCGCCAAATTCCTCCGAAGGGTGCTGGCACTGGTGGCCGGCACACTGCTCGCCACCACCAGCTTCCTCCCGGCAGCCAGTGCTGCCGGCTTCCCGGCCACGGTCCCGGCCACCGTTCCAGCGATAAACCTGGACGCCCCCGAACCGCAGCAGGTCGAGGACCAGCCCTGGCGCGATGCCTCGCTGTCCCCGGAGCTGCGGGCCCTGCTGGTGGTCAACGCCATGACCCTGGAGCAGAAGGTCAACTATCTGGTCCAAAGCGGCGGCCCCGGCGTGCCCGAGCTCGGCCTGCCGGCCATCCGCAGCAAAGACGGCTGCTGCGGCCTGGCGCTGGAAGACACCGTGACCACGGCGCTGCCGGTCGGCGTCGGCCTGGCCTCCACCTTCAACAACACCTACGCCCGCGCCTACGGGGCCGTGGGCGGGGAGGAAGCCCGCGCCACCGGCTGGAACGCGCTCGCCGGGCCCACCATGGACCTGGTCAAGACCCCGTACAACGGGCGGATGTGGGAGGACCTGGGCGAGGATCCCCTGCTCAGCGGGTCCATCGCCGCCTCGCAGGTGCAGGGCGAACAGGGCGCGGACATTTCCGCGCTGGTCAAGCACTACAACCTGAACAACTTCGAATCCCGGCGCGGACACGTGGACGTGGAAGTGGACGAGCGGACCCTGCAGGAGACCTACACGCGGCCATGGGAAACCGTGGTCCGCGACGCCGATCCGGGCGCCATCATGTGCTCCTTCAACAAGGTCAACACCGAGTTCGCCTGCGGCAACGCGCCGCTGCTCAACGGGATCCTCAAGACCCAGCTCGGCTTCCGGGGGTTTGTCTCCTCGGACTTCAACGCCGCGCACAGTTTCGCGGACTACGCCGCGGGGCTCGACGTCGCCGGGCCGGGCCTGGAGTTCTCCGGGCCGGCGCTGCTGGCGGCAGTGCAGAACGGGGAAGTGTCCGAGGCACGGGTGACCGACGCCGCCCGGCGGGTGGCCCTGACCATGTTCGCGAAGGGCATTTTCGACAACCCGCCTCCGGGGTCCTTCGTGAACCCGCAGCCCACCAACGTCCCGGTGCCAACGAACCAGCTGGACGCGCACGCCGTGATTGCCGAGGACATTGCCGAGGACGCCGCGGTGCTGCTGAAGAACGACGGCGCGCTGCCGCTGGCCTCCACCACGCCTTCGGTGGCGGTGATCGGTTCCGACGCCGACTGGTACATCGACGGCGGCGGCTCCGGGGCCATTCCCAACCCGGCACGGCTGACCACCATCCTGGACGGGATCACCGCCCGGGCCGGGGACGCGGACGTGGAATACGCTGCCGGCACCGACCCGGTATCGCTGGCCGACACGCTGCCCGGCGCCCCGCCGATCCCCAGCACGGTGCTGACCAACGTGCAGGCCGAGTACCGCAGCGGGATCAACAACTTCACCGGCGACACGGTGGTGGCCCGCTCCGAACGGCAGATCAACCTGCGCACCGGTATTTCCGCGGACACCATCAACACCTCCCAGGTGCCCGGACTGCCGGTCCCGCTGGTCTCCGCGCCCATGTCCGTGGTGTGGACCGGAACCCTGGTGGCTCCGGCCACCGGGGACTACACCCTGACCATGGCGCATCTGGGCACCGCCCGGCTGTACATCGACAACACCCTGGTCAGCACCGGGGAACCGGCCCCGTACAACCAGACCGAGTCCGCGATCAACCTGGCAGCGGGGCAGCAGGTGCCGATCCGGGTGGAATACACCACGGACGCTCCCAACCAGTTCAACGGGGGCCTCAATGACCAGCCCGGCGCCATGATGCGGCTGGGCTGGTTCGCTCCGGAGAACGCCCTGTCCCCGTCCATCCAGGAAGCAGTGGACGTCGCCTCGCGCAACTCGGTGGCCGTCGTCGTCGCCCGCGACTACACCGGGGAGGCCGCCGACCGCGGCACGCTGACCCTGCCGCAGGACCAGGACCGGCTGATCCGGGCCGTGTCCGCGGCGAACCCGAACACCATTGTGGTGCTGGCCACCAGCGGGCCGGTCACCATGCCGTGGCTGGATGCCGTGCCGTCGGTGCTGGAAACCTGGTATCCGGGGCAGGCGCAGGGCACCGCGGTGGCGTCGCTGCTGTACGGGGACGCGAACCCGTCCGGCAAGCTGCCGGTCACCTTCCCGGTGTCCGAACAGCAGGCCACGCAGGCCGGGCAGCAGAACACCTTCTACCTGATCAACGAGGTGGATCCGGTGGTCCCGTATGTAGAGGGTGTGTTTGTGGGCTACAAGTCCTACACCACGCAGGGCCTGACGCCGCTGTTCCCGTTTGGGCACGGGCTCTCCTACACGCGGTTCCAGTACGGGAACCTGCTGTCCACCTCGGTGGTGGACGCGGCGGATCCGGGCTCCGCGGAAGTCTCGGTGCAGGTCACCAACCTGGGCACCCGCGAGGGGCAGGAAACGGTGCAGGTGTACGTGGGGAACCTGCCCACGGTCATCCCGACGCCGGCCCGGCAGCTGGCCGGATACGCCAGCATCACGCTGCCTCCCGGGGCGGCCGGGACGGTGAACATCGACCTGGATCCGCGCTCCCTGCAGTACTGGGACACTGCGGCGAACGGCTGGGTGACGCCGACCGGGCAGGTGCCCATTTACGTGGGCAGCTCCGTGAATGACACCCGGCTCGCGGGGTTCATCACGGTGGAGTAGCTGCTGCTGAGCTGACAGCAGGAGTGCAAGGAGGGAGTGCAAAGCAGGGAGCCCGGGGCGTTTTCGCCCCGGGCTCCCTGCCGTGAGGACCCGCTTTCCGCGTCGAGCACCAGCATCTACTTAGAGCACAAGACCGTGTCCAGGGCCTGCGTCACGGACTTGTAGTTCTCCAGGACCAGCTCCTCGTTTGCCGGGTCACCGATGGCTGCGGGGAGGGACGTGACGGCAATGGTGAAGGCAGTGCCGTCGGCGGTCACCCCGTTGCGCGTCTCGTAGCCCTGGATGTCTCCGCCGTGGCCCCAGATCTCGCCGCCGCAGCTCAGCGGGTAGCGCTCCAGGCCGAGCCCGTACTGGGCGCCCGGAAACAGGGTCTCGTCCGAGGGCACCGTCTTTTGCATTTCGGCCATTGACGCCTCGGAGAGCAGGCGGCCGTCGACCACGGCCCGGTTGAACTCGTTCAGGTCGCTGGGACTGGCGATGATTTCCCCGGCCGCCCAGGCCCAGGAGGGATCCAGCTCGGTCACGTCGTATCGCTGGAGGTCGGCCTCCATGTGGTAGCCGAACGGGTGTGCACCCCGGAACTCCTGTTCGCCCTGGGCCGGGAAATAGGTGTGCTGCAGGCCGAGGGGTTCGATGATGCGGCGGGTGATTTCCTCGCCGAGGGGGCGCTGCGTCACCTTTTCCACGAGCAGCCCGAGCACAATGTAGTTTGTGTTGGAGTATTCCCAGCGTTCCCCGGGGCTGAACAGGGCCGGCTGCGCCAGGGCCATGTCCATCAGGTCCCGGGGAGACTTGTAGGAGTGCTGCATCTGCTTGAAATCAACGGCCAGTGCGTCCGTATACTCGGGCAGCCCGCTGGTGTGCTGCAGCAGCTGCCGGACGGTGATGTTCGCGCCGTCGATCCCCTCGCCGTGCAGCAGGCCGGGCAGGTACTTCTCAATTGGAGCGTCCAGCTCCACCTGTCCCTGCTCCACCAGCTGCAGCACGGTGACGGCGGTGAACATTTTCGTGTTGCTGCCAATGCGCACCTCCCCGTCCACCGGAACGTCCTCGCCGGTTTCGACGTTTCCGACGCCGGACACAAAGTCTTCATGGCTGCCGTCCGGATGCGTCAGCGAGGCCAGGGCTGCGGGAAACCCGCGGTCCACCAGGTGATCCAACTGCGTTTGGATCACTGTGTTGCCGGCAGCCGCGGTTGGGGCGTCGGTGGTGTCGGCGGCGGCAACGGAGCTGATGCCCCACCAGGCGCCGGCGCTGACCGTGCCGGCCGCCAGGAGGCCGGTCGCCGCGAAGGCAATGGTGCGCTTGAACGACGACGGCGCCCTGGTTTCGTGGGTGGTGGCCGCGGGTTCTGTTTCGGGATTCATGGTGGTGTTCCTTCCGGTTATGGCGGGGCACCTGGTGCTCGTTGCCCTCGGTTGGTGGTGAGAACCAGCGTTCCCGGAAGCGGAACGCAGCGCCCCCAGCCTGCGAACAGGATCGGACCTGTTCTTGCGGATAGGGCGCCCTCCACCTGGGGTAAGCGAGAATGATCCGATGCTCATCAATTCCGGCCCGGCCCCGGCCCAGGCCCAGCCCCGGGGCGCGGAAGGCCCGCTGGAAGTTCGCGCCCACCGTGCTCATTGTTTTGCTGGCAGTGGGCTATGTGTGGGGCGTCCTCACCTTCGAGGCGGATTCGGTTAAAGGTCCGCTGGATTTAATGCCGGTTCTGCTGATGCTGGCCCAGGCCGCGGTATTGCCCGCACGCCGCCGTTTTCCGTTCGGTGTTCTCCTTTTGGTCACCGCCCTGGACGGCCTCACATTGTTGTTTTCCGCGGGCGAGGTGGGCACCGGAACTATTGCGGTAATAGTTGCCGTGTATGCCTATGTCCGTGAAACCGCCGGCCCGAAGCGTTATCTGGTGCCGGCAGGGCTTGCCGCGGTCGCCGTCGTCGTGACGATGTTCGCCGTGCAGGCCAGCGCCGTGGTTCCTGCCGAACTCATTCCGACCTTTGCGGCGGCACGCACCGCTTTGGTCTTTGGGTTGGGAGTGGTTGCCGCCGAGATTATCGGCGGCCGGGTCCGGCTCCTGGCGGCACTGCAGGAGCGGGCCGAAGCTGCGGAACGCGAAAAGGAACGCCTGGCCGAAGAGGCCGTGCTGCGGGAGCGGACACTGATGGCCCGGGAACTGCACGACGTCGCGGCCCACCATCTGACCGGCATCATTGTCAGCGCCCAGGCGGCGCAGGCACTGCGGACCTCCGACCCTGAGGAAGCCGGCGAATACATCCGCCAGGTGCAGCGCGCGGCGAGGACCACACTGGACAATCTCCGCCAAACGGTGGGGCTCCTGCGGCCCGACGCCGAAGGCGAGCTTGCGCCCGTTGCCTCCATGGAGAACCTTCCGGCGCTGGTGGCCGAAGCATCGCAGGCGGGGACCGAGGTCCGCTTTGAAGAGTCCGGGACGCCGCGGGAGCTCCGGCCGCTGGCGGGGATCGCGGCGTACCGGATGGTCCAGGAATCCCTCGCCAATGCGCTGAACCACGCTCCCGGTGCATCCCGTGCTGTCCGCGTGGACTACGGGCCGACGTCGGTGCGGCTGACGGTTGCCAATGACGCGCCGTCGGCTAAACCGCGGCAGGGATCGCGTTCCGGGTACGGTTTGATCGGCATGGCCGAGCGTGCGGAACTGATCGGCGCAACCCTGCGCACGGGGCCCGATGACGACGGCGGCTGGACCAATACCCTGGTGATTCCCTATGAGGACGAGACATGACGATCACAGTAGCCATCGCCGACGATCAAGCGATTGTGCGGGCCGGACTCCGGGTGATCCTGGAAGCCGACTCCGACGTCGAAGTGGTGGGTGAGGCCAGCGACGGAAACGAGGCCGTGGCGCTGGTGCGTGAGCTGCGCCCGGACGTCATCTGCATGGACATTCGGATGCCGGGCCTCAACGGCATCGCTGCGACGCGGACCATCACCGGCGATCCGCAGAACACTACGGGTGTGCTGATGCTGACCACCTTCGAACTCGATGATTATGTTTTCGGCGCCCTCGAAGCCGGAGCCTCCGGGTTCCTGCTGAAAGGGGCCGACGAGGACGCCCTGCTGGGTGCAATCCGTTCCGTCTCCCGCGGGGACGGCACCCTGGACCAGCGCCTGACCCGCCGTGTGCTGATTGAGTTCGCGAACCGGACAGCCGGGCCGCGCAGCGCGCCGGCGTCGCTGGTTGTGCCGCTGACAGCGCGGGAGACCGAAATCCTGACGCTCCTGTGTGAAGGGCTGTCAACGCAGGAGATCAGTGAGCGGCTGTTCGTGGAGGCCACCACCGTGAAGTACCACGTGGCGGGAATCTTAACGAAGACCGGTGCCCGCGACCGGATGCAGGCCGTGGTGTGGGCGTTCCGGAACGGCGTTGTGCCCCTGCCCCGGGTTGGCGGCTGACAGGGGGAGCGTCAGGGAAGCATCAGGGGAGCGTCAGCGGGGTGCGGCCAGGTCAGCGGGCGAGGTGGTCGCCTCGTTTCCGCGGCCGGTCCGGTTTCTTTTTAGGCGCCGCTTTCCGGGCTGCACGTTCCGCTCCGTGCTCGCCCGGTCCGCGGTACAGCACGTCCCGCCGGCCGTCGCTGAGGATCCGCAGTTCCCCGACCAGGCCCCGGCGCAGTTCCATGAGCTCGAACTGGTAACGTGCGGGATCGTCGCCGGCCACGCGCAAATACCGGGTGCATGCTGCGGCCATACGCATCAGCACTTCGTTGGCTCCGGACCGGGTGTGTACCTGTGCCAGGGTTTCGATCACTTTCTCCCGGAGGTCGGCCACTGCGGACCGGGCTCGGTCCACCTCCGGCCCCGGGGTTGCCGCCCGCGGCTCTATGGGCGCCAGGGTCTGCTTCAGGTGCAGGTACGTCACCAGCTCGTTCAGGGCGCGCGACCCCTCCCGCCGGTCGACGGACGCCTTGGCCAGCCAGCCGGTGCCAAAGCCGACCGCAAGCACCAGCACCACGGTCAGAACAAGCAGCCAGTCCATAACGCGCCTCCGAAGCTCACCCGATCACCGTGCGTGCGCCGGTGGTGCCTGGTCACAGGGGGATGGAAGCTACGTGCCCGGGCGGGGACAAGCCAGAGAAGCCGGGGGAGCAGAAGGGCTGCGGGCCTCGAATCGGCGGTCAAGGTGCCTCAACTACTTGGATTCGGACGGCTGATGAGAATCTGGTTACTGGCCGGTAACATTTCGGCCCGCGGGCTGCTACTGTGTCACTCGATGCGTTCGCATCCACTTTCACACGCTTTCTTTCCTGGGGGATCCATGTCATTTCTGCCTCGCGCCCGTTCACTATCGTTAGGCGCGGTCACCCTGACTGCGGTCCTGGCCCTCACCGCTTGCGGTGGCGGGTCGGAAGGCTCTGAGCCGACGGCGTCCGCAACGCCGTCGCCCACCAAATCCACCGCGTCGGCGTCGCCGACGCCAACCGTTGTTGCCAACCAGGCATGCAAATCGGCCGGAGTGACACAGACGGTCAAGCAGTCAGCGACGCCGACGCCGACGCGGAGCGCGAAGGGCTCGACCGCCAAGGCCAAGGCTTCGCCGTCGTCCTCACCCACGACCACTAAGGCTTCCCCCGCGGCGACGCCCACCGCCCAGAGCACCGTGTACGTATGCACGGAAAATGACAACGGCAAGCTCGTCTGGATGACTAAAGACGATTCCACGAAGATCGTCGCCGCACGCCAGGAAAAGGCCGACAAGGAGGCTGCCGACAAGAAAGCAGCCGAGGAAGCGGCCGCGGCTGCCGAAGCGGCCGAACAGCAGCGCCTTGCCGACGAGGCCGCCGCCGCAGCGGCCGCTGAAGCGCAGCGGGTAGCGGATGAGCAGGCCGCTGCCGCTGCTGCCGAAGCCCAGCGGGTAGCGGACGAACAGGCACGCCAGCAGTATGTTGCTCCGGCCCCCGCTCCGGCAGCGGCCTATTACCCGAACTGCGCGGCAGCGAAGGCTGCCGGAGCAGCCCCGGTACGGATCGGTCAGCCGGGTTACGGCACCCATCTGGACCGTGACGGCGACGGCGTCGGCTGCGAACGGTAGCCATCAGTTTCGGCAACCCCTAGATGTTGCCCTTGGAGCCGCCTAGCGTGGTTCCAAGGGCAGCCCCCGCCGGAGTTCACCGGAGCCTCGAACCCGGACGGTAAAGCTGCTGCAACAGATGCCGGACCAATCCCGACTGTCAGCGGCGGGAGCGCACCGGCACCGTCCCGCCGAGGCCCTATGTCCCACCAGCCCACGCCCGACCAGCCGGATCCCGAGTCCGTTTCCTCCGCCGGTCCGTCGGCCAATGCCCGACCCTCACCGCTCCGCAATCCCCGCACCGCTTGGCCAGTCCTCGGAGTGGTGGCGGGGCTGTTGTGGGTCGCGGTGCTCCAGGGAGTCGGTGGGGTAGCGGTGTGGATCCTGGCCGCCGGAGTCCTGCTGCTGTGCAGCGCCCTCTATGCCCTGGGTTTCCGGCGCCGCAGCTGGGCCGGGCTGAACACGCTGCAGCAGCGGAAGTTCGCCCTCTCGGTCAGCGGCGTGGTGCTGGTGGTGGGTGTGGTTGCCGGGGTGATGTCCGTGCCGCAGCCGGCACGCACCACCAACGACGACGGCGCCGCGGCCCCGCCGCCCCCTGCGACGGAGCTCGAGCAGTCTTCCCCCGAGCCGTCTTCGCCCGAGACCGCAGACCCGCGGCCGCAGGATGTCCGCGCCGATGTGCAGGGCGCTCGCCTGCCCGCGGACACACCGGAAAGCAGCCCGGCGGCCGAAGCCGCACTCGCCAACTCGCCGTGCACCGCCGACGGTGCTTCGCGGCTGCAGCGCGAAATCGAATACCGTTGCACAGCCAACACCGCAGGGGAGCTGGTCTGGATGGATAGGGCAACAGCGGACCTGCTTGTCGAAGCGCGGGCCGCGGCGCAACGCGCTGAAGCGGACAGGCTCCAGGCCGAACAGCAGGCCCGGGAAGCCGCGCGCCGGGCCGCCGAACAAAACCCGTCCGCCACCCTGCCGCCTGCACCTCCGCCCGAAGTTCCGGGCGAGCCCGGACCTCCGGATCCGCCGTTCCCGCCTGACCCCACCGAACCGGCAACGCCGGACCCGACGACGCCGCCCCCGGCACCGGGCACGCCACCGCCGGGAACACCGGACCCGGGAACACCCGCCCCGGGCACGCCGGATCCGGTAACGCCACCGCCTGCCCCCGGCACGCCGGACCCCACCGTGCCGCCGACCCCGCCGCAGCCGGACCCGACCGTGCCCCCGAGCCCGCCCGCACCTCCGGATCCGACTGTGCCGCCGCCGTCGGGCCGCTCCGTTACACCTCCGGCACCACCCCCGGTGTCGCCCCCGGCGCCGACCCGGGACGCGGGCACCGACAAGCAGGACCTGGAGGCAGCGCAGATCCCGGCACCGGTCTAGCGGAAGGCCGGGATGCCGGTGAGGTGCTGGCCCAGGATGAGGGTGTGGACCTCATCGGTGCCCTCGTAGGTGCGCACCGATTCCAGGTTGTTGGCGTGACGCAGCGGCGAGTAGTCCAGGGTGATGCCGTTGCCGCCCAGCAGGGTGCGGGCTTCGCGGCAGACGGCGATGGCTTCGCGGCAGTTGTTCAGCTTGCCCAGCGAGATCTGGTGCAGGCCCAGCGTGCCGGCGTCTTTCTTCCGGCCGATGTGCAGGGCGAGCAGGAAGCCCTTGTTAATTTCAAGGGCCATGTCCACCAGCTTCTGCTGGGTCAGCTGGTACCCGGCCAGGGGTTTGTCGAACTGCATCCGGGTCCGGGAATAGGCCAGCGCGTCTTCGAAGGCATCCCGGGCGGCGCCCATGGCACCCCAGATGATGCCGTAGCGGGCCTCGTTCAGGCAGGAGAACGGCCCCTTGAGGCCCACGACGCCGGGCAGGACAGCGTCGGCGGGCAGGCGGACATCGTCGAGCCGGACGTTGCATTGGATGGAGGCGCGCATGGACAGTTTGGGTTCAATGGGGGTGGCGGTGAAACCCGGGGTGTCGGTGGGAACCACAAAGCCGCGGATGCCGCCGTCGGTCTGCGCCCAAATCACGGCCACCTGCGCCACCGAGGCCAGTCCAATCCAGCGTTTGGTGCCGCTGAGGACCCAGTCGCCGCCGTCGCGCCGGGCGTAGGTGCTCATGCCGGCCGGATCCGATCCGGCGGTTGGTTCGGTGAGGCCGAAGCAGCCGATCGCCTCGCCGGCGGCCATAGCCGGCAGCCAGCGCTGCTTCTGTTCCTCGGAGCCGTGCTTGTGGATGGCGGACATGGCCAAGGAACCCTGCACCGAGACGAAGGTCCGTAGCCCGGAGTCCCCGGCCTCCAGTTCCGCGGCGGCCAGTCCGTATTCGACGGCGGAGCGGCCGGCACAGCCATAGCCCTCCAGGTGCATGCCGAGCAGCCCGAGCTTAGCCAGCTGAGGGACGATCTCCAGCGGGAACTCCGCGTCCTCGTACCAGCGGGCGATGTTCGGCTTGATTTCGGCGGCCACGAAGGCGCGGACGCTATCGCGCAGAGTGATTTCCTCCGCGGTCAGGAGGCCGTCGAAGTCGATCAGGTCTCCGGGGTCCGGCAGGGAGTTAGCCGGCAGGGAGTCAACAGTTGTCACGGGGAGGCCTTCGCGTTGGCAGGGGTAAAGAAGAGTATGAGGAATGCTAGCGGAGCGTGCGGGGATTAGCCTGCAAAGGGGCGGCGTCGAGGCGGGGACGTCGGGGTGCCGGTCGCACCGGGGCGGCGGCGGGGCGGCGGCGTCGTTACCGGTCGCGGCGGGCGATGTTCGCCCTCGCCCCTAGAGGTTTGCCCGTGGCCGCGCCTACCGTTGATGCCAAGGGCACTGGCCGTGAACGGGTGCATGGGGTCCGGGACGGCCGCTGCTGACGAGCTGAATCTCCTCCTCGAGGCGCCATGCTCTACGACCCCACTCCGCCGCGCGGTCCGCGCCGGCGCCGCCCGCAGGTCCCGGGCCAAACCCCGCGCTCGGCCTGGCCCGTCGTCGTCGGCGCCGCAGTTCTGCTTGGCGTAGCGGCGTTTTTCGGGGTGATGGGCCTGGCCGTCTGGATCCTGGTTGCCGGTTTCCTCCTGCTGCTCACGGGGGTGTACGCGCTGGCGCTGCACCGCCGGTCGTGGGCCGGACTGGACACCGGCAGGCAGCGGAAAGCGGCGCTGGCCGGCAGCGTCGTCGTACTGGCTGTCGGTACGGTGGCCACGAGCATCGCCGCCCCCTCGGTGGGGACTGAGCGGCCCGCCGCAGCACTGGGCTTTATCGCACCGCTCGAACCTGGGCCGTCCCCGCAGCGCGGTGGCCTGCTGGAACGGGCACCCAGCCCGCAGGTGGATGTGGACCCGCCGACGCCGCCGCGCAGCAAGGCAACGCGCTCGCCGTCGCCGACCGCCGGGCAGGAGGCATCGCTGATGAACCGGCGCTGTTCCCCGGACGGGGCCGCCCGCACGCAGGGCCGCACGGCCTACCGCTGCACCCGGGACATGGCCGGGAAACTGGTGTGGATGGACCGGGCCTCTGCGGAGCGGATCACTACGGCGCGTGCCGCCACCGACCGGCTCAATCGGCAGGCAGCCGCGGACCGTGCGGAAATTGAACGGTTGCGCGGCCAAATCGACGCGGAACGGCAGGCCGCCGAGCAGCGTGCGGCAGCGGAGAAGGCGGCGGCTGAACAGGCAGCGGTGGAGAATGCCCGTGTTGCCGCCGAACAGGCCGAGGCGCACCGGCAGGCGGACGCCGCGCGCCGGCACGCAGCCGAAGAGCCGGGCAGCCAGCCGGGCCCGACGCTGCCCGCGGCACCGCCAGTGCCGACGGATCCAGTGCCCACGGATCCCCAAACTCCACCGCCGTGTCCGACCCCGCCTGCTCCGACACCCACTCCCACCGCAACTCCCACACTAACGATGCCTCCCGTTCCGGTCCCAACCGTCCCAACGCCGCCGTCGACCCCCTCGCCGTCGACCCCCTCGCCGTCGACCCCCTCGCCGGCGGGCACCCCACAGTCCCCACCCAGCGGCACATAGGCACCGCCGCCGGAACCCCTAAGTGGCGCGCATCACAGTACGATGGCCAGCATGACTGAGGCCTATCTGATCTCCGGTGCCCGTACTCCCGTGGGACGCTACGGCGGTGCCCTGTCCTCCGTCCGGCCCGATGACCTGGCTGCGCTGGTGCTCGCCGACGTCGTCGCCCGCGCCGGACTGGACCCCGCCGGCGTCGACGAAGTGCTGTTGGGCTGCACCAACCAGGCCGGAGAGGACAACCGGAACGTGGCGCGGATGGCGACCCTGCTGGCCGGCTTCCCGGACGCCGTGCCGGCCATGACCGTGAACCGGCTCTGCGCCTCCGGCCTCAGCGCGATACTGCTCGCCTCCCAGATGGTGAAGTCCGGGGCGGCGGATGTGGTGGTGGCCGGGGGAGTGGAGTCGATGTCCCGAGCGCCATGGGTGCTGGCCAAACCGGAGAAGGCGTTTGCGAAGCCCGGGGAGCTGGCGGACTCGGCCATCGGTGCCCGGTTCACCAACCCGAAGTTCTACGACCTGCCCGGCACCACCTACTCCATGCCCGAAACCGCGGAGGAACTGGCCTCCCGGGAAGGGATTTCCCGGGAAGACTCGGACGCCTTTGCGCTGCGCTCGCACACCCGGGCGCTCGCCGCCGTGGACGAGGGCCGGTTCGCGGCGGAAATCGTCCCGGTGGAAACGAAAAAGGGCGTGGTGAAGACCGATGAGGGTCCGCGCCGGGAGACCAGTACCGAGGCGCTGGCGAAGCTGCGGCCCATCGTGCGGCCCGACGGCGTGGTGACCGCCGGGAACGCCAGCTCGCTGAACGACGGCGCGTCCGCCGTCGTCGTCGCCAGCGCCGAGGCGGTGCGCCGGTTGAAGCTGGACGCCCGCGCCCGGATTGTGGACGGCGCCTCCGCTGGGGTGGAGCCGGCGGTCATGGGCATCGGCCCGGTGCCGGCCACCCGGAAAGTGCTGGAACGGACCGGCTGGTCACTGGGGGACATCGGTGCGGTGGAACTGAACGAGGCCTTCGCCGCGCAGTCGCTGGCCTGCATCCGGCAACTCGGCCTGGACGAGGAGCTGGTGAACCGCGACGGCGGGGCCATTGCGCTCGGGCACGCGCTCGGTTCGTCCGGGTCGCGGATCACGGTGACCCTGTTGAACCGGATGGAGCGCGAGGGGGCATCACGTGGCCTGGCGACCATGTGCGTGGGGCTCGGCCAGGGTGTGTCGATGCTGCTGGAACGGGTGTAGCCACTGGCAGCAAAGCGGCACCCGGCCTTTGGGCGGGTGCCGCTTGTGCGCGGACGGTCGATAAGCGCGCGGACGGTCGATAAGCGCGCGTGGTGGTGCGTGTACGGAGGGAGCCTAGCCGAGGGGGCTGGGGCGCAGCCCGGCCAGTTCCCGGCCGAACTTCACCGCGGCGGTTTCCGCTTCCTCCTTCAGGGCGGCGGCCATGTCCTTGAAGGGATCCAGGGCGGGGTTCATGCCCACGAGGGTGAAGGGGCGCTCGACAACGCGCAGGTCCAGGCCCCAGACGTCCGCCAGTACACGGCGCAGCCAGGGGGTGGAGTGGTCCCACCCCTCCTTGGGAGTGCCCGGGTTGTAGTTTCCGCCCAGCGAGGTGACCAGCACGGCCGGCTTGCCGCGCAGTGCGGTGCCCTCCGGGCTGATCCGGGGATCGGTGTAGGCGAGGTCGAACCAGGTCTTGAAATGCTGCGAGACGCCGAAGTTATACAGGGGAACGGTGAACAGCAGCGCATCGGCACCGGTCAGTTCATCAGCCAGTTCAGTGGCGAAGCCAAGAGCCTGGTGCTGCTCCTCGGTGCGGGCCGCTTCCGGAGAGAAGCCGCCCAGGACGGCATCCTGCCAGACCCCGGTCGGGATCGGCTCAGCGGCGAGGTCGCGGCGTCGAACGCTGGAATCAGGGTGAGCGGCAGTCCACTGCTCCTCGACGAGGTCGCCGAGGGCACGGCTGGCGGACGTGGCGGGCAGGATGCTGGCATCCAGGCGGAAGAGCGTCATGGGGTCTCCGATCAATAAGTTCCTTAGTAACTCTGTTTTTCAGAGTGACTAGGCTGACAGTAGCGGTAGAATCGCCGTATGGATAGAGGCCCGGTTTCAATGCACACATGTGATTCCGCGGTCAGCCTTGCCTTCACCATCCTGGGTAAGCGCTGGAACGGGATGATTGTGGATGCCCTCAGCGCCGGGCCGTTGTCCTTCGCGGCCCTGCGGCGATCCGTCGAGGGAATCAGCGACGCCGTACTCTCCGACCGGCTCACCGAGCTGGCCGAGGCCCTGCTGCTGACACGCGTTGTGGAGCCCGGCCCGCCGATCTCGGTGGCGTACACCCTGACACCCAGCGGGGAGCAGCTGGTGCCGTTGCTGCGGCAGCTGGGGCAGTGGGCAACAGCCCACCTTCCCCAGTCGGAGGAGCAGCCCGAGCGGTGACCGCCCGGCGGTGACCGCCCGGCGGGCCGGAGGCAAAATTTCCGCAACGGGCCGTAGGCTTCCCCGCATGACTGCTTCGATCTCCCACACAACCTTCGACAGCCTCGACCCGTACGCGCAGTCCGTGTTCTGGGCACAGGTGCTCGATTTCCACGCAGATCCGAAGGAGCCCTTTGGGCCCGGCGACGACGAGTGCATGATCTACTCGCCCGACGGCTCCCAGCGGCTGCTGTTTATCAAGGTGCCGGACCGCAAACAGGTCAAGAACCGCCTGCACCTGGACCTGCAGCCGGAAGAGTCCGGCGGACGGGACCAGGAGCTCGCGCGGTTGCTGACACTCGGAGCCACGCAGGTCGATGACCAGCGCCGCCCGGATGGAACCGGCTGGGTGGTACTGGCTGACCCGGAAGGCAACGAATTCTGCATCCTGCGCAGCCACGCGGAACGGTACGCCACGTCACAACAGGGTTGACTCGGGTTCAGAGCTATACACAGGTGGTC
Source organism: Arthrobacter sp. zg-Y40 (assembly GCF_020731535.1). Taxonomy (NCBI): domain Bacteria; kingdom Bacillati; phylum Actinomycetota; class Actinomycetes; order Micrococcales; family Micrococcaceae; genus Arthrobacter; species Arthrobacter sp. zg-Y40. Next base: position 194,115 of record NZ_JAJFZS010000011.1, read on the forward strand.
TGCGTTTGCTTGGTTTCCACGTGGCATCCAGAGGCTTTGACCGGCGACAGTGTCGTGCACTCGATACACGGCGGGAGCGGGATAGGCTGTGACGCGGTTTTTGATTACATATAAATAAATAGATATGGGGAACAAATGCGCAAGCAACTTATTGTGGGAGTTTTGATTTTGGGTGCTCTCGGACTTGCGGGGTGTTCTTCCGACAGTGAAGCTGCGGCGCCGTCGGGGTCCGCTACAGCGTCCAAAGAAGCAAAGTCAGCCGAACCTACTCGTGTAGAGACGCCGAACGAGAGCCCGGCGGAACCGGTAGAGGCGGAGACCGCAATGAGTGTGGCAGGCCGTTTGCAGGGGAAAGTTCCGAGTATCAGCATGGTCACTGAAGTGACCGAAGCTAACGATTCGAATGGGCTCATTGGGCGTCCAGGACAGTACACGAGCGCCGCATGGATCGCCGACACCTCGGCGGATCCCGCCCAGACCGGCGTCGACGGTGGGGCTGTCGTCGAGGTCTTTGCCACCGAAGCAGATGCCCAGACCCGTGCTGCCTACATCCAAGATGTGCTCAAGAGCATGGGACCGGCATTCGGTACTGAGTATCACTACCTCAAGGGTTCAGTCCTGCTCCGGGTTTCCGGGAAGCTCATGCCCAGTCAGGCATCCCTGTACGAACAGGCCTTCACCGAATAAGGCAGCTCCCGCGCCGAGAAAGGTCGAAGAAAAGTGCTCGATCCCGCGGAGTAGGCTGTGCTCATACCAGGTCTCTAATTGGGGGGAAGAATGCAAAAGGGAAGCATTGCCGTGCTGTTGCTCGCCGCGGCTGTCGGATTAGCGGGATGTTCATCCTCCGCCGAGGCAGCCAAGGAATCCGCTCCGGCCACGCCTTCCCGGAGCGCGTCGTCGTCCGCCGCGACAACTCCGCCGGCCCCGCCGTCGCCCGCCCCCACTCCGACGCCGACGCTAACGCCCCCGCCAACCCCTTCCGCGCCGGCGCCGGCCACCCCGGCCGAGCCCGTCACCGCCATAGCCATTGCCCAGCAGCTGCAGGCAGTTGTCCCCGGCATCACCTCGGTCACTGAAGTAACGCCGGAGAATGACCCGGGCGGATTCATCGGCCAGCCGGGCTATTACACCTCGGCGGCGTGGATCGCCGACGCCTCCGCAGCCGCGCCGGAGAACAGCGTTGTTGGAGGGGCTGTGGTGGAAGTCTTCGCCACCGAAGCAGAAGCCCAGTCGCGCTTCGCCCAGCTGCAGGAGCACTTGGCCCTGGGCGCCGCCTACAAACGGGAATACATGTATCTGCAGGGAACGGCGCTCCTCCGCGTGACCGGAAAGCTCGGCGACGAATCGGCCGCCCTTTATGAGCAGGCCTTCTATGCGCTCGGTATCGGCTAAATCTTAATCCAGGCATCAAAAGGGGGAATTGCCATGGCATTGTTCAGCACCAAACCGATTGTGGAGAAGAAGGAACAGTGGACAGCGCCTCAGCCTCCGCAGGCGGTCCTGGCAACCCTGGCCGCGGCCTTTTCCTTTCACGGTGAAGATGTCCGGCGGGAAAAGTCCTCGGTGGAGGTGCACCTCGGGTCCAATGCGGAATACCGGATGTGGGGCAACATGACCGAAGAAGGGCGCAAGCACCTGCCGATCGCCCTGACGTTCACTGCCTCCGGGTTCGATACTGGCACCGCGGTGGACGTGTATGCCCGCGACACCTTCGGTTTCCGCGTTGGCAGCGGCAAGTCCTTCGGGGTGCCGGAAACGTTCAACCGGCGGATAGAGGAATTCCTCAGTTACGCGGCCGGGACGCTTGGCATTACCCGGCCGGTCTCCGGACCGGTCCCGTCCCCGCCGCCCATCAGTTTCTAGCCCCGCACCAGCCCGAGCACCCGCCGCAGGATTTCCTCCCCGGCCAGCACTCCGCGGGCCGCGGTGACCTGCAGGTGCCGCTCGCGGTAGCCGGCGTCGTCCAGTTCGCCGTGCGCGGGGCGGAAGGCGACATCGGCGGCCTGGAGCATCGGCCGGTCCAGCAGTGAATCCCCGGCAGCGATGATCTGCTCCGCCCCGGTCCGCCGGGCGACCTCGGCCACGGCATCCTGCTTGGTCACGGGCACCGGCACGCAGTACAGCTTGCGGCCCTGCAGCGAGACAGTCCAGCCGCGCTCCGCACACCAGGTCTCCAGCTCCAGCAGGAACTGCCCCGGCAGCGCCGCCCGGTCCACCACGGCGTAGGCAAACAGGTCCTCGGCAGTGCGCAGCTTCAGCGTCCAGGCGGCGAACTCCGGGCGGGCCAGATGCGCCGACACCTCGGCCAGGGGAGCGCAGCCGCCGGCCACCAGGGAACGGACCTTGTCCTGCCAGTCGGCGTCGGGCTCCCCGTGGTGCAGGATCACCCCGCCGTTGGTGGTCACCGCGTACTCCGGTGCCGGAGCGGGCAACTGGATCCGCCGGTACTGGGCCACCGTCCGCGTGGTCACGGGAACAAACACCGCAGCCTCCGCGGCGGCCACCAGCAGGTCCTCGGCCGCACGGGTCATAAAGGACAGCGGTTTGCCCTCGTACACCTCGGAGACCACCAGGCCCGGCGCGGCGGCATCCTCGGTGTCCAGGAACAGGGCGTTGGCGGAATAGATCAGTGTCCGGTCCAGGTCCGAGGCGAAGAGGGTCCTCACGCGTCGGCCCCCGAGGCGGCTCCGGAACCGGCTGGAGCCCCTGCGCCGGCCGCTGCACCGGCAACAGCCTTGCCATCCGCACCCACCGCCCCCGCGGTGAACCGGGGATGGATCAGGCCCACGCAGCTGAACGGCAGGTCCGGGACTTCCTCCACCGGCACGCCGCGCTGTTCGGCCAGCAGCAGCACATGTGCCACGTCGGTCCGGGCCGCCGGATGCACCAGTACTTTCCACGGCACCCGGCGCAGCAGCACCCGCGTGGTCTCGCCGACCCCGGGCTTCACCAGGTTCACGTTTTGGATGCCGTACTCCTCGCTCAGCCGTTCCACCGCGGCCCAGCCGACCCAGGTGGGTGTCCGGTCGGTGCCGGCCAGCTCGGCGGCGTGCGCGACGGCGGCGGCCCGAACGGCGTCGAAATGCGCGGACACGGCGGTCAGGAAGTCCCGGGAAACGTCCGCTGCGGCCAGGTGGGAGTAGAACTTCGCGCCGTGGAAATCCTCCGGTCCAATGAGTTCCTTGTTGAACACCGTGCGGGATACCAGGCCCGAAACGGTGGAATTCAAGCAGGCCGAGGGGATCAGGTAATCCTCCCGGGTGCCGAACAGCTCCACGGAATGCCCGGGATCGGCCAGCACCGCCAGCTGCGCGGAGAACCGTACGCCGTCGGTTGCCTCGAACTTCTCCAGCGCGGCGGTCAGCTCGCGGGTGATGGCTCCCTTACCGGTCCAGCCGTCCACAAACAGGATCCGCGCCGGATCGTACCGGGAGGCGAGGTAGCGCAGCGCGGTTTCATCCATGCCCACCCCGCGCACAATGCTCATGGTGTAGTGCGGCAGGTCCAGGCCGTGCATCTGCTGCGCCCAGCGGCGCATCAGGATCCCGATGGGTGTACCGGCCCGGGCCAGGGACACCAGCACCGGCTCGCGGTTGCGGGCCGCCAGCGCCAGTTCGGTGACGGTGCCGACGGCGGCGGCCACCCGGGGTGCGGAGCGGACCAGGGCCTCCTCGTACAGGTCCTGGTACTGGGCCGAGGGCAGGTATTCCATCGGCAGCGACTCGGCATAGTTCGCGCCGCCGGACTGGATGGCCGCTTCCCGCTCGGCCGTGGGTGCCTCCAGCTGCGCATCGCGCAGGTCCTTGAGCAGCCAGGTCACGTCCTCGGCAGCATAGGAGCCGAACTCCGGTCCCGTCAGCGGCACCGCGGAAACCGGTACCGCGGCGACCGGCACCGGGGAAAACGGCACCGCGGCGGGAGCGGCTGCCGGGTGTCCGGCCCACTCATCGGCGGCGGGCAGGTCCGCGGGGGCCAGCAGCACGACGACGGCGGGAGTCACCGCGCGCAGCGCCTCGGTGACGCTGCCCGGGCCTGTGATGGAGGCCAGATCCGTCCCGGGTTCGGGCACCAGGACAATGCTGTCGAAACCGACCGCGGACTCTCCCGTGCCCTGAACCGTGCCGAGCCGCGGGCCGACGTTGTAGGCGTGCCGCGGGCCGGGGCCGTCTTCGGTGAGGTCATGGCTGGCAAAGTCCACCGAGTTGTTGATGGCGTAGTCGGGCCGGTCGATGGGCACGATGGGGGAGCGGGTGGTGGTGGAAAAACGCACCGGACCGGTTTCGGCCAGGGCGTTGGCCACGGTCAGGGGCACGTGGATGAATTCCTCGCAGCCCAGCACCAGCACCGGCCCGGTGCCGGAAGGCAGGGCAGCGCGCAGCGCGGCAGCGACGACGGCCAGGTCCTCGCCGGACACGGCGCCCGGCAGGGCCTCGGGCAGGGTGCCCAGGTACTGAGAGGACATTCCCGCGGGATTGCCGAACCGGTCGCTGCGCAGCGGCCGCTGACAGTCCTTCGCTGCGTCCAGCACGGTCAGCGTGCCCGGTTTCTGCGCCGTCGCCTCCACTGCCGCGGGGCCAGCGCCGTCGTTTGCTGCGGCGGCGGGCAGGGCAGCGATGACTTGCTGCGCCCGGGCCAGGATGTCTTCGCCCAGCTCGATGCGGCCGGTGCCGAGGGCAACTACTTCGATCCGGCAGCCCAGCGCGGCGGCCAGCTCGTCGAACCGCGCCCGGTCGGCGTCGGAACGCAGGTCAATCAGCGAGGCCACCACGTACACCGGATGCGGGGCCGCGGCGTGCAGTTCGGCGATGGTGTTGATGACCGTGGCACCGGTGCTGAGCTCATCATCCACGAGCACCACCGGGACGTTGCCGTTCAGCAGGGCCGGGTCGGTGGGCAGCAGGCGGTGCGAGGTGGCGTGCGAATGGGCTTCCTCGAAAGCGCCGTAGGCCAGCGCGCCGTCCGGGGCGTGCCGGGTGGAGTGGATGTAGTAGGAGCCCAGTGTGTCCGCGACCAGCCGGCCCAGCCCGGTGGCCGTTTCCGCGTACCCGATGGTCAATACTTCGGGGTGGGAAATCGGCAGGTCCCAGAGCTGTTCCCGGGCATGCATGAGCCGGGCGCGCGCCGACCGGCCCGCAGCCGGGCGGGCGCCGGCGCCGCGGGCGTCGCCGTCGACCGCCGCGCCTTCACCGCGCAGCACCGCCTGCACCTCGGCCGCGACCGAGCACAGGACGGCCTCGTTCACCGTGCTGCCCAGCGCGGCGCCGGCCAGGGAGCCAAGCAGCTCGCCGGCGGCCAGCACCAGGGCGGGTTCGGTGGGGACGTGCTTGGCCAGCACGCGGGAGACCAAGAGGTGCGCCCGGCGCGGGTTCCGGCGCAGCGCCAGGCCCACCAGGTCTTCCACGGGCAGCAGCGCGGAGGGGTCGGAGGTGATCCGCACGCCAAGGGCCTCGTGGACAAACCCGCCGGTCCAGGGGTGCTGGCTCAATTCATGCTCGCTTCCAGAAGATCTACATAGGTGGTGTCGGGGGCGGCCACACCGAAGGCGGCGGCCCGGACGAGGGTGGAAGCTGCCCACGCCTGATGCGGTTTCATTTCGTTCATCTTGTTTTTATACGGGGACGCCGCCGCCCCGCCGCCGGCCGCACCGGAGATGTGCAGGGCGTCCAGGTAGGCCTCGTGGCTGATCACGGACATGGCGTGGACCAGCGGAACGTGCGAGGGATGGATAACGGTTTTGCCGAGCAGGCCGTTGGCCAGGTCCAGTTCGATCTCGCGGATCAGCCCGTCCAGGTTCGCCGTCAGCAACCGTTGCCGCAGGCCCAGCTCGTCCGCCTCCGCGAACGGGGTGGAGCGCAGCATGGACCGCAGGACCCGTTCCCCGGAGCCGTAGTGTTCCCAGACCGGTCCGCTGATGATGAAGCCGTCCGGCCGGCCCAGGATGTTCACGATGTCGCCGATCACCGCGGAGACCACCTTGACGTCATAGATGGTCAGGTCCCGGGACCGGCGCAGCCCGTAGGCGCTGGACATGTCCGTGGCGCCTATCCGCACCGCGAGGACATCCGCCCGGTTTGCCTGCAGCACGTCCTGTATCCCGGTGAGGGTGTGGGTGCGGGTCTCGGCGTGGATCATCAGCGGCGATTCCAGGATCGGCATGATCCGCAGCGGCCGGGTGCCCGGCACGGCAGCTTCACGCGCCGCGTTCACAGTGTGCAGGGCGTCCAGGAAACGCTGCGCGGACCCGGTGGTGTTCTCGAACTTCGGGATTACGAACCCGGTGAGCACGTCCAGTGCCGTGCCGGCGCGTTCGGCCAGGCTGAGCAGCTGTTCCGGGGTGCGTACCCGGACGAAAAGCATCAGGTCCGCTGCGCCGCCGCTCCGGCTTTCCCGCTCCAGCTGGACCAGGGCGCCCACCACATTGGTTTCCGCCGCCGGAACATCGGCGTCCGCAATGGAATCCTCCAGGCACAGCACCATGCTCAGCACGCCGCGGGCGGCCTGCTTGCGGACATCCTTGACCAGGTCCGGGCGGGTGCCGGGGCAGTACAGGGTGGCGCCAAGCGCAGTAGCCAGCAGGCCGGGGTCGGAATCCAGGCCCAGATCCTGCGGCGGACGGTGGAACAGGCGGGCGGTTTCGGCCTCGCTGAGGCTGGAGAAGTGGCGCACGGCGTCAATTCCCCCGGAACGGGAAACGTGCGGTCATGCTGAATCCGAAGGCCTCCCAGATGGATTTCAGTTCCATGCCGTAGGGCATCACCTCGGCGCGCAGCTCCAGCACGTTGCCGATCCGCAGGACCGAGAGCACGTAGAAGCTGCGTTCTCCGGCCGCTTCCGGGATGGTGACTGATTCCCCGTTGAACAGGCCCACGTTCATGGGCTGTTTGGGCTTGGGGAAGAACAGTGCCCGGCGCAGCATTCCGGAATGGCGCAGCGCGATCAGGGCCAGGTCATCTTCGTAACTGACCAGCCGGCGGTTGCCCGGGGTGTCCACGGCCACGCCTTCGAGGGCGTCGGCGGGGATTCCGGGACCGGGTGCGGGCTGGCTGCCGGTGCTGAAGTCCCGGCCTTCCCAGACGGCGCGGATGGTCCCGGCGACGGCAAGGCTGCCCACTGCCGATTCCATCGGAGTCAGGCGCAGGACCGGGTTGCCGGTGTCCAGGGTGCGCAGCTCCTTGATGCCCGGGGCGGGGAACAGCCGGGTGTGCAGCGGGGCGGGGGCGGAGGGTGAGGCCGCGGGCGCGGCTGGGGACGACGGCGCGGACGACGACGGCGCCCCGGAACCGCGGGACTCGGAACTGCGGGAGCCGGCGTCGTTGGCGGTGGCCCGGTTGCTGTGCGCCTCGGCGTTGGGGGAGAGCCCCAGGGACAGCGAAGTGCTGACCGTGGGCGGTGCCGTCTGCTGCCGGGGCGGGGACAGCGAGAGGGAACCCGGGGCCGGAGCTGCGGGAGCCGACGTCGTGCGGGGCGGGCTTGCCGGCGTCCCGGACGGGACCGGAGCCGACGGCGAAACCGGCGCCGAGGCGGCCGGTGCAGCAGCAACCGAGGTTGCCGCGGCACGCGGCTTGACCCGGCGGCTCAGGTAGGGGAGGTCGGTGCGCACGGCACGCGAACGGTTCACGGCCATTGCCTAGAGGTCGAATCCGAAGTCGGCGGCGAGCCCGCGGAGCCCGGTGGTGTATCCCTGGCCCAGGGCCCGGAACTTCCAGTCGCTGCGGTGCCGGTACAGCTCGCCGAACATCATGGCGGTGATGCTGTCCCGGTTGGCGGCGGGCAGGTCGAAGCGGACCAGTTCCCCGCCGTCGGCCCGGGCCACCCGGATGTAGGCGCTGCGCACCGCGGCGAAGGTGCCCGGGCCGCGCAGTTCGGGGTCCGCGTAGACGGCAAACACAATCTTGGTAACGGACTCGGGCACCCGGGAAAGGTCGACGTCGATCTGTTCCTCGTCCTCGTCGCCGGCGAACTGCACCGAAGCCTCGGGGCTCGCGATCTGGTTGAAGAACACCAGATGGTCATCGGAGAGGACCCGGCCGTCGGGGCCGCAGAGCAGGGTCAGCGGCACCAGCTCGGACTGCGGTCCGCGGCTGGGAATCACGTTCCAGCCCAGGCCCACCAGCACCGAGGTCAGGCCCGGGTTTTCCGCGGTCAGGGCGGCGTTGGCGCCGGCCACCAGGGTACCCATTTACTGCTCCCCAAAGGTCAGGGAGGAGGGGGAGAACTTGTCATCCAGGAACCGGCCGTGCGTGGACAGCTCGGCGATGGCACCGGTGCGGACCTGGTTCTCCAAATCCCGGGCGATGCCCTCGAGGATGGTCAGTTGTTCAACGAGCAATGCGGTGGCCTCGGAATCGTCGGTCCGCTCCCGGTCATTCAGGGCCACGTAGGCCCGCAGGGGAGTCGGAAGGTAGTTGGTGATGATGGCGTTGAGCAGCACCCGCTGCTCGGTGGACGCGCCGTTGCTGCCCACGTACTCCAGCAGCGGGGCCAGGATGTCATCGATCTGCCGGACCATGGAAGAGACCATCGGCGGCAGGGCAGCTCCGGCGCGGCGGACGGCGGTGCGCAGGTTCACCAGTGACCGTACGGTCTCCCGGTGTTCGGCGTCGGGGCCCGACGGCGGCTGGTCGCCTTGCTGCGCCAGCTCCGCCACCGGTTCCGGCGTGTTGCCGAAAAGGGACCCGAAGAACCTGCCTATCGCCACGGCCGTACCTCATGCATGGAAGCTGCCCTGCCCGGCATTTAGCGGGACTCGCTCTGGCGGGAGCGCTCCAGGTACGGCTTCGCCTGGGTGATGGTGCTCTCCAGGGACTTCACCGTGCCCTCCATGTTGCGGGCAGCCTCGGAACGGAAGTTGTCGATGGCGTCCATGGTCTGGAACACGTTGTCGAAGGCCCGCTGCAGGGTCTCCACGCTCACGCCGGAGCTGGAGGCCTGCTGGTGGATGCGCGCCGTCTGGTCCTTGAGCATTTCGCTGGTGCTCAGGATCATGTTGTTCGTGGTGGCGTTCACGGCGTCGATCTGGTCCAGGACCATCTTCTGGTTCGCCAGTGCCTGGGCCACGATCACGGCGGTGCGCAGTGCCGAAATGGTGGTGGTGCGGGCCCGTTCCACGCCCTTGATCAGTTCCACGTTGTTCTTGCGGATCAGGTCCATGGCCAGGTAGCCCTGCACGGAGACGGCCAGCTGGGTCAGGATGTCCTGGCGGCGCTGCCGGATGGGGAAGAGCACGTCCGCTTCCAGGGCGTTGGCCTGTTCAATCTGCCCGGAGTTCTTGAGCTTGTCCACCTTCTCCACGCAGGCGGCGTCCAGGGACTCGGCCAGCACGGAGTATTCGCTCAGGGTCTGCATGGTCTTCCACAGCTCCACCTTTTCCCCGGCGAGGGAGGCGTTGTCCTTGAGCAGCTCGTCCTGGCCGGCCATCAGCGACTTGATGATTTTGTCCAGCTGGACCTGCGCGGACTCGTACTTCTGGAAGTACTTGGCCAGCTTGTTGCCGCCCGGGATGATGCCCAGGATCTTGCGGCCGGTGCCCAGGTTCGCCTGGTTCGGGGTCAGGTCCTCCACGGTGCTGCGCAGGTCGCCCAGAGTGGTGGCGACCTTCTTCTGGGCGTCGTTGCCGGAGCGCTTGGCGCCGGCCACCGAGGTGGAGGAGCGGTCCAGCAGGCGGCTGGAGTAGCCGGCGGACGTGGTCATTTCCTGTCCGGCCAGCTTGTTGATGGAATCCACCTGGGCGGTGAACTCCGGGCTGCGGGCGTCCAGCTTGGATACTTCCTCCATGAAGGAACGCGCCTGGGCGGCAATTTCCTTGCGGCGTTCTTCCGGAACCGGGACCATTCCGGGAGCGTCATTCGGCGCTACCGGGGCGGGCGGTTCGGGTGCCTGAAGCACCAGGGCTTCGGAGGCGTCCGGGGGAGTCAGCGGTGAAGTCATGGTCCAGCCTTTTCGTAAGGTGAGCTGCGGTATGGGTGCGGGGAGTGTTCCGGCCCGCGGAAGCACTCCCCGCAGGGGTGTAGCTGAGAAGCTAGAGCCTAGCTGAGCTGGACTCCAAAATCGGTAACAATTCCGGCCAGTCCCGAAGCGTAGCCCTGGCCCACGGCCTTGAACTTCCATTCGCCGTTGTTGCGGTACACCTCGGCGAAGATCATGGAGGTTTCCGGTGCGGCGTCCTCGCTGAGGTCGAACCGGACAATCTCGGAGTCGTTGTCCTGGTTGATCACCCGGCAGTATGCACCGCGGACCTGGCCGAAGTTCTGGTGGCGCACGTCGGCCTGGTCAATGGAGACCACAATGACCACGCGCTCGACGTCGGCGGCCATGGAGGTAAGGTCCAGCAGGATCTGCTCGTCGTCGCCTTCACCGGCGCCGGAGCGGTTGTCGCCCAGGTGGGTGACGGAGCCGTCCTTGGCTGCGGGCTGGTTGTAGAAGATGAAGTCGTCGGAGGACCGCACCTTGCCGTTGGCGCCGATCATCAGGGCCGAGGCGTCGAGGTCGAAGGGTTCGCCCGTGGTGGTGCGGGGATCCCAGCCCAGGCCGACAACGGCCTTCTGCAGCCCGGGGTCGGTCTTGGTGAGGGAAAGGTTGTTGCCCTTCGCGAGGGTCAGACCTGCCATGGTATTCAGCTCCTAGTACGGGGGATGGGTTTAGTCGAGGGCGATGCCGAAGTCGGTGGCGACTCCGTACAGTCCGGAGGCGTAGCCCTGGCCGATGGCGCGGAACTTCCACTCTCCGCGGTTGCGGTAGATCTCCGCGAAGATCATGCAGGTTTCCGCTGCTGCGTCTTCGCTGAGGTCGTAGCGGACCACTTCCGCGTCCGTGTCCTGGTTGACCACCCGGCAGTACGCGTCGCGCACCTGGCCGAAGTTCTGGTGGCGGGCTTCGGCCTGGTCGATGGAAACCACAATGACCACGCGGTCGACGTCGTCGGTCAGGATGCTGAGGTCAATCAGGATCTGCTCGTCGTCGCCGTCGCCCAGGCCGGTGCGGTTGTCGCCCTGGTGGACCACCGAGCCGTCCTTGGCGGACAGCTGGTTGTAGAAGATGAAGTCGTCCTGGGAGCGCACCTTGCCGTTGGCGCCCAGCAGCAGTGCCGACGCGTCCAGGTCAAAGGGATCCCCGCTGGTGGTGCGCGGGTCCCAGCCCAGGCCGATCAGGGCCCGTTCCAGCCCCGGATCGGCCTTCGTGAGGGAAAGGTTGCTTCCTTTGGACAATGTCAGGCTGGACAAGGTGCTCTCCTTTGAGACGTGTGGTTAGAGCGAGCGGGCGGCGGTGGGGATCAGGTCCATGACCGTGCGGCCCTGGGCCCGTTCGCCGAGAGCGGTGAAGCTCCAGCCCGAACCGTCGCGGGACACCTTCGCCATGACCATGGCCGTGTGGGTGCCCGAGTCGGTCAGCTGGTAGCGGGCAATTTCGGGGCTGCCCGGCGTCGAGTCGTCGATCAGGCGGCAGAAGGCGTTCTCCACCTGGTCGAAGGTCTGCCGGCTGTAGCTGGAGATCACGAAGACAATCTGCTGCACGGCGGGGGAGACGGCCTGCAGGTTCACCAAGATGACCTCGTCGTCGCCCTCGCCGGCACCGGTGAGGTTGTCACCGGTGTGCTTGGCGGAGCCGTCCTTGCTGGCCAGCTGGCCGTACCAGACCTGGTCAACGGCGTTGCCGTTGGCATCGAAGAAAATGGCTGAGGCATCCAGGTCCACTTCGGCGGCCTTCTTGGTGCCGAAGATTCCACGCTTGACCGGGGCTGCGGAATCCCAGCCCAGTCCCAGACGCGTCTTGCTCAGTGCGCCGCCGTCCTTCTTCGTCAGTGACAGCGACTGACCTTTCTGCAGGCTCAGGCCCATGATTCTCCTTTGTTATTTGGTGTACGCGGGTTCATTGGCGGCGTTGGCCGCTGCCACGCGCTTGTTGCGGACAATCGAGGAGGTCAGGGCGGCGAGGATGAAGACCACGCCGATCAGACCGGTGATGACCTCGTTGATTTCGAGCTCGATGGTGAGCAGCAGGATGGCGGCCAAGGCACCGATGGCCCAGTGTGCGCCGTGGTCCAGGTACACGAACTCGTCCAGGGTGCCCTGGCGGACCAGGAAGACGGTCAGGGACCGGACGAACAGGGCGCCGATGAGGCCGAGGCCGAGGGCAATGATGATCGGGTCCGAGGTGATCGCGAAGGCGCCGATGACGCCGTCGAAGGAGAAGGACGCGTCAATGACTTCCAGGTAGAGGAAGAGCATGAAGGCGGCCTTGCCGGTGGCCTTGACCAGACCGTTGGGGCCCTTCTTCGGCTCGTGCGCCTCGGCGTCGTCGGCGTCGTAATCCTCATCGCCGTCGACGTCGAACATGTCGCCCAGCCCCGTGACCAGCAGGTAGGTGATCAGGCCGGCTACACCGGCAATGAAGATGTCGGTGGTGTGCTTGTCATCGGCCAGCAGGGCTGCGGCCAGCAGGGCGGCGAGGCCAACCACGAGGGAAGCGCCGTTGATCTTGCCGATCTTGCCCAGCGGGGCCTCAAGCCAGCGCAGCCAGCGGATGTCGCGTTCCTCGAACATGAAGTCCAGGAAGATCATCAGCAGGAACAGGCCGCCGAAGGCAGCGATCTGCGGGTGTGCCTCGTGCAGGATGTACCCGTAGGTGCCTTCCTGCTCCGGGTCGCCCTTTTCCAGGGCCAGTTGCAGCGCATCGATGGGGTTCATGCTGGCACTGATGCCCACAATCAGCAGCGGGAAGATGATGCGCATGCCAACGACGGCGATCAGGATGCCGACGGTGAGGAACATCTTCTGCCAGAAGGGGCTCATTTTTTCGAGGATGCGCGCGTTGACCACGGCATTGTCGAAGCTGAGGCTGATTTCGAGAACACCCAGGATGGCGCAAAGGACAAGTGCCTCTACCCCGCCGTAGAAGAACGCGATGACCAGCGCGACGGCCGTAATGGCGAACGACCAACCGAAAGTCTTGAGAAACACTCTGCTTGCAGCTCCTTCAGTTCCTGCACGCAGCCGGTGGCCGGGGTAGGCAAAAACTAGGTAGAGGATGGCTTTGTTCCAAACGGAATTAGGGGTTCAGTATGTCGCACCGGAAAGGGCGCGGGCAACTACCACCGGTAGCGGCGGCGGGGACGCCGGAGCGGGGCGGTGCCGCGGCGCGCGGCGCGGCGTCTGAGGGCCGGGGTCCTGGGGTGCTTGCTGAGGCGCTTGATTGGGCAGGGGCGGCCGCCGTCTGGAAGGATAAAGGAAAGCCTACTTACCAAGGCGCCGTTTGAAGGAGGACTGCATGCAGGACCACACTCAGGACCACACTCAGGACCAGGATCATGTTCAGCCGCAGGACCAGGCGCTGCCCCAGGACCAGGCGCTGCCCCAGGACCAGGCGTTGCCCCAGGACCAGGGGAGCCGGATCGCCAGCCCCGTGATGAACATTCCGGCGGCCGACATTGTTGGCGGCGGCGCCTCTGCTGCCCCGGCTTCGCAGGTGGATCCGGCCGAGGTGGCCATCCTTGCCGAAGCGGAGGATCCGGGCACAAGCCATCTGCGGCTCCAGGAACTGGCGACCGATCATCCCCTGGCCCGGCCTGCCGTTGCCGCGAACCCCGCGGCAGGCCCGGAACTGCTTGAATGGCTGGCCGCACTGGACGACGCCGGCGTAAACGAGGCCCTCGCGCGGCGCGGAGCCTAGCTGCAGGCCGATTGTGCTTTGCACGGCCTCGAGCCGAGGCGGGTGCAACTCACTGCATCACTGCAACTAACTGCAACTAACTGCATAACTAAGGGACATCCCGCTGCACCAGGACCTGGGCGGCGGGATGTCCTGTATCCCGGGGTCGGGTCGGTCGGCAGGTCGGCGGGAGGGGCCGGGGTCGGTCGGCGAGGGGGAGTGCGGGGCGCTGCTTCTTAGGTGAGCAGGTTTTCCCACGCTCTGTTATTGGTGAGGCTGGTGGTTTCCCTCGAATCACTCCAGTAACAGAGCGTGGGAACCCGTGTGTGCTGGGTGTATTCGCCGCCTCTGCTGCCCACCTGTGTACAGATAACGGGCTTATCGCCGGCCTATAACCCCGTTATCTGTACACAAGACCGTCCCTTCGCGTGTCGAGGCTCCCTGAGACGCTTTCCCACCAAAACAGTGAGCAGCAGATGCCCCAAGACTCGCGTCTAAGCGGCACTCACTGCACTCTGATCAGCGGGACGGCTGCTTGATAGGGACACCTGCGAAAAAACCGAGAATTTGTGCCTTTCCGTTCGCCGGTCTCCTGCATGGGGATCTTGTGATTGTTGGGGAGTTCCATTCCAGGGAACGGACCGGTCAGGTGTCCTGAGTGTTCCGGTGTTCAGCCTCGGGGACGGGAGGGCTAGGTTTGGGGGAACCGGACGATAGTCTTTGCAGGAAAGAGCCAAAAAGAAAGCCCGCGGTCGACGCGCGCCGTTTTATAGGGGGATATCTGGTGGATGCCAAATTCGAAGCACGGTTGGCGGTACTGGCTGCATGGGCACAGGAAGCAGCATCCACGGGGCATGCAGTCCCTTCCGAGGATGACCTGAAGACCATTAGCCTGCTCAAGGATGCCACCACGGACCAGGTTGACAGGCAGGCGGTGGAGCCGTGGCTGGCGACTATTCAGTGGCTGCTCAAACAAGCGGCGTTTGGTGTTGCTGCGCCGCATCTGCAACTGCCAATCGAACTTGCACGTCCTCTCGGTTTCGCTGCAGAAGCAGCGGCTGGCCAGCAGAAACCGATCGTTGCCGAATCTCCTGCCACCGCCAGTGGCGTGGCGGCCGATTCGCTTGCTCCCGTGCCGGTCTCTGGTCAGCCGGCAGCCGTGGAGGTCAGCTTGGTGGATGTTGCCCCTGCGGAGCCCGGTGACGAAAAGGGGGCTGTGACGGTAGTCGCCAAGATCAAGCCCGCGGGTACCACCAACCGGATGACCAAGTGGGAATCTGATGCAAGGGAACAAGTCACTGCCGCGGTGAAGAAATTCGCTAAACCGCTGCGGGACCTTCTCGAGCGGGATGCTAATGAAGGCGACACGCGGCTGGTCGTCACCGACCTCCTCTGTGAAGGCTTGGGGTACGACAAGTTCCGTGACCTCACCACCGAGTACATGGTGAAACAGGATTTCGCGGACTACGGGGTCCGCATCGACAAACAACTGGTGGGCTTCATTGAGGTGAAGCGCATCAGTCAAAAGCTGAACGAGCGGCATCTCCGTCAGGTCCAGATGTACGCGGTAAATGAGGGCGTTGAATGGATGATCCTGACCAACGGCCAGGTCTGGCGTGCTTACCACCTGACGGGCGGACTGCCCGTTGTTGTGGACATGGCCTTTGAAGTGGACTTGCTGGGGCCGGAAAGCATCGAGGCGAAAGCTGAAAAGCTCTTCTACCTGCACCGCGAGGCACTCAAGCGGCGCCGCATTGATGACCTCTGGCGGCACAGTGCTGCAACTGCTCCTGAGGCCCTGCTGGAGATTCTCCTTTCAGACACTGTTCTTGATGCCATCCGTAAAGAGGTCAAGCGCAACACCGGAATATCCACGACCGTGCAGGACCTTGCCACCGTCTTGCGGACCGAAGTTGTGGACCGAAAACTCATCGCGAAGTAGTTGGGATTGGGCCGGCGGTCCGTTGGATAGCCGCCGGCCGGTTGGGCGCCGCTGTAACCGATGAACAGCGTGCTAGGGTCTTCTGCGATACGTATCTGTTGGCTCGGGGGGACCATCACTTACTCCTTCCGGGCGTAACTACCTGGGGGAGAATTGAAAAACTGCACGAGCTGCGGCGCTGCACTACAGCCGCACTGGAAATTCTGTACCAACTGCCAGGCGCCTCAGCCGGCGCAGCATGACAGTGGAACCGCAGCTCCTGCCGACCCGGATGCTTCGCGCACAGCCGGTTCCGGGGACCAAAATGAGCAGCCGACGCAGCGCTTCGAGCAGCCGACCCCCTGGCCTACGGATTCCCAGCCGACGCAGCGCTTCGAGCAGCCCCCGGCCCAAGCGGGTGCGTCCACCCCGACAACCTCGGTATTTGATCCGCCCGTTGTCGCCCCCACCGGCGCCTACGCAACGGCCGGAAGCTTCGCCCAGCACGCCCCGGGCCAGGGTGCTGGCGCTTCCGCCAATCCCGGCGGATACGGCCCGGGCAACGGCAATAACTTCAACGGCCCCGGCAACGGCGCGAACAACAACGGCAACGCCCCCGCCGGACCCGGTGTGCCGCCGTCGGGCTCCGAAAAACCGAAAAAAACCAACCGCAAGGTAATCATCCTGGTTGTGGTCCTGGCGATCCTGCTTGCCCTGGGCATCGGAGCGTACTTCTTTGTGCAGAACATCGTCCGCGGCGGCGCCGGCTCCCCGGAGGCTGCAGCAGACAAGCTGTTGGAATCTATCGAATCCAAGGACGTGGTGTCCCTGGTCGGGCTGGTTCCCCCGAACGAGCGTGAGCCGCTTCAGCGGCTGCAGGAACACGTCGAAGAGAAGATGGACGAATTCGGGATCCAAGACGCCATGGACAAGGTTGGCCGCGGCGAGGAAGAAAACGAGGACGAACTGACGTTCGACGGCGTCGACATCACCTTCACGGACGTTGCGCCGGAAATCACCGAGATTGACGAGAACACGGCCCTGATCAAGTACACCGAGGGTGAAGTCCGGGTGCAGATGGACCCGGACGCCACCAACGGACAGCTGCGGTCCCTGCTGGACGCATCCGGTGACGCGGGCGAGGAAAAGATTGACGAGACCACAAAGCTGTCTGAGCTGGGACCGGACGGATCGGCCCTCACGCTGGTCGCCACCAAGCGTGACGGCAGCTGGTACATCAGCCCCACGTACAGCGTGGTGGAAATGGTCAACCAGAGCGAAGACTTCGGCCACGGCTCCGTGCCGGATTCCGCAGGCGGCAGCAACAGTCCCGCCGAGGCGGCGCAGGCCATGGTGGAGTCGCTGCCCGAGGTGATGGACAAGGGGAGCGTGGAGCCGCTGGCCGGAACACTGTCCGTCCACGAAGGCGGCCTCCTGTACCTTTACGGCGAAATGTTCGACTCGGTCTTGGAGGGTGTGGCCGGGGAAGAGCTGAACGTGAGCGACGTGCGCTTCTCCGAAGGTGAAACGGACGGAGACCGTGCCAGCGCCGTCGTCGAGAACATCACGCTGGAAAGCGGATACGGCGACGAGATCACAGTGACCAAGGACTGCATCGAGGGTGAAACAGATTCGGACAGCTTCTGCCTGAACGGTTCCGGCTACTCCTCGAACGCGTCGCCGGAGATGTTCGGCGGGGTCAAGGAGTTCTCCCTGACCACGGTCAAAGAGGACGGCAAATGGCGGGTCAGCATGGAGGACACCGTTGTTGACTGGATGATCCGGTGGTCGGATTCGCTCACCCGGGAGCAGGCCCTGGCCTTGATGCAACTCGCCAGCAGCGAGGATCCCAGCGGAGATATCGTGCTTGATGAAGCCACTGAAGTGGAGTTCAACTCGGCTGGTTACGCGGTGCTCTCCCTGAGCCTGGATGAGGACATGGAACTGACGGCCGATGACGAATACGAGTTCGGCACCATCACCGTGTACTCCGAGGACGGCAAGGAAGAGATCGGCACCCTGGGCTACGGCGACGAGATTCCGGCAGGCGACTACAAGCTAGTGGTCTTCGCCGGCTATGAATGGGACGGCGAGTTTGCCGAAAACGGCAGCGACACCAACTATTCCAAGGAACTCACGCTGACCGAGGACGCCGGCTATTCGTCGTCGACGTCGCCGAAGTCGCCTTCGACGACGCCGTCACCCTCCGCCTCGCCCTCGACGGCGCCTGACGCCCCGGAGGACTCTGCCTACGGCTTGCTGATGCCAGGGGAAACCATGAGCCACGACATGGCCGCCAGCGACGGCGAGTCAGAGGCCGTGGTGACTGTGATGGGTTCCTCCACGTCACCGATTGTCATCGGCGTGACCCTGGACGGCCAGGAACACAAGCTGGACATTGCGCAGGGAGGACGCGGTGAGCTCCCCATCCCGTATCCCAATGACGGCAAGGGCCACACCATGACCGTCCGGATGATCGACGGCGGTGACGGCTCCATGATGCTCAGCTACAACATCAGCATCGAACGCAAGTAACGTGCACCGGCACCGGGACGGCATGCCCGTCCCGGTGCGGGTGCACCAGTCTTCAAGATTTCCCGGCGACTGCCGGCGCACACGACGTAGAAACCCAAGGGAAGGCACCATGAAATTCTGTCCAGAATGCGGTAAACCACAAGAACCGGGAGGCCGGTTCTGCCCGGAGTGCGGGCACGCCATGGGCGCCGACACTTCGCCGGAAACCAGCTCCGCCCCGGCGCAGCCCGTTTCGGGTCCTTCCGGAGAAACTCCTGCGGCCGGTCCTGCCGGCGAAGCCGGAACGGCCGGACCGGAGTCCGCCGGCGCGGGGACCCCTGCAGCCGCCGCCGAGGTACGTGTGCCGCAGTTTGCCCCCGCCGGTGCCCCCGCCGCAGGCCACCCCCAGGGCATCGCGCAGCCGGGTCAGGGTTACGGTCAGCCGGGTCAGCCGCAGGGTTACGGCCAGCAGCCGCCGCAGGGTTACGCGCAGCCCGGTCAGCCGCAGGGTTACGGCCTGCCGGGTCAGCGGCAGGGTTACGGCCAGCAGCCGCCGCAGGGTTATCGCCTGCCGGGGCAGCCGCAGGCATACGCGCAACCCGGTCAGCAAGGTTATGGCCAGCAGCCGCCGCAGAGTTACGGCCAGCCGGGCCTGCCGCGGGGTTACGGCCAGCCCCAGCCGCAGCCGCAGGGCTATGGCCAGCCGCCGCAGGGCTACCCGTACCCGCAGCAGGGTTACCCGCAGCCGCCCGTGCAGCAGGCGCCCAAGCGTCCGTCCGCCTTTGCCGGCGTCCCGGTCAGCGACTATGTCCGGGACGGCATTGCGTTCCTGGCCCTGTTCTTCTCGCTGTTTATGACCTGGTGCTGGGGACTTGACACCTACGAAGAGAACGAGGCCAAGGCCTGGGGCCGGGTCGACGTCCTGCTGATCACCATCCTCAGCATGCTCTCCCTTGGCGTCAGCTACCTCTGGCGTGCCGGAATGCTGGGACAGAAAGTTGGTTACCGGGCCATTCAGGACATCAGGCTCCTGGCCAATGTCCCGTACGTGGTGCTGGTGCTCGTGTACCTGGTCCTGAGCATGCTGGCCAAGGACACTTACTCCGACTTCTACGGGCTGGGCGCAGCGGTGGCCTTCGGCCTGGCCGGAGCGCTGCTTGCCGCACAACCGCGGCGCGCGGAAATTGCCGATGGAGATGCCGACGGCGCCCGGAACCGGCGTTGGCTGTTCATCGCGTTTGGCGTGGTGGGTCTCGCCGCAGTTGTCGTAGTTGTTGACCTTGTCCAAGCAGCGATCCAGATTGTGCCGGAGGACATCGATGTGGACCACATGGGGGTCAGCCTGGTCCTGGCCATCCTGGGTTCGGGCCTTGCCGTATTCATCCTGGCCTTCATCACACTGCGGGTCCGGCGTGGGGAAGACCCCTGGCGTTTCCTGGGTGTCGTCCTGGGCGTGGGCACCGCGTTCCTGGCCCTTATTTCGCTAACCCGCGCCGATGCCTTCAACATCTCAGTCACCCCGAGCTGGATCGGCTTCCCTCAGATGTTCTGGATGGCGTTCGGCGTTGTGATGTCAGCACCGTCTGTTGCCCGTCTCACGGAACGTACTGTCCCGGCCCCCGGCGACCGCAAGGCTGCACTCAAGCCGTTCCTGTTCCTGGCGTTGCTCCTGTCCAGCGCCGTCGTGGTCTTTTCGCTGGTGGGCCTGACCGTGGCCTTGGCGAACGAGTACGACGTTATTGCCCCCTGGGTAGTTACGCTGATTCTGGGCCTCGTTGCGGCCGTCGGCACCGTGCTGGCGCCGCGGCTGCTTTACCGCGACGGGCGGTCCACGTTCGTGATGGGCAGTGCCTACGCCGTCGGGCTGTTCGTTATTGCCCTGATCCTGATGATTGTCTGGGCGGTCGCGGGATCCGACGGCTCACCGTTCAGTGAGGGTATTCCCAGCTCGCCAGTCGAGTCCATGGTCCTGGTGCTTGGCTGGATCCTGGCCTTCGGTGTGCTTGCCGTGCTGTGGCTGAACCGTGCGGTCCGCGCACACTTCACCTCGCTGCCTGCTGCCGGCAGCCGTACCGGGTTCAACTTTGCAGGAGCTCCGGGCCAGCAGGCGCCGTCGCACACTCCGGGCATTCCGACGCCGGCAGCTCTCTACGGTGCGCAGCAGGTTCCGTTCCAGCAGCCGGCACAGCCCGGGCAGTTTGCCGGTCCGCAGGGTCAGCAGCCGCCGCAGTTCGGCGGACAACCGGGCCAGCAGTTCCCCGGGCAGCAGTCCGCTCAGGGAACCCAGCAGGCACCTGCGCAGCCGCAGCACCAGCAGGCACCTCAGGAGCAGGCCCCGGTCCAGGAGCAGGCAGCACACGTGGCGCCGGCCGAGCCTCAGCAGCCCGCCGACGAGGAAGCGACCGAAGAAACCGTCCGCCGCGTCCCCGCTGCCGATCCCGATGCCGCACTCCTGGCAGAAGCAGCGGATCCGGCAACGCCTTTGGCCCGGCTGCAGGAGCTGGCCACCCATCCGCGGGCGCGGGTAGCGGTGGCGGCGAACCCGTCCACGTACCCGGATCTGCTCAGCTGGCTTGGCCAGCTGGGCGATCCGGCCGTGAATGAGGCATTGAACCGCCGCCAGCAGTAGGTACCGCACCACGGCAGCCGGCGTCGTCGCACCAGCGACGGCGCCGGCTGCCTTTTCATCCGACACCACCCGAGAGGCGTTATGAGGACACCGAAACTGCCGTTCTCCGGGCGGTACCGCAGGAACATGAGGGTACGGCGCAGGACGGCGGCCGCCGCGGGCATGGCCGTGTTCCTGGTTGCCTGTTCGGGCACCACACCGGAGCACCGGCCCGCCCCATCCGCGCCAAGGCCAGCCGGCTCCAGCTCTGCAGCGCCAATCCCGGCCCCGTCCTCGACGCCGGCCCCGTCCTCGACGCCGGCCCCGTCCTCCACAACGGCCCTCCCGGTGCCCTCCGGCTGGCTGGCCGGCAGAAGCGGCGACGCCGGCCGCCTGGTGCTGCTGGGCGACTCCTTCGCTGCGGGTGAAGGCGCCGGAGATTATCGGCCGGCTGTTCCGGGCTACCGCGATTCCTGCCACCGCAGCCTGCACCCGGTGGGAACGGACCTGTTTGCACCGCAGAACATAGCCAATATCGCCTGTTCCCGTGCCACCACCGGCCACCTTGAAGCGCTGCAGCAACTCGTGACCGGCGATTCCGGCCGGGACGCCGAATCTGTGCCCGCCCAGCTCGAACAGCTCCAAGCCGCAGACCCCACGCTTGTACTGCTTTCAGTAGGCGGCAATGACCTGGACTTCGCCGGCCTCCTGCAGGCGTGCCTGCTCGAGGCACAGTCCTGCAGCGAGAACCCGCAGCTGCGGGAGGACGCGGCAGAGCAGCTCGCCGGCCTGCAGCCGGCCCTGGCCGAGGCCTATGCCCGCACGGCGGCCGCCGTCACCGTACCGGTGCTGGTGCTCCCGTATCCGCAGCTGTTCGATGCTCCGCAGGACGGCTGCGGACGCTTGGACCCCGGCGAACAGGCCTTCGCCCGCCAGCTGATCACCGACCTGAACGCGACCATCCGCTCCGCCGTGGTTGCTTCCCCTGCCGCCAACATCTTCTACGTGGACGCGGTGGAGGGCGCCCTGACCGGCCACGGCGCCTGTAGCCGGGACCCGTATGTCCATACCGCCAACGTTTCCGGCCTGCTGGAGGCAGCCGGCTCACGGGCCGCGGACCAGGAGCTGCTGCACCCCACCCGGGACGGTTACCGGGCAATGACCCGTGAGCTGATCCGCTGGGCGGATCAGAACCCGGCACCGGGAACCCAGTGAGCCGTGTCATATCGGACGGGCATGCTGGGTAATACTGGACCGGGACAGCCTGCAAGGACGCGGGCGGGAACGAAAGGACGTGCCGCCGTGACAAACCGCCCGCCAGGCGCTGCAGCGCTGGACGGATTTTCGACGCTGGGAACGAAAGGACGTGCCGCCGTGACAAACCGCCCGCCAGGCGCTGCAGCGCTGGACGGATTTTCGACGCTGCTGGTCACCGAGGGAGATGACCGGATCCATGTCCGGCTGAACCGGCCCGAGGTCCGCAATGCCATCGACCAGCTCATGGTGGATGAACTCCACGCAGTATGCGCCGAGCTTGAACGCCGGCCGCGGACGCTGATCCTCTCCGGCACCGAGGTGTCGGGGAAGGGAGTCTTTGCCTCCGGAGCCGACATTGCCCAGCTGCGCGAACGGCGCCGCGACGACGCGCTGGCAGGCATCAACTCCGGGATCTTCGCCCGCCTTGCCGCGTTGCCGCTGCCCGTGATTGCCGCGCTGGACGGGTACACACTGGGCGGAGGCGCTGAACTGGCCTATGCTGCCGATTTCCGGCTGGGCACTCCGCGGCTGAAGATCGGCCAGCCCGAAGCAGGCTTGGGCATTATGGCCGCCGCCGGTGCCACCTGGCGGTTGAAGGAACTGGTGGGGGAACCGTTGGCCAAGGAAATGCTGCTGGCCGGCCGGATCCTGGACGCTAATGAAGCACTCGCAGCACGGCTGGTTACCGCACTGCACGAACCGGCCCAGCTGCTGCCGGCCGCCCACGCGCTCGCAAACCGGATCGGTGCCGCCGATCCGCTGGCCCTCCGCCTGACCAAAAGTGCGTTTTCCGCTCCGCGGGAGGCCCACCCGCTGATCGACAACCTGGCCCAGGGCATCTTGTTTGAATCCGCCGCCAAGTTTGAACGCATGCAGGCGTTCCTGGACCGCAAGGAGACCGGCCGTGACCGATGAAAACGAGAACACCGCCGTCGTTCCGGACCGGGTGGGTGTACTGGGCGGCGGACGGATGGGCGCCGGCATAGCCCATGCCTTCCTGCTCGCCGGGGCGGAGGTGGTGGTGGTGGAACGCGACCGGGACGCCGCCGACGCCGCCCGCGCCCGTGTCACCGGGTCCCTCGCCAAAAGCGTGGAACGAGGCGATACCGATGAAAGCGCACGCGAGCTGGCCGAACGTGCCGTGTTTGCCGTGGACTATGCCGAGTTTGCCCGCTGCGGGCTGGTGGTGGAAGCGGTGCCGGAGGACTTCGCGCTAAAGGCTGCCGCGCTGCGGGCTGTGGAGGAACACCTCGACGACGGCGCCTGGCTGGCCACCAACACCTCCTCCCTGTCCGTGGACAAGCTGGCCGCCGAACTGGCCCGCCCCGAACGCTTCTGCGGCCTGCACTTCTTCAACCCGGTGCCTGCTTCCAAGCTGGTGGAACTGGTCCTGGGGGCGGCCACCTCCGACGTACTGGCCCGCACCGCCCGGGACTGGATCAGCGCCCTGGGCAAAACCGCCGTCGTGGTCCATGACGCCCCCGGCTTCGCCTCCTCCCGCCTGGGTGTTGCGATTGCCCTGGAAGCCATGCGCATGGTGGAGGAAGGCGTGGCCTCCGCCGAGGACATCGACGCTGCCATGACGCTGGGCTACCGGCACCCCACCGGACCGCTGCGCACCACGGACCTGGTGGGGCTGGATGTGCGGCTTGGCATTGCCGAGTACCTGCACTCCACGCTGGGGGACCGGTTCGCCCCGCCGCAGATCCTGCGCGACAAGGTGGCCCGCGGCGAGCTGGGCCGCAAGACCGGGCAGGGGTTCTTCAGCTACGAATAGCCCTTGGGCCGCACGGGTGAATGCTAGAGTTCGGCGACGGCGAGGATCGGCAGCGTAGGTGCTTCCGAGCCGCCCTCCGGTTCCACGGTCATGGCCACTGCCCCGGCCGCGGACACATCGCCGTCGAGCCAGATCCGGACATCACCGCCGGTGAAGCGCACATTGGGGATGGGTGTATCGTCCTCAAGCAGCCACAGCTGGTATTCCTCACCCTCGCCCGCATCCGGCAGGCCGCCGGCCACGAATAACGCCGCGTCCTGGTCCTGCGAGATGACCAGTGTGGCCGGCGAACCGTTCACGTCCAGCCGGTGGGTCGTGACATCGGGTGCGGACAACAAAGAATTCTCACGGACCTGTTCGGCTGCTGCGGACTGCTCCTGCTGCCGTTGCTCCCACTGGACGCCCAGTCCCCAACCGCCCAGGGCAATGCCCGGAATCAGGACGGCGGCTGCCGCCGCGGCCAGCAGGGAACGAAGGCGGCTCCGTCGCCGCTCGTCCAGGGAAGCGACCTCGGCCACCTGCCCCGGCTTGGTGCCGTGGATGGCCGCTAGCACCGAACTGCGCAGCTCCGCAGGAGGCTCTTCCTGTGTTTGGGCTGCCAGATAGGCGCCGACCTCGGCGTACTCCGCCACCTCGGCCCGGCACTGCGGGCACTTTGCCAGGTGCTGCTCGAAGCCGGCGCGTTCCTGCGGCTCAAGGGCGTCCACGGCATACAGCGGCGCCAGCTCATGGAGGGTGTCGGCGCCAACATGGCGGTCTGAGCTGTTCACCGTTCTCCCCCCAGCACTGATTTGAGACTCTTCAACCCGTCACGGATCCGGGCTTTGGCCGTGCCCAGTGGAATGCCGAGGTGCTCGGCCACCTGACGGTGCGTGCATCCCTGATAGTAGGCCAATGCCACCGCCTCGCGCTGGAGGGGGCTGAGGGTATCCAGCCCGTCGCGGACCTGGTGGGCGTCCATACTCTGTTCCACTTCCTGCCAGGTTTGGTCAGCTGGCGGTTCGGTCCGCTCTTCTTCATAGGTTTGTTCCCGCTCACGCTCACGGACCAACTGGCGGATCCGGTCCACGGCCCGGCGGTGGGCGAGGGTGCACAACCAAGCCGGTACCGAGCCCAGCGCCGAATCGAACCGCTCCGACTGCTGCCAGGCCATCAGATATACCTCCTGGACAACTTCAGCGGCGATCTCCGGGGACCGGACCACGCGTAACGCCAAGCCGTAGACCTTCGAGGAGGTGGCGTCATAGAGCGCCGCGAAGCTCGCTTCATCTCCGTTGCCGCTGCGCCGCACCAGGTCTGCGAGGTCCGGCCCGTGGTTTTCGCCGCCTTCGGGGGACGTATCCGCGGAAGCCGGTTGACCGGGATCCCTCCGGTCTATGCGCGGGTCATTCATTCGCTTCCACGGATTGTCCCTTCGACTACCCCGCCCCAACCGCGGTGCGGTGGCGGGCGTTCCCGCCGAGAAGACTGTCACATCACCACTCCGCGGCGCCACCCGCACCGGGATCCACGTCCGCTGTCCGGCCCATGTGCGCCGTTTATCCGCTGTCTGTCCATATGTACTGTTCGCCGCCGGACGCCGAACGGACGGGTCCGGCGGGAACGGGCGGTCCGGGAAGCTTCTGCAGGTTTTTCTTCCCGCGACCCATCCGCTCGCGGCTCGGCTCCGAACCTGTGCTGTTACACACACCCGACCTCACGAAGGACACGATCATGAATAAGAAGATGCGTCTGCTTGCTGTTCCTACCCTGGCCCTGGGCGCCGTGGCGCTGTCCACCGGTCCGGCGATGGCCCACGGTGAGGACTCCTGGTCCAGCCAGTCCACACTGAACACGATGAACAATTCCGGCACCACGGGACAAGCCATGGTGGAGGTCCACGGAACCGAAGCCAAGGTCACCGTCAACGTGTCCGGTGCTGCCGAGACCTTTATGGACGGACCCTTCCCGCATGCCCAGCACATCCACATCGCAGCCCAGGGTGTTTGCCCCGGGCCGGACGCCGATACAGACGGCGACGGCGTGGTGAACACCACCGAAGGCCACCCGTTCTACGGACACATCGGTACCTCGCTGACTACTGAGGGCGACAGCAGCCCCGATTCCGCCCTGGCTGTGGAACGCTTCCCGGGCGGATCCGCCTACACCTACGAGCGGACCCTGGAACTGAGTCCGGAGACGGCCGCCTCGCTCAAGGACGGCAGTGCGGTGGTTGTGGTGCACGGTGTGGACCCGTCACGGATGCCTGAGGCCGCGGCCGCGAAGATGTCCGACCTGGACCCGTCCCTGCCCGCAGCGGCAACCCTGCCCGCCGCCTGCGGCACGCTGGTCGGCTCGCAGATGGCCGACATGCCCGCCGGCGGTGCTGATACCGGAGTGGAGAGTGACAACGGTGCTGCCGGCACCGCCGTCGCCGGCGCCGGATTTGGCTTCCTGGCGCTGGCCGGTGCAGCGGTAGCTGTTCTCCGCCGCCGCGCGCGCGCCTAGCGGATGCCATGAAGGTATCTGCACACGGCCGCCGCGTGCTGACCGGCGCGGCGGCCGCCCTCCTCCTGCTGGGCGGCTGTGCGGGAAACACCATGCCGGAGGGCGGGAGTCCGGCTGCGTCCACGGCGTCCACGGCCCTTCCGGCACCGGCGCCTGAATCAGCTGCGCCGGCGGTGTCCCCGCCTGCTGGGTCGGCGGCCCCGCCCACTGCGACGGCGGCCCCGCCCGCTGCGCAGCCTGCGGCTGCCGCCCCTGTTTCCTTGTCCATTCCGGCCATCGGAACAAACTCGCAGCTGCTGCCATTGGGGCTGCGCGATGACGGCACACTTGAGGTTCCCCCGGAACCACCGGGCTCACCGGCGGGTTGGTACACAGGCTCGCCGGCGCCCGGCGACCGCGGCCCGGCAGTCCTGCTGGGACACGTTAATGCCACCGGCGGCGGCCCGGGCGTCTTTGCCGGCCTGCGCGACCTCCGCCCGGGGGACCGCATCAACGTTGCCCGCGAGGACGGTTCCACGGCGGTTTTCACCGTGGACCGCGGAGAGCAGTACGGGAAGGCGGACTTTCCGACCCTGGAGGTGTACGGCAACACCGAGGCGGCGGAGCTGAGGCTGATCACCTGCGACGGATTTGACGCAGCCAGCGGCGAATTCGACGACAACTACGTGGTGTACGCGACGCTGGTGCCCTGAGGCACCGAGCCCGGACCGCCGGCCGCGGGAAGGGGCCGGCGGTCAGGCCTCCTGCCGGACCTGCTTGAGGTAGCGGTAGACCGTGGGTTCGGAGACGTGCAGGGCGGAAGCTGCCTTGGCTACTGAGCCCTTGAGCAGGAAGGTGCCGGCTTCGTCGAGGTCCCGCACGATGGCCATCTTCTCGTCCGACGTCATTCGAAGCGGCGGAACATTCTGGGATGCAACGTGACGCGACACGCTGTCGAGGGTGAGGTCCTCAACACTCGTACTCAGGCGTTCAGCTACGGCACCAATAGGTGCAGGGGGGTAGGGAGAAGGCGTCGAGTTCGGAGCGGTGGCGGCCTCTTTGCGGATGCTTCCGGTGGCGGTCAGCGCGTCCAGGGCATCGCGGGCAGCCACGAGGGCTGTGTCGTCAATGTTTATGCAGAGCAGGCCGATCACTGCCGCTTCACTGTCGCGGATAAAAAAGGTGGAGGATCGGAACCGTCCGCCCGCGGCCGACTCGGCGAGGTAGTTGGCGAAGTAATCGGTGTCATGGTGCTCGCCGTTGCGGAGCACTTTCAGGACCAGATCGGTGGCCGGGGCGCCGAGGGCGCGTCCGCTGACGTATCCGTTGGTCAGTGCGACCACGGAACGGTTGAGGTCGGTGGTGTCGTGCAGCACAATTTCGCTGCGGGGTCCCAGCAGGGCGCCAAGGAAGTCCATCATCCCCAGGTACGGGGCAAACTCCGGGCGGAGTTCCCGGGCCAAATCGACCTGGGTTGCTCGCATCGGTTCCTGCAATGGCCCGTCCTTTCGAGAAATCTGCCGGCGTACCCACGGGCCGTGCCCGCTGCGCAATGAAGCCACCCTACTACCGGAAACCGTGTTTCAGTCGCGTAAATAAATTAATTGCATGATGAGAAACTATTGTCATGGTGAGATTTGTGGATTAGTTTTCGAGGACGACTCCTGCTCAGAAAGGGCTGACCACCATGCCTCGAAATTCCTCACGTACAGCTCTGGGTGCCGCTGCCAGCGGGCTTGTCCTTGCCATGCTCCTCACCGGCTGCGGTGACAGCGGCTCCGACACCGCAGGCGGCGAAAGTGCCGATCCTGCCGCGGGCTCCGCCTCCGTCATCCCGGACACGGCCGCGATCCTGGACTCCGTCACTGTGGATGAGAGCCTCGCAGCGGCCCTGCCGGCCGGGATTGCCGACGATGGCGTCCTCACCGTGGGCTCCTACGTCCAGTCCGCACCCAACAACTTCTACGCTGCTGATGGTTCCACGGTGGTGGGCAACGACCATGACCTGATCACCGCCATGGCGAAGAAGCTTGGCCTCGACGTCAAGTACGAGAACCTCGACTTCCAGGCGCTGATCACCAGCCTGCAGTCCGGCCGGGTGGAAGCCACCATCGCTGCCATGAATGACACTGCGGAGCGCCAGCAAGCCATCGACTTTGTGGACTACCTGACCTCCGGCATCACGATCATGGTCCAGAAGGGCAACCCGGCAGGGATCGACGGGCCCGATGCGCTGTGCGGGAAGAAGATCGCCGTCGTGACCGGTACCAGCCAGCAGGACTTCGCGCAGTCGACCAGCGACAAGTGCGTTGCGGACGGAAAGAAAGCACTCGAGATCTCCGTAACGGACAGTGACAGCCAGAACCAGACGCAGCTGAGGACCGGCCGCATTGACGCCATCGTCAACGATCTGCCCAGTGCCGTCTACATCTCGAAGACGACCAAGGACGGCGAGGCCTTCGAAGTTGTTCCCGGCGACGTCATTGACGGTGCCCCGTACGGCATCGGAGTGAACAAGGACAACCCTGAACTGCGTGATGCCCTCGCAGGAGCGCTGGATGCCCTGATTGAAGACGGCACCTACGCCGACATCCTCGCCGCCTGGGGCGTTGACGACGGCGCCGTGGACGCCGCCGCAGTCAACGGCGGCAAATAACCATGAGCAACACCACCGTGGTGCAACCCGCTGACGGTGAGCTGCTGCCTCAGGTACACCTGAAGCGCTGGGGCCGGTGGGTCAGTGCCGTGGTGATCGTGGCCGCGCTGGTCCTCCTGGCCGGCGCTGCCGCGCAGGGCGACATCGATTACGGGTCAATTCCCGCGTACCTGGTATCGCCCGTCATCCTGGAAGGGCTCGTCAACACAATTGTGCTGGCCGTGGTCGCCCAGGTTTCGGCCATTGTCATCGGCGTGGTGATCGCACTGATGCGCATCTCCAAGATGCCGGTGGCCTCTGCCTTCGCTGCCGGCTACACCTGGCTTTTCAGGGGCCTGCCCGTTCTGCTGCAGATCCTGCTTTGGTACAACCTCGCGCTGATCTTCCCGCGGCTAACCATCGGTATTCCGTTCACCGACGTGACCCTCGTGGATGTGAGCACCAATTCACTCATGACCACCTTCGTGGCGGCGTTCCTAGGCCTGGCCCTCAACGAGAGTGCGTATATGGCCGAGATTGTCCGTGCCGGGCTGAAGAGCGTGGACCGCGGCCAGATCGAGGCGGCTCAGTCCATCGGTGAGACCCCGGCGCAGCGGATGAGCCGGATTGTCCTGCCGCAGGCCATGCGGGTCATCATTCCGCCCACGGGCAATGACTTCATCAACATGCTCAAGGGCACGGCCATGGCTTCCGTCATCGGCTACATGGAACTCATCAAGGCAGCCAATAACATCTCTTCCTTCAACCTGCAGGTCATGGAGACACTCATCGCCGCAGCCATTTGGTACATGGTCGTGGTCAGTGTGGCCAGCGTTGGACAGTTCTACCTGGAACGTGCCTTCGACCGGCAGGACCGAAGCCCGGGCGGCAGGCCGAAAGCCGCCCTGCTGCGCCGTAAGATCGCGGCCGAAGTTGGCCGCGCACCCCTTGTCAGGAGCACCCCTTGATCGACAACACTACGAACAGTGCTGCAGCGACACCGGACGTTTCGACCGCGCCGGTGCTCAACGCGCGCTCCATTTCCAAGTCCTACGGGCACCACGAGGTCCTGAAGGATGTCTCGCTGCAGGTGTATCCGGGTGAGGTGGTCTGCATCATCGGCCCCTCGGGTGCCGGGAAGTCAACCTTCCTGCGTGCCCTGAACCGGCTGGAAGTTCCCGATGCCGGCGAGGTCTGGGTGGGCGGGGAACCAATGGGTTTCGAGCTGCGCGGAGGCAGGCTCCACGAACTGTCCGAGCGCCGCCTCTCCGGACAGCGGGCAAAAACGGGGATGGTGTTCCAGCACTTCAACCTTTTTCCTCACCTGACAGTCCTGGGCAATGTCATTGAAGGGCCTGTCCGGGTCCAGAAACGGCCCGCTCGGCAGGCACGGGCGGAAGCAACCGTCATCCTGGAACGGATGGGACTCGCGGAAAAGGCTGACCAATACCCGGGCCAGCTCTCCGGCGGCCAGCGCCAACGTGTTGCCATTGCGCGGGCCGTGGCCATGAAACCCTTATTCCTGCTCTTTGATGAGCCGACCTCCGCGCTCGATCCGGAGCTGGTGGGGGAGGTCCTGACCGTGATGACGGATCTGGCCCGCGACGGTATGACCATGCTGGTGGTCACGCATGAAATCGGCTTTGCCCGCCAGGTTGCCGACCGGGTGGTCTTTATGGCCGACGGCGCGATTGTCGAGCAGGGCCCGGTCTCGCAGGTGCTGGAAACGCCGCGTGAAGCGCGGACCCAGCAGTTCCTGCAGCGGGTCCTGGCATGACGGCCATTCCCGCTGCCTATGTTGGGGCCTTCGGCGCTCCCGAGGGATACCTTAACTTCGCCAGTTACGGACCGCCGTCATCCCCGGTGGTCTCGGAAACCGCTCGGCTACTGGAGCTCGCGCACAGCGGGGCGGACTCGGGGCAGTACCTGCATGCCATGGACAGGCGGGCCACCGGCGCGGCAGCACGCCTGTCCGGCTTCGCCCCGCAGAATGTGGGGCTGGTGCCGAGCACCTCGCACGGACTGTTTCAGGCGGCCTTCGGGGTGTCGGGCGGCGAGGTGCTGGTGTCCTCGGCGGAATTCCCCGCCAACCTCTATCCCTGGTGGCGGGCACGCGACGCCGGGCTGCTCCAGGTACGCACGCTGCCGGAGAACGGATGCCCCCTGGCGCCGGTGACCCCCGAGCGCGTACGTGCGGCCCTTACCGAGTCGACCGTCGCGGTTTCCGTGAGCGCTGTCGACTTCCGGACCGGATACCGGGCGGACCTTGCCGGCATCCGGGAGGCCGTGGGCGACCGTTTGCTGGTGGTGGATGGAATCCAGGGATTCGGCGCCATTGAGTTGCCCTGGGACGCTGCCGATGTGCTGGTGGCGGGCGGCCAGAAATGGATGCGGGCAGGTTGGGGCTGTGGGTTCATGGCTTTGTCCGATCGCGCATTGGAACGGCTCGGCAACACGCTTGGAGGCTGGACCGCAGTCAACCAGCCCACCAATTATGACGGTGTGCAGCACCCGCCGCTGGACGGTGCTGCCAGACTCTCGGTCACCAACGGTTCACCGTTCGCATCGGGCGCCCTGTCTGCCGCCCTTGAACTGGCCGAGTCCGCCGGAGTCGAAGCCATCGAAGCAGCCATTGCGGAGCGCATGGACTACTTCATTGATCGGCTCGACGAGGCCCGCGTCTCCGTTGCCTCGCCGCGTGCCCGGGAGGACCGCGCGGGCATTGTGGTAGCAGAATTCAGCGACGGCAGCGCCCCGGCGATGCATGAACGGCTCGCGGAAGCAGGCATCACCGCGACGCTGCACGGCAGTACCCGCATCCGGCTGTCGGTGCACGCCACCACTACGGAAGCGGCCGTTGACACAGCTGCAACCATTTTGAAAGGCACATCATGACGGATACACAGGCGCCGCTGTCCACGCTGACGGCCGTTTCGACGTCGGCGGCCCCGGCGGCCATCGGACCATACTCGCAGGCAGTCCGTGCCGGCGGACTGGTGTTTGTCAGCGGGCAGCTGCCTCTTGACCCGGTCACCGGTGAGCTGACCGGCAGCACGGCCGCGGAGCAGGCCGAGCAATCCCTGCGAAACATCGAGGCGATCCTTGGCGCCGCCGGGACAAGCCTGGACAAGGTCGTGAAGACCACCGTCCTGCTTGCCGACATCAATGACTTCGCGGCCGTCAATGAGGTCTACTCGCGGTTCTTTCACGGGGAGGTGCTGCCGGCGCGCGCCGCTTACGCGGTAGCCGCACTGCCCAAAGGCGCGCAGGTGGAAATAGAACTCGTAGCTGCCGCGGGCTAACCGCACCATCGCTCCGTTACCCGGGGCAGCTACGGAGCCACCACCGAATGGCCGGCGCCGGCCGCGGCGGCAGCAAAGGCCGCCCAGCGGCCCTTTCGGTGCCTGCGGAACGGTTCAGCTAGCCTCGACGTCGGAGAGCGCGGCGGCGCCGTTCGCCGGGTCCGCCGACGGCGCGGCCAACAGTGGTGCGAACACCAGCTCTGCGGCGCCCACCAGCAGCAGCTCCGAGCGCAGGGCCGCTCGGCGCAGCTGCACCCGCCCGCCCAGGCCGGCGATGGCGTCGCCGGCCACGGAGCCCTGC
The DNA here is from genome assembly GCF_020731535.1 of Arthrobacter sp. zg-Y40. NCBI lineage: Bacteria > Bacillati > Actinomycetota > Actinomycetes > Micrococcales > Micrococcaceae > Arthrobacter > Arthrobacter sp. zg-Y40. Next base: position 226,540 of record NZ_JAJFZS010000011.1, read on the forward strand.
AGCCGCTCCGGGTTGCAGGCAAACAGCGTGCCCAGGAAACCGCCGAGCACTATGGTCTCCGGGTTGAAGATGTTCACGAAGTTGGTCAGCGCCACGGCGAGGTGGTCCAGCTGCCGGTCCGCTTCGGCCCGGACTGCGGCGGAACGGGGTTCGGCCATGGCGGCATCCAACGTGTCCTGGTCCGCGCGTTCCAGACCCAGCGCCGCCAGCAGGCGGGGCAGGTTCACTTCCGTTTCCAGGCAGCCGCGCCGGCCGCAGTGGCACAGTGCCCCGTTGCTGCGGACCATGGTGTGGCCCAGTTCGCCGGCGTATCCGTCGGCTCCGCGCAGGGGTTCGCCGGCCGCGATGATTCCGCCGCCGATGCCGCTGGCGCTGCCGTTGAGGTACACGGCGTTACCGGCGTCGACGGCGGCGCCGAATAGGCTTTCGGCCACGGAGGCCAGCGTGGCGTCGTTGCCGGCGAAGACCGGCAGGTCCAGGGCTTCCGCCAGCGGTGCGGCCAGCGGTTCGTTCCGCCAGCCCAGGTGCGGAGCCAGCAGCACCAGGCCGTCGGTGGTGCGGGTGAGCCCGGGAACGGCTACGCCCACCCCCACAATCCGGTCCAGGGTTTCCAGCTCGCCGGACATTGCGGCAAGGGCGGCACGGGTGAGCTCCACAGTGTCCGGGACGCCGGGGGCGGCGGGTGTTTCGCAGCGGATTCGCCGGTGCACGCGCCCGCCAAGGCCCACCAACCCCACGGTGACGGCGTCGACGTCGGGATGGACCGCCACGGCTGCCACCTGCTCATTGGGGTGCACCAGGGGGCTGGGCCGCCCCACCCGTCCGGCGGGCGGATTGGTTTCATACGCCAAACCCATGGCGGCCAGTTCCCCGGCCAAGGCGCCCACGGTGGAGCGGTTGAAACCGGTCCGGCGGGTTAGCTCGGCCCGGGACAGCGGTCCGTGCCGGTGCAGCAGGGTCAGCACCCGGGACAGGTTAGTTGCCCGCAGGCTGTCGGTCCCGCCTCCGGCCGGTGCCGGCTGCGCACTGCCCGTGGTCTTGCTGTTCCTGCCGGCCATGCCGCCGATCCCCCTGCCCGTGAAACTGCCCGTGAAGCTGCCCGTGTACCAGCCTGCCAGCCCCTGCTGGGGCCCGGCTGCCGCTTTCAGCGTACCCGCTGAAACCGTTGACACCCCCGCTTCGCCGGAATATGTTGTGGCTACCAACTAATTCTTGCGACCTGGAGCTAACGTGACAATGACGCCATCGCCTTCTGACCGTTTTACCTTCGGCCTGTGGACCATCGGCTGGACCGGAACGGACCCCTTCGGCACTCCCACCCGCGCCAACCTGGATCCCATCGAAGGCATGCATAAGCTCGCCGAACTGGGCGCCTACGGGGTGACCTTCCACGACAATGACCTGGTGCCGTTCGATGCCTCTGCGCAGGAACGGGACCTGATCCTGAAGAACTTCACCAACGCCCTGGCCGAAACCGGCCTAAAGGCGCCCATGGTGACCACCAACCTGTTCACCCATCCGGTCTTCAAGGACGGCGGCTTCACCTCCAATGACCGGTCCGTGCGCCGCTTCGCGCTGCGCAAGGTGCTGCGCAACATTGACCTGGCCGCCGAACTCGGTGCGGAGACCTTCGTGATGTGGGGCGGCCGGGAAGGCAGCGAATACGACGGGTCCAAGGACTTCGCCGCGGCGTTTGAGCGGATGAAGGAAGGCGTGGACACGGTAGCTGGCTACGTGAAGGAAAAGGGCTACGGCCTGCGCCTGGCCATTGAGCCCAAGCCCAACGAACCGCGCGGCGACATTTTCCTGCCGACCATCGGCCACGCGCTGGCGTTCATTGCCCAGCTGGAGAACGGCGACATTGTTGGCCTGAACCCGGAGACGGGGCACGAGCAGATGGCCGGGCTGAACTTCACCCACGGCATCGCCCAGGCCCTGTGGTCCGGCAAGCTGTTCCACATTGACCTCAACGGGCAGAAGTCCATCAAGTTCGACCAGGACCTGGTCTTCGGCCACGGCGACCTCACCAGCGCCTTCTTCACGGTGGACCTGCTGGAAAACGGGTTCCCCAACGGCGGCCCGCGCTACGAGGGCCCGCGCCACTTCGACTACAAGCCCTCGCGCACCGAGGGGTACCCCGGAGTGTGGGAATCGGCCAAGGCCAACATGGACATGTACCTGCTGCTCAAGGAACGCGCCACCGCTTTCCGGGCCGACCCCGAGGTGCAGGAAGCCCTGCAGTACGCCGGGATCGGTGAACTGGCGCAGCCCACGCTGGCCGCCGGGGAAACCGTCACGGACCTGCTGCAGGATGCCTCCGCTTTCGAGGACTTCGACGCCGCCGCGGCTGCGGAGCGCGACTTCGGGTTCGTGAAGCTGAACCAGTTGGCACTGGAACACCTGATGGGTGCCCGCTAGGCTTTCGGGCCAAACCGGAAACACACACGGAACAGTACGTCCATCCGTGCTGCCGCCGGCCCTCTGGGGGGAGCCGGCGGCAGCACCTGTTGAAAGGCCGGGCATGCCCCTCGTCGCCGGAGTCGACAGCTCCACCCAGTCCTGCAAGGTAGTCATCCGCGATGCGCAGAGCGGCGCCCTGCTGCGCGAGGGCACTGCACGCCATCCCGCCGGCACCGAGGTGGACCCCGAAGCATGGTGGACCGCTCTGCAGGAGGCGCTTGCCGCTGCCGGAGGTCTGGCGGACGTGGCCGCGGTGTCCGTGGGCGGGCAGCAGCACGGCATGGTCTGCCTGGACGAGACCGGGGCCGTGGTCCGCCCGGCCCTGCTCTGGAACGACGTCCGTTCTGCGGGAGCGGCTGAACAAATGGTGGCCGACGCCGGCCCGGACGGCGCGCGCTACTGGGCGGACAGCACCGGATCGGTTCCTGTGGCCGCCTTTACCGCCGCGAAACTGCGCTGGCTGGCGGAGAACGAACCGGACAACGCCGCCCGCACCGCCGCGGTGTGCCTGCCGCACGACTGGCTGAGCTGGCGGCTGGCCGGATACGGGCCGGGCAGCGGCGCCGAGGGCCTGGCCGCCCTCACCACCGACCGGTCCGACGCCTCCGGCACCGGTTACTGGTCCCCGGCGAACGGCGAGTACCTGCCGGAGGTCCTGAAGCAGGTCCTGGGCCATGTGCCGCTGCTGCCGCGTTTGCTCGGGCCGCTGGAAGCTGCCGGGCGCACGCCGTCCGGAGCCCTGATCGGGCCCGGCGCGGGGGACAACGCGGCCGCCGGGCTGGGCGTTGCCGCCGGGGTGGGGGACGTAGTGGTCTCCATCGGCACTTCCGGTACTGTGTTCGCCGTCGCCGACGCGCCGACGTCGGACGCCACCGGCCTGGTGGCCGGATTCGCTGACGCCACCGGGCACTACCTGCCGCTGGCCTGCACGCTGAACGCCTCCCGGGTGCTGGATGCCACCGCGGCGATGCTCGGCGTCGACTTGCATGAACTGACCCGTCTGGCCCTCTCCGCTCCCGCCGGAGCGCAGGGCCTGGTGCTGGTGCCGTACTTCGAGGGCGAGCGGACACCCAACCTGCCGGATGCGACCGGTTCCCTGCACGGGGTAACGCTGGCCAATTTCACTCCCGCGAACCTGGCCCGCGCCGCAGTCGAGGGCATTGGCTGTTCGCTGGCGGACGGGTTCGCCGCGCTGAAGGACACCGGCGTGGATGCGCAGCGGGTGATCCTGGTGGGCGGAGCCGCCCGGTCCGAGGCGGTGCAGCAGTCCATCGCCGCGGTGTTTGGCCTGCCCGTCACCGTGCCCCGGCCGGGGGAATACGTGGCCGACGGCGCCGCGCGGCAGGCGGCCGCGGTCCTCACCGGGGACTGGCCGGCCTGGAACGACGGCACGTCCACCGTGGTGGCGGCCGATCCGGCGCCGGAAGTGTTGGCCCGCTACCGGCAGGCCGCTGTCACTCCTACGCTTCCGGCCACGCGGTAGGCTCGTGCCCATGACGAACACCGGTTTCCACGGCACAGGTCCCAACGGCAGCCCCATCGAGCTGGCGGCCGGTTCCTACCGCGCCACCATCTACCCGGTTGGCGCCACACTGGCCGCGCTGACCCGGGACGGCCGGCATCTGGTGTTGCCGCTGCCCGAGGACACCGTGCCGCACGCCTACACCGGCAAGGTGCTTATGCCCTGGCCCAACCGAATCGTTGGCGGACGCTACTCCTTTGAGGGCTCCGACTACCAGGTGCCCGTCAACGAACCTGAAACCGGAATGGCCCTGCACGGGCTGGTGTGCTGGGACGAATGGCAGGTAGCTGAGGCCGCTGCCGACCGCGTGGTGCTGCGGCACCGGCTGATGGGCCAGCCGGGCTATCCCTTCACCCTGGAACTCGAAGCGGTGTACGCGCTCGACGCCGGCGCCGGGCTGAGCGTGGAACTGGCCGCCCGCAATGCCGGGACTTCGGCTGCGCCGTACGGTGTCTCCGCACATCCGTACCTCACCGCGGATTTGGTGCCGGTGGACCGGTGTGTGCTGGAGGTGCCTGCCGCGCAGGTGCTCGGCACCCTGGAACAGTCCGGCCGGCCCCTGGACCTGTCCGAGCTGCAGGACGTGAAAGGCACCGCGCTGGCCTTTACGGCTGCGGAACCCATCGGCGCCCGCACTGCGGACCACGCGTATGCGGGCCTGCCCGACGGCGAATGGCAGGTCCGCCTGACGGATCCCGAAACCGGGATCGGGTCGGTGCTGTCCGCCAACGGCAAGGACGCGCCCTGGCTCCAGGTTTACTCCGGGGAGCAGATGGGCCGCCGGGGTGCGGCCGTTGAACCGATGACCTGCCCGCCGGATGCCTTCAATTCCGGGGAGGGCCTGATTGTGCTGGCTCCGGGGGAGGAGCACCGGCTGGGCTTCGGCATCGCTGCGGCCTGACCCGCAGCCCCTGTTGCGGGGGTGGGCACGGCTCTAGCATTGTGCCTATGGCCCAGGATCCAGTGGAGTCCAATCCAGACCACTACGCCGTGGTGTTTGAAAACGAGCGTGTGCGCGTGCTGGAGTACAGGGACACCCCGGGGCATGTCAGCGTGGCGCACCGGCATCCCGACAGCGTCATGATTACGGCCAGCTCCTTTCAGCGGCGGTTGCACTCGAGTCCCTGACCTCTTCTTTCAGCCGACGCCGGCGCCAGCCTTGCCGTGCATCCGCAGCGACCATAGACTGCCCGAATGCGCGCCCTCGAGACCGACCGGCTGACCCTGCGCCCGTTCACCGCCGACGACGCCGACTTTGTCCTCGACCTGTACTCCCGGATGGACGTGCAGCGCTATATCAGCGGCCACCCCCCGAAGCTGATGAAGGACCGGACCGAGGCAGTTGCGCTCATCGAGGCGTGGGCCCGCCGGGACGACGGAACCTGCGGCATTTGGGCCGTGCAGGAGAAGGCGGCGGAGGACAACGTCGCCGGGCAGCTCACCGGCACGCTCCTGCTCAAGCCCATTCCGGCGTCGGGCCCGGAACCGCAAGAGTCGGGCGACATTGAAATCGGCTGGCACTTCCACCCGGACTTCTGGGGGCGGGGCTATGCGCCGGAGGCTGCAGCCGCCCTTCTGCAGCATGGGTTCGACGCCGGCCTTCCCCGCATTGTGGCAGTAACCAATCCCGCCAACACGGCGTCGATGCGGGTCTGCGGGAAAATCGGGCTCCAGGCGCAGGGCACCACCGACCGGTACTACAACAAGACCTGCCAGCTCTTCACCGCTGACAATCCCGCCGGGAACAACGCCGGTGCGGAGAGCTAGCCCTCCCCGAACTGCTTGCGCAGGAACGCCAGCGCGGCGAGCTCATCCTGACTGCCCCCGGCCTCATGCTGGTTGAAGGGCCAGACAGAGAGTTCCTTTGGGCCGGCATAGGTGTTGTAGGCGGCGTACACCGTGGACGGGGGAGTGGTGGTATCCATCAGGCCCACCGCGAACAGCGCCGGTGCGGAGGCGCGCGGCACCAGGTTCACGACGTCGAAATAGCGCAGCGTCTGCATCACCTGCTGCGCCGTCCCGCGCTGCATGGACAGGAAATCGGTGATTTCCCGGTACGGGTAGGCATCGGTAACGGTCAGCGCCCGCGGAAAGTCCGAAAGGAACGGGACCAGGGCGACGACGGCGGCCACCTCCGGGTCCAGGGCGGCAGCCGCCAGAGCCAGCCCGCCGCCCTGGCTCATCCCCAGCACCGCCACCCGATCCGGATCCACCGGCGCCAGACCCCTGCCCGCAAGTGAACGCATGGCCTCCACCGCCCGGACGGCATCGGTGATCAGCCGGCGGTAGTAATACGTCTGCGGATCGAGCACCCCGCGGGTCATCACCCCCGGAACCTGGGGACCGGCACTGCCGGCGGCATCCGGCGTCGTGCCCGTGCTCCAGCCGGCACCCTGCCCGCGGGTGTCCATCTGCAGGTGCGCGAAGCCGGCCGAAGCCCAGAACAGGCTCTCGTGTGCGTCGCCCCGGCCGCCGCCGTAGCCCACAAACTGCACCACGCCCGGCAGCGGGCCGTCGCCGCGGATGCTCCGGGCGGGCAGCCGCAGCCAGGCCCGGATCGGGTCACCGGCGAAGCCCGGGAACACCACGTCGTAGACCTCAACCGTCCGCAATCCGCTGGGGAAGGGGGTGACCTCCACTGCCAAGGGGTGTGCCTGCGCCTGGTCCAGGGTGTCCGCCCAGAACCGGTCCAGGTCCTCCGGAGCGCTGGTGCTGCCGCGGTAGGTGGCAAGTTCTTCGGCCGGCAGATCGTAATACATGCGGCTCCCGGGTGTCGTAGGTTTGCAGGCGGTGCGGACCGGTGCTGCTCAATCCATGCGGCTCAATCCATGCTGCTCAGTCCAGCGGGCTTACCTCCGCCGGGCAATGCAGCCGCCTGGTGTGGTCCACCTCCCGCACGATACCGGTCAGGGTAACACCGGCCGTTGCACGGATATCAGTGCTGGAGGCGCCCAGCCGCAACTCCAATTCACCGGGTTCCACAATCCGCACCCCGTTCCGGCCGGTGAAGGACGCAACGTCCGCCGGCACGGCAAAGCTCACCCGCGCGGAAGCCCCGGCGGCCAGCGGCACCCGGGCGAACCCCGTCAGCCGGTGCTCCGGGCGGACCACCGAGGCCACCGGATCGTGCAGGTACAGCTGGACTATCTCCGTACCGTCGCGCCCGGAGGTATTGGTGACGGTCACGGAGACCGCTGTTTCGCCGTCGACGCCGAACTCCGCAGGACCGTCCAGTGCAGCATCGGACCAGGCGAAGGTGCTGTACCCGATCCCGTGCCCGAACGGGAAAGCAGGGGTGGGGTCGATGCTCGACACGTCGCTGGACCGGGCCAGGGGAGCGGCCAGATAGGTGGAGGGCTGCGCGCCGGGGGAGGCAGGCACACTGACCGGCAGCCGTCCGCTGGGATTAATCCGTCCGCTGAGCACGCCTGCCACGGCCGGTCCGCCCTCTTCTCCGGGGAAGAAGGCCTGCACAATGGCCGCCGCCTCGGTGGCCGCCCGGCCCAGGGCGTAGGGCCGTCCGGTGAGCAGCACCAAGACCACGGGGGTGCCGGTGTCGAGCAGGGCCTCGAGCAGCTGCTGCTGCACCCCGGGCAGCACCAGCGATTCCGTGTCGCACCCCTCGCCGCTGGTACCGCGGCCAAACAGGCCGGACCGGTCGCCCAGCACCGCCACCACCACGTCCGCATCCCCGGCCGCGGCCACGGCGGCGTCGAATCCGTCCGTGGCGCGTCCGTCCACGCTGCAGCCTTCGGCGACGGTGATCATGCTGTCCGGGAAATCGGTGCGCAGTGCGGCGGCCACCGTGGGCAGTTCGATGCCGGCGGCCACCTCCGGATGCTGCACCCCCACATGTGCGGGGAAGGAGTAGCAGCCCAGGAACGCCATCGGATTATCTCCATTGGGCCCGACGACGGCGATCCGTCCCGGTGCTGCCAGCGGCAGAATGCCGTTGTTGGCGGTCAGGACCAGGGCCTGTTCGGCCACTTCGGCGGCCAGGGCACGGTTTTCCGGTCCGTCCAGGTTTACGGATCCGGCTACGCTGACCGCTGGGGCGCCGTCCGGGGCGCTGTCCACCGGGCCGCCGTCCAGGCCCAGCCCGGGTATGCCGGCCAGGGCGGGCGGAACCGGTGACCAGTCCGCGTCCAGCAGCCCGAGCTGGATCTTCTGCTCCAGCACCCGCTGCACCGCGGTATCGATCACGGACTCGTCCAGCCGGCCGGCCTCCAGTTCCGCCAGCAGCGGCTCGCCGAAGGCGTCCACGGTGGGCAGTTCGACGTCGACCCCTGCGGTCAGTGCCGCCGCGGCGGCCTCACCCATGGTGCCGGCCACCCGGTGCAGCTCTTTAAGGAAACCCACTCCGAAGTAGTCGGCCACCACGGTGCCTTCAAATCCCCAGGTCTCGCGCAGCAGGCCGGTGAGCAGGTCCCGGTCCGCAGCGGAGGGGACGCCGTCGACGTCGGTATAGGCGTGCATCACCGAACGGACACCGGATTCCCGGACCGCCATTTCAAAAGGCGGCAGCAGCACGTCGGCGCGCTCGCGGACACCTACCGAGACGGGCGCCAGGTTGCGGCCGGCCTTGGAAGCCGAGTAGCCCACAAAGTGTTTCAGCGTGGCCACCACGCCTGCACCTTCCAGGCCGCGGATGTAGGCGGAGGCGATGCTCCCCACGAGGTACGGGTCCTCGCCGATGGTCTCCTCTACCCGTCCCCAGCGTGCGTCGCGGACGACGTCGAGCACCGGAGCCAACCCCTGGTGCACCCCGACGGAACGCATGTCCGCGCCGATGGCTGCGCCCACCCGGGCAATCAGCTCAGGGTTGAAGGTGGCGCCCCAGGACAGCGGAACCGGGTAGGCCGTAGCGCCCCAGGCCGCGAATCCGGCCAGGCACTCCTCATGCGCCATGGCAGGGATGCCGAACCGGTTGGCTCCGGCGATCCGCTGCTGGGTGCGCATCAGGGAAAGGGCACCCATCCCGGCATCCACCGGGTGCGTACCGAAGGGGCGGGTGAGCTGGCCCAGCCCGGAAGGGAGCAGGTTCTCCAGGGGGACCGGTTCCTTCATGTCGTGCTGGTGCGGGGCAACCTGGCCGCCCTCGCTGGAGGCACCCACCCAGACGCCAAAGAGCTGGGCCACTTTTTCCTGCCTGGTCATCTGTGCTGCCAGCAGGGCGGCGCGCTCGCGGGCGGTCCGGGAGGTGTCACGCCAGGGCAGGTAATCAACTGTTGTATCTGTCATGTCTACTTTCCGCCCACGCCCATAAGGCCCTGGACCAGCGCGCGACGCGCAAAGAGGTACACCAGCAGCACCGGAATCATGGAGAGCATCACTGCGGCGAGGATGCCCGGCACGTTGATGCCGTACTGGGTTTGGAAGTTGAACAGGCCCAGGGTGACCACCTTGGTGGAGTCGGACTGGGTAAGGATCAGGGGCAGGAGGAACCCGTTCCAGCCCTGCAGGGCGGCGAACACGGCGATGGTGGACAGTCCGCCCTTGGACAGCGGCAGCACCAGGCGCAGGAACGTGCGCGCCGTGGAGGCGCCGTCCACGGACATGGCCTCGTAGAGGTCGGGGGTGATGTCCCGCATGGTCCCGGAGAGGATCAGGGTGCAAATCGGCAGGGCGAACGCCGCCGTGGGCAGGATGATGCCCAGCAGAGTGTCATACAGCCCTACGGAATTGATCAGGTAGAACATCGGCACAATCACCGCCTGCACCGGAATGGCCAGCCCCAGCAGGAAGAACCTGAAGATCAGCGTGGTGGACCGGGACTGGCTGCGCACAATGGCGTAGGCCAGCGGCGGAACCACGAGCAGGACTATGCCCACCACCCCGGCGGTGACCACAAAGGTGTTCAGGAAGTACTTGCCGAAGCCGCTGCGGAACACCTCCAGGAAGTTGTCCAGCGTGAAACCGGTGGGCAGGGCAACCGGGCCGTTGGCGCTGAATTCGGTGCGGCTCTGCACGCTGGCGGCCACCATTACGTACAGCGGCAGGGCCACGATCAGCAGCCAGAGGGTGACGGCGGCGCCGGCAATGTAATTGGGACGGGTACGCATCAGACTCCCTCCATGGTGCTGCGCATTTTGTCGTAGCCGGAGAGCTTCACCATGACCAGGGAAATGGCGGTGGCCACCACCACCAGCACCACGGCAATGGCCGAACCCATGCCGAAGTTGTAGCGGCGGAAGGCTTCCTCGAACATGTAGAAGGCGGTGATGGTGGTGTCTGTTCCGGGTCCGCCGTTGGTCAGGATCAGCACCGTTTCGAAGGTGGTCAGGCCGCCCACCACCATGAGGATCACCGAGGTGATGATGCTGTTGCGCAGCTGCGGCAGGGTGATGGAAAAGAACTGCCGGGCCCGTCCGGCTCCGTCCACTTCCGCGGCCTGGTAGAGCACCGGCGGAACGGATTTGGCGGCCCCTTGGTAGATCAGGGTGTGGAAGGGGGTGAACTGCCACATGCCCACAAAGATGATGACGCCTATCGCGGTGGGCTGGTGGCCGAAGAGGTTGCCGTCTCCGAACAGCCAGCGGAACTGCGCCGGGACGCCGAAGTTTGGATCAAGCAGCGCCCGCCACAGCACGGAGATGGCTGCCGAGGACAGCAGCAGCGGCAGGAAGAAGATGGCGCTGAGCACGGCACGGTTGCGTTGCGGCCCGGCCGCCCATACACCGAGGAGGATGCTCACCGGAGTTTGGGTCGCCACCCCGAGCACAATGAACAGCAGGCTCAGCCACAGGCTCTTGAGCATTACCGGATCTCCGGCCAGCTCCTGCCAGTTTTCCATGCCGACAAACTTCGGATCGCCGAGGCCCGTCCAGGTCATAAAGGACAGGACCACGACGGCGATCAGCGGGATCACGGCGAAGAGCAGGAAAAACACGGTGGCGGGCAGGGTCCATGCCACGCCGGGACGGTTGAGGCGGGCCCGGCCCGGCCGCACCGGATGCCCCTTGGCGGGGTGGTCCGATGCGGCCGGCGGCCGCGGGGGAAGCAGAGTGGTCATGGTCTGGCCTTTGCCCCGGTTTACTTCTTCAGGGACTGCATGGCCGAAATGAAACCGTCTTCGTCGATGCTTCCGGCGAAGAAATCGGCCACGGCGCTGTGGATGGTGGGGGTGGCAGCCGGCGGATAGGCCTGGTCCCAGGAGAGCTGGAAGTTCGGGGCGTCCTGCACCAGCTCGAACTGGTAGCGGGCATACTCCGGGTTGGTCGCCTGGTCCAGGAACTGCTCGGTGCTGGTGGTGGTGGGCAGGTTGCCGGTGGCCATCTGCGCCTCGACGAATTCATCCGAGTACATCAGTTTCAGGAAGTCCCGCACGGTGTCCGGGTACCGGGTGTCCTTGAGGACGGAATAGTAGTTGTTGGTGTTGCCCACCAGGTTGGCGGCGTCGCCCTTCCCGCCCTCAATCTCGGGGAACGTGCTCCAGCCCAAGTTGGTGGCCACGAAGTCAGGGTTGGTGTCCCGGATGGTGGAGTACTCCCAGGAGCCCATCAGTTCGAAGCCGGCCTGTCCGCCTGCCAGCAGCGCGGGGGAGCCGCCGTCGGTGAACTTCACGGACTGGAAGTTGGTGCCGAAGGCGCCGGAATCCACCAGGTCGCGGAGCTTGCCCAGGGCTTCCCGGCTCTCTTCGGAGTCCCACACGCTGGTGTCGCCGTCGAGTGCGGTCTGGAAGAGTTCCGGACCTGCCACCCGGTCATAAACGTAGGAGAACCACATCTGGGTGGGCCATTCATCGCCTCCGCCCAGGGCAATGGGCGTCTTGCCGGCTGCCTTGAGCTTGTCGACGGCGGCGAGCAGGTCATCCCACGTCTTCGGGGATTCGGTGATGCCCACAGAGGCGAGGACTTCCTTGTTGTTGAACAGCATGACCGGCTGGGTGCCGCGCATCGGGATGCCGTAGGGAGTGCCGTCCACCGAGGCGACGTCGAACACCGAGGGCAGGAAGGCGTCCTTGAGCTGCGGGTCCTCTTCGATGAAGTCATCCAGCGGCATCAGCAGGTCAGCGTCCACGAAGTTGGAGATGCTGCCTCCGCCCCAGTTGAAGAAGATGTCCGGTGCGGCGTCGGTGCTCATCACCGTCTGGAGCTTCTGCTGGTAGTCGGCGCCGGGGATGGTGTCCAGGACAACCTTTACATCGGAGGTTTCGTTGAAGCGGTCCACCATGGCGGTTTCGACGTCGTTGCTCGCGTCTCCGTAAACGAGGACGTGAACCTCGTTCTCGGGACGGTCTGAGGAAGCGGACTCGCCGCCTCCTCCGCAGCCGGCCAGCGTGAGGCCGAGGGCCAGCGTACTGGCTGCGGCCAGGACCGGGGTCCGTAGCGAGGGCTTGTTCATCTTTGAACACCTTCCGAAAGTTTCGGTATATTGATCGAAAGTTACTTGACGCGGTCAGCATAAGTTGGGCGTAATGTGATGCGCAACACTTTTCGATAAACTGGTTTCCGTTTTTGTATCGCCTCACCGAAGGGCACTTCATGCCGTCATCCGTCCCGCAGAGCCCGGTCACCCTGGCTGATCTGGCTGCGGAAGCCGATGTTTCCCTGTCCACAGTTTCGAAAGTATTGAACGGCAGGTCCGATGTTTCGCGGGCCACCCGGGCGAAAGTGGAGGCGCTGCTGGAGGATCACGGCTACCGGCGGAAGGGAGGAGCGAAGTCGCGGCTGCTCGAGCTGGTGTTCCACGAACTCGAAAGTGCGTGGGCGCTGGAGATCATCCGCGGGGTGGAGAATGTGGCCCGTGAAAAGGGACTGAGCGTGGTCCTGACCGAAAGCGGTACCCGGCACGCGCCGTCGCCCGAGTGGGTGGAAGGCGTGATTGCCCGCCGGCCGGTCGGCGTCGTGCTGGTGTTCTCCGACCTGGCCCAGGACTCGCGCCGCCAACTCGAAGCACGGTCCATTCCTTTTGTCATCATCGATCCGGCGGGTGACCCGGCACCGGATGTGCCCTCTGTGGGTTCGGCGAACTGGTCCGGCGGCATGATGGCCACCCGGCACCTGATCGATTTGGGGCACACGCGCATTGCCGCCATTACCGGGCCGGAGGACATGATGTGTTCCCTGGCCCGGATTGACGGCTACAGTTCCGCGCTCAATGCTGCAGCCCTGCCCCTGGACCGGGAGCTGATCCGGTACGGGAACTTCCATGTGGACGGCGGCCGCGACCACGCCTTGGAACTGCTCTCCCTGCCGGACCGGCCCACCGCCATTTTTGCGGGCAGCGACCTGCAGGCGCTCGGGGTGCTCGACGCCGCCCGGCAGCTGGGCATCAGCGTTCCGGAGGAGCTGTCCATTGTTGGGTATGACGACCTGCAGGTGGCGCAGTGGTCCAGCCCGGCGCTGACCACGGTGCACCAGCCGCTGATCGAGATGGCCGAGGAAGCAGCTCGGATGGCGGTGCGGTTGTTCGAGGGGGAGCGGCCCAACAACCTGCGACTGGATTTGGCCACGTCACTGGTGGTGCGGCAGAGCACGGCGCCGGTGGCTGCACCGGTCGGGTCGCGGGGATCGGGGAGCTGAGGTTGGGAGGCGAAGGTTGATGCCCGGCTGCTGGGGCACAGACGTTCAGAAGGGTGCGGGTTCCAACACGTCGTCGGACTCACGCGTTGAGGGTGCAGATCCGAATTCCAGGAAGGGTTCTGTACGATAAACCCGCCCCGTGGGTGAGGTCCACTCGATCACGCCCGGCGTGGGCTGGGAGGCCTTCCAGAAGCCCAGGGTCTTGAACCGGTGGTGCCGGCGGCACAGGTGTTCAAGGTTGCCGTGCTCGGTGGGACCACCTGCCGCCCAGTCGATGGTGTGGTCAATTTCCGTGACGGCGGTGCTGACCCTGCAACCGGGGAACCGGCAGGTCCCGTCCCGGGCGCGTAGCCAGCGGGCCAGTCCGGCGGGGACTTTCCGGCGCTTGCCCACGCCGAGGATTTCGCCGGTCTTCGGATCCTGGGCCAGACCTGTCCACCCCGCAGCGTTGCGGGCCAGTCGGCGGGCTTCTTCGGCGCTGATCGGACCGTAGCCGTGGAGCTCAGCCGGCTCCTCGTTGGCACCGAAGAGGGTTTCGGCGTTGATCAGGACCATGATTTCCGCCCGCGGCAGGACTGCTGAGGCGTCGGGATCGGCCTCGGCAGGTCCACTACCCGCTCTACTACCTGCTCCGCCGTCTGCTCCGCATCGTGCACCGCCGCCTGCTCCACTGCCCGCTCTACTATCTGCTCCACCGCCTGCTTCGGCGCCTGCTCCGGTTCGTGCACCTGACGGGGCCGAGCTGAGGCCGCCCATCAGCAGCTGGGCCAGGACATCGGCGCGCAGCTGGTCCGCAGTCCGGGAGTCACCGGCGGCCTGTTCGCCTCGGGCTGCAGTGCTCAAGGCTGTGTAGATCTGCTGGGCTTCCGCGGCCCGCAAGTGGGCGGACAGCCATGACATGCCGTCTTCGTCCCGGTCCAGGATGACGCGCCGCTTATCGAAGGCCGTCAGATGCCGTTCGGGAATGGTTTGGGGATATTTCCTCTCCCGCAGCCGCCGGGCCTTGGCACAGAACTGGCTCCTCGTTACGCCTTCTGCTTTGGCCAGCAGTTCGGACTCGAACCCGGGAAGCTCCGCCGCGGGGATGGTCTCGCACTGGTCGAGCACTACTTGAGCGTGCCCGTAGCTGAACCGTCCTGCTTCCAGTCCGGCCAGGGTGGCGGTATGGGTGCTGCAGAGCCTGTCCGCTTCGAACATCATTCCCTGCGCGGTGGTCTGCGGGACGTTCAAAATAGCTGCGCATTCCGAAGCTGCGAGGCTGAACGCGAGCCCGGCTTCTTCCCGGCCCGCATCCTTGCAGAGACCGGACCGGAAGAGTTCCTCCATATGGTGGATCAGGCGGGCCTCCTGTGCCTGTGTCCAACGCACCAGATGGACCACGCGGGCCAAAACATCGCAGGTGGCCTGCTCGTCAAAGGATTCAAGGTTCTGCAGGGCCAGCACCCCGCTGAAACCGTCCGGAAAACCGGAGTCAAAACCTGGATCTCCGGCAGCGCCTGGATTTCCGGCAGCGCCGGCATAGGCGGTGGTGGAGGCCGCGGCGTCGAAGCCACCGCCGACTTGTCCGGCGTCGTTAACCGCTACATGCAAATCAGCCCGGAAAACTGCGAGTGTGCGCTCCGAGTCGGAGGCACCCGCCTTACCAGCCTGGCCTTTAGCCGACTGGTGTTTTGTCTCTGCTTCTTCGGTTATCCGTTCGGTGTTCCCGAGCTGATCCATGCCTCAAGGATTTCATCCGGCACTGACATTTCCGGCCCCAAAAGAGGGTCAAAACGACCTTGTAGGAAACTCCAAATACCCGTCTTTTTGACACCGCTACCTACCCTCCAAAAACTGACCATGTTTCTCCCCGGAGGGCCGCGCTGGAAGGCACACATCGCCGGTTGCCCGGCAACGTTGGCGGCGGGGGTAGGCTCGCCATGGGGGCGACCCGCGACCCGCCACCCGCGGCCCGCAGGTGGCAGGCGACGGTTGATCGTCCCGGCTGGTGAGGTAATACAGAAGGAGCATCTTTGAGGTATTCAAACCCCCGTTTCGAGCTAGGGGACGGGCCGTGGGCCTTGGTCCAGCATTCGTATCCGCGCCCGTTGTGGGAATACCGGGTTTTTGAAGAAAACGGCGACTTTATCCGCCGGAGCCCGCAGTTCGCCAGCCGATCGGAAGCGGTCCAAGGAATGGAACGGCTTCGCGGCGAGACGGCCCCAAGTGCCGCTGCCTCCTTCGAGGTCCGGCAACTCACTTCTGCTCACCGGACTGAGGACGGAACACCGCCCACCGGGCAGGAAGCCGTGGCAGAAGTGCGTGACGGCGTTCTTTCGGCAGTCAGGGGGCTTCGTCACGCAGCACTCACCGACGACGATGAGCAGCGGGAGAACGTGGCCGATTGGGTGGAAGCCATGTTTACAGGAATTACCGATGAGCAGTCGCTGCGTCGATCCGCTGCTAAGTCGCTGGAACTGTACCGCGGGGGAGCGGGCGGCTTTGCGGACTACGGCACCGCAGTCATGGCAGAAGCGGGCCACAACCTCGGGCTGGCATTGATTCGCGGACGGGACCTTCCGGACACGTAAAGCCCGTCTGGCCCTGACGCCACCACCTCCCGCCCCGGTACTCAGCCCAAACGGTGAATGGAAAAGGCGACCAGGAACCCGAAGGAAGCAATCAGACCGGTCAGCACGTGGCTCTCTTCGAAAGCCTCGGGAATCATCGTGTCCGCGAGCATGGCCAGGATGGCTCCGGCGGCAATGGCAGTAATGAAGGCGATCAGCTCCACGGGTGCACCCTGCAGGGCAACAAAGCCGAGCAACGACGCCAGTCCGCACAGGATCGCGATACCGCCCCACACACCGAAAACGTACTTGGCGCTGCGCCCGGAACGCTTCATACCCGCAGTGCTGGAAAGCCCCTCGGGCACGTTGGAAATGAAGACAGCAGCAAGCATGGCCGGGCTGACCGCTGACGCCGTTACCAGCCCCAAACCCAGCACTACGGATTCCGGAATGCCGTCCAGCAGTGCACCCACTGCAATGGCGCCGCCGCTGCCCGGACTGTCCTCCTCGCGGGGGTGCTTGTCCCCGGAACGCTTCCGGTGCCGGGCACCGGCCCGGGCCAGCAGGGTATTGGCCCCCACATACGCCACCGAGCCGGCGAGGAAACCCCAGACGGTGGCCGCGAGGCCGCCGGATTCCACGGCCTCGTCCACCAGCTCAAAGGCCAGGGCGGAAATCAAAACACCGGCGCCGAAAGCCATCACCGAAGAGACGATCTTCGCCGGGATATGCCATTTCCACGCAATGGCGGACCCGATCACCAGCGCCGATCCGGCCACCGTTCCCCACAGCAACGCGTCATACCACGAGCCCAAAGACGTTCCTCTCTCCGTTTACCGAAGATCAGCATACTGATACTTGGGCCAGCAGGTTCCATCTCGCCTCCGGTCTATTCGGCCTCGAAGGCCCGCGCACGGACCAGGGGAACGCGCAGCTTGGACACGGCATCAGACATGAGTTCGGTTCCAACGTCTGAGAAGGACCCCATTCCGCCATAGAGGCCAAGACAATCGGCAGCGCGCTCCCGCAGGTCGCCCGCTTCGGTCACACCCGCAAACAACCCTTCGATCCTTGCGGCCACCCCGGATCGCCAGTCGTCGTTCTCCAGGCGGGCTGCGTCCCGGACAGCGGCAGCGGCTGAAAGGATCTCGTCCCGGATCTCTTCCACCGGCTGCTGGATACTCAACGCCGAAACCTCTGCCGGAGGGGAGAGGATCTCCACCCGGTTTCCGAACGGGTCCTTGCAGTGGAACCGTTCGGCGACGGCGGCTTGGGCACCTCCGTCAGGCCCAGCGCCTCGCCGTAGAAGCGCCGGGCGGAGTCTTCGCCGTCGGCCGGCATTGAAACCTGGACATGGTGTAACCGCATATTTCCCCTGACAGTGCCCGCGAACCCCCAAGCGGGGTGTTCACGCACCGTTAGCCTAGCGTTCGCGACCCCGTAAATCCGGGCAGTTAGCGTGGCACACATACAGCCGTGGCGTTGGGCACGAAGTTCGGCGCCAGGCCCGCGGGAGGCCTAACGTCGAAGTGGACGAGCCACCGTCCGGCGGCGGCTGCAACATCAATGTGCGAAGTGTGACGAGGTACCCCGCAGGTGGCATACAAGACAGGACAGACGGCACTTCAAGGGCACCCTCCGCTGGTGGTGGGGCACCGCGGGAACAGCGGTTCGGCACCCGAAAACACAGCGGCTTCCTTCGCCCGGGCGCGTGCAGCCGGAGCCGACATGATCGAAACCGATGTCCGCCTCACGGCCGACGGCGAGTTGTTCCTTTTCCACGACGAGACCGGCTTCCGCACTACCAACGTGGCGCAGGTCTACCCGTTGCGGGCCGGCGATCCGATCACTTCCTTTACTGCAGGAGAGCTTCGCCGGCTGGATTGCGGAGCGTATTTCGACGCGCAGTACGCCGGAGAGCCGGTGCTCTTCCTCGCCGACCTTCCCGAGGCGGTGGGTTTTGACCTGGGCATCAACCTGGAGATCAAGGCGCCGGCCAGCTCGCCGGGCGTTGAACAGGCCCTTGCCTCAATGCTGGCCGACCATGATGACTGGGTGCGGCTGCGCGAAACCCGGCCGGTGACGGTCAGTTCCTTTGACCCCGCCGCCGTGGGCAAGGCGGCTGACTGCAACCTGCCGGCATGGCAGCTGGTCGACGCCGATCCGGACGCCCTGCTCCTGGACGGGTTGGATCCGCGGACAGCCGGGGTGGTGGCTAATCACCTGTGCCTTACCGACGACGGCGCCGCAGCGGTCCGCGCTGCCGGACTGGGCCTGTGGGTCTACACGGTCAATGCTCCGGCACACAGCGCGAAGGTCCTGGCGCTGGGGGTGGACGCTGTGATTACGGATTACCCGGAAAACCTGCGGACAGTTGTCGGCGGCAGCAGGGAGCAGTCCCTCCTTCCCCTCGCGGGCTAGCGGGCGCGGGCCACAACGTGGACCCTTACACCCGCCCGGGATATCTTCTCCAACGCCGTCGGGTCTGCGGTTTCATCTGTCAGGAAATCGTCGATCTGACGTAGTTCCGCCATTTTCGCCAGGGTCATTTTGCCGACCTTTGATCCGTCGGAAACGACAATAACGCGCTGGGCCGCCTCGACCATCGCCCGGTTGGTCCGGGCCTCCGTGGCGTCATGGGTAGTCACTCCGCCCTCGACGCTGATCCCGTCAGTGCCAAGGACAGCAGTGCCGATGTTCATTGACGCGAAGGCCGATTCGGATAGCGGCCCCACTGCCTCGAGCGAGCTGGCGCGGACGGTACCCCCGGTGATGATGACGTTCAGCCTCGGATTCGCGGCGCAGTCGACGGCAATGGTCAATGCGTTCGTAATGATGGTCAGGTTCGTTCGATAGTGGAGAGCGCGTACGACTTCCTGCGTCGTGGTGCCGCCGCTGACTGCAAGGGCGTGGGGCCCTGATGGAATCATGAGCGCCGCCTGCCGTGCAATAAGGCTTTTGGTCCCCGGCGCCTGGGCGTCCCGCAGCCGCACCGGAATCTCCCTGCTCGAGCCCCTGGCCCTTGCGCCGCCGTGTGTCCTGATCAAGAGCCCCTGTTCATCCAGGGCGGCCAAGTCGCGTCGAAGGGTCGCTTTGGATAGCCCTAATTGCTGGGCGAGACCGTCCAGGGAGGCATAGTGCTCGTTGTGAAGCACGGACAATATCCGGTGCATACGGTTGAGGCGTTTCCTGCTGATGGCATGGGGGCGGAGTTCCTCTATTCCCCGGTCTGACATGGCGGCCGCCTCCCATCCGCGCAAAATTTCTGCTCACTTTAGCACCGGGTATTGATATTTATTGCGCAAAGCGAACACTTTACTCATCGCAGGTACGACGCGGGACGCAAACGCCAAAAGGAGCGGGCCATGCCTGGATTTACTGCGCCTACAGCCACCGGAATGCGTACATATTTAGGTGTTGACGGAGGAGGAACGAAAACAGCGTTTGTCCTGATTGACGCAACCGGCCGAGTACTGGCCGAAGTGGAGCAGCCAAGCTGCTACTACGTGGACGAAGGCATTGAGCTTGTAGCAACAGTTCTGCGCAAAGGCATAGAAGAAATATCCCTGCAATCAGGCATAGCCCCCGCAGACATCACACAGTCATTTTTCGGGCTCCCGGGTTACGGAGAGGTCAGCGGGGATGTGGCGGAACTCCGTGCCATGCCGGAGGGCATTCTGGGATCGTCCCGCTACTCGTGCGACAACGACATGATTTGCGGATGGTCCGGCTCGCTCGCTGCAGCGGACGGCATCAACGTCATCAGCGGGACCGGTTCCATGACCTACGGCGAGCGCGCAGGCCGTACCTATAGGGCAGGAGGGTGGGGCGAGCTGTTCGGGGACGAAGGATCCGCATATTGGATTGCCGTGCGCGGATTGAACGCCTTTTCACGGATGAGCGACGGGCGGAAGCAGCGAAGCGAGCTCTACGACGTGATGCGGGCACGCATGAATATCTCCAACGACCTGGACCTGGTCGGCATTGTCCAAAACGAGTGGCACGGCCGGCGGATGGCAATCGCGGACCTGTCAAAGACGGTGGTCCAGGCCGCGGAATTGGGCGACGGACTTGCCGCGGAAATCATCCGTGACGCGTGCCGTGAACTTGTGCAGATTGTCGACGTCACCGCTATGAACCTCAGCTATTGCGCAGATGAAGCGGTTCCGCTTTCCTATTCCGGCGGAATGTTCGGTTCCGCTTACATGCGGAACATGTTCAGCGATGCGATCGGATTCCGCGCGTTCCGCTACGAACTTCGCACGCCTCTCCTCGGGCCGGGAATTGGGGCTGCCCTGTATGCCGCACGGACTGCGGGCCAACCGTTGTCCGATCCGGCGCTCGAGAACCTCCAGCAATTGCAACCCACGACCTAAGGACACCACCATGAGGAAAACCCAGTCCTGGATTGTCTACGCTTCGCTCCTGATTCTTTTCTGGGGCGTTTGGGGCGCCTTTTCCGCCTCTCCCACCACGCTCTACGGATATCCGAACGAAATGGTGTACGTGATCTGGTCACTAACCATGATCATTCCGGCGGCGTTTGCCCTCCGCCGGCAGAAATTCGACCGGCGTCCCATGGCGGCTGTATACGGCGTACTTGTGGGGCTGACCGGCGCAGGCGGCCAGCTGCTTCTTTTCGAGGCACTGTCCCGCGGACCGGCATACCTCATCTTTCCGATCATCTCGATCTCCCCGGCCATCACTGTTGTGATGGCGATCGTCTTCCTCCGGGAGAGACTCACCAAGATTGCAGTACTCGGGCTGGTGGCCGTCCTTGCCGCACTGGTCCTGTTCAGCATCTCCAGCGGGGATGACGATGCCAGTGCGGGGACCTGGCTGCTCCTTTCAATCCTGATTTGCGTAGCCTGGGGCGTGCAGGCGTTCTTTATGCGCAAAGCGGCAACCATCGGCGTGAATGACGCGACCACCTTCGCCTGGATGGCGATCACCGGCCTGCTGCTCGCACCTGTTGCACTTGTAGCCGGCGGCGGAATCCCGCTTGATGCCCCGTGGCAGGCACCGGCCCTGACCGCCGCAACCCAGCTGCTCAATGCCGTAGGCGCCCTGTTCCTCGTGATGGCGCTCAGCCGGGGGAAGGCGTCCATCGTTTCACCGGTCACGAATGCGCTGGCGCCGGCACTGACCATTGTTGTATCCCTTGCGGTGTACCAGACGCTGCCTTCCACCTACGGGCTGATTGCCATTGTCCTTGCCTTGGTGGGATCAACCCTTATGGTCTACAGCGACGAGCGCCGCGGCGAGGCCCTCAGCGAGGCGGTCCTGGCAGACGACGCCGAACGCCGGACACCCCTGTCCACGTAATCGCGGCCGTTGACCGTGTCCGGGGACGGGTTTCACACTAAGAGCAGCAGGTGCGAGGTCCGTCCCCGAGCAGAGGTGCTTCCCATGGACAAGAACTTCCTGAACTATCCCGACTGGCAGGCCACCGCGGATACCCTGCACCTGTTCCTGCAGATGGCCGGCAAGGTGAAAGTGGAACGAAGCTGTCCGGAACCGGAGTGGGCTCATGTACGGATGCCGCTGACGGTGCAGGGTATCGGCACCGGCGTGATCCCCGGTCCGGACACCAACTTCGAGATCTATTTCAACCTGCGTGAGCACCACGTCGATGTGCAGAACACCAATTACATCCGCACCCGGCTGGACCTCACCGACGGGCTCAGCGTGGCCGGCTTCTACCAGCAGCTAATGGATGCCCTTGAGTTCATCGAAGCTCCCACGCCCATCAACACGGAGCCGCAGGAATTCTATGATCCAGTGCCTTTTGATGCCGACACCAAGCACCACAGCTACGACAGGCATGCCGTGGAACTGTTCCTGGACAACCTGCACTTCGCCCAGCGGAGCCTGTCACAGTTCCTGGCACCGGTACGCGGCAAGGTGCATCTGCCGGCGTACTGGTTCGGCACCATGGACATCTCCGGAGCGATTTACAGCGGCCAGTCCGCTCCCTATCCGGGCAAGGGAGCCATTGCCGCAAACAGCTTCGATGAGCGGTTCTGCGAGTTCGGTTTCTGGCCCGGCGACCCGTCCTCCATCGAACCGGCGTTTTACGTGATGCCCTATCCGTTCCTGTCCAACATCGGCAGCTACGGCAGCATGCTGGCGCCGCCCCAGGCAGAGTTCCTCACCAAGTCCAGCGAATTCATCCTCACCCTCAAGGACGCTTTCTCCACCCCCGATCCCCAGCGTGCGGTGGTGGACTTCTGCCGCACCAGCTTCGACATCCTGCAGCGGATGGATCCGTGGAGCGACATTGAGTGGATCACGGAACCGCTGACCTACGCCCCGCAGCACTAGCGCGTGAACGGCCGGAGCGGCTGACGCAGCGCCCCTTCGCGCAGGAGCTTCAGACGGATCTGGCGGGCTGTTTCCATGTGTGCACGGGCAATGCGGCGTGCCTCATCCACGTCCTGCCGCTCAATGGCCTCGATCAGGGCCGCATGCTCGGCCAGTGCGGTATCCCAGCGGGTCTCCACGGACAGCGTGGACTGCGGGGCGTGCACCAGGTGCGTGCTGAGCCGCTCCAGCAGATCCGTCAGGACTGGATTGTGCGCACAGGCCCACACCGCCGCGTGGAATTCCAGATTGGTGGTGATCCGCGTGGTGTCATCAGGTTCCGTCAGCTGCCGGTCGCGTTCCAGCAGGGCCTCCAGCCGCATCAGGTCGGTGAACTGCCGCGCGCGGGCTGCCTGTCCGGCCGCTTCTTCTTCGAGCATGATCCGCATGTCATAGATTTGGATGACCTGTGCCGGATCGATTTCGGGCACCTGCAGCCCTCGTGCCACCCGCTCCAACAGGCGTTCCTGCTGCAGGCGGGAGAGCGCCTCCCGGACCGGAGTCCGGGAGACGCCGAAGCGTTCGGCCAGGGTTACCTCCCGCATGGGCGTACCGGGGCTGTGCACGCCGGAGAGGATCTCACTGCGCAGCGTTGCGAAGATCGCCTCACCGTCAATACGTGCTGATGCTGCTTGGGCCACTGAACGTCCTCGAAGAGATACGGAATATAACCGAAACTGTCGGTCCCAACATTACGCGGTCACACCGGCCCTACGCGGTGACGCCAGCGAGGCGCAGTCACGCCGGCCCAGCGCGGCGCAGTCAGGCCGGCGCAGTCAGGCCAGCGCGCCGGCCCGGCGGCCGAAGACGCAGCCGGCGGCCAGGCCGGACCCGCCGGGGTAGTTGATGCTGAAGAGTCCGCCCAGCATCTCGCCCGCGGCGAAGAGCCCCGGGATGGCGTTGCCCTCGGTGTCCAGCACCCGACCGGAGGTATCGCCCCGGACCCCGCCGAACGTAAAGGTGATGCCGCAGGTGACGCCGAACGCGTAGAACGGCCCGGTTTCCAGCGGATTCGCCCAGTTGCTCTTCACCGGAGCGGTTTGGGCGCCCCGGCCATCGAGCACGTTGGGATCGAACTCCACGCTGCGGTCAATGGAGGAGTTGTAGTCCGCTACGGTTTTCTCCAGCGCTTCGGGGCTGATGCCGGTCTTGGCGGCCAGCTCCGCGATGGTGTCCGCGGTTTCCACGGAGACACCGGGCATGTCGTATTCCTCGGTGCGCAGCATCGGGCGCAGCGCGGCGTCGAATATCTGCCAGGCGACGGACCCGGGCTGGCGGAGGATTTCCTTGCCGTACTTGGCGTACGTGTAGTTGCGGAAGTCTGCACCTTCGTCCAGGAACCGCTCGCCGTCGCGGTTCACAATGATGCCCAGGGGGTAGCTCTGCCGGGTGAGCCGGTTGGTCAGCTCACGGTTGCTTTCGTTCTCCGGCGTAAAGGCATCCCATTGCACGCTGTGGCAGGTGTTCCAGTCCCCGCCGCGGCCGGCGCCGGCGTCGAGCGCAGCCAGGATCATGTCGCCGGTGTTGTACGGGGTGCCGCGCACCTTCGCGTTCTCCCACCCTTCGCCCAGGTGTTCCCGGCGCAGCTGCGGATCGGATTCAAAGCCGCCGGCGGTGAGGATTACGGACTCGGCTTCGATCCGGTACTCACCAACGGGTCCGCTAACGACGACGCCGGTGACGCGGCCGCCGTCGACCACAAGGCGGGTCGCGGGGCTGGCGTAACGGATGTCAGTGCCCAGCTCCCGGGCCACCCGGACGTGGTCCGCCATCATGCCTTCGCCGCCGCCCACGTTTCCCACGTGCAGCCCGCCCCAGAACAGGTAGCTGCCGTCCGGACGCTCGTAGGCCTGGCGCTCGTACATCAGCCGGTACCTCAGTCCCAGGCCGTTAAGCCAGCGCAGGGTGGACCGGCTTTCGGCAATTAGGACCTCGGTCAGCTCCGGGTCGTTGCGCCCTTCAGTCACCTTGGCCAGGTCCGAGGCGTAGTTTTCTGCGGTGTAAGGCGGCACCACGGTGGAGGCGTGCCGGTCATCGGGTTCCACCAGTCCGGCCAGGTCCTCCAGCCCGCCGTGGACAATCCGCGTGGCGCCGGCGGTGTAGAAACTGTTGCCGCCGGAAAGTTCCTCGGCACCCTTCTCCAGGAGGATCACCTTTCGTCCGCGTTCGGCTGCGGCGTGTGCGGCGGTAAACCCGGCGTTGCCGCCGCCCACCACCACTACTTCGGTCCTGACGGTCTCCGGCACTTCTGTCATGATGCACTCCTCGTTGCTGTTGCATACAACTGTATACATTCAATCTGCGAACGGGGAAGAGTCT
Source organism: Arthrobacter sp. zg-Y40 (assembly GCF_020731535.1). Lineage (NCBI taxonomy): Bacteria > Bacillati > Actinomycetota > Actinomycetes > Micrococcales > Micrococcaceae > Arthrobacter > Arthrobacter sp. zg-Y40. The sequence continues at coordinate 251,277 of NZ_JAJFZS010000011.1, forward strand.
ACGCAGATTCCCTACCCGATCCAACGACGGCGAAATGTTGAGGCACATCTTCCTTTTGTTACCGGAGCCGCGTTTGGGACTAGAGTGATGCAGGTCACTTCGGGTATAGCTGTATTGCATTGTGTACAACGCGCCCCACCCCCTCCGACAACGAAGTAATGGAACGGGAAATATGAAAAAGACCATTCGCACCGGGCTTTTTGCCCTGGTCGTAGCCGTGGTCACGGTGCTGGCGTTCGTCAACGCAGCAGCATCCGGCGGCACGGCAACCGCACGCAGCAAACTCACGCTCATCGCTCCGGCCGCCCCCGGAGGCGGCTGGGACGGGTTTGCCCGCGAGGCGCAGCAGGCGCTCCGCAGCAACGGCGTAGTGAACAATCCGCAGGTAGTCAACGTGCCTGGCGCCGGCGGCACCATCGGCCTGAGCCAGTTTGTCCAGACCCCGGGGCGCGAAGACGCGCTGCTGGTCACCGGAGGCGTGATGGTGGGGGCCATCGAACTGGCGGACAATCCCGAGTCCATGGCCGACGTCGTGCCCATCGCCCGCCTCGCGGACGATTACGCCGTGCTGGTGGTCCCGGCCGACTCCGAAATCCAGACCCTGGCCGACTTCCTCGACGCGTGGAAGGCGAACCCGGGCGCCAACTCGATAGGCGGCGGGTCCCTGGGATCCATCGACCACCTGCTCAGCGGGCTGCTGGCCCAAAAGAGCGGCATTGATCCCCGGGACGTGAACTATGTGGCGTACTCCGGCGGCGGCGAAGCCCTGACCTCCCTGCTGTCCCACACCACCGTGGCCGGCATGTCCGGCTACAACGAGGTGGCGGACCAGATCGAAGCCGGCACCCTCCGGGCACTGGCCATCTCCTCGGAGGAACGGCTCGACGGCGTTGATGTGCCCACCTTCATGGAGCAGGGAGTGGACGTTTCCATGTCCAACTGGCGCGGTGTCGTCGCAGCCCCCGGCATCTCGGACGAGGCGAAGGCCGAATTCATCGCCATCATCACCGAAATGCGCGACTCCGAGGAATGGAAGGACACGCTGGAACGCAACAGCTGGACGGACAGCTTTGCCACCGGCGAGGAATTCGAAGACTTCATCGAAGAAGAAGTTTCCACGGCACAGTCAATCGTGAAGGAGCTGGGACTATGAGCCTTGCCCAGGACAAACCGGCACCCGTGCAGCAGTCCACCAACCGGCGCGGCGGCGCACTGGAAGGCCGCAGCGAACTGATTGTCGTAGCGGTCCTCTACGCCATAGCCGTCTTCCTGGCGGTCGGCACCGCCACCATGAACGTGCAGGGCAGTGCAACACCCGGGCCGCAGTTCTTCCCCATCCTGGTCTGCGTGGCCCTGTTCGCCGTCGCCACCGCCCTGGCGATCTCGATAATCCGCCGTCCCGTCATCCCCGACACCCGGATCCATCCCGGCCGCGGCAACTTCTCCGGCGCCATGCTGGACGACCTTTCCGGTGAACACGAATTCGCCGCCGAACACCCCGCAGCAGGGGAGGGGCAGCGGAACTGGAAAACCTACTCCGACTGGCGCACCGTGGGCCTGGTGGTGGGCGGCGTGGTGGTCTTTACCGCGGCACTGAACATCCTGGGCTGGATCCTCAGCGCCGCGTTCCTGTTCTGGGTGATCTGCTACGCCATGGGCAGCAAGCGCCCCGGCTTTGACGTGGGGGTATCCCTGCTCTTCGCCTCTGCCGTGCAGCTGGCCTTCAGCGCCGGCCTCGGCCTCAACCTGCCCTCCGGCTTCCTGGGAGGGATGCTCTGATGGATCAGCTCGCACTGCTTTTTGAAGGGTTCGCCCACGCGCTGACCCCCGTAAACCTGCTCTGGGTGCTTATCGGCGCGGTGCTGGGCACCGCCGTCGGCGTCCTGCCCGGCCTCGGCTCCGCCATGGCGGTGGCCCTGCTGCTGCCGGTGACCTTCTCACTGGAACCCACCGCGGCGTTCATTATGTTCGCCGGCATCTACTTCGGCGGACTGTTTGGCGATTCCACGGCAGGCATCCTGCTGAACACGCCGGGCAACTCCTCAGCCATTGCCTCCACCTTCGAGGGCCACCGGATGGCTAAGAACGGACACGCCGCCAAGGCGCTGGCCACCGCGGCCATCGGCGCCTTCATCGGCGGCCTGATCGCCACCACGCTGGTGGTGTTCTTCGCCCCCACGCTGGTGAAGCTGGCCACCGTGTTCGGGCCGGCCGAATACTTCGCGCTGGCCGTCTTCGCGTTCCTGGCCATCTCCGCGGTGGTCTCCGAATCCGTGATCCGCGGCGTGGCTGCCCTGGGCATCGGCCTGGCCCTGGCGCTGGTGGGCATCGACGGCCCCAGCGGCACCGCCCGGTTCACCCTCGGCATGCCGCAGCTGTTTGACGGGATCTCTGTCATTGTCATCACCGTGGGCTTGCTCGCGCTGGGTGAAGTCTTCCATGTGGCCTCGCGGATCCACCGCGACCCCGTCGCCACCCGGATCGAGTCCGGCGGCAACGCCCGGATCAACTTCAAGGACTTCCGCAAGGCACTTCCGTCCTGGCTGCGCGGCACCGCTTTCGGAGCACCCTTCGGGCTGATCCCGGCCGGCGGCGCCGAAGTCCCCACCTTCCTGGCCTACGGCACAGAAAAGCAGCTCGCCAAGCGCCGGAAGGACCCGGAGTTCGGCACCACCGGTTCCATCAAGGGGCTGGCCGCACCGGAAGCGGCATCCAACGCCACCGCGGGTACCGCGATGGGCGCGCTGCTGGCCCTGGGCCTGCCGACGTCGGCCACCGCCGCCATCATGCTGGCCGCCTTCCAGCAGTACGGCATGCAGCCCGGCCCGCTGCTGTTCGAACGCAGCGGGGACCTGGTCTGGGCGCTGCTGGCTTCGCTGTTCATCGGCCTGGTGATGCTGCTGATCATCAACCTGCCGTTCGCCAGCGTGTGGGCCAAGCTGCTGAGCATTCCCCGGCACTACCTCTACGCCGGCATCACCGTGTTTTCGGTGCTGGGCGTCTACGCGGTGAGTTCCTCCCTGATCGACCTGTGGCTGCTCATCGGCATCGGCCTGGTCGGCTTCATGATGCGCCGCTACGGCATACCGTTGGCGCCGTTGCTAATCGCCGTCATCCTGGGTCCGATGGCGGAAACGGAACTGCGGCGCGCCCTGGCTGTATCCGAGGGGGACCTCGGCATCCTGGTGGGCAGTCCCATCACCGTCACGCTCTACCTGGTGCTGGTCGCGGCACTGGTAGTCAGCGCACTGCAGCACCTGCGCCACCGCCGCAATGACCGTCGGGTTCCCGACGCCGAGCCGGAGCACGAAACGGTGTAGCGCCGGCACGAAAAGACGTCATCCGACCAGCCGGCTTCACCGGACAGGGCCGGCCGCGGAATCCACCCGCGGCCGGCCCTGTTGTGTGACTGGCGTCGCAAGATGGAACAATCACCTATGCGACTCATGGGGAGAAGCGACAAGGGGGTCACTTTGATGGACGCACGCGAGAACCAGGCGCTGGACGCGGTCAAGCTCTACTACGAAGCGGGGCTGTCCCAGAGCGAGGTGGCCGAGCGCCTGGGCCTGTCCAGGCCTACGGTGTCCAAGCTCATCCAGTACGGCAAGGACCGCGGATACGTCAGCATCCGCATCCACGATCCGCGGGAAGCGGAGTCCTCCCTCGCCGCAGAGCTGCGCGAGGTGTTCGGGCTCCGGGACGTCCGCCTCGCCGTCGTGCCCGAAAACGGAACGGACCTGGTGGGCCAGCTCGGGAAGGTGGGCGCCGCCGTGCTGGCCGAAAACGTGAACGACGGCGACACGGTGGGCGTGACTTGGGGGCAGACCATGTATTCGGTGGCCCGGAACCTCAGCCGGCAGGAGCGCAGCGGCGTGGAAATCATCCAGCTCAAGGGCGGGGTGTCCTACACCACCCGGGTGACCAACGACTTTGAAACCATCACGCTCTTCTGCAATGCCTTCGGTGCTTTTGCCCGCACCCTGCCGCTGCCGGTGATTTTCGACAGCGTGGAGGTCAAACGGCTGGTCGAGGCGGAGAAACACATTCAACGCGTCATCGAGATGGGCCGGGATGCCGACGTCGCCGTCTTCACCGTGGGCGCCATCCGCGCCGACGCCATGTTGTTCAACCTGGGCTACCTCAGCGAGACCGAGAAGGCCGGCATCGCAGCCCGTGCCGTCGGGGATATCTGCTCCCGGTTTATCGACGACGACGGCAACGCCTGCGTGCCGCAGCTGGACGAGCGGACGGTCGGGATCACGCTGGGGGACCTGCGCGGAATCCGCACCCGGCTGCTTGTGGCCGGGGGAGAGGACAAGGTGGCCGCCATCGAGGCGGCGCTGCGGTCCGGCTACGCCACGCACCTGGTGATCGACGCCGCAACGGCAGGGCAGGTGCTGCGCGCCACCCAGCAGCGGGCGGCTTCCTAGCGGGCCGTTTCGACGGGCTGCACACATGTAAAAGAGCAATTTGACATGTGTTCCGAGCCACTTCTACAGTGAGTGAACACCCTCAATGAGGAGGCTCACATGTCGAAGATTTCGCAGCTCATCGATCACACCCTGCTTGCCCCGACGGCAACCGCAACGCAGATCGAAACCCTTGTCCAGGAAGCCGTTGAACACGAGTTCAAGACGGTGTGCGTCAACCCGGCATGGGTTGGCCTGGCCAGCCGCGCCGCCCAGGGCACACCGGTAGGCATCTGCACCGTGGTCGGTTTCCCGCTGGGGGCATCCACCACCGCCGTCAAGGTTTTCGAAACCACCGACGCCATCGCCAACGGCGCGGACGAAGTGGACATGGTCATCAACATCGGCTGGGCACTCGCCGGTGCCTGGGACGACGTCGAAGCGGAGATCCGCGCCGTCGTCGAGGCCGCACGGGGCAAGGCCCTGGTCAAGGTCATCCTGGAAACCTGCCTGCTCGACGCCGAGCAGACCGAGGAAGCATCCCGCTGCAGCGTTGCCGCGGGTGCAGACTTCGTGAAGACCTCCACCGGCTTCTCCAAGCACGGCGCCACCGTGGAAGCGGTCCGCATCATGCGCGAAACGGTTGGACCGGACCTTGGCGTGAAGGCTTCCGGCGGCGTCCGCACCGCCGAGGACCTGGCCCGCATGGTGGAAGCAGGCGCCACCCGCATCGGTGCTTCCGCCGGCGCAAGCATCCTCGCAGGCAGCACCATCTGATGCTCTTCAAGACCTCCGCCGTCCAGCAGCCGGACGGCTACCTCAGCCGTATCCCGTGGTTCCAGTTCCTGCTCATTTCGCTCTGCTTTCCGATGTGGGGCGCCGCTGCCAGCCTGAACGACATCCTCATTACGCAGTTCAAGTCCGTGTTCACCCTCTCGGACCTGGCCACCGCGTTTGTCCAGTCGGCGTTCTACGGCGGCTACTTCATCATCGCCATTCCGGCCTCACGGATCATCCGCCGTTTCACCTACAAGACCGGCATCCTGATCGGCCTGGGCGTTTACATCCTGGGCTGCGCGGCGTTTTTCCCGGCCTCGCACATGGCCACCTACAGCATGTTCCTGGTGGCGCTGTTCGCCATTGCCATTGGCCTCAGCTTCCTGGAGACGGCCTGCAACACGTACTCCACCCTGCTTGGTCCCAAGCCCACCTCCACGTGGCGCCTGAACGTCTCCCAGACCTTCACCCCCATCGGCTCCATCCTGGGCATCCTGCTGGGCAAGTACCTGGTCTTCACCGACGGGGACAAGCTGGAAAGCCAGATGGCCACCATGTCGGCGGACGAGAAGGTTGCCTTCAGCGCGGACATGCTGCAGCGCACCCTGATGCCGTACAAATACATCATCATGATCCTCGTGGTCGTGTTCATTGTGGTGGCCCTGACTAAGTTCCCGCACTGCAAGCCGCTGCGCGACAAGACCCATGAAGCAACCGCGCGGATCGGCGAGACGCTGGCCTACCTGGCCCGGAACAAGGAATTCCTGCGCGGTATCTTCGCCCAGTTCATGTACGTGGGCATGCAGACCGCCGTTTGGTCCTTCACCATCCGGCTGGCCCTGAACCTGGACGATTCGCTCAACGAACGCAGCGCGACCAACTACATGTTCTTCGCCTTCATCGCGTTCTTCCTGGGCAAGGTTGTTGCCAACTTCCTGATTACCCGCTTCGACGTCAATGCGGTCCTGATGGGCTTCGCCGTCCTCGGCAGCCTGGCCCTCGTCTACGTGATCCTGGTTCCGAACATCACCGCCGTCTGGGCCGCCATCCTGGTCTCCGGCCTCTTCGGACCCTGCTGGGCCACCATCTTCGGCCGCACCCTGGACACCATCACGGACAAACGGCACACCGAAACCGGCGGCGCCGTGCTGGTCATGGCCATTGTCGGCGGCGCGGTCATCCCCGTCGTCCAGGGCCTGGCCTCGGACCTGACCGACTCGCTGCAGATCTCCTTCGTGGTCTCCCTGGTCTGCTTCCTGGTGGTCTTTATGCACTTCCGCCACCTGCGCCGCAGCGAAGCCCGCACCGGCGTCGCCGGCACCCCGGAAAGGAATCCCGAGCATGTATCGCATTAACCTGGACCGGAGTTCCTTCTCCGCCGTCAAAGCAACCCTGGTGGAGTCCGCGGAGTTCACGGTCACCGCGTTCCGCTATCCCAGCGGCGTCGAATCCGTCACCGTGGCAAACTCCCGCGGCCGGGTCGAGGTCCTGCCGTTCCTGGGCCAGATGGTCTGGGACGCGGAGTTCGACGGCGTGAGCCTGCGGATGGACTCGCCCTTCCGGCAGCCCTATCCCGCCACGCTCGTCGAGGACACCTACGGCTGCTTCGCCTTCCACTCCGGACTGCTTGCCGCCGGCTGCCCCGCACCCGAAGACTCCCACCCGCTGCACGGGGAGTTCCCATGCGCGGATTTTGACGAAGCGTGGCTGGAAATCACCGGCGATTCCGTGGCCGTCTCCGGACGTTACGAATACGTCAAGGGATTCGGTGACCATTACGAGGCCGTTCCCGCTGTCCGGCTGACCGCCGGTTCGGCCATGTTCGACATCGACCTGTCCGTGACCAACCTGTCCGCGGCCCGCACCATGCCGCTGCAGTACATGTGCCACATGAACTACGCCTACTCGGACGGGGCCCGCATGACGCAGTCCCTGCCCGACGGCGCGTTCCGGCTGCGGGAAACCGTCCCGGCACACGTATTCCCGACGCCGGAGTGGACGGTCCTGAACGAGGCCATCCGCACCGGGAAGGTTCCCGCCGACGTGGTGGACGCTTCACATGGCTACGACCCGGAAATCGTGTTCCTCGCGGATAACCTGCCCGCAGGGGACGAGCTGGAATTCCGGCTGGAGCGCACCGACGGCGTCACGTTCTGCACCCGGTTCTCCGGCGCCGAGTTCCCGGTGGCCACCCGCTGGCTGCTGCACGACCCGGACCAGAAAGTGGCCTCGTTTGTCCTGCCCGGCACCTCGCGGCCCGAAGGCTTCCTGGCAGCCAAGGCCGCAGGGACACTAATTGAACTGGCGCCCGGAGCCACCCGCTCCTTCCACGTCAGCACCGGCATCAAAGAGAAGGCATAGCCCCATGGATATTGCAGTAATCGGTTCCAACATGGTGGACCTGGTGTCCTACCTCAGCCGGATGCCGGACGAAGGGGAAACCGTTGAGGCCCGGGACTTCGCCATGGGCTGCGGCGGCAAGGGAGCCAACCAGGCGATGGCCGCCGCCCGCATGGGTTCCTCGGTGCTGATGCTGACCCGGGTGGGCAACGACGCCTTCGCCGAAACCACCCGGCGCAACTTCGAGGCCAACGGGATCGACACCACCTACGTGCTGGACACGGACGCCACCAGCGGCGTCGCGCCCATCTTCGTGGATGACAACTCCCGCAACTCGATTGTCATTGCCAAGGGCGCCAACGCCTTCCTGACGGCGGCGGACATTGAGGACGCCGCCGAGGCCATTGCGCAGTGCAAACTGATGGTGCTGCAGCTGGAAGTGAACTTGGAGACCGTCTACGCAGCCATCGACTTCGGCAACCGGCAAGGCATCCCCGTGCTGCTCAACCCGGCACCGGCCAGCCCGGACCTGGACTTCGCCCAGGTAGCCCGGTGTGACTACTTCGTGCCGAATGAAACCGAACTGGCACTGCTCACTGGCATGCCGGTGCAGACGCTGGAAGAAGTGCAGGCTGCAGCGCAGACCATCCTGGACCGCGGGGTGAAGAACGTTATTGTCACCATGGGCTCGCGCGGAGTGCTGTGGCTGTCCGCCGCCGGTTCCACCTTGGTGGAAGGCCGCACCGTGGCCGCGTTGGACACCACGGGGGCAGGGGATGCGTTCATCGGCTGCTTCAGCCACTGCCTGGTGGAAACGGGAGACGTTCCGGGTTCCCTGGCCACAGCGAATGCCTACGCCGCGGATTCGGTCACCCGCCGCGGGACGCAGACTTCCTACGCCACGCGCGAGCAGTTCGAGCAGGGCCTGAAGCAGGGCCGGGCGGACACCGCGGCCTGAGCCGACCCAACAGCTTGGCCGCAGCGGTCCCCCCACCGCCGCGGTCCGGAAGAGGCTGCTGCGGGCCGGAACCGATCCCCTTCGGTGCCGGCCGCGGCAGCCTTTTGCGTTGCGATGCCGCCCAGGTTGGCGGGCCGGCAGGTTGGCGTGCCGGCCGCGGGAACAGCCTGCGGGAACAGCCTGCGGGAACAGCCGCGGGAACAGCCGCGGGAACAGCCTGCACCCCACCCGGACGGTTTGAGAAGGCAAAAATTACCGCCGTCGGGCTCGAAAAGGCAGAATTTACTGTTTTCCCGCCTAAAAACCGTAAATTGTGCATTCTCGTTCGGGCGCGGCTGGGGCCGCTCCGCTTACCGCCCCAAGCAGCAGGGGGCGGGGCGCTGCGGGCACCCGCCCGCCCGCTGCGGGCACCCGCCCGCCCGCTGCGGGGCCGGGCGGCCGCACCGCCGTCGTGATTGCTGTCCCAAAGCCGCAGGGGATTCGCCGCGCGCAGGGCCATGCTGACATACTGTTGGTAAATCTCAGCAGAAGGTGGATCCCGCATGACCCCCCGCAAACTTTTCCGGACCGTGGCCCTGGCCGAAGCCGTGACCTGGACACTGCTCCTGATCGGCATGTTCGCCAAATACGTCTTGGACTTTGAAGCCCTCACGCCCATCTTCGGCGGCCTGCACGGCTTCGTGTTCCTGTCCTACGGTGTGGTCACCCTGTTTGTATGGGCTAACCAGAAGTGGCCGGTCCGCACCGGCATCCTAGGCTTGGTGACCACCGTGATTCCATGGGCCACCATCCCGTTCGAGAAGTCGGTGGACCGGCGCGGCCTGCTGGACGGCGGCTGGCGGATGGCCCCGGGCGGCGAAGAACCCACCAACGCCGTGGACAAGGTCGCAGCCCTGGTGCTGCGCCGCCCGGTAGTGGCCGGCGTCGTTGCCCTGGTGGCAGTAGCCGCGGTCTTCACCGTGCTGCTCTACCTGGGCCCGCCCGTTCCCATGGGCTGATCCAGTCGCACCGCTGCCGTGCCGCGATCTAGGCGTCCATCCGGGCCGCTAGGAAGCGGGCGGGATGGAAGCGCCCGCACGCGCGGCAGCTCCGGGACGCAGCCGGCGCCGGTTGGGCCGGTTCGAGCTGCCCCCGCGGTAGGCCGTCGTCGCCGTGGCCAAGATGAGCACAATCAGCACGGCGCAGCCAATGATCACCGACACCATGGCCAGGGCGCTGCCGCCCAGGATGCCGACCAGCGGGCTGACAATGCCGGCCAGGCCCACCTGCAGGGCGCCGATCATGGCTGCGGCGCTGCCGGCCATGTGCCCGTAGTCGCTGAGGGCCAGGATCGAAGAGTTCGAAGCGATGAAGCCGTTCATGGCGAGCACCAGCCACAACCCCGCGGTAAGGCCCGCAGCCCCGCCGAGTCCGGTCAGCACGATCACCGGCAGCAGCGCGGCCAGTCCCAGCAGCAGGATTACGGCCGCCCGCAGGATGCCCATGGGGGAGTAGCGGGTGACCAGCCAGGCATTAAGCTGCGCGGAAATGACCATGCCCACGCCGTTGATGGCGAACACCAGGGCGTACTGGCCCGGGCTCAGTCCGTAGCCCTCCTGGAACACAAACGGTGAGCCCACCACGTAGCTCATGATGACGGCCATGCCCAGGCCGGGGATTGCGGCCAGGGCCAGGAACTGCCGGTCGCGCAGCAGGACCCGGAAACCGCTGAACGTACTGGCGCCGCCCTTGGTCCGGCGGCGTGCCGGCGGCAGCGTCTCGGGCATCCAGCGCAGCACAATGACACCGAGCACGACGCCGATCAGGGCCAGGGCGAGGAACACTGCCCGCCAGTTGAATAGCCCGGAAACAGCTCCTCCGATGGAGGGCGCCAGCAGCGGGGCCAGGCCGATGATCAGCATCAGCCGGGACAGCATGGCCGCTGCGGTGGAACCGGTGAACCGGTCCCGCACCACGGCAAGGGACACCACGCCTGCGGCGGCGTTAAAGAAGCCCTGCAGGAGGCGGAGCACAATCAGGGCGCCGATGTTCGGGGCCACAAAGCACAGCAGTGAAACCACCACGTGCATGCTGATGCCGATGATCAGCGGCAGCCGCCGTCCGAAACGGTCCGAGAAGGGGCCGATGACAAGCTGGCCCACCGCTGCGCCCAGCAGTGTGCCGGAGAGGGTGAACTGGGCCGCCGCTGCGCTGGTGTGCAGGTCTTCGGCAACCTGCGGCAGCGCCGGCAGGTACATGTCCGTGGTCACTGCGGGCAGGGCGGCCAAGGCACCGAGCATCAGGATGTATTTGATGCTGGTGCGGGTACTGACGCGGGAACTGTTTCCGGAAACAGCGGGTGCCGGGCTTCCGGTTTTGGGCGGGGTATCGCTCATAGACACTCCTGGTGCGGTTGCGGTGGAACGAAAGAACTACGGGTGCCGGGTGCCCTCGCCTGCCAGGACCGCGCGGTAGCCGTCCCGGAAGGACGGGTAGGCGAAGTCGAATCCGGTGCTGCTCAGCAGCTCGCTGCTCAGCCTGCGGTTTCCTCCGCGGCTGCTGGAAGCCGGTGCCGCGGCGGGCAGCGCGTGGCCCAGCTCGTCGGCGAGGAAGTGCAGCACGTCGGACATTTCGACGGGCTCCTTATCCACTCCAACATAAATGGGCGCCGGATGTGAAACCCGGGTGGTGAGATGCACTATGGCCGCTGCCGCATCGTCCCGGTGGATGCGGTTGGTCAGCTGGCTGCCGGCGGGTACGACGGCGGTGCCGGCGGTGACGGCGTCAATCAGCCGCGTGCGTCCCGGCCCGTAGATCCCGGCGAGGCGCAGCACCACGGCATCCGGACGCCGGTCATGCAGCAGCTGCTCGGCTTCGAGGATCACGGCTCCGGTGGCCGAGGCGGGTGCGGGCGGGGTGTCCTCGTCCACTTGGCCGCCGTCGGCGTCGCCGTACACCGCGGTGGAGGATACAAACAGGATGCGGGCCGGGCGGACGCCGTCGCGCTCCAGTGCGTCCATTACATTTGCAGTCCCGTCCACATAGGCGGCGCGGTAGGCGGCTTCGGTGCGTTCCCGGGCTGCAACGGCAATCACGACGACGTCGGTGCCGGCGGGGATGCGCGGCAGTTCGCCGGTGAGGTCGGCCGCCTGGCCGGTGATGGCCGCCGGCAGATTGCCGGGGGAGCGGCGCCAGCCAAGCACGGAGAAGCCGGCCGCAGCGAACCGCAGGCCGGCTTCCGTGCCCAGATCGCCGCAGCCGGCGATCAGGACTCTCATATGGTTACTCGGCCAGGGCGGAGATGACGGCCTTGGCCACATCTTCGCTGGACTGGGGGTTCTGACCGGAGATGAGGTTGCGGTCGCGGACCACGTAGCTGGTCCAGGCCGGGCCGGTCTCCACTACGGCGCCCTTGTTGCGCAGGACTTCCTCCACGAACCAGGGGGTGTTCTCGCCGGTTCCGCCGTTCAGCTCTTCCTCGTCGGTGAAGACGGTGAGCTTGCGGCCGGAGAAAATGAAGCCGTCCTCGGTTTCGGCGGCCAGCAGGCCTGCCGGGCCGTGGCAGAACGGGGCAATGATCTTGCCGGCGGCGTCAGCTTCACGAAGGATCCGGCCCATGTCCTTATCGAACGCGAGGTCTGCCATGGGGCCGTGACCGCCGGGCATCACCACGGCGTCGTATTCCGACACATCGGCGTCGGCGAGCACCAGCGGGGAGGACAGCTCAGCGTCGATGAAGGCGATGTACTGCGTGAACGCGGCGGCCTTTTCGGCGCTGCCCGCGGACTCGGGGGCCAGGGACACCTGGTCCACGGTGGGCTTCACGCCACCCGGGGTGGCGATGCGGACGGTGTGTCCGGCCTCGCGCAGCACCCGGTGGGACTCGGCGAGCTCTTCGGCCCAGTAGCCGGTGGGGTGTTCGCTGCCGTCCTTCATGGTGAGGGAATCGGCGGCGGATACGACCATCAGGATGTTAGCCATGCGTTGTTTCTCCTTTGCTTGGCGGAAATGTAAGTTACTTGGCCGGCGCTGCGGCAGCGCCGGCGGCGTCGAGTTCGGCGAATGTCGCGTCGTCGAGCGAGATGTTGGCAGCACCCAGGTTGTCTTCAAGGTGTGCGATGGAGCCGGTGCCCGGGATCGGCATCATGACGGGGGAGCGGCGCAGCAGCCAGGCCAGGGCCACCTGCGAGGTGCTGGCGTTCAGGCGCTTGGCTGCCTCATCCACGGGACCGCCCTGCTTCGCCAGTTCGCCGGCGGAAATGGGTGCCCACGGGATGAAGCCGATGCCGTTGTCCTCGGAGTACTTCAGCACGTCCTCGGAGGAACGGTCGGTGAGGTTGTAGCGGTTCTGCACCGTGGACACGGTGAAGAACTTGGCGGCTGCTTCCAGATCCTCGACGGAGACCTGGGACAGGCCGAGGGCCTTCACCTTGCCCTCCTGCTGAAGGTCCCGCAGCACGGCGAACTGCTCGTCGCGGTCCACCTTGGGGTCAATGCGGTGCAGCTGCAGCAGGTCCAGGGACTCGACCTTCAGCTTGCGCAGCGACAGTTCGGTCTGCTGGCGCAGGTACTCCGGGCGGCCCACCGGAACCCAGACGTCCGGTCCGGTGCGGACAAAGCCCACCTTGGTGGCAATGCGGACGCCGTCCGGGTAGGGGTAGAGCGCTTCGGCAATGATCTCTTCGCTGATGTTCGGACCGTAGGAGTCGGCGGTGTCGATGAAGTCGACGCCCAGTTCGACGGCGCGGCGCACCACGTCGACGGCGGTGCCGCGGCTCTCGGGTTCACCCCAGACACCGGGTCCCACAATCCGCATGGCTCCGAAGCCCAGGCGGTGTACGGTGCCGAGGTCCTTGAGGTCGATGGTGGGGGACAGGGCGGGTGAATTTTCCGTCGTATCAGTCATGTAAGGCCCAACACGGCGCGCCACCGGGTTTATTCCTCAGCAGCCTTACAAGGCACGCGGACACGTCCTGTCCGCAAGGAGGGTTCCGGTGCGGCACCGGCCGGTTTAGCTTTGCCCGATGGACTGGAAAATTGAGCTTGTGCCGGTGCCCGTGTCCGACGTCGACGCCTCCAAGGCCTTCTATGTGGACCAGGTGGGTTTCACTCCCGACTTTGACGAACGGGTCGACGAAAGCCTGCGCTTTGTGCAGCTGACCCCTCCCGGTTCGGCCTGCTCGGTGGTGATTGGGCCTGGTACCACGGACATGGTCCCCGGTACCCAGCGGATCCAGGTGGTTGTGCCCAGCGCCGCCGACGCCCGCCAGCACCTGGTGGACCACGGCGTGGCAACCAGTGACATCACACCGCTGGACTGGGGCACGTTTGTGTACTTCAGCGATCCGGACGGCAATCAGTGGTCGCTGCAGGAACTGCCGGCCATTCCGCCCACCCTGCCGTCGGAGACGTAAACCAACCGCTTGACCTCAAGCGTGCTTGAGCCTGTTGACTTCGAGCAGCAGCCATCGATTTCAGCACCCAAGGAGCACCGCTTGCAGGCCGAACGCCCCGAAAACTCCCCGTCCCAAAACCCTGCGCCCCAAGATTCGCTGCCCGGCACCGACGCTGCCGGAACCGGGCCGGGCTTCTGGTCGCGCCGCTACCTCCCGACCACGGTGGGCCTGTTTACCCTGGCCTTCCTGTTTGCCTTCGAAGCATTGGCCGTGGGCACGGTCATGCCCGTGGTTGCCGCTGAGCTGGACGGCCTGTCCCTTTACGGGCTGGCCTTCGGCGCGCCCATGGCCACCGCCGTCGTCACCATCGCCCTGGCCGGAGGGTGGACGGACGCCCGCGGCCCCGCCCCGGCGCTGCGGGTGGGCGTAGTGCTGTTCTCGGCGGGACTAATTGCCGCGGCCCTGTCGCAGTCCATGCTGATGCTGGTCCTGGGCCGGTCCCTGCAGGGGCTGGGCGCCGGGCTGGCGGGCGTGGCCATGTACGTGGTGGTTGCGCGCGCGTATCCGCACTCGATGCGGGCCCAAGCCTTTACCGTGATCAGCAGCGGCTGGGTGTTTCCCGCACTGGTAGGGCCCGCGATTGCCGGTTTCCTGAACGGGCTTCTGGGCTGGCGGGCGGTGTTCGCCGTGGCTCCGCTCCTGGCGGTGACGGCGTACGCCGGCCTGGCGCCGGTGCTGCGGAAAATGCCGGGCACCCTGCGCTGGCAGCCCGATTACCGGCGGACGGCCTGGGCGCTGCTTGCGGCGGCGGGCGTCCTCGGCATCGGCCTGTCGGGCGCGGGGAGCGACGGCGCAGCCACCGGCCTGGCGCTGCTGCCCGCCGGGCTGTGCGCGGCGGCGGTGCTGGTGGCCGGACCGCGGCTGCTGCCGCCGCGGACCTGGACGCTGGGACGGGGACTGCCGGCAGTCATTTCACTGCGCGGCTTGGTGGGTGCGGCGTTTGCCGGGGCGGAGGCGTATCTGCCGTTGGCCCTGTATGAGCACCGGGGATTCAGCCCCACGCAGGCAGGACTGCTGCTGACTGTTTCGGCAGTCGCCTGGTTCGGCGGGTCCCTGGCCGCAGCCAACCTGGCGCTGCTGGGGAACAAGATTGCCCGGGTCCGGCTCGGCGCGCTGCTGATGGTGGCGGGTATTGCGGTGACGGCCCTGTGCATCAATCCCCAGGTCAGCATTGTGCTGCCGGTCCTGGGCTGGGCCGCGGCCGGCGCCGGCATGGGCATGGCCTTTCCCACCCTGTCCGTGCTGGTGCTTGACTACTCGGATGAAGGCCGGGAGGGCGGCAACAGTTCCTCGCTGCAGGTCAATGACAATCTTGTGCAGGCACTGTGGCTGGCCTTGGGAAGCGTGGCCTTTGCGGCGCTGTTCCCGGTGGCCCCGCTGGCTGCCTTCGTTGGCGCGTTCGCCAGTGCCGCGGCGCTGGCGGCCGGTGCGCTGGTCCTTTCCGGGAGGCTCGGACCGCGGCGCCCGGCCGCCTGATGGCCAGCTGCCTGAGGGCCAGCTGCCGCGACGCCGCGTTGCTCAAGAGGCAGTTCGTCCTATAGCTGTGCGGCTACCGCCTGCAGCACGTCGGTGACGTCGGACTTGCCCTGGCCGTAGTCGAGCAGCGTGGTGGAGACCTGCGGCGTGCTGGTGGCCAGGACCCGGGTGCTGCCGGCGTCCAGCGGCTCGAAGGTGAGCACAATGTTGGCCCCGAAGGTCTTCCAGTTGGTTGCGGCGGACATTTCCGCGCGGTCGGCCCAGATTCCGGTGACGGTCATCCGCGGCAACTGGAAGGCGGCCCGTTCGACGGCGGGAGGCAGTGCGGCAGCCGGTGCGGCAACCACCATTTCACCGCGTGCCCGTGCCCGTTTGGATGTCACGTTGAGACTGATCGTTTTTGAATTCCCCATATTCGTCATGCGAGAGAGAATAGCGCAAACATAAAAAGTGAGTTGTTCTAGTTGTAGTAGAATAACTTCATGCTGATGAAAGTGGACGCCTCCAGCGACCAGCCGCTCTTTGAGCAGCTGGCCGCCTCGATCCGTGCGGACGCCGCAGCCGGACGCCTGCAGCCGGGCGAACGGCTGCCCACCGCGCGGGACGTCGCGGAGTCGCTCGGCGTCAACGTGCACACCGTCCTGCACGCCTATCAGGAGCTGCGGGCGGAGGGCCTGATCGAGCTGCGCCGCGGGCGCGGCGCAGTGGTGACTGAAGCTGCCGCGCCGCTCGCCGCCCTGCACACCGATGTCCTGGCCCTGGTGGCCAAAGCCCGGGATCTGGGCCTGTCGCCGGAAACCCTGTCCGCCTACGTAAAGGAAATTGCCCATGAACGCTAGTGCCTCTGCCCGACGCCGTTTCCTGCTGGTGGCCCTGGGAGTTCCCGCCGTCGTGGTGGTCATTGCCCTGGCCCTGCAGCTTGCAACCTTGCCGTCCCTGCCGGACCCCGTGGCTATCCACTGGGGCGTGCAGGGGCCGGACGGTTTTGGCTCACCGTGGTCCACTGTGCTGTTCACCGTGCTGCTGGGAGCGGGTATTCCGGCCCTGATGGCAGGCACCAGCATGCCGGGCTACGCGGACAACGGACCGAGCTACCGGTTCCTCGGCGCCGCGGTCCCTGCCATCACCACCATGCTCTGCACCCTGCTTACCTGGACCCAGCTGATGCAGGCCGGGCTCTCCGATGCCCGGCAGGCCCCTGGGGTGGGACTGCCGCTGCTGTACTCCGTGCTTGCCGGACTGGCCGTGGGAGCGGTCTGCTGGCTCGTGCAGCCCAAAGCACAGCAGCGGCCCGCCGCCAGCCCGTCCGAGCCACTGCCGCTGGCTGCCGGTGAACGCGCCGTGTGGTTCCGCGAGACCAGCCTGTCAAAGCCCGCCCTGCTGCTGATCCTGGGTGCGGTCACTGCGGCCGGCGCCGGGGCGGTCATCGGGTGGCTGTGGGCGGAGCCGGAGCTGGCCTGGACAATGACCGGCCTGACCGTAGTGCTCCTCGCCGCCGCGGCCACCGCCACAGCATTCCGGGTGCGGGTGGACGGCAGCGGCCTCACAGCGGTCTCCGTGGCCGGTTTTCCCCGCTTCCATGTTCCGCTGGCGGAGATTCGGGATGCCGAGGCAGTTACCGTTTCCCCCGTTGCCGAGTTCGGCGGCTGGGGCCTGCGGTGGGTGCCCGGACGGTTTGGCGTGGTGCTGCGCAGCGGTCCGGCCCTGCAGGTGAACCGCGTCACCGGCCGCCAGTTTGTGGTCACGGTTGATGACGCCGGCACCGCCGCCGCGCTGCTGCAGGCCCTCACCGCCCGCACTTAACGCAGCACGCAGGGCAGGGACTACCCGGTTTCGCGCACGACAAACAGGCGCGAAACCGGCGTCAGGCATACCAATGCGGGGGAGTATGTTTGAAGATGGGCAGAACGCGAAGGACCGGCTCGGCCGAAAGGCAACCAATGAAGATTGCACTCTTTGCCACCTGCATTGTGGACGCCATGTATCCGTCCACTGCCCGCGCCACGGTGTCCATCCTCGAGCGGCTCGGACACCAGGTGGTGTTCCCTGCAGGCCAGGGCTGTTGCGGGCAGATGCACCTGAACTCGGGGTACTTCCCCGAGGCGGTGCCGGTCATCCGGAACCACGTGGAGGCGTTTGAGGCGGAGGACTACGACGTCGCCGTGGCACCTTCCGGTTCCTGCGTCGCCTCCGTGAAACACCAGCACGCCATGCTCGCCCGCGCCATCGGCGACAAGGACCTGGAAGCCCGCGCCACCGCCGTCGGCGCGCGCACCTATGAACTGTCCGCCCTGCTCACCGATGTCCTGGGCGTGACGGATGCGGCCGCGCAATTGGGGTCCTGGTATCCGCACCGGATCACCTACCACCCGAGCTGCCATGGAATGCGGCTGCTGCGGCTCGGTGACCGGCAGGCGAACCTGCTGCGCACCGTCGAAGGCCTGGAACTGGAACCCCTGCCGCAGGCGGATCAGTGCTGCGGCTTCGGCGGAACCTTTTCCCTCAAGAACGCCGACGTGTCCTCGGCCATGCTGGCGGACAAAGACGCGAATATCGAGGCCACCGGCGCGCAGCTGTGCACCGGCGGCGACGCATCCTGCCTGATGCACATCGGCGGCGGGCTATCCCGGGAGGGCAGCAGCATCGCCACCCTGCACTTCGCCGAGATCCTTGCCAGCACCCGCGAGGACCCGGCACCGGCACCGGACGCGCTCCGGAAGCCGGCCGGGAGCACCGCCGGCAGCATCGCGGAAAGGGCCCGGAGATGAGTTCCACCTATCTGGGCATGCCTGCCCTGCCGGCCTACGGGCAGGGCAACCTGCACGCCACGGAGGCGTTCCCGGCCGCGGCCCAACGGGAACTGGGAAACACCCAGCTGCGCGCCAACCTGGGCCACGCCACGCACACCATCCGGGACAAGCGGCTGCGCGTGGTGGCCGAACTGCCGGACTGGGAAGAACTGCGCAATGCCGGTGCCGCCACCAAGGCCTCGGTCATGGCGCGCCTGCCCGAACTGCTGGAGCAGTTCGAAGCGAACTTCACCGCGCGCGGCGGGACCATCCACTGGGCCCGGGACGCTGCCGAGGCCAACCGGATTGTGCGGGACCTGATCCGCGAGGCCGGCGCCGACGAAGTGGTCAAGGTCAAGTCCATGGCCACCCAGGAAATCGGCCTGAACGAATACCTCGAAGAGCAGGGCATTGCAGCCTTCGAAACCGATCTGGCTGAACTGATTGTCCAGCTGGACCACGACAAGCCCAGCCACATCCTGGTGCCGGCCATCCACAAAAACCGTAGCCAGGTGCGCGATATTTTCCTTCGCGAGATGCCCGGCGTGGACCCGGACCTCACCGACAACCCGGCCCGGCTGGCAGAAGCCTCCCGTATGCACCTGCGCCGCAAGTTCCTCTCCGCCAAAGTGGCCATCTCCGGCGCGAACTTCGCCATAGCCGATTCGGGGACGCTCGGCGTCGTCGAATCCGAAGGCAACGGACGGATGTGCCTGACGCTGCCCGAAACCCTGATCACCGTGATGGGGGTGGAAAAGCTGCTGCCGTCCTTCCAGGACCTGGAAGTGTTTATGCAGCTGCTGCCGCGATCCTCCACGGGGGAGCGGATGAACCCGTACACCTCGTTCTGGACCGGAGTCACCAAGGGGGACGGACCGCAGGACGTGCACCTGGTGCTGCTGGACAACGGCCGCAGCGCCGCGCTCGCCGATGAGATGGGGCGGTCCGCCCTGCACTGCATCCGCTGCAGCGCCTGCATGAACGTCTGCCCGGTTTACGAACGGACCGGCGGACACGCCTACGGGTCCACCTACCCGGGGCCCATCGGCGCCATCCTGTCTCCGCTGCTGACCGGCATCACCTCGGAGGAAAACGCTTCGCTTCCGTACGCGTCGTCCCTGTGCGGTGCCTGCTACGACGCGTGCCCGGTGAAGATCAACATTCCGGAGATCCTGGTCCACCTGCGGTCCGTGGACGTGGAGAGCCGCCGCGGGAAAGCGGCCGCGAAGAAGAAACTGCCCGGGCAGATGGACGTGGCCATGAAGGCCGCCTCCTGGGCCATGGGGTCCGGGCGCCGGATGGCACTGGTGGAAAAGGCGCTGCCGCTGGGACAACTGGCGGCGGGGCCGGACAAGAAGATCAAGAAACTTCCCGGCATTGCCGCCGGGTGGACACAGAGCAGGGACCTCCCGGCGCCGCCCGCCCGGTCCTTCCGGGACTGGTGGGCGAAGGAACGCGGGAACACATCGTCGAAAGAGAAGGCATGAGCGCCCGTACGGAGATTCTGGACCGGCTGCGGTCGGCCCTTCATGATGCGCCGGCAGCTCCGGACATCCCGCGGAACTACCGGCACGAGTCCGGTAAGGCTGAGGACGAACTCATTGAACTGCTCAGCGACCGGCTGGTTGACTACAAGGCGGGAGTCAGCGTGGTGGACGAGGCCGGGGTGCCCGTCCGTGTGGCGGAGCTGCTGGCGGGAGCTCCCTCCTACGTGGTTCCGGACGGGCTGGATGAACGCTGGACGGCGCAGGCGCCCGGGCGAATGGTGGACTCCGCGGAGGACCCGCTTTCCGTGGCGCAACTGGATGCTGCCGGTGCCGTGGTGACCGGTAGCGCCGCCGCCGTGGCGGAGACCGGCACCATCATCCTGGACGGCAGTCCGGACCAGGGCCGCCGTGCTATTTCCCTGATTCCGGACCACCACATTTGCCTGGTCCGGGCCCGGGACATCACCGGAGTGCTGCCCGAGGCATTGCGCCGGCTGGACGCCACCCACCCCCTGACCTGGATCAGCGGGCCCAGCGCCACCAGCGACATTGAGCTGGAACGGGTGGAAGGCGTACACGGGCCGCGGACCCTGGACGTGGTGATTATCCGCTGAGCACCGGGGCAGCAGTCTAGGCGCTGATTTTCTCCCTCGCCGGCTGCCGGTATAGCCGGCGGGGGGACTGCGCCTGCGCCGTCGGCCGGGTGACGGTGTCCAGGAACCGGACGGTTTCCTGCAGCGTTTGGCGGGCCTCCGGCCGGTCCAGCCGGAACTGGTATTCGTGGCCCAGCGCCGGGCGGTAGTCCGGAGGCCAGAAGCGGCGGGTCACTGGGACCCCAAGTTCTTCCAGCCGGTCGGCCAGTGGCAGGGACTGGTTCTCGGTCAGCGGATCACTGTTGCCGGCGGCTATGTAGGCGGGCGGGAACTTCCCGTTGGCGTGCTCGAAGATGGACATGTGCCCTGCTGCCTCGGTGGCAGCCCAGTCCTTTGACCCGGTATAGGACCAGAGGGCCTTCTTCAGGCCCCACCCGAAAGTGCCGGTGAGCCGGGCCACGGATTTGAAGTCGTACAGGCCGCAGTTCAGCACGATCCCACGCAGGTGTTCCGGGGCGGCGGCGGGGACTATGCCAGTGAGTCGCGCGTAGTCCGGATTGGTGATGCCCAGGGCCAGCTGGGCTGCGAGCTGGGCTCCGGCGGAGTCGCCTGCCAGGACAATCCGGTCCGGGTCTAGGCCGTACTTCTGCGCATGTTCGCGCAAATAGCCGAGGGCGGAGTTCAGTTCCCGCACGGCTGTGGGATAACAGGCCTTGGGGGAAATGGTGTAGCCAAGCCCGACGACGGCGTACCCGTAGCCTGCCAGAACCCGCAGGTAGGGCTCCACGTCTTTCTTGGAACCGGAGATCCAGGCACCTCCGTGGACCCAGACCACTACGGGCAGCGGCGGGCTCGCCGACGCGGGCAGGAAAAGGTCCAGGGAGGGGTTCACGGCGGAGCCGAGGTACCGCAGTCCCATGTGGCTGGTGACGCTGCCCCGCGGAAGGTGCAGGACCGGCCGTGAGGGCTGCATTTTGCCGGCGCCGGAGAAGACTCCGCGGATCAGCATGGCAGAGGTTCGGGGATCCCAGTGCAGGGCAGCGGCGGCAGCTGTTCCAGCAGCAGCGGCCGCCCCGGCCAACACCACCGCTGCCTTCAGCGACAGGAACTTCACGCTTTTTAAGTTAGGACCTGCCGAAGTACCGTTTTTTCGAAGTTCGCCGCCAGCGATGGCTTCCAGCCGGGCAACGTGCCGGATCTCATACGAAGGTGTCGCCCCGGCCACGGAGAGGGGGAAGGCGGGCAGGGCTCAGCAGTGAAGAGCTCGCAGCAGTGAAGAGCCTAGGGCAGCATCCACTCCAGGACCGGCGTGGACTGGAGATAGACCAGGATGCACATGGCCAGGAGCAATAGTGCGCTCCACCCCACCACCTTGCGCAGCAGTACGGATTCCTGGCCGCTCATGTTCACCGCGGCGGCACCGATGGCAAGGTTCTGCGGACTGATCAGTTTGCCCATCACGCCGCCGCCAGTATTGGCGGCGACCAGCAGCTGGGGATTCAGGCCCGCTTCGATGCCTGCCGTCTGCTGCAGCTTGGCGAACAGGGCGTTGGCGGACGTGTCGGACCCGGTCACCGCCGTGCCGATCCAGCCCAGCACGGGGGACAGGAAGGCAAAGAAGGGACCTGTGGCCGCCAGCCAGGTGCCGATCGAGACGGTTTGGCCGGAAAAGTTCATCACGTAGGCCAGGGCCAGGACCGCCAGGATGGTCAGCGCGGCCGAACGCATCCGCACCGCTGTTGTGCCGATTTCCCGCAGGGCCGCCCCGACGGACAGCGGATACCGCCCGTCCTCGTTGAACCGCGAATAAACCAGGGTGACAATCAGCCCGGTGATCAGCAGGAGCGTGCCGGGGCTGATCAGCCACTCGAAGGAGTAGATGGTGGAGGACTGGCGCTGCCCGCTGCTGTCCAGCAGCGCGTCATGCAGCACCGGCCAGGGGATCTTGATGATGGTCTTCGCCAGGGCCTCGGGCACGTTGATGCCCCAGGTCCACAGGTTCACGAAGCCGAACACCACAATCACGGCAACGTATGGAAATAACGCCATCCAGGCGCGGGACGGAGTCAACCGGTCCGCTGCGGTGTCATGGGCCGAGGTCTGCACAGCGGCCGCCGCGCCGGACCCGGCCGCAGTCCAGCCGCTGGCCCGCGCCTCCTGAAGTTCCGCGTTCATCCGCCGGCCCGCCTCGGCACCGTTGCGGGGATGCCAAAAGCGCAGGAACCCCACCGCTGCGAGCATCGCCACCAGCGAAGACACAATGTCGGTGAGCTCGTAGGAGAAGTAGTTGGAGCACAGGAACTGGAAAATCGAGAACACGACGCCGGTAAACAGTGCCACCGGCCAGCAGTCCCGCAGGCCCCGCCGCCCGTCCAGGATAAAGAGCAGGATCAGCGGCACAAACAGGGCAAGGACAGGTGTCTGCCGTCCCACAATGGAGCCCAAATCTTCGCCGGTGTAGCCGGTCAGGTTCGCCGCCGTGGTGATGGGAATGGCCAGGGCGCCGAAAGCCACCGGCGCGGTGTTGGCCACCAGCACCGCCGACGCCGCCCGGATGGGGGCAATCCCCAGCGCCAGCAGCATGGTCACCGTGATGGCCACCGGAGCGCCGAAACCGGCCAGGGCCTCCAGCAAACCGCCGAAGCAGAACGCCACCAGGATGGCCTGGACCCGCAGGTCCCCGCCGCCTATCGCATCGAATACCCGCCGCAGGTCCTCGAAGCGGCCGCTGAGCACGGTCACCTGGTACAGCCACACGGCCATCACGATGATCCAGACCACCGGGAACAGGCCGAAGGCGGCGCCCTGCGTGGCCGAGAGCAGCGCCAGTCCCAGCGGCATGCCGAACCCGAACACTCCGACGGCGAGGGCCACCAGCAGCGCCCAGGCCCCGGCCACGTAGGCCCGGGTTTTGGCAAAGGCCAGGAGCAGGAAAAACGTCAGCAGGGGCAGCAAGGCCACAAGGGCTGAGAGGGCTACGCTGTTGGCTACCGGATCCGTGCTGGGAGTGAAGCTCTCCATGGACACCTCGCGTCAGTCCGCTGGGTGGAGAAAGCATGCAAGCGTCCATTAAGCGTACGGCGGTGCCTCCGGCAGGTAACCCCCGGGAAGGGTGCAGTAGTGCTCCCAGGCCGGAATGCGCCCACGCGTCCGGTGTCAGCCCGCAGGCAGTTCCTCGCCCGCGCCGCTGCGCTCGCGGTGGTGCCGAACGTAGCCGGCGGCTGCCACGCTGATGGAAATCAGCGCCGAGATGACCAGCCCCAGCCAGACGCCCACGTTCAGGGCCGCCGCTCCCGCCACGGCGCCCAGCATGATCAGCGCGATGGCCAGCATGCGACGGACCCAGTACTGGCTGTTGCCCCCGGCCAGCCGGGAATCGGAGGCGAGGCCCGTGATGGTGGACGTGACCACCACCGTGGTGATCTCGGCAACCTTCAGGCGCTTGGCCGTGGCGGCCTGGACGCCCATGGCGGCGGCAAGGGCCGACGTCGTAATGCTGCCCAGGACCCGGTCGCCCTGGACGTCGAATACCAGGGTGAAGACGGCGAGGACGGTAATGAACCCGGCCACCACTACGAGCGAGACGGACGTACGGCGGGACCAGCCCTCCGGGCCCCCGCGCAGCATGCGCCCGGCCAGGGCGGCCCCGAGCATAAAGAACACCAGCGCCAGGGCCGGGCGCAGGATGGGCAGGTCCGCGCCCCCGGCGAAGGCCATGCCCAGCAGCACCACGTTGCCGGTCATGTTGCCGGTGAAGACCCGGTCCAGCCCCAGGTAGCCGACGGCGTCCACCACCCCGGTGGAGAACGTCAGGGCCAGCATCAGCCATAGGTGCACGCGTTCGGTGGGCACGTCGTTCAGGCGCTTCACTGGCGGGCTGTCTCCTTAGGCAGGGACCGGCACATAGACAGAACCGGGGGCTGAAACTCCGATTGTATTCAAAAGCCGGCGGTGCAAGGATGCCACTACCCATCCCCGGCTGAAAGTGACATCCGTGAGCTATACGGCGCCTGCATCCTTTACCACCCGTCCAACGCTGCAGGGCCGTTTTGGCATGAGCGCCTCCACGCACTGGCTGGCCACCGGTTCGGCGCAGGCCGTCCTGGAGCGCGGCGGCAACGCCTTTGACGCCGCGGTGGCGGCGGGGTTTGTGCTGCATGTTGTGGAGCCCCACCTCAATGGCCCCGGCGGTGACCTGACCGGTATTTTCGCGACTGCCGGGAATCCGGGCGAGCCGGTGGTGCTGATGGGGCAGGGGCCGGCCCCTGCGGCAGCCACCAGGGAGCACTACCTTGCCGAAGGCCTGGACCTGGTCCCGGGGGCAGGCGGGCTGGCCGCTGCGGTTCCGGCCGCCGTCGACGCCTGGCTGCTGCTGCTGCGTGACCACGGCACCTGGGAGCTGGCCGACGTCCTGGCATTCGCGGTGGATTACGCCCGCAACGGGCATCCCGTCCTGGGCCGGGTTGGGGCCACCATTGAGGCGGTGGCGGAGCTGTTCACCGACCATTGGCCTACCTCCGCCGCACAGTGGATGCCGGAAGGCCGGCCACCCCGGGAGGGGGAAACCATCCGCAACGAAACCTACGCAGCGGTGCTGGACCGGCTCGTGGCGGCCGGGTCCGGTAACGCCACCCGTGCGGGCAGGATTGACGCTGCCCGGAGGGAATGGCGCGAAGGCTTCGTGGCCCGCGCCGCCGCGGACTTCCTCTCAACACCGCACCGGCATTCCTCCGGAACCGACCACGCCGCGGTCATTACACCCGGGGACTTCGCCGCGTTCAGCGCCGGCTACGAACCTGCCGTCACCTTCGAATTCCGCGGCTGCACCATCGCCAAGACCGGCGCCTGGGGCCAGGGCCCGGCATTGCTGCAAACCCTGGCCATCCTGGCCGGCTTTGAGGATGAACGGCTGGACCCCTCAACCGAGCTGGGCGCCCACACCATCTTGGAAGCGCAGGAGCTGGCCATTGCGGACCGGGAAGCGTACTACGGGGATGCAGACGTTCCTTTGGATTTCCTCCTAAGCGAGGACTACGCAGCCGCGCGCCGGATCCTGATCACTGACACGGCTTCCGGCGAGTTCCGGCCGGGCACGGTGCCCGGGCACAGCCCCTTTGTCCCCCCGCTGCGCACTGAGTACCGTCCGCCGGCCGACGGCGGCCGGGAGTTCGCCGGCGTCGGCGAACCAACGGTGGCGCCCACCGGCGAGACGCGCGGGGATACCTGCCACATCGACGTCGCCGACCAGTGGGGGAACATGGTGTCCGTGACCCCGTCCGGCGGCTGGCTGCAGTCCTCACCCACCATCCCGGAGCTGGGGTTCTGCCTGGGCTCGCGGCTGCAGATGACGTGGCTGGAAGAAGGGGCGCCGTCCACCCTGACACCGGGCAAACGGCCGCGCACCACCCTGACCCCTACCCTGGTGCTGCGGGACGGGCAGCCGGTGGCCGCCCTGGGATCC
Organism: Arthrobacter sp. zg-Y40; assembly: GCF_020731535.1. Taxonomy (NCBI): domain Bacteria; kingdom Bacillati; phylum Actinomycetota; class Actinomycetes; order Micrococcales; family Micrococcaceae; genus Arthrobacter; species Arthrobacter sp. zg-Y40. The sequence continues at coordinate 277,002 of NZ_JAJFZS010000011.1, forward strand.
CCGGGCGGGGACCAGCAGGACCAGTGGCAGCTGCTGTACCTGCTGCGGACCATAGTGGGCGGTTACACGCCGCAGCAGGCCATTGACGCACCGGCCCTGCACACCACGTCCATTCCCGGTTCGTTCTGGCCGAGGACCTGGACTCCCGGCGGAGCGGTGGTGGAGGACCGCCTGGGCGAGGACGTCATTGCCGGGCTCGAAGCCCGCGGCCATGTGGTCACCCGGGCGGGGGACTGGGCGCTGGGACGGCTGTCCGCGGTGACCCGCGCCCCCGGAACGGGCCTGCTGCAGGCTGCGGCCAATCCGCGCGGAATGCAGGGATATGCAGCCGGGCGCTGACCTTGCCGTGCACGCCGTTCCGTTCGGCGGTGCGCCCGCCTAATGTGGGGGCATTCCTTCCTATTGTGAGCGAGGCGTGAGAATGGCAAACATCACCACCCGACCCGTCACAAAACTCGGCATTGTGGGTGCCGGAAGCGTGGGCACCTCCCTGGCCTACGCGGCGATCATCCGGGACACCGCTCGGGAGATCGCCATTTACGACATTGACGCGGCCAAGGCCGAAGCCGAAGCCCTGGACCTCGCCCACGGTACGCAGTTCACCGGAGCCAGTACCGTCACCGGCGGCGGCAACATCGAGGCCCTGGCCGGTGCCGACGTCATCGTTATTACTGCCGGAGCACGCCAGCAACCGGGCCAGAGCAGGCTGGACCTGGCCGGCACCAACGTCCGGATCCTGGAGAAACTGATCCCGCAGCTGATGGCCCAGGCCCCGGACGCCGTCTACATCCAGGTGACCAACCCGGCCGACGTGCTGGCCGTCGCAGCACAGAAGATCGGCGGGCTGCCGCGCAACCGGATCTTCTCTTCCGGCACCGTGCTGGACACCTCGCGGCTGCGCCTGCTGCTGGCACGTGAGGCGCACGTGCTGATGACCAGCGTGCACGCCACCATCATCGGCGAGCACGGCGACTCGGAATTCCCGGTCTGGTCCAACGCGACCATCGGCCCGGTCCCCATCCGGGAATGGAAGGTCAGCGGACGGCAGGTCTTCACGGAGGAATTCCTGGCAGCCGCGACCAACGAGGTCGTCAACGCCGCCTACAAAGTGATCGAGGGCAAGGGCGCCACCAACTACGCCATCGGCCTGGCCGGCGTGCGGATTGTGGAAGCTGTGCTGAACGCCGAGAACGCCGTGCTGCCGGTGGCGGCCATGCTGGACGGGGAGTACGGAATTAGCGGCGTAGCGCTGTCCCTGCCGTCCGTCGTGGGCCACAACGGCGTTTACAAAATGCTGGAAATGCCGCTTGACGGAGCCGAAACCAAGAAACTGATGGACTCGGCAGAAACCCTGCGCAACACGCTGGCCTCGCTGGGCATCTAGCTCTCCGGCGTCCAAGGATGTCGGAATCACATTTGGATGAGTTCGCGCAGCCGCCATGCGTTGCGCACGGCGTGCCCCTCGCCGTCGTTGTTGAAGTAGGCGTAAACATCCTTGCCCATGGCATCCCATTCCCGGATCCGCTCGGCCCACCACCGCAGGTCTGCCTCGGAGTAGGAGCCGGCGTACAGGTGTTCCGGGTCGGGTCCGTGCAGGCGCACGTAAACGAAATCTGCGGTGGCGCGCAGGGTGCAGGGCAGGTGGGCTCCGCTCATCACCGTGTAGGCCGCTCCATGCCGCTCGAGTAGCCCGAAGACGTCCTCGGTGTTCCAGCTCTCGTGCCGGAACTCCACCGCCACCCGGATGTCCTGCGGCAGGTGGGCCAGGACGTAGTCCAGCCGCTCGTCGTCGCGCTCCATGTCGGGGGACAGCTGGAACAGCAGCACACCGGCACGGTTCCCCAGCGCCTGGAAGCAGCGGTCAATGCGTCCCAGCCATTCATCCGGATCCCGCAGCTTGCGGGCGTGGGTGAGTCCCCGCGGGGCCTTCACGGAAAACACGTAGCCCTCCGGCAGCCGGTCCCGGTAGGCAGCGAAGGCTTCTTCGCGGGGCCAGCGGTAGAAGCTGCCGTTCAGTTCCACGGTGTCGAATTCCTCCGCGTACTTTTCCAGCCAGACGCGTGCCGGTACGCCCTTCGGATACAGCACGTTCCGCCAGTGGTTGTAGGCCCAGCCCGAAGTTCCGATATGGATGCTCACATCATCCAACCTAACGGCTGGCTCCGGACCCCGGCGGGATTGTGCCCGCCGGGCCGGGGTTCCACACTGGAGGAAGACCCATTCGCGCCGCTTACCGTCCCGGTGCCGCTAGGAGCGCCCCATGGATGACGAGCTTCCCGACGACGGGGTGGACTTCCTGCACATGGTGCGGGATCTGCCTTCCGCCCCCGCTGCCATCTACTCAGCCTGGCTGGACCTTTCCCGGATTACGTCCTGGTGGGGAGCCGAGGGTTTTGTGGTTCCACCGAACCGTATCTCGGCCCAGCAGCGGGTGGGCGGCGATTACCAGGCCTGCATGGTCAATGCCGTCACCGGGGACGAACTCTGGTGGAGCGGCCAGTACCGGATCCTGGATCCGCCGCACAGTTTGGAGGTCACCCAGCAGTGGCGGCAGCCGGACGGGGTGCCGGCCGGTCCCCTGCGGGTGATCAACGTTCAGCTGCAACCCCTGGCAGCAGGTGAGGACCATGCGCTTACCCGCATGACGTTCCGCGAAGGTCCCTTCGAGCCAGGCTCGGAATTGGTCGGACACGAGAGCGCATGGAGTGAAGCCTTCCACCGGCTGGCCGGTTACCTGGCCCGGCAACAGGAACCAGCGGAATAGGCATCAGCCGGTGGTGGCAGCACGGACAGCCTCCACGGCGCCCGCTGTCATCTCATCGGCCAGCGAGAGTACGTCGAACATGCCGGTCCGTTGTTCATCCCGGCTCAAGGCATGGACCTGGGTTCCGGTGCCGTCCGGTCCGGGAACGGCGAACACCAGAACAACTGGCCGGAACTTCAGGTGCACGACGGCGTCCTGATGCCGCCATGCATGCCCGGTGGCCGGGCGGTACGCACGGCCCAGTTCCACCAGCACGCTCTCACCTATTCGGGAAGCCGCAGCGCCGGGGGAGGGGAAGGCCCGGACCACGGCGTCCAGCACCTGTTCCGGATGTTTGGGCGACGGCCAGCTTTCCTCCTGCCCGTAGCGTTCCCGGGCGAGGGCAAGCATATGCTGTTGCGGCAGAGCCAGCGGCCGGCGCAGCCGATTGGCGAGCACTACGGTCGCGAAGGTCCACGTGCCCCACCAGATCACGGACTGCAGCACCCTGACCGGATGCCATGGGTCATCTTCCGGAAGAAGGCCGAGCAGCAGCCAGGTGGCCGCCGCACCGAGAAAGCCGAGGGCCTTCCGCCTGAACGGTGTGAAGAACAACACCAGGCGGGACAGCAACGGCAGGTCCCGCACCGGTTTGGCCGGCCCGGCAGGGGACAGGGGGTGCTTCTGAGACTGGGACATGGCGGGAGTGTGCCACGGTTCACGGCGGCGGAGAACCGTGGTCCGTCCCGGATGAAATAAGCCGGAGGCCCGCGCGGTTGCATCTACCGTGCCCGGACAAACAGCCGGACACGCACGCAACTGAAAGGCAAGCCCCCATGACTGTCCCGCTCTCCATTCTCGATCTCGCCATCATCGATGAGGGCGAGAGCGCGCGTGATTCCTTCGCTTCCTCGCTGGCACTGGCCCGGGAAGCGGAAAAGCTGGGTTACACCCGCATCTGGTACGCCGAGCACCACAACATGCCCACTATCGCCTCGTCGGCCACCAGTGTGCTGATCGGCTACATCGCTGCGCACACCGAAAGCATCCGGCTCGGCGCCGGCGGCGTGATGCTGCCCAACCATGCGCCGCTGACCATCGCCGAGCAGTTCGGCACCCTGGAAACCCTGTTCCCGGGCCGCATCGACCTGGGTCTGGGCCGCGCCCCGGGCAGTGACCAGAAGACCATGCGCGCCCTGCGCCGGGACCCCATGTCATCGGACAGCTTCCCGCAGGACGTCCAGGAACTGCAGGGTTACCTGACCGGCAACACCCTCATCCCGGGCATCCACGCCACGCCGGGCACCGGCACCAACGTGCCGCTGTACATCCTCGGGTCCTCCCTCTTCGGCGCCAAGCTGGCCGCCGCCCTGGGCCTGCCGTACTCCTTCGCCTCGCACTTCGCTCCGCAGGCGCTGCAGGACGCCGTCACCATTTACCGGCGCGACTTCAAGCCCTCGGCCCAGCTGGCCGAGCCGTACGTGATTGCCGGCGTGAACGTGGTGGCCGCGGAAACCAGCGAAGAAGCGCAGCAGATGTTTGCCGATTCCCAGCGCCGCCGGGTAACCCAGCTCTTCGGCCGCGACCGCACCTTCACCGATGAGGAAGCGGACGCCATCCTGCAGTCCCCGGGCGGACAGCAGGTCAAGCAGATGGGCCGTTACTCCGCCGTGGGCAACCCCGAAGAAGTACGGGATTACCTGGACTGGTTCACCGGGCACGCCCAGGCAGACGAGCTGATCGTCGCCACGCAGACCGCCACCCTGGAAAGCCGTCTGCGGTCCTTCCAGCTGTTGGCCGAAGCCGCAGCACTGCCCGTTAGCGCGTAGGCAGCGTAAGAAAGGCGGGCAGGTTCTTCCTGCCCGCCTTTCGCATGCCCGGCTGCGGCTGCGTCGGGAGGCGCGCCCCGCTGTGCTAGAGATGGGGGATGAGCTCCAACCCCCACACCGCACCTGCCGCCATCCACTGCTCCGTGCCCATGCGATGGGGAGATATGGATGCCTACGGCCACATCAACAACGTGCAAATAGTGCGCATGCTCGAAGAGGCGCGTGTCCACGCTTTCGGTCCTCCCGGCGGCACAGGCGGGCCGGGCAACGCACCGGCCGTGCCGCTGTTCACGGATGTCCCGGCCGGCACGCAGTCGCTGGTGGTTGAACACCGCATCCGGTACGTAGCCGAGCTGACCTACCGGAACATCCCGGCCGACGTCGACGTCTGGATCAGCGCGCTCAAGGGCGCGAGCATCACTCTGGGCTACGTGATCTCCGATCCGGTGACGTCAAAGCCCTGTGTGCGGGCAGAGACAACACTGGCGTTTGTCGACGGTGCCACCGGCGCCCTGCAGCGGCTGACGCCTGCTCAGCGCGAGCTGGCTGCCGCGCATATGGGGGAACCGGTCTTTCGCTGACCGGCGGGTAATCACGGAGCGCCTCGCCAATAGGGGGCTCCGGCGGTGTAAGGGCAGGTGCCGCCTTATATGCGGCACCGCCGCGGCGCTAGCATCTCAGGAACCGCTGCGGATACCGCGAATAAGGAGATGCGCCGTGTGGCATAGCCTCGGCATTACCCCCGTAGAAGCGCTTTGGGTTGTTCTGGGGGCCGTAGGTATCTACGCGGCCTTCTACCTTATGGTCCGGGCCTTCGGCCTGCGTGCGCTGGCAACCTGGTCAACGCTGGACAAGGCCGTGGTGATCGCCCTCGGCTCGTTGCTTGGCCGTGTGGTCCTGGGGTACACCACCACCCTTGCGGCCGGCGTTGTTGGCCTGGCCACCCTGTTCGCCATGCTGCGGCTGGAACGTTGGGTGCGGGAAAAGGACAGCGGGTTCCTGTCCAGCAACCCGATCCTGCTGATGGCCGGCAGCGAAGTGCTCCAGGACGGGCTGAAGAAAGCCCGCGTCCTGGAGGACGAGCTGTACTTCAAATTGCGGGCCGCGGGCGTTCGGAACCTCAACGAAGTGGCCGTCGCCATCTTGGAAACCACGGGCGACATCACCGTGCTTAGGCGGGGCCAGCGTATCGATCCTCTGCTGCTGCGGAGGGTGCCGAACCGTCACTTGATACCCGCGGACCTGATGCTGCCGGGCCAGTGATCAGGGCCCGGTTTGGACTTATCCCAAAGGTCGTGTAGGCTGAAACGCAGTTGTTGTGTTGCGCATTTTGTATTTCAAGCGGCGAAACCAAACGGTCTAGCTGCTTTTCTGTAAAAGCGGTAAAGGAACACCGCGACTGAAACCTCCCGAAAGTCGGGATGCGTTTCAATGCAGAAGGAATATTAAAATGGCTACAGGTACCGTGAAATGGTTCAACTCCGAAAAGGGCTTCGGCTTCATTGAGCCCGACGACGGCAGCGCCGACGTCTTCGCTCACTACTCCGCTATCAACTCCAACGGCTACAAGTCGCTGGACGAGAACCAGAAGGTTAGCTTCGACACCGAGCAGGGCCCCAAGGGCCCGCAGGCCTCGAACATCCAGGCCCTCTAATTTCTTAGAGACTTTGTAACGGCTTCACTGCCGTAACAGCCTAAAGCAGGACGGGTTCGCCCGTCCTGCTTTTGCGTTAACTACGGTTCCGCAGTGCGGGGCGACGCCGCGCTGACTGGTGCTGCAGTGCTAAGGGCGGGCTGTCCGCGACTGGGGTGTGCCGCCATCGGGCTGCCGGCGGGAGCGGTGCACCGGCACCGCGGACCCTTTCCCCGGTGCCCGACGGCGGCACCCTGGTTCCCGTGGGCCGCAGCGGGATTGTGCAGACGGTGGAGTGGAAACCGCTGATGGCCGCCCTCGGTGTCCACGCGCCGTCACCGGCCAGGACACCCACCTTTCCCGAGCCCGGAGGTTCTGCTGCCGGGTTGGGTTTTTCCTGACGGTTTTGGTTTCTGCTGCCGGTTTAAACGGGCAGCAGAACTTCAAAGGGTCAGCAGATTTACTAACCGGGCGATATTCCAGGCCGGGGCTCCGCCCGGGTTCGTTGCCGTCGTCCCGGACACCGGAACCGCGCCCCTTCCCCCGGAGACCGGTACGGCTCAGTCCCGGATCCGCACGGCAGCCTCGCGCAGGTACTGCTCCACCCGCGTGTACGCGTCCTGGGTCAGCGCCTTCCACAGGTTCATGCTCAGCACTGGGTCCTTCGCGGCCAGTTCTTCAATGGCCTCGGCAGTCAGCACCTTCAGTTTCAGTGGCCCCGCAGCTTTGACCGTAGTTTCCTGCCGCTTGTCCTCACCCATCGCCATTTCGCCGAAGGTCATTCCGGGGCCCAGCGTTGCCAGCTTCACGCGGCTGCCGTCGGGGCCGGGCATGGACGTGGTGATGTGCCCGGAGACAATGAAGAACACTCCGCCAAAACGCTGGCCTACCCGCCGGACCACGTCGCCGTCGTCGAACTCGCGGTCCTCCATCATGTCCTGCAGCATCCGGGCGTCATTCTCGTCCAAGGGGCTGAGCGCGGGGGAGTCCGCCGGTTCTATGCTGTCCGGCAGCACCAGTTCGGTGCCGTAACCTTCCAGCAGTTTGTTCTCACTCCATTCAATGGCGGCCGAGCGGGTGGTGAAGGAAGCTGTTTCCCGGCCCAGCTCCTCGAGCGCAGCGGTTACCGAGCCTTCGATGTCCACCAGGGCCAGTTCGCGTCCGTCCCGGCGCAGCATGTCTTCGGCCTCGGCAATCAGCCGGATGGCGACGTCGGACACCTCGTCTACGCTGCGCAGATCGGCGACCACCAGCTCGACGTCGTCGTTCAGTTCGCTCAGTGCCCGCACCATGGACTCGGCACCGGCAAAGAGCAGGTCCCCGTTGAGTTCAATCACCTGCACGCGGTGGCCGTGTCCGGCCAGGATCTCCGCGGCCTCGTCCGTGCGGCGGATGCCGGAGGGGGTGGCCGTGATGTCATACACAGCGCGGATGGCCGAACGGCCGGTGCGTGCAGCACGGACAAAGTGCAGGCCCAGGTCATGGGACAGCCGCTGGCTGACAGCCACGCCGCGGACGCTGTTGCCGTGGGCGTCCAGGGGCGGGGAGTAGACGGCCAGGCCCACCTGCCCCGGCAGGACCGCCAGGATGCCGCCGGCCACGCCGGACTTGGCCGGCATCCCCACGCTGCTGATCCAGGAGCCGGCGTCGTCGTACATGCCGCACGTGGTCATCACCGACAGGACGCGTTCCACCGAGACGAGGTCCAGGACCTCTTCCCCGGAGAGCGGGTGCCGGCCGCTGTTGGCCAGGGTGGCAGCCATCAGGGCCAGATCGCGGGCGTTCACCATGACCGAGCACTGACGGAAGTAGTCCTTGATGATCGGTGCCGGGTCGGATTCGATGATGCCGAAGGAGCGCAGCAGGTAGCCCAGGGCGGTGTTGCGGTGACCGGTGCGCAGTTCGGACGTGTAGATGCGCTGGCTTACGGACAGCTCCCGGCCGGCGAAGGCGGAGTATGTGTCCAGGATCCGCTTGAAGCGGGTCCGGCCGCCGGAGCCTTTCACCAGCGAAGTGGCGGTGAGGGCGCCGGCATTGATCATGGCGTTGGCCGGCCTGCCGGTTCCTTCTGCCAGGGAAATTTCGTTGAATGAATCCCCGGAGGGTTCCACGTCCACTTTCTCGTCCACGGCGTCCATGCCCAGGTCCGAAAGGGCCAGACCGTAGGTGAAGGGCTTGGAAATGGACTGGATGCTGAATTCCTCGCGGGTGTCACCCACTTCGTAGACATAGCCGTCCGCGGTGGCCAGGGCAATCCCGAAGCTGTTCGGGTTCACCTTGGCCATGGCGGGTATGCCGCTGTACGGGGCGCCGTCCTTCAGCCCGGCCAGTTCAGCGTGGATCCTGCGGAGGTAGTGCTCAATGGGGGAGTCCATACTTCCACCCTAGGGGCTTCCGGAGGGGTGACTCGGCAGGGGCCCCGTTGTATACTTTTACCAGTTGCGGTGTTGCGCAATATGTAAGTTCAAGCGGCGAAACCCAGATCCAGGGCCAGCCGCTTTTTCTGTAATTTGCCACCACGGACACCGCAGCATGAAACTCCCCGACGGTCGGGGCTGGTTTCGTTTAGAAGGATGATTAAAAATGGCAACAGGTACCGTGAAATGGTTCAACGCTGAAAAGGGCTTTGGCTTCATCGAACCCGATGATGGCAGCGCCGATGTTTTCGCCCACTACTCCGCTATTAACGCCAGTGGCTACCGGTCTCTCGAAGAGAACCAGAAGGTTAGCTTCGACACCGAGCAGGGCCCCAAGGGTCCGCAGGCCGTCAACATCCAGCCTGTCTAACTAGACTTACGGGTCCGTTTCACGGGCCGGCGTGAATCGAAAGCAGGGCGGGAGAAATCCCGCCCTGCTTTTTACGTTTCTGCACGGTTAAGGGTGCGGATTTTCCTCAGTACTTATCCATCCCGGTCCGGTCAGCCGCACCGGGACCAGTAGTTCCAGCGAGAGCAATCTCACTCTGTGGACTGGGCGCCCGGGCCGGAATCGGGACCATGGCTACGCCGAACGGTGCAGGGCACTTTCGAGCAGCTCCAAGTCAATCCGGGCGTGTTCGCGTCCGAGCCGCTCGGCATCGGAGGAGCGCTGATCCGTAATCGCGGACACGAGGAGCTCATGGTCGCGGAGCGCCCGTTCTTCCATGTGCCGCATGCCCGCAGCATCCCCCCACACGTGGGACGGAGCAGCAATGCTGACGCGTGCCTCCACCTCCTGGAGCACGGACTGCAGGGTGGCATTGTGGGCTGCGGCACTGACCGCCAGATGCAGCAGCCCGTCCGCCCGCTGGGACTCCAGGCCCGAGGCAGCTGCACGGAACGCGTTCAGGCTCTCGTTCAGCACAGCGATATCCTCAGCCGTCCGGTTTTCCGCTGCTGCCCGGCAGATGGTTCCCTGCAGCAGGGACACCGCTTCGCAGGTATCCCGCAGTGCTTCCCACCGGCCGGAAAGGATCCGGCGGACGGCCGGGTCGGAGGAAGCATCCGGGCCTTCGTCCCGGACAAAGGATCCGCCGTTCCGGCCGCGCTGGGTCCGCAGCAGCCCCTGCTCCACAAGCCGGGCGATGGCCGCGCGCACCGTCATCCGGCCAACCTGCAGCGAGGACGCCAGTTCCCGTTCAGCCGGCAGCTTGGAACCGGGAAGGTACTCGCCGATGGCGATGGCGGTGATCAGGCGGTCCACTATTTCGTCCACCCGGGAAGAGCTCTCAAGCGGCGTGTCCAGACCGCTGACGGTACCGGTCATTGCAGTCCTCCTGGTCAGCCGCTAACAGCCTTCGGACGAAGCGGCGTCGGCGCGTAACAAACATCCTAATGGGCTGATTGGTCTTGTCTCGATACCTTTCCTCGGCAATGATGATTTTCGCCGGACCCGACCGCCGCTATTTCGGTCGGGCTCCCCGCCGGCCCCCACCGAGTCCGAAAGTCCGATGCAATGAACCGTTCTGCACCCTCTCCGGAGCGCGATGCCCAGCAGGAGCTAGAGTCCCTGGGTTACAAGCAGGAGCTCCGTCGTTCCATTTCCACGGCCGACCTTCTCATTTACGGCCTGATTTTTATGCTCCCCATCGCGCCGTGGGCCATTTTCGGCACGGTCTACAATGCGTCCGGCGGCATGGTCCCGCTCGTTTACCTCATCGGACTCATTGCGATGATCTTCACGGCACTGGCCTACGCGCAGATGGCGAAGTCGATCCCGCTGGCCGGCTCGGTCTTCTCCTACGTGGGCCGCGGAATCCACCCCACCGCCGGGTTCTTCGCGGGGTGGGCCATCCTGCTTGATTACCTGCTGGTACCCACTCTGCTCTACGTTTTTGCGGCCGAATCAATGGTCGGCATCTTCCCGGACACCCCCCGCTGGATCTGGGCAGTGGTGTTCGTCCTCATCAATACCGCCATCAATCTTGCCGGTGTCAGCTCGATCAAGCTGATGAACCGGGTCTTCCTGGCTGTTGAACTCCTGTTCATCGTCATTTTCGTGGTCATTGCGGTCACGGCACTGAACGGCGGAACGGTCCCCGGAGCGGAACTCACGTGGGCCCCGATGTGGAATCCGGAAACTGTGTCGGGCCCGCTGATTGCCTCAGCCCTGTCGATTGCCGTGCTCAGTTTCCTCGGGTTTGACGGCATCTCCACCATGGCGGAAGAGTCCACCGGCAGCCGCAACAGCGCGGGCAAGGCCATGATCGCGGCGCTGATCATCGTGGCGTCCTGCTTCATCCTGCAGACCTGGCTGGCCAGCGCACTGGCCGGCGGCCGGGAGACCTTCGGGGATGACGAAGCCGGAAACGCCTTCTTCACCATTGTCGAGGCCGCCGCAAACAGCGGATGGGCTACCGCCTTCCTCGCCGTCAACGTGGTGGGGGTGGGCATCGCTAACGCCATGGCTGCCCAGGCAGCCACGTCCCGGCTCCTCTACTCGATGAGCCGCGACCGTCAGCTGCCGGCCATGTTGAGCCGCATTAACTCGCGGCAGGTGCCGCAGAACGCCATCCTGCTCGTCTCGGGTATCTCAGCAGTCCTGGTCCTGTTCTTCGTAGGCCAGATCGACCTGATTTCTTCGCTGGTGAACTTCGGGGCATTGTTCGGCTTTATGCTCCTGCATCTGGCGGTGATCGTGTTTTACCTCATCCGGAAGAAGTCCCGTAACTTCCTGCTGCACCTGGCCGTACCCGTGGTTGGTTTCCTCATCATCGGCTACGTATTGGTCAACGCGAACATCGAAGCCAAGGTCGGCGGGCTTGTGTGGCTCCTCATCGGCGCCGGCGTGTTCCTCTATTACCGCGCCACGGGCCGGAAAACCGAAATTTCCAGCGACGACGACTCCGCACCCGCGGCAACCGCTCCGGGCACGGGAAAGGCATAAACCCATGGACCACTTTCTGGATAAGACACACGGCCGGTTCGGGTTTTCCGCCTCCGGCAGCCCGGCGCTGAAAATCACTCCGGGCACCGGCGAGACTATCGGATTCGAGACCAGCGACGAGGTGTATGCCCAGCTCCATGAATTCCATGACATGGAGAAACTGACGGTCGGGATCAACCCCGTCACCGGGCCCGTCTATGTGGAGGGCGCCCGGCCCGGCGATGCCCTGGCCGTCACCATCCACGACATCCGCTTGAAGGACCGCGGCTGGTCGGTCAGCCTGCCGGGCTCAGGAGCCCTGCAGCACGTGATGGGCGAGGAGATGTTCACCCGGCGTGTCCCGATCGATGACGACGGGGTGCACGTCACGGACCGGCACACCTTCGAGCCGCTGCCCATGATCGGCTGCATTGGCACGGCACCGGCGGAGGGCAGCAATTCCACCATCATGCCCTCCACCCCGCAGGGCGGAAACATGGATTTGGTGCAGTGCCGGCCGGGGTCGACGGTCTACCTCCCCGTGATGGTGGAGGGTGCCTACCTGTCCATCGGTGATATCCACGCCATCATGGCCGAAGGGGAGTCCTCCTTCGTGGCGATTGAGGCGGAAGGTATCGCCGTCGTGAGTGTGGACGTGGTCCGGGACCTGAACCTGCGTGCTCCCCGGGTGGAGACCGCCGATGAATGGATCTTCGTGGGACTCGGCGATCCGGTGCAGGAGAGCATTAGGCGCGGCTATGAGGATATGTTCCACTTCCTGGTCTCTGACCACGGATGGGACCGCGGCGATGCGTATGCCGTCATGAGCGCCGTGGGCCATTCACAGCTGGGCGGCCCCACCGGTTCCGCTGAACCGGATCCGCTGCACCCCTTCTCCGCGGTCGGTGCTGTCACCATCCACCGCCTCCCGAAGTCCGTCCTGGCCGGTCCCGTCGCCGGGACGACCTGATCGGGACTCCGCTGGCCCGCCGCCGCTTCATTGGTGGCGGGCCAGTTTAGCGCAGCAACCGGGGTTGCACGAGGGGTAAAACTGAGTAGAAAAAAAGTCGCTACGGGCCATCTACGCCGTGAATCTGCTCCGCTACGCTATATGGAGGGCGAGAGAAGGTTGCAGCATGGAAACCAATGCAACGGGTGGCCTGGGCAGGCTCATTGCAGGCAGATACCGACTCATCGAACCTATCGGCCACGGCGGCATGGCCACCGTCTACCGGGGCCTGGACGAAGCGCTCGGCCGCGACATTGCGGTGAAGCTCTTCCGGGCCAGCGCCGTCGCTGCAGATGACGTCGGCCGCCAGGACAACGAGATGCGGCTGCTCGCCTCCTTATCCCACCCGGGGCTTGTGACCCTGTTCGACGCCGGTAAGGACGACGCCGGGCGTGATGACGGTGAAGCCGGCGAGCCGCGCACTTATCTGGTGATGGAACTGGTGGAGGGTTCGGACCTGCGCAAGCGGTTGCGGGAAACCGATATCCGCCACCAAGACGTCGGCTACATCGGCGCCGAACTTGCCGGTGCGCTGGCCTACATCCACAGCCGGGGCGTGGTGCACCGCGACGTCAAACCGGCTAACGTCCTGCTTCCGCCGGCCATCCCCGGGACCGCGCTGCGGGCCAAGCTAACCGATTTCGGTATTGCCCGGATTATCGACGGCGCCCGCATCACCGCGGCCGGGGCCACCCTGGGAACTGCGAATTACCTGAGCCCGGAACAGGCATCCGGCGTAGCGGCCGAGGCTCCCAGCGATATTTACTCGCTGGGCCTGGTCCTGCTGGAATGCGTCACCGGCCGGGTGGAATTCAGCGGCAGCGCCATTGAATCCGCCGTCGCCCGCCTGAGCCGGGATCCGGAGGTTCCCGCGTCCCTGGACAGTCACTGGCGGGGACTGCTGGCTGCCATGACCACCCGGGACCCGGACCTGCGGCCAACGGCGGCGGAAGTCTCCGCGGCACTGCTGGATCACCGCTGGGCGGAAGGGGCGGCGCGGACGCAGTCCGAGCGCTCCGGCCCGTCGCCCATTTCCGAAGAACTCTGGAACGGTCCCGCTACCGTCGAGGCCCGCACATTCCCACCCGGGCGCAGCGCCGAGGCCCTGCCGGCATCCGGCGGTCCAGTGACCGGTCCCGGTCCCGTGCCCGGTCCCGCCCCCGCAGCCCGGCAGCGATCGAGTCCGGCATCGGAGCCCGTATCGTCCGACCCGGTACCGGCCTTGGACCAGGCTCCGGGCTCCGATCGGGTACCGGCAGCCGCCGCGGGGGAACAGCACCCCTCCGCGCCGCTGCCTGTGACCTCTCCGCCCGCCGTGCCGCCAACTGTCGGTATCCCAGCTGCCCCCGCAGTGTCCGCGGTTCGGATGCCGCAGGTACAGGTGATGGCGGACCAACGGCCGTCAGCCGCAGCCCGAGCACTGCTTGCCGTTGTCGTGATGGCGGTCTTGACCGCAGCGGTGGTCCTGATGCTCGGGCGCGTGGGTGCCCTGCCGGACGGCGGAACCATTCCCGGCGAGATCGGCCAGAACCTGCAGCGGCTGCAGGACGCCTTCGGCCGCTAGGGCGCAGTCGCCGGGCGCCCGCACCCCCGCCGGCGTATCCCCGCCGGCGTATCCCCGCAGCGCCCCCGCCGCAGCCCCCCGCCGTCGTATCCCCGCCGTCGTATCCCCGCCGTCGTATCCCCGCCGTCGTATCCCCGCCGTCCGCGATACTGGAGGGGTGAGTATCCATACACCCGTCACCGCCGAATCCCGCTGCCCCTGCCTGAGCGGCGAAACCTATGGAAACTGCTGCGGCCGCTTCCACTCCGGCTCCGCAACCGCCCCCACCGCCGAAGCCCTGATGCGTTCGCGCTACAGTGCCTTCGCCGTCGGCAACGTGCCCTACCTGCTGGCGACTTGGCACCCGGACCACCGTCCGGCCCATCTGGAACTGGACCCGGAGCTGGAATGGCGGCGCCTGGACATCCTTGCGGTTTCCGGCGGCGGGCCCCTGGACTCCGAGGGCACCGTGGAGTTTGCGGCGCACTACCGGCAGGCCGGAGAACGCGGCACGCAGCAGGAGCTCAGCCGCTTTGTCCGCGAGGGCGGGCAATGGCTGTATGTTGACGGCGTATAGCTCCCCGCTTCTTCCACCCCCGCCCACGCAGGACCTACGCTGGAAGACATCCGACGGCGGTCTGCCGCACGGCAGGCACGCTCCGGGAAGCTCCCGAAGTGCAGGCGCATTCCAGGCACTGCACAGGGTCGGATGAGCGGCAGGCGAGGACATTATGAAAGCACTCGTTTACGAAGGCCCCGGGCAGAAGTCCTGGAAGGACGTTCCCGATCCGCAGATCCAGGAGACGCGGGACGCAATTGTCAAGATTGATGCCACCACCATCTGCGGCACCGACCTGCACATCCTCAAGGGCGATGTACCGGCCGTGACGCCCGGCCGGATTCTGGGCCATGAAGGGGTGGGAACGGTTACTGAAATTGGCAGCGGCGTCACCAACTTCAAGGTGGGGGACAAAGTCATCCTCTCCTGCGTGTCCGCTGACGGTTCCTGTTCCTTCTGCCGCGACGGCCTGTATTCGCACTGCCTGGGCGAGGAAGGCTCCGTCGGGATCGGTTGGATCTTTGGTCACCTAATCGACGGCACCCAGGCCGAATACGTGCGGGCCCCGTATGCGGACACCTCGCTCTACCACCTGCCGGAGAATGTCTCCCAGGAGCATGGGGTGCTGCTCAGCGACATTTTCCCCACCGGCTTCGAAATGGGGGTGCAATACGGGCAGACCAAACCCGGTGATGTGGTGGCTGTGGTGGGGGCCGGGCCGGTGGGCCTGGCGGTCATATCCACTGCCCGGCTCTACGGGGCGGCCAAGGTCATTGCGGTGGACCTGGACGCCAACCGGGTGGAGCAGGCCCGTAAGTTCGGCGCTACGCACGGGGTCAACTCGGGGGACGCGGATTGGCGCGAGCAGGTCATGGCCCAAACGGACGGCTGGGGCGTGGACGTTGCCGTGGAGGCCGTGGGCATCCCCACCACGTTCGAGATGTGCACCAACATTGTCCGGCCCGGCGGGAACGTGGCCAACGTGGGTGTGCACGGGAAACCGGTCAGCCTGGACCTGGAACGGCTGTGGATCGAGAACATCGACATCAGCATGGGCCTGGTGAACACCAACACCTTGCCTATGCTGCTGAAACTGGTGGCCGAGGGGAAACTGCCGGCTGAGGAATTCATCAGCCACCGGTATCCGCTGCACGACATCATGCAGGCGTATGACACCTTCTCCCGGGCTGCGGAGACGGGCGCTCTGAAAGTGATCCTGCAGGCGTAGCCGGGCCTTCCACGGAAGGCAGCGGAAAACGGGCGGGCGGTGGCCGGACAGACTACCGCCCGTCCGCCTTTTTGCGCATTTGTTACGCGGGCAGATAATGGGAACCGCGGCGTGCATCTGCCGCCGCAGTTTCCGCGTAAAAGAGGTTTTCCATGTCCAACGGCACTTCTACCGGCACCATGATTGCCGGACGTCTCAATGTTGAAACGGGCACTTTCGCCATGCAGGAAGTTCCGATCCCGGAGCCCGGCCCCGGTTTTGTCCGCATCAAGGTGGGGGCGGCCGGCGTCTGCCTCTCCGACGTCCACCTGATCCAGGGCCTGCTGCGTCCGCAGTTCCTCAAGGGCAGCGAAGTGACGCTCGGGCATGAGGTGGCCGGCACGGTGGACCTGCCCGGTGCGGGCGTCGCGTCCGTGGCGCCTGGTGACCGCGTAGTGGTTCAGGCCGGCTACGAATATAACGGCGTCACGCTCACCATGGGCGTGGATTACGACGGCGGCTGGGCCGAGTACCTGGTTGTTCCCGCCGGCGTGCTGGTTCCGCTGGGCGATGACATCCCCTTCGACCAGGCCTCGATCATTCCCGATGCCGTCTCCACCCCCTGGGGCGCCATTGCCTCCACGGCAGATGTCCGCGCCGGTGAAGCCGTGGGTGTGTGGGGCATCGGCGGGCTCGGCGCCCACGGCGTCCAGTTGCTGCGCCTGGTTGGCGCGGCGCCCATCATTGCCGTTGATCCCCTTCCCGAGGCCCGGGAACGCGCCCTGGAATTCGGTGCGGACATCGCCCTGGACCCCATGGCGGAAGACTTCGCCGAGTCCATGAAGGCCGCCACGGGCGGCAAGGGCCTGGATGTAGCCCTGGACTTCGCCGGCGTGGATGCCGTGCGCGCCCAGGCCATCAACTGCCTGGGCCGGGACGGACGCCTGGTGCTGGTGGGCCTGTCCGGCAAGCCGATGACCATCAATGACAGCACCGGGTTCTCCTATGCCCGCAAGCAGGTCCGCGGCCACTACGGCTCCGAGGCGCACCACGTCCCGCAGCTGGTGTCCCTGGCCCGCCTTGGCCGGCTGGACTTTGCCAAGTCCGTCAGCGGCCGCATTCCGCTGGCCGACGCCGAGAAGGCCGTTCAGGCCCTCGACGCCAAGGAAGGCAACCCGATCCGCCTGGTGCTGATCCCGTAGCCGTTCTTTAAAGAAGGAAGCCTCCCGCCGGTACCGGCGGGAGGCTTCCTTGTTATCCGGGCCGGGCTGGCCGGCAGGGGGTGCCGGGGCGCGTCCGTCTGTGTTAGGGCATATCCGCGTAGCGGACGGCCTCGGCCAGCGCCTTTTCCAAGCCCGGGACGTCCAGCGCCGCAACGTAGGCCGGGGTGTCCCGCTGCCAGCGCCAGCCTTCGGACAGCGGGCCGGCGTTGACGACGTCGAAACCGAACTCGTTGATCAGCGAGGTGACCAGCTTCTTGGACTGGGCGTCGTTGCCGGCAATGGGCAGCGCGCGGCGGTTGGGCGTTCCGGGCAACGTCCCCTGGCTGGTGAGGTGGTCCGCAGTGATGTTGTTGAAGGCCTTGACCACGTGTGAATCGGGCAGGTGGTTCTGCAGCAGTTCGCTGGTGGTGGTGGACTCGTTGTCCAGCTCGGCGATGTTCCCGTCCCGCTGCGGGTAGTAGTTCATGGTGTCGATAACCGTCTTGCCGCGCAGCTCCTCCACGGGCACGTCCGGGTAGCTCTTCAGCGGGATGGTGACCACCACAAGTTCGCCGGCGGCAGCGGCTTCGGCCGGCGTGGCCGCGCGGGCATGGTCACCCAGTTCCATAAGGAGCGGTTGCAGCTTTTCGGGGCCGCTCGCGTTGCTCAGGACGACGTCGTAACCCTGCTTGACCGCCAAGCGCGCCAACTGCGAACCGATGTTCCCGCTGCCGATGAAGCCGATGGTCCGAATCCGAGGGGTGCTCTCCAATGTGCTCATGAACACTTCAACGGCCGGATCCGCGAAATATTCCAAGGCAGCGGGGGAGGGCGGCCTGCCCGGGCCGGATCACAGCCGGCGCAGGTACCGTTCCGGGGCGTCCAGGAAACTCTTCCAGCCACTGACCAGGTCCAGGTCCTCCCAGTCCTTCTCCCGGTATCCCCACGGCCCCAGCTCCAGGATCCGGGCGCCCGGAAGTGCCGCGAGCACAGGCGAGTGGGTTGAGAGCAGCACTTGGGAGCGTCCATCGGCAACCAGGTCCTTGAGGATGCCCAGCAGGGCCAGGCATCCAGAGAAGGAGAGCGCAGACTCGGGCTCGTCGAGAACCCACAGGCCGGGACCCCGGAACCGGTCCACGGCCAGTGAGAGGAATGATTCCCCGTGGGAGAGGGAATGGAACTCAACATCTGCCTGCGATGTGGAGGGATTCTGCTCCTGATAGGTGAAAAGGCCGTGCATGGTTTCGGCCCGCAGGAAATAACCGCGTTTGGTGCCGCCGGGGTTGCGCACCAGCTGCAGATGCCCGCTGAGGGCGGACTCCGTGGGCCTGCTGGTGTGCATGGCACCGGTAGACCCGCCTTCCGGGGACAGGCCGTAGGCCAGGGCAATGGCTTCAACCAGCGTGGATTTCCCGCTGCCGTTGTCACCGACCAGCACGGTGGCCGCGGCCAGGTCCAATCCCGACTGCAGCAACTGGGCCACCGGCGGCAGCGTGGCCGGCCAGGTCTTCCGGTCCAGTGGCTCCAACGGCTGTTCCCGGACCTGCCGGATGGGATAGCGGTCGCTGAGCATATCCAAATTCTGCCACTACGCTTGCCCGCTCCCGCTGCGTTCCTTACTTTGCCCCTCATGTCTTGGAGACGGAAACAGGGATGGCTGGTGCCCGCAGTGCTGGTTGCCGCTGCGGTGGTTGGTTACCTTGTGGGCCTGCTCATCCGCCAGTGGGACGCGGACAGCAGTCCGTGGACGGTAGCTGGACAAGTGACTGCCGCAGCCTTGGTTGCCATGGCGGCCGTCCGGAGAAACATCCGCCAGGTCCAGTTACTGAAAGCTGATCCGCAGGGGTATGTGCAGGACCGCCGGCTTGCGGAGGACAACCGGTTGCTGCCGGGATGGCTGTTGGCCGGCAACCTCCTGATCGCGGGGATGTTTGTAGCTGTGCTCCTCCTGAAACCCCAACAGGGGGACGGATACGCGCTTGAGGGCATTTTGCTGCTGGCCGAAGTGGTGCTCTGGGGTGTCCTCCTCTGGGGCTGGCTGGCCGTACGGCGGGAAGTGGAAAGCACAGGCCGCCACAGCACGGCGACCGGCCGCGGCCGGGTGGCCCGGAGCCGGGCACTGCTGGACCGGCCGTACTCCGAAGCCCGCCAGCTTCTGGAGCTGGCGCTCGCCGACCACCGCGTGTACCGGCTGCTGGCCGAAACCGGCCGGACCCTATGGTTGGGGACCGGGCAGAAGAACACAATCACGCTGATCCTGCAGGTGGAGCTGGTTTCCACCGGGCAGGGGACCGAACTGCACGCGGTGTCCTTTCCCCTGGACCGGTTCGCCAGCAATACGGCCGGGCGCGGGGGACATGCGCTGGTGGTGCTGCTGGACGCCGTGGCGGACCGCGCAGCGGGGTTGCCCGGACCGCCCGTCCGCCATTCGCCGCCGGCTACCGGGTGAGCGCGCTGTTGTGGTCCGCGGCAGGGGGAAGAGGCATCTTCTTTATTCGCCAAAGACTGATGCCCATCATGATGGCGCCTGCCCCCACGATGCCGCCGGCTACCGCGGAGCCGTCCAGCATTGTGGTATCCCAGCCGAGGATCACTGCCTTCGCAGGATCTTCTGGATCGTAATAGACGGTTTGCTCGGAATCCTCGAGCGTAGGTTCGAAGCCGGCTGTTTTCATCCAGTGGGAACCTTCCACGGTCCATTCCCCGCCCTCGGCTTTATAGGTCACCGTCACGTGTTCATGCCGACCGTTTTTGCTGCGGCTCTCCCTGATATCGGTGACGGTTCCCTGCACCTTGGTACCGGTGTCGATCAGGTGCTGGTCGGTATAACCGTCGACGAGACTGCTGATACCCAGGGGCGTCCCCACCAGCACAAACAGGAAGCCTCCGACGAGGAGCCCCGCAGGGTTGTATTGCCGTTTTCGCCGGTCGTCCGCCGTATTTGGCAGTGAATGTTTGCCGACATACTTTTGCGTCATCTGTTCCCCCCAGGATTGATGACACTAACGTACCGCCAATCCGGCGGTGATCCTGGCCATGAGAGGCCATGCCGGTGTTGTGAAAACGGCTACTTCGAAAACGGGCTACTTCTTGCCGGCGTGATCCTTGGCTGCCTTACCTGTCTTACCTGTCTTACCTGCCTTGGCTGCCTTGCCTGCCTTGGCCACGGCCTTGGCGGTCACGCCCGCCTTGGCAGCCTTTTTCGCAGCCTTCGCGGCCTTGCTGGCGCCCTGGGCTCCGGCAATCACGGCGGCCCCCTTTACCGGAGTGGGAACCTTGACGGTCTTGACCTTGGGCTTCTTGCGGTCCAGGACCAGGGCTGCGGCAATGCCGGCCATCCAGATGTCCTTGGCCAAGGCCGTTCCGTCGGCTGTGGGACGGATGCCGTCTTCTCCCGTCATTCCGGGGGTCTTGAGGTACATCCGGACCATGCCGCCGGAGAATGCGCCCAGAACCAAGCCGGCCAGTCGGCTGGGGACAAACGGGAGGAGGAGGGTGAGTCCCACGCAGATCTCGGCGTTGCTCAGCAGCTTGCCGAACTTCACCGGCTCCATGTCCTCCACTTGCGGAAAGGCGTTGGCCGCCATGTGCTGCAGTCCTGCAGCGCTTTCGGCGTCCAGCCCGCGTTTGCTCAGGCCGGAATTAAGGATGTACGCGCCGGTGACGAGCCGCAGGGGAATATGGCTGAGTTTCATGGGAGTCCCTTCACAGAACGGTCACAGAACGGTCACAGAACGGTGCAAACCTGCATCGAGCCTACGGCCGCCTCCGTCCGGGCGCCAGAGCAGCCGGGCGAAGAACAACCAACTCGGCCCGGAGTAAAAGGACGCGAAACACGCCCGAGGTGCTTACCCCCCGGTCGCCATGTCTGCTTTTATGGAGGAGATACGCCGCAGCAAGCTGCCGACACAGAAGGTTCTGATGGATTTCCTCCGGGCTGAGCATCCCCGCCCCCGCCATTTCATCCTCCATCTCAGTGACACGCATCTGCTGGCCGGGGAGCGCCGGCTCTACGGAGCCGTGGACAGCCTCACCAATCTGAAAAGGCTCTTTGCACGGCTTGAGGAAAGCGGCCAGCAGCCTGAAGCAATCGTTTTCACCGGAGACCTGGCCGACCGAGGCGAGGCGGGAGCCTATGCCCGGCTGCGCGACGTCGTCGTCCCGGCTGCCGAACGCATGGGTGCCCGGGTCATTTGGGCCATGGGCAACCACGATGACCGGGCGGCCTTCCGGCAGGTTCTGTTGAACGGAGCCCCGGAGATGACCCCGGTGGATCAGGTGCACCACCTGGACGGACTGCGGGTCATCACCCTGGACACTTCCGTGCCCGGCTACCACCACGGGGAGCTGACGGCGGAGCAACTGGCCTGGCTGCGCCGGGAACTGCATACCCCCGCGCCGGACGGCACCATTTTGGCCATGCACCACCCACCGGTGCCCAGCGTGCAGGACCTGTCCGTGCTGGTGGAGCTGCGCAACCAGCAGGAGCTGGCCGCGGTAATCGCCGGCAGCGACGTACGCGCCGTGATCGCAGGACACCTGCACTACTCGACCTTCAGCACCTTCGCCGGGATCCCGGTGTCCGTGGCTTCGGCCACCTGTTACGCGCAGGACCTGGTGACGCCGGGAACGCGCGGCCAGGATGCCGGGCAGTCCTTCAACATGGTGCACCTGTACGAGGACTCGGTGGTCCATTCCGTGGTGCCGCTGGAGCAGGCCGGCACGGTGGGGGAGCAGGTGGGCCCGCAGGAGACGGCGGACCGGCTGGCGGCCGCCGGCGTACGGATCCCGGACGCCCGCACGCTGGCTTCGGCGTAGGGGATCAGCCCCGGTCCGGCTCCGGGCCCAGGTTGAAGAACCGGCCGGTCACGGAGATCGGAGTGATTTCCACATAACGGTATTTCTCCGTGCGCACCCAGGGCTGCAGCGGCAGCTGATCCGCGGCAGTGATCTCTTCGGAAGTTTCCAGTTCCCGGATGGTTCCCCTGACGACGACGGACCAGGCCTGGTCGCTGGTGATGCCGTCCGCTTCCAGCGCCACACGGGAATTCACCGTAAGTTCGGCGAGCTTGGTGCCCGGAGCCGTGCGGATGGTGATCACGCCGTCGTGCGCGAAGTAGTTGATCGGGAAAATGTCGGGCTCGTTGAGCACGCTCAGGGCCAACCGGCCGTGCTGCGTGTGCTCAAGGTACTTCCAACTCTGCTCGGGACTGAGTTCAACAACCGGGGGCCGCTCTTCACTAGTCATGAGCACAGTGTGCCAATCCCGGCCCTCCCGCCGCTACTATCAGGCTGCTTATCAACTTGACTCAGGCTCCGGTTTTCATGAGAGTTGGAAGGGTAGATATTGTCAGCCAGCTATGGACCTCACACTCAGAGAGCACGTGATGACAGACGCAGAAACGCAGAATTCCGGCAACGGCCAGAACAACGCCGAAGCCCCCAAGACGCTGACCACCCGGCAGGGACACCCGGTCTACGACAACCAGAACACCCGCACCGTGGGTGCCCGCGGCCCGGCCACGCTGGAAAATTACCAGCTTCTGGAGAAGATCAGCCACTTCGACCGGGAACGCATCCCGGAGCGTGTTGTGCACGCCCGCGGCTTCGTGGCCTACGGCGAATTCGAGGCTTCCGGCAAGTGGGGCGACGAGCCCATTGCCAAGTACACCCGCGCCAAGCTTTTCTCCGAGCCGGGCAAGAAGACCGACGTCGCCATCCGGTTCTCCTCGGTGATCGGCGGCCGTGACTCCTCCGAGGCCGCCCGTGACCCGCGCGGCTTCGCGATCAAGTTCTACACCGAAGACGGCAACTGGGACCTGGTGGGCAACAACCTGGGCGTCTTCTTCATCCGCGACGCCATCAAGTTCCCGGACGTGATCCACTCCCTGAAGCCGGACCCCATCACCTTCCGCCAGGAATCCGCCCGCATCTTCGACTTCATGTCGCAGACCCCCGAGGCCATGCACATGCTGGTGAACCTCTTCAGCCCGCGCGGCATCCCCGCAGATTACCGCCACATGCAGGGCTTTGGCGTGAACACCTACCGCTGGGTCAACGCACAGGGCGAGTCCAAGCTGGTCAAGTACCACTGGCTGCCGCAGCAGGGCGTGAAGTCCCTGACCGAGGAAGACGCCGCGAACATCCAGGCCAACGACCTCGGCCACGCGTCCAAGGACCTCTACGAGGCCATTGAGCGCGGCGACTACCCCAAGTGGGACCTGTACGTGCAGCTGATGGATGACAACGATCATCCGGAACTGGACTTCGACCCGCTGGATGACACCAAGACCTGGCCGGAGCAGGAGTTCGAGCCCAAGTACGTGGGCACCATGACCCTGAACCGGAACGTCACGGACCACCACAACGAAAGCGAGCAGATCGCTTTCGGCACCGGTGTGCTGGTGGACGGCCTGGAGTTCTCCGATGACAAGATGCTGGTGGGCCGCACCTTCAGCTACTCGGATACCCAGCGCTACCGCGTGGGACCGAACTACCTGCAGCTTCCGGTGAACTCCGCGAAGAACGCCCGGGTGGCCACCAACCAGCGCGGCGGGCAGATGTCCTTCGGCACTGACCTTGCGCCGGGCCAGAACCCGCACGTGAACTACGAGCCGAACATCACCGGCGGCCTGCAGGAAGCACCCAAGCCGGCGCAGTCCGAACTCGGTCCGGAGCTGGAAGGCCGCCTCACCCGCGCCCGCCTGCCCCGCACCAACGACTACATGCAGGCCGGTCAGCGCTACCAGCTGATGGAGCAGTGGGAGAAGGACGACCTGGTGAAGAACTTCGTCGACAACATCTCCCAGGCTGTCCGGGAAGTTCAGGAGCGGATGCTCTGGCACTTCTACATGACCGATGACGAGCTGGGCGCCCGCGTGGGCGAGGGTCTCGGCATCAGCCTGGACGAGATCAAGGATCTCGGCCCGCTGGCCACCCAGACGCTCAACGAGGAAGAAACCGAGCGGATGAAGAACCTGGGCCACAACGGCCCCCGCAACGTTGAAGGCCTCACCATGACGCACTGCGTACCCAACGAGCACGTGGTCGTCACCCGGTAGGGCAGCACAAACCTACCGCAGCGAACGACGGCGGGGGGGGGCCCCGGGGGGGCGCCCCCCGCGCGGGGTGGTGGGGGGGGGGTGGCGCGGCCCCGGTCCGCCGGGGCGG
>NZ_JAJFZS010000012.1:0-65302 GCF_020731535.1 Arthrobacter sp. zg-Y40
CGCCCCGGGGGGGGCACCCCCCACCCCCCCCCCCCCCCCCGGGGGGGCCCCCCCGGGGGGGCCCCCCCCGCCGTCGTTCTGTGTCCCTGGCCTGTTCCCGGGCCAGGTTCCCGGGGTCAGTGCTCCCAGGGGGCCTTGACCGGGAAGTACTTCTCCAGGAAGTCCGTGACCCGCTCCGCGCGTTCGGCGGCCGGCACCTCGGGGAAGCTGCCGTCATTGAGGCAGAACATGTCCATGTTCCGTTTGGCGAGCAGGCGCTCCAGGGCTGACAGGCCCGCGTAGGACGTGGTGTCCACGTACTTGGTCTTGGCGGTTTCCTGGGTGACCGCACGCCCGGTGAGCAGGGCGTAGTAGTGGTAGAGCGAGTTGGTGACGGAGATGTTGTCCTTGGCGCGGAAGGTACTCGCGGCGGTGGCGGCGAACTCCGCGGGGAACGCTGCTTCCATTTCCAGCAGCACGCTGCGGCGCAGCGGAGCGGCCGCGTGTTCCAAGTGGCGGGTGGTGATCCGGCCGAAGCGTTCCCACAGCAGCCGCCGGTTTACCCGGGCCGCGTTCTCGAAACCGCTGCGCTCGGCGTCGTTGGAGCCCAGTCCTATCCGGGTGCTGGCTTCGATGAACTTGGTGATTCCGCCGGGGGAGAAGAACATGTCCGGGGCCACCGGGCGGCCGAAGAACATGTCGTCGTTGGAATAGAGGAAGTGTTCCGCCAGCCCGGGGATGTGCTGCAGCTGCGCTTCCACCGCCTGCGAGTTGTGCGTGGGCAGCACGGACGGGTCCTTGAAGTGCTCCGCCGCCGGCACAAAGGTGACCGAGGGGTGCTCCGCCAGCCAGTGGGGCCGCGGGGAGTCCGAGGCGATGAAAATCCGCCGGATCCAGGGTGCGAACATGGGCACCGAGCGCAGGGCGTACTTCAGTTCGTTGATCTGCCGGAAGCGGGCCTCGTGGTCATCGCCCTCGCCCACCACGGCACCCTGCATCCGGGCCGCGCGGGCGGCCTGGAATTCCGGGGAGCTGCCGTCCACCCAGGAGAACACCAGATCGATGTCGAAGCGGATGTCCGTGGCGTGGTCAGCGAACATGTTCTCGATGGTCGGCCAGGCCAGGCCGTGCTTGTCCACGGTGCCGCGGACTGCCTCCGAGGCCGGCAGGGTGCGGCGGGTCAGGGAGTTCTCCACCGGCAGGGTGATGTTTTCCCCGTCCAGGTCCCACAGCTCAATCTGCACCCCGGCCGCAGCGGAGAACACCAGGTTGGTGCCGGTGAAGGCGCGCGGCCGGTAGACCCGGATGATCCGGGTCTTGTCGCCGGGGGCCAGGCTGCCGTCGGCAATGAGCAGGGTGCGGCTCTTTTTGGTGTCCACGCTGCGCGCATAGAACGGCTCCTCGCGGCAGGCTTCCACCATTGCCTTGCGCAGCAGGTCACGTTCGCGCAGGTTGACGGCGATCACCGGCCGCTGGTCATTGCCGCGCACCAGCAGGTAGGTGATGCCTGCGTCGTCGAGCACCCTGCGGACAAACAGCAGGTCTTCCACCATGGCCTCGTGCGGGGTGAGGCCGGTGTCCATCAGGGCCAGGCGGCCCTTGAACATGGCCACCTCGGGGCGTTCCTCCACGCGGCGGAGTACGGCGGGGGCAGCTGTCTGGAGGTTTTCGGGTTCGAAGTCCGGCTCCGGGGCTCCGAAGTAGACATCGTGTTCGGCGGCTGTATCGGTAATGGGAACCTCCTAGGGATGGTCGGCGCCCGCACATGCAGGCGCTGGTTGGGTGCAGCGCTGCACGGGGAACTGCTGCCGGGATACCCGGGTGTTGCACTTGTTGCGCGGTGCCGGTCTTGGCCGGTGCGTATTGGGCCGAACCGCGGGCCGCCCGCGGACGGGGTGGGCGCGGACGCGGGGACGGAGCACGGGTCGGCCGGGAGCCACTGAGGAAACCGTAACACCGCGCTGGAACATCCTTCTTCCGAGCCCTGTCCGTTTTCCGGCCGGGGCCGTAGTTCTCTTGGCCAGTATCTCATCCTGCGCCGCGCTGCTGCGAGGCGACGGCATAGGCTGCCGGCTTCACGGGGGCCGCGAGCTTCGCCGGGTTTGTGGTGCCCGTGACTTGTGGATAACCGGTTGTGGTGTGGGGGCGGTGGCTATTATGGCCGGACTGACAGTGTCGCGGCTTGCCCAACTTGGGGGTTTCGGATGACCAGAACCATTCTGCGCCGTTCTCGTGTTTGGAGCTTCCCAGCGGTTTTCGCCGCGGTTGTCCTGGCCGGGTGCTCGGGCGCGTCCGGGGATTCAGGGACCGGTGCTGCCTCCCCGTCTCCGTCACAGTCGTCCGCCTCAGCGACGCCAACTCC
The DNA here is from genome assembly GCF_020731535.1 of Arthrobacter sp. zg-Y40. NCBI lineage: Bacteria > Bacillati > Actinomycetota > Actinomycetes > Micrococcales > Micrococcaceae > Arthrobacter > Arthrobacter sp. zg-Y40. The sequence goes on from NZ_JAJFZS010000012.1 coordinate 2,342, forward strand.
CACGCCCACACCGTCAGCTGTTTACAAGCCTGCCTCTGCCGAGGGGCCGGCGGAAAATGTTCCGTTGCCGGTGATGCCGGAGGAGGCGAAGGTCGAGTCCAAGGAAGGATTGGAGGCTTTCGCCCGGTATTGGTACGAGGCCGCGAATTACGGTTATGAAACCGGTGATGTGGGGCTGGTACAGGCCATCAGCAGCCCGGAATGTGTGACCTGTCAGAAGTACTATGAGGTTGTCGAGAACGGGTTCAAGGACAGCGATTGGATGGCGAAGTCCAAGATTGAAGTCCAAGATGTTCATTCTGATTTCGCGGTAACGCCCGAAAACCGATACCAAGCACTCGTCCAGCTGCGGCAGGATGACATGGAGTATTACGGTTCAGAGGGACACCAAGGAACGACCGAGAGCAGACCGCTCCCATCCGTTCAGCTTGTCGAAGCAACGTTAGAGGGCGGCAAATGGATTGTGGTTAACGTAGCCACGATTAAGGCCGGATGAACTATGTCCGTGGCTGTTAGTACGAGGAAAGTTCTTGCCGTTGGACTGTTGTTGCTCGTGCTGTTTATCCCAGCTCAGGGTGCGGGTGCGCTCATAGTGAGCGACGGCGACCTTATTGAGGATGGGAGTGTTTCTGGCTCAACTTATCAACAGGACCCTTCCTCAGGAATGTGGACCTCCATGCCGGTCGGTATACCGGACGATCCGAATGGCTACCGGTTCCAACCGGTGTGTTTTGACGATTCGGTTGGTGATGTGGATTGCCTCGCCGATAACCAGGCGGCTTGTCCTGCCGGTGAGAACGGCAGACTCGTTTACTGGTATTCCGGATTGAAGGGGACCGACCCCGCGGCTTGGCCCCGAGTCAGCGACACCCCGTCGTGCATCTACTCCGAGGAGCCGGTGGACATCGGCCAGCAGATCCAGGCGCAGATCCTCACTGCGTTCCAGGAGCGGCCGATCGCAGCCGGCAAGCTGGTGGTGCAACCCAGTCCGCACACGCTGATCGGGATGGAGACCAACGTTTACGTTGAAGCCGCCGAGCAGGTCTTCGAGATGGTCCTGCTGGACCAGACGGTCCGGATAGTTGCGACGCCCACCGAATACGAAATCAACTACGGCGACGGAACGGTCTACGGTCCCACATCGGCTGCCGGTGCACCGCTGCCGCAGGGTCGGTGGGGAGAGCAGACCCGCACGAGCCACAGGTACGCCGCCGGAGGGGATTACCAAATGAGTGCAACCGTGCATTTCTCCGGAACCTATTCGGTGAACGGCGGGCCGATGATTCCCATTGACGGGAGGGCCGCCGTCGCTTCGCAGGCGCAAACAATCCGGGTGTGGCGGGCGGAAACCCGCAGCGTCGCGGACAACTGCCTCATCAACCCGAACGGCATCGGCTGCTAATCGGCTGCTAAAGCCCTTTCGGCTTCGGCACCGCAAACAGTGTCCGGGGATCCTGCAGCACCGCCGGATACGCGAACGCCGAACGCGGAATGCTGCCGGACAGCGACACCGGCCGCACAGCGGTGTCATTGGTCAGCTCCACCGGACCGGCATGACCCAACAGCAGTTGCGAGCGGTCCGCCGGCGAGATCACCGCCACCGGATCGCCGTCGTCCATGTCCTCCAGCAACCGCACCAGCTGCCGGCCGCGCTTGCCGGTGATCGGCGTGCCCTTCACCGAAAGCATGGGCAGGACAATGGCGGCAGCATCGCCGTCGGGCACCGCCCGGGCGACCCACAGCCCCTCGCCCGGTGGCGGATCCGCAGGGTCCGGAACGTCTGCGGGGGAGGGCCACACATAGGGCAGGCCCGCGTCGGTGTCCGGAAACAACGGCCCGTACACCTCGGGGGATTTCACAATCAGGTTCGAGCGGTGGCTGCGGTGCAGCTGCTCGTCGCCCAGCCACGGCGGAAGCTCGACGTCGGAGCCCGCCGCTTCCGGAGCGAACTCCAGGATCTGCTCGCGCACGGTGTCGGCGTGCCCGCGCGCAATCCACTCGTCCGTCATCGCCAGCCCGTACGCCGTTAGCGCCGGCACGAAGCCCTTCCACATCAGCAGGGCAGGATGGCGCTGCCAGCCGTAATCCGGCACCACCAGACCGCGCAGCAGCTGCAGGGTCTCCACCCGCTGCTTGCCCAGCCGCGCCTGATCCAGGACCCGGGCACTGCGGGCAAAGCTCTCATACGGGAGGAAGGTCTGCACGGGCCCAGTCTGTCACTGTTCCCCGCGGCCGGCCCCGTCACCGGCCTCCGCCCCGGTGCCGGTGAGCAGCCGGACCATGATCAGGTCCCGGAAAGTATGCGCACCAACCTGGAAGGAGCGACGGCCGGACGTCTGGAACCCGGACTTGCGGTAGAAGGACTGCGCCCGGACGTTGCCGTTGTTCACCCCCAGCCACATGGACCGTGCACCTACGGACGCCGCCGCCCCGGCAGCAGCATCAATGAGCTGCCCGGCAATGCCCCTGCCGTGGGCATCCGGGTGGACGTAGAACTTGCTCAGCTCCGCCGAGGGCCGCAGCGCCCGGCCCTGGTCCAGGGCATCAAGCACTTCGGGATCGGTTGGCGCTTCGAGGACCAGCAGGCAGTACCCCACCAGCCGGCCGTCCTGGCGGGCCGCGAGCACCAAACGCTTCTCATCCGCGAGGAACTGCGTGAAATTCCCGGCGGAGAGATTCGCGGCAACGAAGGCCGCGCTGTCTTCCGGTGTGACTTCGGGCGGGCAGGCCAAAGGAAAAGTGAGGGAAGCCAATTCGACGAGCCCGGGAATGTCTTCAGCCGTTGCATGTGAAATGGAAGCTTGCACCCTTCCAGCATAGGCACTGACTCCGGGTTGCCCGCCCGGCGCCGCGGCCGGACGGGCCGGCCGTCTTAGTACTTCACGTACAGTTCGCCCACCGGCAGCGCGGTGTCCACGGTGTTCGCCGGGCCGGGCAGCGGGCAGGCCCACGCCTCGTCATAGGCGCAGGAGGGGTTGTAAAGGTAGTTGAAATCCAGCACCAAGCTGCCGGGTTCACTGCCCGGTCCCAGGCTGGCGCCCTTGATCGTGTCCAGCAGGTAGCGCCCGCCGCCGTAGCTGCCGCCGTCGGCGCCGGAACTGGCATCGCGGACCGGCACAAAAATTCCGCCGCCGTACGTGTCCAGGTTCCATACCGCCAGGCTGCCGACCCCGTCCACGTTCACCGTCCCGAGCCGGGTGAACGGCACCGTCCCGTCCGTTCCGGTGGCCACCTCCATCGACTCGCCGGCACCGGCGCCGTCAATAACGGCCTCGAACCGGAACGCCGGATCGTAGCGGGCGGTGCTCAAACCGCGGAACCGGCGGCGGACATCTTCCGGGAGGGGCGAGGCCGGGTGCGTGCCGAAGAGCCGATCCCGGCCGGTGGCCCAGAGGGCATGGGCGTGCGACGCCGAGATCCCCTCGGCAGCGCGACGCGCCTGCTCATAAAGGGCGAAAGTGTTACGGCGCCAATCGGCGGTGGCAAGGGCTGTGACGGGAGAGAGCATTTGTCCAGCGTAGTGTGTTCGGGTGACTACCGGACTTCTTATTGTGGTGCTCGTCGCCATCTTTATCGGCGCGATAGCCCAGCGGATCGCCGGTCTAGGCTTTGCGCTGCTCATTTCTCCGTTCCTCGTGATCATCCTCGGTTCCCACGGCGGCGTGCTGATGGTGAACATCTGCGGCCTCGTGTCCTCGCTGCTGATCATGAGCCGGGTTTGGCGGGACATCGACTGGTCCATGTACCGGTGGCTGGCCATCCCGGCGGTCTGCGCCAGCGTACCGGCCTCGGCGGCCGCCGTGTACCTGCCCGCGGCCCCACTGGCAGTCACCGTGGGCGCCGTCGTACTGGTGGCCCTGAGTATCTCCCTGTTCCTGCAGCGCACCTCTATCCAGCTGACCGGCAATACCCCCAAGGCCGTGGCCGGTTTCACCTCGGGCATCACCAATGCCATGGCCGGCGTCGGCGGCCCCGCCGTCAGTGTGTACGCCTTGCTGGCCCGCTGGCCGCAGCGCCCGTTCGCCGCTACCCTGCAGCCGTTCTTCGTGACCACCGCCGCCGTCACCCTGACCTCCAAGCTGATCCTGGACCCCGGCCAGATGCCTCCGTTCCAGCCCTGGGCCTGGGTGCTGGTGGGGGTCATGATTGTGGGCGGCATCTACGCGGGGGAGAAGCTGCAGCGGTTCATCCGCGACGACCAGGCCCGGCTGGCAGTAGTGGTCATCGCGTTCATTGGTGCAGCCACGGCACTGGTGAAGGGCCTGTACGACCTTTGACCGGCATCGGCACCGCTGACACCACGGCCGTGCCCGCCGCAGTTACCCGACTCACGCAGGCACCTCATCGGGCAGCACCGGCCCGGATGGCACGATAGAAGCGATGAAGATTTTATTGCGGCCGAAGAAGCCGGGTGTGCCGCCCATGCCACTCTGGCTGCAGGGAACGTTTGAACTGGGCCAGGCTGCCGTGCTTTCCGCGCTGCTGGTGCTGCTGCCGCTGGTGGGCGTGTGGCTGGCCAACGGCTTCACCGATATCGACTTCACATCCCTGGCGCGCCTCGGCGGCCAGGCCTGGCTGCTCATCCACGGCGTGCCGCTGCAGCTGAGCTTCCCTGCCGGAGAACTCGGAACGGGTCCGGCCTCCGGTTTGCTCTCCTTCTTCCCGCTCGGGCTGACGCTGATCCCGTTCTTCCTGTCCTGGCGTGCCGGCCGCCGTCTGGCCCGGGCCTCCTACACGGACCAGCTCTGGCAGGCACTGCTTGGCGCCCTGGGCGCCTATGCGCTGCTGGGCGCGGCAGCCGCCTACTTCAGCAGCACCGACGGGGTGCGGATTTCGGTGGCCGCCGGTGCGCTGCTGCCCCTCATCGCGGCAGGCGCCGGCCTGATTGTGGGGGCCCGGATCGAAGCCGGATCCTGGGTGCGGCTGATCGGCATGGACCTGACCGCCTGGATTGCCCGGACCAGCCAGCATTCCCGCTGGGCCGGCTCCTACATGTGGGCCGCCCTGCGCGCCGGGGTGGTGGGGATCGTGGCCGCACTGGGCCTGTCCTCATTGCTGCTCGTGGTGACGCTGGCGATGAGCTGGGCCGAAATGGTCTCCGTGTATGAACGGCTCGGTGCCGGTGTGCTGGGCGGAACGGTACTGACCGTCGTCGAGCTGGGCCTGATGCCCAACTTTGTGGTGTGGACCCTGGGCTGGGCCTCGGGCGCCGGATTCTCCCTGGGCACCGGAAGCATCATCAGTCCGCTGGAAACAACCGTAGGTCCGCTGCCAGCGCTGCCCGTCCTCGCCGCCCTGCCTACAGGGAGCATGGAATACGGATACGCGGCGCTGCTGATACCGGTGGTGGCCGGGATCCTGGCCGGCTGGTGGTTCCTGCGCGAGGGCGAAAACCACTTCGACGAATGGCTTTCCATCAAGATCCGCGCCCGCTGGTTCACGGCACCGGTGTCCACGCTGGTCCTCGGCGCGATCGTCGGACTGGTCTCGGGACTGCTGGCGGCCGGGGCCGCCTGGCTGTCCGTCGGGTCGCTGGGGATCGGGCGCTTTGTGCAGCTCGGCCCGGATCCGCTGTGGCTGGGACTATGGGTCGCAGCCGAAGTAGGGGCCGGCGTCGTCATCGGTTACGCCGTAGGTCCCTGGCTGGAACGTGAGCCCAAACCCGAGAAACAGCGGGCCGCGGTCTAGCGCATCTGCTGGAAGGGCAGGTACTCGGCCTGGCAGGCCTCCGCGCCGTCCAAGGTCAGCGCCGAACGCATGCATGTTTCATAGGTGACGGTCTGGTCCCAGATGGCCACCATGAAGCCTAGCCCCAGGGTGGTCAGGAAAGTGATGACCAGGCCCAGCGACACCAGGACGGGCAGCAGGGCACCCATCCGCCGGCGGGCCAGCTTGACCAGGGCGATGATTCCCACTACGAAGGCAACAAGCCCGATTGCCAGCGGCACCAGCTTCCACGGCAGGACCAGGCCGCTGCTCAGCAGCATGACCAGCACCAGCAGCCAGAACACGCGGACATAGCGGACCGCGTTCTTCTTCTGCTCGTCGGTCGCCCCGGGGCGGCGGCTCTGCTCCGCGAGGGTTTGGGTCTTGTACTGCGCGCCGTCGTCATTCATGGGTTTAAGCCTAGGGGACGCCGCACCCTATGGTTGACGCATGCGCATCGTAGTCCTCGTGTCCGGTACGGGCTCCAACCTTCAGGCCGTGCTCGACGCCGTCAGCGACGGCCGGCTGGATATAGAGATCGCGGCAGTGGGCGCGGACCGGCCCGGCACCTACGGGGTGCAGCGGGCGGCCGACGCCGGCGTCCCCACCTTCGTGGTGCCCTTCCGCGATTTCCCGGCCCGGCCGGACTGGAACCGGGCGCTCACCAAAACGGTGGCTTCCTACGCGCCGGACCTGGTGCTCTCCTCGGGATTCATGCGCATTGTGGATGAGGAGTTCATCAACGCGTTCAACGGCCGGTACCTGAACACGCATCCCGCGCTGCTGCCTTCCTTCCCTGGGGCACACGGCGTCCGGGATGCCCTGGCCTACGGCGTGAAGATCACCGGCTGCACGGTGCACTGGGCCGACGCCGGTGTGGACACCGGCCCGATCCTGGCCCAGGCCGCGGTGGAGGTGCTCGACGGCGATACCGAGGAGTCCCTGCACGAGCGCATCAAGGTCCAGGAGCGGCGGCTGCTGATCGACACCCTGGGCCGGTTGAGCCGGGAAGGGCTGCCGGCGCCGGCTTAGTCCAGCGCCGCACCCTTGGTTTCGGGTGCGAACCGGGCCATCCACAGCACCGCCATTAGCACCAGTACTCCTGCCAGGGCGAACGACAGCGCCAGCCCGAGATGGGGCCACAGCACCGAGACGAACAGCAGCGGACCCAAGCCTGCTCCCACCCGGGAGACGGTGGAGGCCCAGCCGAAACCGCTGCCGCGCAGCTCGGTGGGGTAGAGCTCCGAGACGTAGGCATACAGCACGGGGATGGCCACCTGCACCACGAATCCGTAGGCCAGCAGCCACACCGTTGCCGCAGTGGGCAGGTCCACCACCAGCGCCACCACCACCAGGATGGCGGCGGACAGCGGACCGGTGACCGCCAGGATCCACTTCCGGCCAACCTTCTCCACCAGCAGGGCCGCCGCGATAACTCCGAGCAGGCCAACGGCTGCCATGCCCGAGGTGGTCAGGAACGCGCGATACTCGGCAAACCCGGCGTCCACGAGGATCTTGGGCATCCACTGCAGCGCCAGGTAGTAGACCAGCAGGATGGTCAGGAACAGGGACCATGCGGTGATGGTGGTTTTGCTGCTGAACCTCCATAGGTCGCCCAATTGGGTGCCCATAGTGCGCAGGGACAGCTTTTCCGGTTCCTCCGGTTCGGGCAGCCGCCACTGGGTTTGGGTTCCCCCGGTGCGCCGGATCAGGCTGTTGATGACGGCGGCCGCCTCATCGGTGCGGCCCTTGCGGACCAGATAGAGGGGGGACTCGGGGACCGAACGGCGCACCCAGAACACCAGCAGGGCGGGGACCACCATCACCAGCATGGTGTACCGCCAATCCGCGAAGGTGGCCATGATCGCAGCGGAAGTGACCCCGCACAGGGCGGCACCCACCGGCCACCAGCCGTCCATCCCGGTCAGCACTCGGCCGCGCTGTTTCTTGGGGGTGAACTCGCCAACGAGCGCGTAGTCCACCGGCACGCAGCCGCCCAGTCCGAACCCGGCCATAAAGCGGAAAATGCAGAACCACACAATGTCCGGGGAGAACGCACCCAGCACGGTAAAGAGGGAAAACACCAGCAAGGTAGCGGAAAACGCCCGCTTGCGGCCGATCGCATCGGCAATGGAACCCCATACGAAGGCACCAATGGCCATGCCCAGCAGATTCGCGGTGGCGATCCAGGCGGCCTGCGGCGCCGTCAGCCCCCATTCCTTGGACAGCAGCGGAATCAGCACGCCGTTCAGCGTTACGTCCCAGGCATCGAACATAAACCCGAGTCCGCCGATGAGGAAGATCCGGCCTTGGACCTTCCACCGCCACGGCAGGTTCTGGACCACCTGGTCACCGGTGGGCAGCATATTGGTGATGGACATGTTGGTTCGGGGCCTTCCGGGGATGCGGGGTGCAGGAGGGGTGGCTGTGTGCCGGGGGTCAATGGCGTCGGGGAAACAATACCGTGCGGGGCCCCCGCCTGTGGATAAGGCGCCGGAGACTCGCGGGACCGGGCACCATGTGGTGATGGGCAAACCGGAGCGGGCGGGAGGGAGCGGGCTGCCCGGACCGGTGTTCTCCGTGGCAGAGGCGCGGGCACGCGGCGTGCCGGCGTCGGAGTTGCGGCGCAGGGCGTACGACGGCGCCGGGCACGGTTTGCGTACGGTCGGCGGGGCAGCATCCGCCCTGCCGGATGCGGTGCGGCCGCTTGCCCCGGCGTCCGGCACTACGGTGGCCAGCCACACCACCGCCGCCGCCCTGTGGGGCATCTGATTGCCGTACCGCTTCGGGCCCGAACCGCTGCACCTCGCCCGGCCGCTGCGGTTCAGCCAGCCGCGGAGGAAGGGCGTCGTGGGGCACCATGCACCCCTTCTGCTACTGGACGTGGTCCGGGCCGGGGGGCTGCTGGTGACATCACCGGCTTGGACTTGGCGCGACCTGGCCGCTCTCTTGTCTCCCGATGAGTTGGTGGCTGCGGGGGACTCCCTGCTGCGGCGGAGGGATGCGCCGAACCGCGGTGGCTACCTGTCCCAACCGGATCCGCTGTGCGGTATGCAGGAGTTGCAGGAGGTCCTGCAGCGCAGGGCGGGAAACCGCGGTGCATCCACCGCGCGGACCGCTCTCGAGCTGATGCGCCCAGGCGCGGACTCGGCTCAGGAAACCAGGCTGCGGTTGCTCATTCGGCGTTCCGGGCTGCCGGAGCCGGCAGTAAACCAATGGATTATCGGTCCGGCGGGGCAGCGCGTGTCCCGGCCGGACCTGCAATATGTGCGGCTGCGGATTGCGCTTGAATATGAAGGCGAGCATCACCTGCTGGATCCGGACCAGTGGCACCGGGACATTGCGCGCGACGACGGCCTTCGACGGCTGGGATGGGTGGTGCTGCGCTTCAGCAAGAAGCACCTGCGGCCCGGCAACCAAGCCGCAGCAGCGGAGAAGGTTCGCGCTGCCCTCCTGACGCGCGGCTGGCGACCCGGACAGCCGGCCTGACGGGCGGGCCTGACGCACCCCGCCTGACGCACCGTGCTCCACGAGAAGGCAAAATTTACCGATATTGTGCCGAAAATCGGTAAATTGTGCCTTTTCGTTCCCTTCGACGGTAATTTTTGCCTTTTCGATCGCGCGCAGGGACGGGTCTTTGCCCGGCCCCAGCGCGGCCAAGACACGTTGTTACAGCCCCGCAGGCGTGGTCCGGAGCACATAGGCATAAACTTTCCGCATGGCCGTACGGCTTTTTGCACGTCCTTCATCAACCCCTTTGGAGTGTCAGCTGTGAGCAACCCTGTCCTTGACCGTGTTCCTATCCGCCGGGCCCTGATCTCGGTTTATAACAAGACGGGGCTGACGGAGCTGGCGCAGGGCCTTTCGGCAGCCGGTGTCCGGATTGTGTCCACCGGATCCACGGCCAAGCAGATTGCCGCCGCCGGCATCGAGGTCACCGAGGTTTCCGAGGTCACCGGCTTCGCCGAATGCCTCGACGGGCGGGTCAAGACCCTGCATCCGCGCGTCCACGCCGGGATCCTGGCAGACCGCCGCCGCGAGGACCACGTGGCCCAGTTGCAGGAGATGGAGATTGAACCCTTCGACCTCGTGGTGGTGAACCTCTACCCCTTCGTGGAAACCGTCCGCTCCGGCGCAGCGCAGGATGATGTGGTGGAGCAGATCGACATCGGCGGTCCCTCCATGGTCCGCGCCGCCGCAAAGAACCACCCGTCCGTTGCAGTGGTGGTGGACCCGAACAAATACTCCGACGTCGTCACCGCAGCAGCCGAGGGCGGCTTCGACCTGGCCCAGCGGCGCCGGCTCGCCGCCGAAGCCTTTGCCCACACCGCCGCCTATGACAACGCAGTTGCGACCTGGACCGCAGAGCAGTTCGGCGACGGGACCGAAGACGGCTCCAAGTGGCCGGCCTTCACCGGCCTGGCCCTGGAACGCGCCGAAGTGCTCCGCTACGGCGAAAACCCGCACCAGGACGCAGCCCTGTACGTAGAGCAGGACGGACAGCCCGGCGTCGCCCAGGCCGACCAGCTGCACGGCAAGGCCATGTCCTACAACAACTACGTCGACGCCGACGCCGCCCTGCGCGCCGCCTTCGATTTCGATGGACCCGCCGTCGCCGTCGTCAAGCACGCCAACCCGTGCGGCATCGCGGTGGCCTCGCCCGGTGCAGCCGATCCCATTGCGGATGCGCACGCCAAGGCGCATGCCTGCGATCCGGTCTCGGCGTTCGGCGGAGTCATCGCCGCCAACCGGACCGTCACGGCAGGCATGGCCGAGACCGTGAAGGACATCTTCACCGAGGTGGTGATCGCCCCCGACTTCGAGCCGGAGGCCGTGGACATCCTCAGCGCCAAAAAGAACATCCGGCTGCTTGCCCTGCCGGACGGCTACGGCCGCAGTGCCGCTGAATTCCGGCAGGTTTCCGGCGGCGTGCTGGTCCAGAAATCGGACCGGCTGCAGGCCGAGGGCGATGACCCGGCGAACTGGACCCTGGCCGCGGGGGAGCCGGCAGACGAGGCCACCATGGCCGACCTAGCCTTCGCCTGGGCAGCGGTCCGCGCGGCGAAGTCCAACGCCATCCTGCTCGCCAAGGACGGCGCCTCCGTAGGCGTGGGAATGGGCCAGGTGAACCGGGTGGACTCCTGTCGGCTCGCCGTCGAACGCGCCAACGGCCTGGGTGCAGCCGGCGAGGACCGCGCCCGCGGTTCCGTGGCGGCGTCGGACGCGTTCTTCCCGTTCGCGGACGGCCTGCAGATCCTGATCGACGCCGGCGTCCGCGCCGTGGTGCAGCCGGGCGGCTCCATCCGGGACAGCGAAGTGGTTGAAGCAGCTGCTGCGGCGGGGGTCACCATGTACTTCACCGGGGCACGACACTTCTTCCACTAGGAAAAACCCGCTCCGCCGCGCCTGGAACCGCGGGACCGTGCAGGTAATGCACCGTCCCGCGGTTTAGGGCCGGGATAGTGGGCTGTGGCATAGTTGGACTCAAATACAAGCTAAAAAGACGGGTCCCGTCATGCCACAAGACATGCTCCGGTGCCCACCAACACACTAGGAGTACGTGTGGCTGAGAAAATCAAGGTTGTGGGCTCTGTTGTAGAGCTCGACGGCGATGAAATGACCCGTATCATCTGGCAGTTCATCAAGGACCGCCTGATCAACCCGTACCTGGACGTAGACCTGAAGTACTACGACCTCTCGATCCAGAACCGCGACGCAACCGATGACCAGGTCACCATTGATGCCGCCAACGCCATCAAGGAACACGGCGTGGGCGTCAAGTGCGCCACCATCACCCCGGACGAAGCACGCGTCGAGGAATTCGGCCTGAAGAAGATGTGGGTCTCCCCGAACGGGACCATCCGCAACATCCTGGGCGGCGTGGTCTTCCGCGAGCCGATCATCATCTCCAACATCCCGCGCCTGGTCCCGGGCTGGAACAAGCCGATCATCATCGGCCGCCACGCCCACGGCGACCAGTACAAGGCCACGAACTTCAAGGTTCCCGGTGCCGGCACGCTGACCCTGACCTACACCCCGGCCGACGGCAGCGAAGAAATCAAGCAGCAGGTTGTCACGTACAACGAAGATGGCGGCGTCGCCATGGGTATGTACAACTTCAACGATTCCATCAAGGACTTCGCGCGCGCTTCCTTCGCCTACGGCCTGCAGCGCAACTACCCGGTGTACCTCTCCACCAAGAACACCATCCTGAAGGCCTACGACGGCCAGTTCAAGGACCTGTTCCAGGAAGTCTTCGACGCCGAGTTCAAGGACCAGTTCGAAGCAGCCGGGCTCACCTACGAGCACCGCCTGATCGATGACATGGTTGCCTCCGCAATGAAGTGGGAAGGCGGCTACGTCTGGGCCTGCAAGAACTACGACGGCGACGTCCAGTCCGACACCGTTGCACAGGGCTTCGGCTCGCTGGGCCTGATGACTTCCGTCCTGATGACCCCGGACGGCAAGACCGTTGAGGCCGAAGCAGCGCACGGTACGGTCACCCGCCACTACCGCCAGCACCAGCAGGGCAAGCCCACCTCCACGAACCCGATCGCTTCGATCTTCGCGTGGACCCGCGGCCTGATGCACCGCGGCAAGCTGGACAACACCCCCGAGGTCATTAATTTCGCCGAAACCCTTGAGGACGTTGTCATCAAGACGGTTGAATCCGGCAAGATGACCAAGGACCTTGCACTGCTGGTTGGACCCGAGCAGCCGTACCTGACCACCGAAGAGTTCCTCGCCGCACTGGACGAGAACCTCAAGGCCCGTCTGGGTGCCGAGGTCGCAGCCTAGCTTTACTGCGCAACCGCACAAAACGGCGACGGCGCGCTGCCCCTTTCCGGGGCGGCGCGCCGTCGCCGTTAAGCCCGGTAACACCGGCGTCATAAGTAGCGCAGGGGTTGCGGCGGTGCCACCATGTGGGGATGTCGAACTCCACCGCCGCACCGTCCAAGCCCGGCTCCGCCGCCGAAGAGCGAAGTGCCCGCATAGCGGTGACCGTCTTCCCGCTGCTGATTGTGGCCGGCGGACTGGTTGCCCTGTTTTTCCCGCAGCCCTTCACCGGTCTGTCCGCCTACATCAATCCGGGCCTGATGCTGATTATGTTCGGGATGGGCCTGACTCTCACCCTTCCCGACTTCGCCCTGGTGGCCCGCCAGCCGCTCCCCGTCCTGCTGGGGGTGGTGGCCCAGTTCGTGATTATGCCGCTGCTGGGGTTCGGGATTGCGTGGGCGCTTCAACTCAGTCCGGAACTGGCGGCCGGCGTGATCCTGGTCGGCTGCGCCCCCGGAGGCACGGCGTCGAACGTGGTCACATACCTGGCCCGGGGCAACGTGGCGCTGTCCGTGGCCATGACGTCCGTTTCCACGCTGCTGGCCCCGTTGCTGACCCCGTTGCTGGCTCTGTGGCTCGCCGGCCGGTACATGGCCGTCGATGCGGGAAACATGGCCTGGTCCATTGTTCAGATCGTCCTGATCCCGGTGATACTGGGGCTGGTGATCCGGTACCTGGTGCCGAAGCTGGTTGACCGGGTGCTTCCGGTCCTGCCCTGGGTTTCGGTAGCGGCCATCACGTTCGTGGTGATTGCTGTCGTCTCGGGTAGCTCCGAGGCCATCTTCACTGCGGGCTGGCTGATCCTGCTGGCCGTTGTGCTGCATAACGGCCTGGGCCTGGGCCTGGGCTACGGTGCAGCAAAGCTGTTCCGGCAGCCCGTGCCCTCCCGGCGGACCATGGCCATTGAGATCGGTATGCAGAATTCCGGCCTGGCGGCGGGACTTGCCAAACAGTACTTCGCACCGGAAGCAGCTCTGCCGGCGGCCGTGTTCTCGGTCTGGCACAACGTCTCCGGCGCATTGATGGCCGCGATCTGGCAGCGCCGGCCCTCACGCTGACTGCACGCCGGGCAGCAGGTGTGCAGCAACGCAGCAGGCCCCGGGTGGAAACCCGGGGCCTGCTGCGTCGGGAAGCAGTTAGATGCCGGCACCCTGGTCACCCGAGGACGTGGGGCCCCCGGAGGAGGACTGTCCGCCGGAACCCGATCCGCCGGAGCCGCCGCTGGTCTGGCTGAACGAGCCGGGGGAGCCGCTGCCGGAGCCCTGGGACCCGCCACTGCCTGAGCCGCCACTGCCTGAGCCGGCGCTGCCTGAGCCGGAGGACACCGACGCGGGCTCCGACGTCGTCTGGCCGGAGATGGTGTGCCCGTCCTTGTAAGCGGCAGCCACTTCGATCTTGCGCGGCTTGGAACGCTCGCTGACCGGGATGAACACGCTGAGCACACCGTTCTCGTACTTCGCGGAGATGGAGTCAATATCAATGCCCTGGCCCAGGTTCAACTGCCGCAGGAACGTTCCGCTTTCCCGTTCCCGCGTCAGCCAGGTGACTCCCTCGGTGGCGTGGATGGTCCGCTCCGCGCGGATAGTGAGCAGCTGCCCGTCCACATCCACATCGACTGAGCCCGGATCAATGCCGGGAAGATCCGCGTTCATGATGTAGTGGTCGCCCTCGCGGTAGAGGTCAATGGGCATCAGCCGCAGTCGCTGCCGTGGATCAAGGAGCGCCCCTGCCATCCGGTCGAGTTCGCGGAACGGGTCAAACTTCATCGCCATTGTCATCAACTCCTCTTGCGCCGGCGCCCGCCGGGCACCGGTGGTGTTGCCGGTTGTTGGAAAACGGAGAAACAGGCTGAGCCGCAGTGGCCCAACGGTGCAAATCACGCTAGCACTCGCTAATAGTGAGTGCTAGGTCACGGCGATGGATCGCGGCTTGGAAGCCGTAATCCGGCCCCGGGGCCGTTGGGCACCGCGGGTACGGTGCTCACAGCGGCCAGGAGTGCACCGCCGCGTTGCTGTGCATGTTCTCCCAGTACCGCCGGGACAGTTCACTCAGGGCTGCCGGACGGGACAGGCCTGACTCCTCGAGCCGGCGGAGCATGGCGATCTGCCACGCGGCCCCGTTCTGCTCGGTCCGGGCGCGCTCGGTGACCACATTGAGGTACCGGTCAATCAGGGAGGCATCCACCTTCAGGTCCCGCAGTCCCTCTGCGGCCTGGGGGATCAGGTGCCGCACGATCAGTTCCGCCACGGGAATCTCGCCAATGCCGGGCCAGTAGACCGTGGCTTCCAGGCCGTGACGGGCGCAGGTCAGGAAGTTGTCCGAGGCGGTCTTGAATGCCACCCGGCTCCAGAGAGGACGGTCTGCGGTGCGGATGTATTCCACGAGCCCGTAGTAGAACGCAGCGTTGGCCACCACGTCCAGCACGGACGGACCGGCGGGAAGGACCCGGTTCTCCAACCGCAGGTTCGGTGTGCCGCTGCCCGGATCGTAGATGGGCCGGTTCCAACGGTAAACGGTGCCGTTGTGGAGCCGGAGTTCCGGCAGCAGGGGCGCCCCGAACGGGGTGGTTTCCCCGCCGTTGCCGGACAGTTCGGGAAGCAGCGCCGGGAAGTACCGGACATTTTCCTCGAACAGGTCGAAGATGGAGGTGATCCACCGTTCACCGAACCACACACGCGGGCGGACGCCCTGGTTGCGCATTTCCGGCGGCCGGGTGTCAATGGCCTGCTTGAACAGTTCAATCCGGGTCTCATGCCAGAGCAGGTGCTCCATAAAGACCGGCGAATTCGCCGCCAGGGCAACCTGCGGCGCCGCTATCATTTGAGCCGCGTTCCAGGCCGGGGCAAACTCCTCGGGGGAGACCTCCAGGTGCAGCTGCACCGAGGTGCAGGCTGCCTCGGGGGCAATGTTCTGGGCGTAAAAGGACAGCGGCTCCGGCCCCGAGAGGTCCAGCAGAACATCCTCGCCGCGGGCCTGCAGCACTGAGGTGTTAAGGGCTGCATACCGCTGTCCGCTGCTGAGCCACTCCCAGCCGTCCATGAAGCCCGGCGTGAGGGTGGGGAGGATCCCCACCATCATGATGTCCGCGGACTCCTGTGCCGCCCGCTCGTCGGCCCGGTTGAGCTGGGCCCGCAGGCTGTCCTCGAGATCCTTCAGGCCGAACTGCCCCACCGACATGGCCGGGTGGTTCATTTCGATATTGAAGGCGCCGATTTCCGTCTGGAATGCCGGGTCGGCAATGCGCTCGAGGACGGCCTGGTTGCGCAGGGCAGGCGAAAAGTCCCGGTTGGTGAGGTTTAGCTCCAGTTCCAACCCAATACTGGCCGAATCGGCAAACTGCGCCGTCGACAGGTAATGGGCGAAATGGTCCAGGTTCTCCAGCAGGCGCTGGCGGTACGCCGTCCGCTGCGCCCGGCTGAAGGTCCTGCTTGAGACTTCAGCACCCATGGCCGCTACTTCTTCTTCTTCAAGCCCTCGTAGACATTGATGGGACGCTGCATCTCGCCTTGCTGGGCGCCCATCACAACCACGGTGCCCGTGAGGGCCGGAATGCTCCACTGGAGGATTTTAAGCTGGCGCTGAGCGGACTTGAGTTCATCGGAAGCGCCGGCGCGGGGCTCCGTGGCGCCCTGGCTGCCCTGGTCGGAGAGTTTCTCCACCTTGCTTCCGAGGATGCCGGAGTACAGGGTCACCACTGCCGCCAGGGCCGTTACCACCGTCTTGTAGGCGGTTGAGCGCCCAACACCTTCCTGCGCAGCGATGCGGGTCTTGTTGTCGCCGACCAGGGCGAGTCCGGCCAGGAAATGCATGCCAATGGCAGCGGCCTGGATGGGTGCCCATTTTTTCCAGCCCAGTGCGGAAAGACGGGCCCTTTCGGTAGGATCCTTGGCCTCCGCCGTGGCACCGTTGAGGCCAACGGCGCCCATCAGTGAACCGCCGAACCAAGCCGCGGCGGTGAGGTCGTGTACAGAGCGCGTAATCAGGGTTGCAGCCAATGTATTGCTCCTGTGGGTTGTTGGTGCAAAAAAGACAACCACGCGCGGTAAACATTAGCAAGGGCACTTATGATCCTAACACGCTACACATTGAGAACTAAGTGTGCTTAGTATTGGTGAATCCGGAACATCCGATCTTGATCAGCAGTTGGAATGACGAAAGAGAGCGATGATGACAGAGAATTACAGCCCGCGCGATGGAAGCCATGCGGCTACTCCGGCCGGAGGCGCCAGCGATTCGACCGCCTCAGCCAAGGCCGACGCTGCCAAGCAGCAGGCCGGTGACATTGCCCAGCAGGCAAAGGGCAACGCAGCACAGGTGGCTGACACGGCCAAGACCGAGGCGGCAGGCGTCGCCTCTGAAGTCAAGAGCAACGCCAAGGATCTCTTCACGCAGGCCCGCTCGGATCTGACTGAGCAGGCAGGGGTGCAGCAGCAGAAGGTAGCCGAAGGCCTGCGCTCCATGGCCGATGAACTGCACTCCATGGCACAGTCGGGACAGTCCGGCGTCGCCACGGACCTCGTCGGCCAAGCCGCCAACCGCGCCTCCTCCGTGGCCACCTGGCTGGACGGCCGCGAGCCGGGCTCCCTCGTTGACGAAGTGAAGGGCTTTGCCCGCCAGCGTCCCATGGCTTTCCTTGCCATTGCAGCGGGCGCCGGATTCCTTGCCGGCCGCTTGAACAAGAGCATCAGCGCCGGCCGTCCCCAGCAGGGCACCGCAACCGCCGGTTCCTCCGGACAGCACGTGGCGGCGCCGGTTCCGCAGGCCCCTGCCGCACAGCCGACCGTCGGCACCACCGGAACCGCCGGCAGTGCCGGAGCACTGGATGACCCGTTCGGCAGCGAGCCGGTCCGCCCGGCCGGCACCGGCCCCGCCTCGGCACAGACGCTGCCGCCCACGCCGAACACCGGCGTTCCCGCAGCTGATCCCTACAGCGGTGGTCGGCACTGATGAGTACCGAAATGCCCGAAATGCCACCTACTGAGGCACAGGCGAAGGCGGAAACCACCTCCCTGGGTGATCTGCTCGGCCAGGTGACCCAGGACATGTCCACCCTGATGCGTCAGGAAGTGGACCTGGCGAAGGTCGAACTCAAGCAGTCTGCGTCCCGCGCGGGAAAGGGTGCGGGAATGTTCGGCGGAGCGGCCGTCGCCGGGTACTTCGTTCTCCTCTTCCTCTCCGTGGCGCTCTGGTACGCACTGGGCACCACGGCCATCGGCTTCGGCTGGTCCGCAGTGATCGTGGCCGTTATCTGGGCGATCATCGCCGCAGTCCTGGCCAGCCGCGGACGCACTGAGATGAAGAAGATCAACGGTATGCCGCAGACGTCTGAAACACTGCAGGAAATTCCCCAGACCATGAAACCAAGCGAGGAAACACGATGAGTGAAAACCCTGATGAGATCCGCGCCGATATTGAAGCAACCCGCCGGCGCCTGGGTACCAACGTTGACGCTGTGGCGGACAAAGTAACTCCCTCCCACATCGTCCAGCGCCAGACGGACAAGGTGAAGGACAAGGTTTTCGGAGTAAAGGACAAGGTGATGGGTGTGGCTGATTCGATGGGCAACAGCGCGTCAAACGCCGGAGGCAGCGTTTCCGACGGAATGTCCGCTGCCGGTTCGGCCGTTTCCGACGCTCCCGGCCGCGTGGTCAACAAGGCCCAGGGCAACCCGATGGCAGCGGGCCTGATCGCCTTCGGGGCCGGCCTGCTGGCCGCTTCCCTGATCCCCGCCAGCGAGAAGGAACGCGTCGCTGCGGACAACATCAAGACCGCCGCCCAGCCGATGACGGACGAACTGGCTGGCGCCGCGAAGGAAATGGCGGAGGGGCTCAAGGAGCCCGCACAGGAAGCGATGGACAACATCAAGTCCACTGCGACCGACGCCGCGCAGAACGTGAAGTCCGAGGGTCAGGCGGCCGCCGCGGACGTCAAGGATTCTGCAACCGAGGCACCGCAGAACGTCCGCAACGCCTAACCGGTGCCGGATGCAGCCGCTCCCGGGCTGACGGCCGGGGAGAAGGGCAATAACGACGGCGGCGTC
Organism: Arthrobacter sp. zg-Y40; assembly: GCF_020731535.1. Lineage (NCBI taxonomy): Bacteria > Bacillati > Actinomycetota > Actinomycetes > Micrococcales > Micrococcaceae > Arthrobacter > Arthrobacter sp. zg-Y40. The sequence goes on from NZ_JAJFZS010000012.1 coordinate 20,925, forward strand.
GCACCTGCAAGGGTGCGGCGCCGCCGTCGTTTTTAACCCGATGGACGGAAGGAAAGCCCTACCGGGGGAGCGCGGCTTCGTCGTTGCTGTAAAGCACGCCCATCTGGGCCCGCGCGGCATCAAAGAGCTTCATGGTGCGCAGCGAATCAGCCCAGGTCATGGTGGGGCTCTCCACCAGTCCCTCCTGGATGCACCGCGTAACCTCCCGCAGTTCGTACGTGTAGCCGTTGCCGACCTGCGGGAAGCGCTCCACCCGTGCCTCTCCCGTATGCGGAACTATGGTGAGTTCCACCGGGTTGTGCAGCGGCGAACCGGTGCGAAGCCAGCCCTTGCTGCCGGAAATAAGGGCAGTCCGGGGGCAGGAGGAGACCAGGGAAGAGGTCAGCTGGGCGAACCCGCCGGAAGCGTATCCCAGGGTCAGGGCATTCTGGCTGTCCACCCCCTGGTGATTCAGGGTGCCCACCGCGTGCACGGTCTCCGGGTATCCGAGGGTGCCCAGGGCGAAGGTCAGCGGGTAGACCGTCAGGTCCAGCAGGGCGCCGCCGCCGGCAGCAGGGTCCCATAGCCGGCTGGCCGGATCGTAGGGAGCAGGGAAGCCGAGGTCCGCCTGGACCCAGTTGATGTCCCCCAGTTCCCCGGAAGCTACCAGCTCCCAGATCCGGTTGATGCAGGGCAGGAAGCGGGTCCAGACGGCCTCCATCAGGAACAGGTTGCGGCTGCGGGCCAGCTCAATGAGGTCCTCGGCCTCCCGTGCATTGATGGTGATGGACTTCTCGCACAGCACGTGTTTGCCGGCTTCCAGGGCCCGGCGGGCAATTTCATAGTGCTGGGCGTGCGGGGAGGCGATGTAGACCACGTCGACGTCGCCGTCGGCGAAGAGCTGGTCGTACCCCGGGATCCCGTCGGCATCGTAGTAGCTGGCGGCAAAGCCGAAGCGTTCGGCAAAGTCCTCAGCAGTGGCCTGCCGGCGCGAACTGACCGCCTGCAGGACGGCGTCTTCGAGCCGGGCGATGTCTTCGGTGACACGCTCGGCGATGTTGCCGGTGGCAACTACGCCCCAGCGCAGGGTCCGGCCGGTGGACTGGACGGGGCTGGGGGCGCCCGGCTGTACGCAGGGTGGTGTGGGAATGTGTTGAACGGCAGTCATGGTCCTCGTCTTCCGCGTCGTTGAGGGAGTACCCCATACTCTATGGTTGCCGGGTTCCGGGGCCTAGGCCCGGACGGCAGGCAGTCCTCGCGGATGGCCGGCGCCGGCAGATGGAACAGCCCGGGTCCCCTGTAGCGGGGAGCCCGGGCTGTTCCGCCCTAAAGGGGCGGGTTATTACGGCAGCAGTGTACCGGTGGTGCTACTTGACCAGCGGGGAAAGCGTCGGGTCATTGGCGTACGCCTCGGCAGCGTTGGCCTTGGTGACGATGACCGGCTCCAGCAGGTAGGCCGGAACAACCTTCTTGCCGTTGTCGTAGCTCTCGTCGTCGTTGACCTCGACGTCTTCACCGGCAGCCAGATCCTTGACCATCTCGATGGAGTGGTTCACCAGGTTGCGGGTGTCCTTGTTGATCGTGGAGTACTGCTTGCCTTCCATGATCAGCTTCACGGACTCAACCTCGGAGTCCTGGCCGGTGATGACGGGCAGGGTCTTGCCGGCGGCCTCAACCGAGGTCAGTGCTGCGCGGGCCAGGGTGTCGTTGGGGGAGAGGACGCCGTCCAGCTCAGCGGAGGCGTAGTTGGCCGAGAGCAGGGTGTCCATGCGCTTCTGGGCGTTCTCAGCCTTCCAGCCCTGGGTTACAACCTGGTTGAACTCGGTCTGGCCCGAAACAACCTTGAGGTTTCCGGATTCGATTTCCGGCTTCAGCACGCTCATGGCGCCGTCGAAGAAGACCTGGGCGTTGGCGTCATCCGGGGATCCGGCGAGAAGCTCGACGTTGTAGGGACCCTCGGGCTTCTTTTCCTTCAGTCCGTCCAGCAGGGCCTGGCCCTGCAGCTCGCCAACCTTGAAGTTGTCGTAGGCCACGTAGTAGTCAACGTTTTCAGTGTTGGTCAGCAGACGGTCATAAGCAATGACGGTGATGCCGGCATCCTTGGCATCCTGCAGCTGGGAGCCGAGCTGCTTGCCGTCGATAGCGCCGACAATCAGGACCTCGACACCGTTGGTGATCATGGAGCTGATCTGGTTCTGCTGCTCGGACACGCCGCCGTTGGCGAACTGGACCTGGCCTTCGAAGCCGGCGTCCTTGAGGCCGTCGTTGAACAGCTTCTCGGCGAGGACCCAGTTTTCGGAGGTCTTCTGCGGCAGGGCAACGCCAATGGCGGCACCTTCGCCGAAGCCGGACTCGGATCCGGAAGCGGATTCTTCTTCGCGGCCGCAGGCGGACAGCGACAGTGCTGCCACCGTTGCGACAACGGCGAAGGACTTTGCGAATTTACGCATGATGTTCTCTTTCTTGATAGCGGTACTGGAGGATATTGCCGGTCAATGGAAAGGATTAGGCGTCGGTGGAGATGACGGTTTTGGTGCCCGTGGGCATTTCCGGGGTGGCGTCGACGACGGCGGGTGCGGGCTTGGGCTTGTTGCCGCCCAGATTGCGCATCAGCAGGCCGGTGATGGAGGGCTTGCCCTGGGTCTTGTTGTAGACGTCCAGTGCCACGGCGAGCAGCAGGACCAGGCCCTTGATCATGGAGGTCAGGTCAGCGCCAACGCCCAGCAGCTGCAGGCCGTTGTTCAGTACGGCCATGACCAGGCCGCCCACGATGGAACCCACCACGGTACCGACGCCGCCGGAGACGGCTGCACCGCCGATGAAGACGGCCGCGATGGCGTCCAGCTCCCAGTTGGTGCCGTCGAACGGACCCGAGGCGGTGGAGCGGGCAACGAAGATCATGCCGGCCAGGGCGGCCAGGATGGACATGTTCATCATGACCATGAAGTTGACCTTTTTGCCCTGCACGCCGGAGAGCTCGGCTGCGTGCCGGTTACCGCCCACGGCGTAGACGTGGCGGCCCAGGATGGTCTTGTTGGAGACGAAACCGTAGAACAGGACCATGACGCCGAGGATGATGCCGGAGACCGGGAAGGAGGTGCCCGGACGGCCGGTGGCGAAGAGGTACGTGGCGTAGAGGATGACGGCGCAGAGCAGGCCGATCTTGACTACCGGCACCCAGGCCGGCGGGTTGGCCGTGCCGAGCTTGGCATTGCGGCCGCGCTTGCGCATTTCGCCGTAGATAACTGCGGCGCACAGGACCAGGCCGATAAGCAGGGTCAGGTTGTTGTAGCCCGGGATGGGGCCGCCCTCGGGCAGGTACCCGGCGCCGATGAACTGGAATTCGGAGGGGACGGGCACTGTGTTGGACTTGCCGACCCACTGGTTTGCACCGCGGAAGATCAGCATGCCGGCCAGCGTGACGATGAACGCCGGAATGCCGACGTAGGCGACCCAGAAGCCCTGCCAGGCGCCGATCGCGGCACCCACCACCAGACCCAGAATGATGCCGGCGTACCAGGGCAGTCCCCAGTCCCGCATGGCCATGGCGACGACGATGCCGGAGAAGGCGGCCACGGATCCGACGGAGAGGTCGATGTGGCCGGCAATGATCACGAAGACCATGCCGACGGCGAGGATGAGGATGTAGGAGTTGCCGTTGAACAGGTTGATCATGTTCGTGGACGTGAGTGTCTTGCCCCCGGTGAGGAGCTGGAACAGGACAACGAGGATGCCCAGGGCGAAGATCATCCCGAATTGGCGGCCGTTGCCGCCCAGGAGCTGCTTGATGGCGTTCATGAAAGGGTTCCTTGTGCGGCGTAGGTTTTCTTGGCGGGTGAGGTCATGAGCCTCATGAGGTTCTCCTGGTCGGCTTCGTCCTTGGAGAGCTCTCCGGTGATGGCACCTTCGAAGATGGTGTAGATGCGGTCTGACAGGCCCAGCAGTTCGGGCAGCTCCGAGGAGATCACGATGACGCCCTTGCCCTGGTTGGCCAGCTGCTGGATGATCCCGTAAATCTCGTACTTGGCGCCGACGTCGATGCCCCGGGTGGGTTCGTCCAGGATCAGCAGATCCGGGTCGGTGAACATCCACTTGGCCAGGACAACCTTCTGCTGGTTGCCGCCGGAAAGCTTGGAAACGCCTTCGTCCACGGTCGGGGCCTTGGTGCGCAGGGACTTGCGGTACTCCTCGGCGTGGCGGAACTCGGCGTCGTCGTCCACCACCAGCCCGCGGGTGATCTTCTTCAGGTCCGCGGAAACCGTGGTGGCCTTGATGTCATCCAGCAGGTTCAGGCCGAGGGTCTTGCGGTCCTCGGTGACGTAGGCCAGGCCGTGGTTGATGGCGGAGTGCACGCTCTTGAGCGTGATTTCCTTGCCGTCCTTGATGATCTGGCCGGAAATGTAGTTTCCGTAGGAGCGGCCGAAAATGGACCGGGCCAGCTCGGTGCGGCCGGCGCCCATCAACCCGGCAAAACCGACAATTTCGCCGCGCTTTACGTGGAAGTCCGAACCCTTGCAGACCAGCCGGTCCGCAATGGCCGGGTGGCCGACGGTCCAGCCGCGGACCTCGAAGAAGGTCTCGCCGATCTTGGGAGTGTGGTCCGGGAAGCGGGATTCAAGCGAACGCCCCACCATGCCGCGGATGATGCGGTCCTCGTCGGCGCCTTCGACGGCGACGTCGATGCTCTCCACGGACTTGCCGTCGCGGATAATGGTGATCGAGTCGGCAATCTGCTCAATTTCGTTGAGCTTGTGCGAAATCATGATGCAGGAGATGCCCTTGTCGCGCAGCCCGGACATCAGGCCCAGCAGGTGCTGGGAATCAGTTTCGTTGAGCGCGGCGGTGGGCTCGTCGAGGATCAGCAGCCTAACGGACTTGCTCAGCGCCTTGGCGATTTCCACGAGCTGCTGCTTGCCCACGCCCAGGTCCTTGATGGGGGTGGTGGGGTCTTCCTTCAGGCCCACCCGCTCCATCAGGTCCAGGGTGTCGAAGTTGACCTTGTCCCAGTCGATGACGCCGAACCGTGTGGGTTCGTTGCCCAGGAAGATGTTTTCCGCGATGGACAGTTCCGGGATCAGCGCCAGTTCCTGGTGGATGATCACAATTCCGGCGGCTTCGCTGGAACGGATATCGCGGAACTGGACGTCGTTGCCGTTGAAGACAATATCGCCGGTGTACGTTCCGTGCGGGTAAACACCGGAAAGGACTTTCATCAGCGTCGACTTGCCGGCGCCGTTTTCACCGCAGATGGCGTGGATTTCGCCTGCACGGACCTTCAGGGACACATCCGAGAGGGCTTTAACGCCGGGGAATTCCTTGGTGATGGAGCGCATTTCCAGAATGAACGGGTTAGCCGACATGGGCGTTGTTCCCGCCGTTGGGGCAGTGCGCGCTGTGCGCGTTCACTGCCGGAGCTGTTGCTGCTCGCATGAGTGCCTCCATGTGACCTCTTTGTCGTGACATGGCCCACAGGTGAGCCGATAACGAAGTTAACAGGGTCACAGGCACTGCCGTCAAGTCTTGAACGCAAAGTGGCGGAATGACGCGGATTTGCTGAGCCCCCAAAACTGCCGGAGCAGGACTAACGGGCCGGGGCGCCCTGTTCCTGCAGGACGAGTGCAGCCGCGCCCAGTGCCTCGGCACGGTCCCCGAGGGAGGACATCTGCACCGCGGTGGTTTCATCCACCAGCGGGACGGCATGGCGGAGCAGGCCGCGGCGGACCGGCTCCAGGAAGCAGTCCCCGAGGTCGGTCAGGGAACCGCCGATAACGATGGTCTCCGGATTCAGGGTGTTGGCCAAATTGGACGCTGCACGCCCCACGGCCACTCCGGCGTCGTCAATGACGCGCAGGGTGGCGGGGTCCTTGGCAGCCGCTCGGGCCAGGATGTCCGCGGTGGTGACGGGGCCGTTGGAGGCGCGGCCCAGCAGTTCGATCATGGTGGACGTGGAGGCAATGGTCTCCAAGCAGCCGCGGTTGCCGCAGCGGCAGATCACGCCCTGTTCGTTGATGGTGGCGTGGCCGATCTCGCCGGTGATTCCCACGTGACCGTAGTACAGGGAGCCGTTGATGATCAGCCCTGCTCCGATGCCGGAGGCGACCTTGATGAAGATGAGGTTTGCCGTGCCTCCGTGCGGACCCCAGGTCACTTCTGCGAGGGCACCGAGGTTCGCGTCGTTGTCGATGAAGACCGGCATGCCGAGGCGGTCCGCCAAGTCCGCGCGCATGTTGATGCCGACCCATTCGGGCAGGATGGCGCCCTGGACCACCGTGCCGGTCCGCCGGTCAATGGGGCCGGGAATCCCGACGCCGGCGCCGAGGACGGCACTGCGGTTCACGCCCTGCCGGCGCAGCAGCCGGGCGAGCAGCGCGGCGGCTGCGTCCATGCCTTCAGCGGCCGAGTGTCCCAGTGGCAGCTGCACGGATTCTTCCTGCAGGATGCGGTAGCCCAGGGAGGCCAGGACCACCCGGACGTGGCGGCGGCCGATGTCGATGCCCGCCGCCACGGCACCGGTGTCATTCAGCCGCACGGAAACTGCGCGCCGTCCGGAACTGGTGGGCGGTTACCTGCAGGAAAGTGCGCGCCGTCCGGAACTGGTGGTCGGTTCCGTGCTGACCAGATGGTCCTCATGCAGCTGGCGCACGATGTTGGATACGGTGGCGCTGGAGAGTCCGGTCTGCCGGGACAACTCGGCCTGGGTCTGCGGTCCGGAGGCCAGCAGGGCGGTGATGATGCGCTGGCGGTTACGTTCGCGCAGGGCGCTTTGGGAGCCCGGTTTGGAGCTCTCTGAGCCCGTGGTCGGGACTGTCCTCAACGCTGAGGATGGATCGGCTGGCATAAATTAAGAGTGCTACATCACACTCTTGTCGTCAAGAATTGAACGCAATAGTAGGCCGCGGACCGATTGGCAGCTAGGACTGCCCCGCAACGGCGGTCCGGTGTTCCGCGGCGGTGCGCCGGTAGTTCGCGGCGTTGGCCTGCACCCCGGCAAATTCCTCGTCCGTCAGGCTCCGCCGCACCTTGGCAGGCATACCGGCTACCAGCGAGCGGGGCGGAACCACGGTGCCTTCGAGGATCAGGGCGCCGGCGGCCACGAGTGAACCGGCGCCGATGACGGCCCCGTTCATGATGGTGGCGCTCATGCCGATGAGGCAGTCATCCTCCACCGTGCAGCCGTGGATCACAGCGTTGTGGCCTACGCTCACCCCTGCCCCCACCGACGTCGGGAAGCCCGGATCCGCGTGCAGCACCACGTTGTCCTGCAGGTTGCTGCCGGGCCCTACCCGGATGCTGTTGGAGTCTGCGCGAACGCTGACGCCGTAGAAAGCGCTGGAGTCGGCAGCCATCACCACATCGCCGATCAGGGAGGCGGTGGGCGCTAGGAAAACACTGGGATCAACGGACGGGACAGAGCCCCGGAATTCAATGATGTGTGCCATGGGACCTTAGCGTACTGCCGTGCGGCACGAGCCTAGGTGAAGACGATAGTCCGCTTGCCGTCCAGCAGCACCCGGTGCTCGGCGTGCCACTGCACGGCCTTGGACAGTGCCCGGCCCTCGACGTCGCTGCCCAGGGCAGCGAGCTGGGCAGCGGAGCGGGAGTGGTCCACCCGGATGACTTCCTGCTCGATGATGGGCCCTTCGTCCAGGTCGGCCGTGACGTAATGGGCAGTGGCGCCGATGAGCTTCACGCCGCGCGCGTGGGCCTGGTGGTAGGGGCGGGCACCCTTGAAGGACGGGAGGAAGGAGTGGTGGATGTTGATGGCACGCCCGGCCAGATCCGCGCACAGCCGGTCGCTGAGGATCTGCATGTAGCGGGCCAGGACCACCAGTTCAATGTCCAGCTGATCCATCAGCTCCCGCAGCAGGTCCTCGGCTTCCGGCTTCGTGTCCGCAGTGACCGGGATGTGGTGGAAGGGGACACCGTAGAAATCGGCCAGGGATTCGAGCTCGCGGTGGTTGGACACAATGGCCGGAATGTCGATGGGCAGCGTGCCTGCGCGCTGCTGGAAAAGCAGGTCATTGAGGCAGTGCCCTGAAGTGGAAGCCATGATGAGGGTGCGGACGCGGCGGCCCGTGGCGTGCAGTTCCCAGGCCATGGCGAACTGGCCGGCCACCGCGGCCAGTTCGGCGCGTACTTCCGCGTAGGAGCGCGGCGAGGTGAATTCGACCCGCATAAAGAACGAACCGGTCTCGGGGCTGCCGTACTGGGCGGACTCGGTGATGTTGCCTTCTGCGGCCACGAGGGCGGCGCTGACCGCGTGGACAATGCCGGGACGGTCCGGGCAGGAAAGCGCCAGCGTGTACGTGCCCGGTGCGGAGCCGGAACCGGTGCCGCCGGGAGAAGTCGGGATCAGGTGCGTCACCCTAGCTAGGTTACCGGTTGGGGCGCGCAGGCTTAGGGTTGGGCACATGGATGTGACGTTCCTGCCGCTTTCCGACAAGGATGAAGAAGAGCTTGTCCGCTTCCTCACCACCAACAGTTTCCCCTACCACCGGATTACGGCACCGTCCGAGGAGCTGGTGCGGCGCCTGCTGATCGAGGGACGGTTCGACGGCGACGGTGTGTGTACCTATTGGGTCTTCGGCGACAACCAGCGCATGGGCCTGGTGATCCTGGAAGATCTGGGCACACCCACGCCGGTGCTGGACCTGCGCCTGGTGGAGCGTTTCCGCGGCCGGGGCAATGCGGTGCCGGTGCTGAAATCGCTGACCGGCAAGGTGTTTGACGAGCACCCCGGGATCCACCGCTTTGCCGGCCGCACACGCGAAGACAACATCGCCATGCGCAAGACCCTGCTGCGGTCCGGTTTCCTCAAGGAAGCCCATTACCGGGAGGACTGGCAGCTCGAGGACGGGCGGTACGTGGCCACCGTGGTTTACGCCATCCTGCGCCGGGACTGGGAACAGGGCACGCTTAGCCGGTTCGAGTGGGAAGAGCTGGAGCAGCCCCGGCAGCCCCGGTAGACCCCGCCTGCGGCGTTTGCCCCGCGGCCAGCAGCCGCGCCGCAGCCAGCGCCGCGGCCCGGCCCGCGCGGGTAGCCCCCAGAGTGGAAGAAGACTCCCCGTAGCCCACCAGGAGCAGCCGCGGTTCGCGCACCACCAGCACCCCGTCCATCAAGACGCCCCCGCCGGGTTCACGCAGGTGCAGGGGCGCCAGATGGTCCAGGGCGGGCCGGAAGCCCGTGGCCCACAGGATGGAGTCCACACCCTCAACCGAACCGTCGGCAAAAACCACGCCGTCTGCGGTCAGCCTGCTGATGGGACCCCGCGAGACGAGCACACCGGCCTCGATGCCGCGCTGGTACTCGGGGGTCAGCGGCAGGCCCGTAGCGGAGACCACGCTCCGCGGCGGAAGGCCGGCGCGGGTGCGTGCACTGACTCGGGCTTCCACCGCCCGGCCCCACTCGGCGTCGAACGCCCGCCGGGTGAATTCCGGCGGCCGGCGGGTTGACCACACTGTGGAGGCCCCCGCCCCGTCCAGCTGCAGCAGGAACTGCACGGCCGAGGTCCCGCCCCCCACCACCAGCACCCGCTGCCCGGTGAACTCATCGGTGCTGCGAAAATCATGGGTATGCAACTGTCGGCCGCGGAAGATCTCCCGCCCGGGGTAATAGGGCCAGTAGGGGCGGTCCCAGGTCCCGGTGGCATTGATGGCAACACGTGCCTGCCACTGCCGCCCGTCCGCCGCGTGGACGGCCAGCCGCCCGCCGTCGCCCTCCGTCACCGACACCACCGCCACCGGGCGCACGACGCCGAGGCTGAACTCCTGCTCGTACCGCCCGTAATACCGGGTAACCACCGCTGACGCCGGTTCGGCCGGATCCGGAACGCCCAGGGGCATGCCGGGCAAATCGTGCAGGGCATGCGCGGCGCCGAACGTCAGCGAGTCCCAGCGGTGCCGCCAAGCCCCGCCGGGTCCCGGATTGGCGTCCAGCACGGTGAACCCGCTACCGGCCGCCAGCCCGCGCCGGCGCAGGTGGTAGGCGGCACTGAGTCCGGCCTGTCCGGCCCCGATCACCACTACGTCCGTCTGTACCTGGCCCTCAGCGTGCACCTGCGCCTCCAAGTCCATTGCCTCGCTTCCCTGCTGAACCCTAACCTTCGGCTCCTTTCCGGTATTCCGGCCCGCAGCGGCAGAGGGAGGCTAGGATGGGGAGCGTCGCGACTGGCGTCGGGTGGATTACCACCAGGGAGCGGCACGGCACCTTACTGCCCCGGCGTTGCGCCAAGGCGGAAGGTGTTTTCAAGACCACGGATCGCACGCCTGGGCCGCGGGTCACGTTGAACTGTTTGCCATGCCCGGCCGGTGCCCACCCACCGACCGCGGCCGTGCCGGCAGGTAGCCTGACCTATAGAGAACCCAGTTCCCAGGAGATCCACGTGAGAGTATCCACCCAGCCCGTCACCAACGCGCCCCTGTCCGATGTCGATCCCGAAATTGCGGCAGTGCTTAATGACGAACTGTCCCGCCAGCGCAGCACCCTCGAGATGATCGCGTCGGAGAACTTCGCTCCGCGTTCCGTCCTTGAAGCCCAGGGGTCGGTGCTCACCAACAAGTACGCCGAGGGCTACCCCGGCCGGCGCTACTACGGCGGCTGCGAGTATGTGGACGTGGCCGAGAACCTGGCCATCGAGCGGGCGAAATCCCTTTTCGGTGCGGAATTTGCCAACGTCCAGCCGCATTCCGGAGCGCAGGCCAATGCCGCAGCGCTCGCGGCCCTGCTGCAGCCGGGCGACAAGCTGATGGGATTGAACCTGGCCCACGGCGGGCACCTGACCCACGGCATGAAACTGAATTTCTCCGGCAAGCTGTATGAAGTTGCGGCTTACGGCGTGGACGAGCAGACCTACCGGGTGGACATGGACAAGGTCCGCGAGCAGGCCCTGGCCGAACGCCCGCAGGTCATTGTTGCCGGCTGGTCCGCCTACCCCCGGCAGCTGGACTTCGACGCGTTCCGGTCCATCGCCGATGAAGCGGGCGCCTACCTGTGGACGGACATGGCCCACTTCGCCGGCCTGGTGGCCGCCGGGCTGCACCCAAACCCGGTCCCGGCGTCCGACGTCGTGACCTCCACTGTGCATAAGACGCTTGCCGGACCTCGGTCGGGCATGATCCTGGCCAAGCAGGAGTACGCCAAAAAGCTGAACTCCGCCGTGTTCCCGGGGCAGCAGGGCGGGCCGCTGATGCACGTTATTGCCGCCAAGGCCGTGGCCTTCAAGATTGCCGGGTCCGAGGAGTTCCGCGAGCGGCAGGAACGGGTGCTTGAAGGCGCGCGGATCATTGCCGACCGCCTCAACGCGCCGGACGTTGCCGGGCACGGCGTGTCCGTGCTGACCGGCGGAACCGATGTGCACCTGATCCTGGTGGACCTGCGGCACTCCGCACTGGACGGCAAGCAGGCCGAAGACCTGCTGCACTCGGTGGGCATCACCGTGAACCGCAACTCCGTCCCGTTCGACCCGCGCCCGCCGATGGTCACGTCCGGGCTGCGGATCGGCACCCCGGCGCTGGCCACCCGCGGCTTTGGCGCCGCCGAATTCACCGAAGTCGCCGAGATCATCGCGGCCGCCCTGATGCCGGCACCCGACGTCGACTCGCTGCGGGCCCGCGTGGCCGCGCTGGCGGAGGACTTTCCGCTCTACCCCGGACAGGAGGAATGGTAACCATGGAGAAAGGAACCAATATGGAGGGCAGCGTCACTAAGGCCGCCGTTTCCGAAAGCCCCGAAGAGACCGGAGTGAACCTCGGCTGGGAGGCCAAGGAAAAAACGGAGTTCGGCACCCCGGTTGCGGCCAGGATCCTCGACGGCCGTGCGGCCGCGCGGGAGATCAAGGAGGAGCTCGCGGGACGGGTGAAGGCGCTGCAGGACGAACACGGCATCACCCCCGGCCTGGGCACCGTCCTGGTGGGAGATGACCCGGCCAGCCATTCCTACGTGGGAGGCAAGCACAAGGACTGCAAGCAGGTGGGCATCAATTCCATCCGCCGCGACCTGCCGGCAGACATCAGCCAGGCGGACCTGGAAAAGGTCATCGACGAACTCAACGGGGATCCGGCCACCACCGGCTACATTGTGCAGCTGCCGCTGCCGGCCCACATCGACACCAACGCGGTGCTGGAGCGGATTGCTCCCGAGAAGGACGCCGACGGCCTGCACCCGGTCAACCTGGGCCGGCTGGTGCTCAACGTCAGCGAGCCGATGACCTCACCGCTGCCGTGCACCCCGCACGGGATTGTGCAGCTACTGGTCCGCAACGGCATTTCACTGACCGGCAAGAACGTGCTGGTGGTGGGACGCGGCGTCACCGTGGGCCGCCCCCTGGGACTGCTGCTGACCCGCCGGCCGATCAACGCCACGGTCACCCTGGCGCACACCGGAACGGTTGACCTGTTCGAGCACCTGCGCGAGGCCGACGTCGTGGTGGCCGCGGCAGGCTTCCCCGAGATGATCAAGGCCGAGGACCTCAAGCCCGGTGCCATTGTCCTGGACGTCGGCGTCACCCGGGTCACCGACCCCGAGACCGGCAAGACCACGCTGACCGGGGACGTGGAGCCGGCAGCGGCCGACGTCGCCGCCTGGATTTCGCCGAACCCGGGCGGGGTGGGGCCCATGACCCGGGCGATGCTCCTGTCCAACGTGGTGGAAGCGGCAGAACGGCAGGCCGGAGTCCTGGCCTAGGGAAGGTTTAAGCGCAGTATGACGGGCCGGTGCAGGCGCAGAGGCACCGGCCCGTGGCGCGTCCACTACACTTTCTCAAGTGCCGCAGATCACAGTAAGCAAAACTGTCCCTGAAACCCGCTCCGACTACGTTATTTCCGCCCGGAACCTGACCAAGTCCTACGGCGACTTCACTGCCGTCAACGGCATCTCCTTCGACGTACCGCCGGGGGAGTCCTTCGGCCTGCTCGGACCCAACGGGGCCGGCAAATCCACCACCATGAAAATGATCGGCGGGGTGTCCCAGCGGACCTCCGGCGAGCTGAGCATCATGGGACTGGACCCCAACACCTACGGCCCGGAGGTCCGCGCGCACTTGGGCGTGGTGCCGCAGCAGGACAACCTGGACGAGGACCTGCGCGTCCGGGACAACCTGCTGGCCTACGGACGGTACTTCGGGCTGCCCAAGAGCTACCTGCAGCCCAAAGCGGACGAACTGCTGGAATTCGCCCAGCTGACCGATAAGGCCAAGGCCCGCGTGGATTCCCTCTCCGGCGGCATGAAGCGGCGGCTGACCATTGCCCGCTCCCTGATCAATGATCCGAAGATCCTGCTGCTGGATGAACCCACCACCGGCCTGGACCCGCAGGCCCGGCACATTCTCTGGGACCGGCTTTTCCGGCTCAAGGAAGCAGGGGTCACGCTGATCCTCACCACCCACTACATGGATGAGGCCGAACAGCTCTGCGACCGGCTCATCGTGGTGGACAAGGGCGCCATCATGGCCGAGGGCTCCCCGGCTGCCCTGATCCGCGAGCATTCCACCCGCGAAGTGGTGGAGCTGCGCTTTGGCTCCGACCGCAACACCACCGTGGCCGCGGATCTGGAAGGCATCGGGGAACGGCTGGAAACCCTTCCGGACCGGGTGCTGATCTACGCCAACGACGGCGAAGACGCCCTGGATGCAGTGACGGCCCGGGGGCTGCGGCCCATCACCTCGCTGGTGCGGCGTTCCTCGCTGGAGGATGTTTTCCTCCGGCTGACCGGCAGGAGCCTCATTGACTAAGCTCCCAGCCGAAGAATCCCGGCACGCCGTGCTGGGGCTGCGTTCCCCGCTGACACCGCTGCAGACCGCAGCGAAGGCGCGCCATTTCGGTGCCTTCTACTACGCCGACATGTGGATCCGGCGGATGCGCGGCTACCAGTGGACGGTGCTGATGACCGCCGTCGGCACCCCGCTGGTCTACCTGCTGGGCATGGGCACCGGGCTGGCGGTACTGATTGATGCCAACTCCGACGCCGGTTTTCCCGGCGGCAACGGGTCCACTGTCTCCTACCTGGTGTTCCTTGGCCCGGCCCTGGTAGCCACCGCCGCACTGATGGTCTCCAGCGAGGAGAACACCTACACGGTGATGGGCGGGTTCAAATGGCACCGCACCTACTACGGTCCCAACGCCTCGCCGCTTTCCAGCGGGCAGATAGCCTCCGGCCACGTCCTGGGCCTCGCCTTCCGTCTCCTGCTGACCACCGGCATCTACTACCTGTTCCTGCTGCTGTTCGGTGCCGTTCCGCAGCCGGGCACCGGTTGGCTGATGGTCTTCACCGCCCTGCTGGCAGGGCTGGCCTTCGGCCTGCCGCTGCTGGCGTTCAGCGCCACGCTCAAAGAGGACAAGGGCCAGTTCGCCATGGTCCAGCGCTTCATCGTGATGCCGCTGTTCCTGTTCTCGGGAACGTTCTTCCCGCTGGACAACCTTCCGCTCGGGGTGCGGTGGATCGGCTGGATCTCACCGCTGTGGCATTCCACCGAGCTGGGCCGGGTGCTCAGTTACGGCCACCCCGAACCGGCTGCCATGACCGCCCTGCACCTTGCCTATCTGCTGGCCCTGGCCGCCGTCGGCCTGGTCCTGGGCCGGCGCAACTTCACCAGGAGGCTGGACGGATGAGCACACAGAACTCCACGGCCACCACTTCGCTGGTCCCGCGGGACCGTTTCCTCGGCTCGCTTTACGGCCGCAATACCCGGGCCGTGATTGCACGCGGCCTCAAGGCCACGTGGGGCACCAACTGGAGCATCATGGTCAGCGGCTTCGTGGAGCCGGTGCTCTACTTGGTGGCCATGGGCATTGGGCTGGGCGCACTGGTGGGCACAGTTACCGGGCCCGGGGGAGCGGAGATGGGCTATGCGAACTACATTGCGCCCGCCCTGCTCGCCGTGTCCGCCATGAACGGCGCCGTTTACGACTCCACCATGAATGTGTTCTTCAAGCTCAACTATGCCCGGCTGTACGAGGGGATGCTCTCCACTCCGCTGGGGCCGCTGGATGTGGCCATGGGGGAAATCTTCCTCGCGTTGCTGCGCGGAGCGATGTACGCCACGGGGTTTACTGCCGTAATGGGTGCCATGGGCCTGATTACATCGCCCTGGGCGCTGCTAATGATCCCCGCAGCGGTGGTCATAGCCTTCGGGTTTGCCTCCTTCGGCATGGCGGTGACCAGCTATATGAAGACCTTCCAGCAGCTGGACTGGGTGAACATGATCATGCTGCCCATGTTCCTGCTCTCGGCGACCTTCTATCCGCTGAGTGTCTACCCCGAAGCGATGCAGTCCGTGATCCAGGCGCTGCCGCTGTGGCACGGCGTGGAAATGCTGCGGCAGATCAGCGTGGGCATTTTCAGCTGGGGGACCGCCGGCCACCTGCTGTACTTCGTGGTGATGATTGCCGTTGGACTGACGGCGACGACGGTCCGGCTGCGCGCATTGTTCCTGAAGTAGGGCAGTTCCTGGCTACGCGGTCAGCTGTGCCAGCCGGCGGCGGAAGACTTCCGCCAGGCGTTCGTTGAACAGCACGAACTCTGCGTGCTGCAGGTTCTGCGGCTCGTGGCCGAGGAGCTCCTGAAGGCCGATGTCCGCCACGGTTTCCGGTTCCCAGCCGTAGATTCCGGCACTAACGGCCGGAAAGGCGATGCTTTCGGCGCCGAGCTCCTCCGCCGCGGCCAGAGCCGTGCGGAAACAGGAGCGCAGCAGCTCCGGATCCGTTTCCCCGGCCCCGGCGTTGGGGCCCACGGTGTGGACAACCCACCGCGCCCGGAGGTTGTACCCCGGCGTGGCCACGGACCGGCCCGTGGGCAATCCGTCCCGCAGGGAAGCGGCCCGCAGCTCACGGCAGGCGGCCAGGAGTTCCGGTCCCGCGGCCCGGTGGATGGCGCCGTCCACACCGCCGCCGCCCAGCAGCGAGGAATTGGCTGCGTTGACAATCACATCGGTGTCGCGCTCCGTGATGTCGCCGGTACGGATTTCAATATGCATCGGCCCAGTGTCGCACCGGCGGACGGCAGGCACCAGCCGGGATCCCAGCTGCGGTGCGCGTTGCCCCGCGGGGCACTGCTTCCCTTGCCGCACCCCGTTTGCGGCGGGACCATGGGGAAACCAAGCAGGACGAGGAACCACCAGAGGAAGAGGCACAGCCATGGCCGGAACTTTCGATGCAAAAACAGCCCTCGTGACCGGTGCAGGGTCCGGGATCGGCATGGCGGCGGCGATAGCCCTTGCCGCCGAGGGAGCGAACGTTGTGGTCAACGACCTCGACCTGCAGGCGGCGCAGGACGTGGTGGAGAAGATCACGGAAAAGGGCGGCAGCGCCGTCGCATCGGCGGGTGATGTGTCCAATCCCGCGGATATTTCCGGGGCAGTCCAACTAGCGGTCAGCGAATTCGGTGCCCTGAACCTGGCCTTCAACAACGCGGGGATCTCGGGACCGCTGGGCCCGCTCGCGGACATCGACATTGAGGGATACCGGCGGGTGATCGACGTCAACCTCAATTCCGTGTTCTACAGCATGTACTACGAGATTCCGCAGATGCTGCAGGCCGGCGGCGGCGCCATAGTCAACAACTCCTCGATCCTGGGCCTGGTGGGGGATGCCAACGCTGTTCCTTATGTCACGGCCAAACACGGGGTAGTGGGTATGACCAAGTCGGCCGCATTGGGATACGCCGACAAAGGCATCCGCATCAACTCCGTCCAGCCCGGTTACATAGACACCCCGCTGCTGGGGAACCTGCCGCGGGAAGTCTACGAGGGCCTCGTGGGCCTGCACCCGGCCGGGCGGCTGGGCACGGTAGAGGAAGTGGCCGCCGTCGTCCTGTTCCTGCTCTCGGACGCGGCGGCCTTTGTCACCGGATCCCAGTACGCCGTGGACGGGGCGTACACCACGCAGTAAAACCGCTGCTGGCGAAACCGGCACCGGGCACCTGTCCAAGTTTGAGAGAATAAAACCATGCAGTCGATCCGAAACGGCAAGACGCCGTCGTCCCCGTCCACGCCCGGCCGCGGCATCAGCCGCAAGATGGGCACCACAGGCATCACCGTGATGCTCATTATCTTCCTCGTGGCGGTGGTCTTTGCCGCAAACCAGAACGACGTCATCGGCTGGATCGTAGTCATCGTCTCGCTTGGCTGGCTGTTCCTGGCCACCTTCGTGGTCTTCTCCGTACGGGGGGCCACGCGCAAGGCCACGGCGAAGTTCGCCGCTGCCACCGCCCCGCCCCGCGGCGGCGTGCAGGTGGTCGACGAAAGCACCCGTGACCTGAAGCTGGACCACAGCTTCAAGATCATCGAGGTCCAGGCCAAGGTCATCCGCGAGAACCTGGACACGGACCGCGGAATGGTGGACCGCGCCCTTGAGACCATCGACATCACCGCGCACAACGGCCGTGGCATGATCAAGAAGGACGACGGCGGCCCGGTCGAAGGTACAGTCGTCGACTAACACCGGTACGGCCGTCCGCGGCCGCCGGCGCCCTGCGGCATGCCCGCGGCGCCTGTTCGGGTTGAGCAGCTACTGAGGAGTATGGTTATTCGCGTGAGTTCGGCATCAGAGGAAACGGCAACCGTGGAAACCGGTGACCGTCCGGGGACAGCACTGCGCATCGCTTCCGTGAACGTGAACGGCATCCGCGCCGCCTACAAGCGCGGGATGGCCGACTGGCTGGCGGAACGGGATGTGGACATCCTGTGCCTGCAGGAAGTCCGTGCCCCGGACGCCGTCCTGCGTGAACTGCTGGGGGACACCTGGCATGTCCAGCACGCCGAATGCCTCGATGCGAAGGGCCGCGCCGGCGTCGCCATCGCTTCCCGGACCGCACCGGTGGCCGTCCGCGAGCACATCGGCGACGAATACTTTGCCCGCTCCGGGCGCTGGGTGGAAGCCGACTACAAGGTCAGCGTGGACGGAGCGGAGAAAATTCTCACCGTGGTCAGCGCCTACGTTCACTCCGGCGAGGTGGATACCCCCAAGCAGGTGGACAAATACCGTTTCCTGGACACCATGAGTGTCCGGCTCCCGGCGCTGGCGCAGACCAGCGACTTTGTCCTGGTGGTGGGAGACCTGAACGTGGGCCACACCCCGCTGGACATCAAGAACTGGAAGGGCAACGTCAAGCGTGCCGGTTTCCTGCCCGAGGAACGTGCCTACTTCGACCGGTTCTTCGGCGACGAGATCGGGTACACCGACGTGCACCGCTCGCTGGCCGGAGAGGTAAACGGCCCCTACACCTGGTGGTCCTGGCGCGGACAGGCCTTTGACAACGACTCCGGCTGGCGGATCGACTACCACATGGCCACGCCTGAACTGGCAGCCCGTGCAGCCAATGCCGTGGTTGACCGTGCCGCCACCTACGATGCCCGTTTCTCTGACCACGCCCCCGTCGTGATCGACTACCACTTCTAAGGTTTCCCCATGACTTCGAACTCCTCCACCGGCCGTCAGCGCATCCTTTCCGGGATGCAGCCTTCAGCTGATTCGCTTCACCTGGGCAACTACCTTGGCGCCCTCGTGAACTGGGTGCGGCTCCAGGAAGAGTACGACGCCTACTTCTTCATCCCCGACCTGCACGCCATCACGGTGCCGCAGGACCCCGAGGACCTGCGCAAGCGCACGCGGGTGACGGCGGCGCAGTATATTGCCGGCGGCGTCGACGTGAATAAGGCCACCCTGTTCGTGCAGTCGCAGGTCCCCGAACACGCACAGCTGGCCTGGGTGCTGAACTGCCTCACGGGTTTCGGCGAAGCCTCCCGGATGACGCAGTTCAAGGACAAGCAACAGCGTTTCGGATCCGACGCGGCCAGCGTGGGACTGTTCACCTACCCCGTTCTGCAGGTGGCGGACATCCTGCTCTACCAGCCGCACGGTGTGCCGGTGGGAGAGGACCAGCGCCAGCATGTGGAGTTGAGCCGTGACCTGGCCAAGCGCTTTAACTCGCGGTTCGGTGAGACCTTCGTGGTCCCCGAGGTCTTCATCCAGAAGGCAGCCGCCAAAATCTACGATCTGCAGAATCCAGGCGCAAAGATGTCCAAGTCCGCGGCTTCGCCTGCGGGCCTGATTAACCTGCTGGACGAGGATAAGGTCATCGCCAAGCGGATCAAGTCCGCAGTGACCGACGACGGCAGCGAGATCCGCTTCGACCGGGACGCGAAGCCGGGCATCTCCAACCTGCTGTCCATCTACTCCCTGATCAGCGGACGCAGCGTGGAGACACTGGAAAAGGAGTACGAAGGCAAGATGTACGGACACCTGAAAGTGGACCTCGCAGAGGTAGTGACGGAGCACGTCCGGCCCATCCGCGAACGCGCCCTGTACCTGCTGGATGATCCGGCGGAGCTGGACCGCCTGCTGGCAGTCGGAGCGGGGAAGGCCCGGGAGATGGCGTCGGTTACCCTCGCGGATGTGTACAACAAGGTCGGCTTCCTGCCGCTGGGCAGCACGACGGCGTAACCCATGAAGATCTCCGAATCCTTCGACCACGCCCCGGCCGCCGAGCGCGATGGACACCCCGTTGAGTGCGCCTCGCGTTGCGTGGGTATTGTCATTGCGGTTCCGGAGCCGATGGCAAGTGAACTGCGGGCTGCGCGGGCGTCCTTCGGGGACCCGATGGCTGCCGTGATCCCCGCCCACATCACCTTGGTCACCACCACCGAGACCACCGACTGGGACGCCACCCTGCGTCACGTCCGCGAGGTGGCTAGCTGCCAGGAGCCGTTCCGCGTAACGCTGCAGGGGACCTCCTCCTTCCGGCCGGTGTCCCCGGTGGTGTACCTGAACGTGGATGAGGGTTTTGACGAGTGCATCGCCTTGCATAAGGAGTTCCAGAGCGGCCCGCTGGCCCGAAACCTGGCGTTCCCCTTCCACCCGCACGTAACGGTGGCCCACGATGTCAGCGAGCAAAGCATGGATGAAGCAGTCCAGCGGCTGGATGGCTATTCCGCCAGCTTCACCGTGGACTGCGTGGGACTGTACGAGCACGACGCCACGGGGCTGTGGAAGCTGCACGAACACCTGCAGCTCGGCGGGGGCAAAGAAGTCTCCCGGTAGCCCCTAGGACTCGTCCAAGCCGAGGTAGGTACCGGCCCAGGCGGCGATGATGGCCGCCGCACGGCTGGTCTGTGCCCGTTCCACCATCAAATGGTCGCTGCCCTCCAGCGAGATGAAATTGCGGGGGTGGCGCGCGGTCGAGAAAATCTCGCTGGCGTTGTCGATCCCGACCGTGTTGTCCGTGGGGGAGTGCATCACCAGCAGCGGCAGGTGCAGTTCGCGGATACTGTCCGTGAGTTCGTGTTTGCGCAGGTCCTCGACCAGGTGCCGGCGGATTTCCAGCTCCCCGCCGCCCAGGTCCACGGACGCGGAGCCCTGCTCCACGATCTCGTCCAGCTCCTCCTCGAACATGTGGACCACGTGGTCGGGCCGGAAAGGCGCCGCAATGGTCGCCACCGCCTTCAACCCGGGGATCTGCCCGGCAGCCGCCAGGACGGCCGCTCCGCCCAGGGAATGGCCAATCAGCAGGGACACAGGACGGCCGGAGGCCGCCATGAACTCCGCCGCGCTGCGGACGTCCGCAACCTTGGTGCTGAAACTGCCGTCCTCCCAGTTGCCGGTGGACCCGCCCAGGCCGGCGGCGTCGTAACGCAGCACGCCAATACCCCGGCCGGCCAGTGCCTTGGAGATGCGGGAGGCGGCAGCACTGTTCTTCCCGAGGGTAAACCCGTGGCAGAAGACCGCCCAGGCGCGGGCACCGCCGTCGGGCACATCCAGCGTGCCGGCAAGGGTGGTCCCGTTCACGCCGGGGAAGGAGACTTTTTCAAATGTTGGCTTGGACTGGGAAAGCATTCTTCCAACTTTACATAGGGACGCAAAAGGCGCCCGTCGGCGGGGAAACCGCCGGCGGGCGCCTTGGGCGCAGGACCGGTTAGAGCGAGCGGGCCAGGATGGCCTGCTTGACCTCTGAAATGGCCTTGGTGACCTGGATGCCGCGGGGGCAGGCTTCCGAGCAGTTGAAGGTGGTGCGGCAGCGCCACACGCCTTCCTTGTCGTTCAGGATCTCCAGGCGCATGTCACCGGCGTCATCGCGGGAATCGAAGATGAAGCGGTGCGCGTTGACAATCGCGGCCGGTCCGAAGTACTGGCCGTCGGTCCAGAAGACCGGGCAGGACGAGGTGCACGCGGCGCACAGGATGCACTTGGTGGTGTCGTCGAAACGCTCGCGGTCCTCGGCGGACTGCAGGCGTTCCTTGGTCGGTTCGTGACCCTTGGTGACCAGGAACGGCATGATCTCGCGGTAGGACTGGAAGAACGGCTCCATGTCCACGATCAGGTCCTTCTCCACCGGCAGGCCCTTGATGGGCTCAACGAGGATGGGCTTGGACGTGTCCAGGTCCTTCAGCAGGGTCTTGCAGGCCAGGCGGTTGCGGCCGTTGATGCGCATGGCATCGGAGCCGCATACGCCATGGGCGCAGGAGCGGCGGAACGAAACCGAACCGTCGTGCTCCCACTTGACCTTGTGCAGGGCGTCCAGCACGCGGTCAGTCCCGTACATGGTCAGCTTCCACTCGTCCCAGTAGGCTTCGTCGGAAACCTCGGGGTTGTAGCGGCGGACCTTCAGGGTGATCTCGAAGGAGGGGATTTCTCCGCCGATCGACTCGGGGAGCTCCACCTTGGAGGCCGGCTCGGCGATTTCCGTTGTCATTAGTACTTCCTCACCATCGGCTCGTAGCGCGTGAAAATGACCGGTTTGGTGTCCAGCCGGATGCCGGCGGTGTGCTCGGCATTTTCGGCTTCGTCAACCTTGTAGGCCATTGAATGCTTCATGAAGTTCTCGTCGTCGCGCTCCGGGAAGTCCTCGCGGAAGTGTCCGCCGCGGGATTCGGTGCGGTGCAGGGCGGCTACGCTCATGACCTTCGCCAGTTCCAGGAGGAAGCCCAGCTCCACGGCCTCAAGGAGGTCGAGGTTGAAGCGCTTGCCCTTGTCCTGGACGCTGATCTTCTGGTACCGCTCCTCGAAGGAAGCGATGTCCGTCAGCACCTTTTCAATGGTGTCAGCGGTGCGGAACACCTGCATGTTCATGTCCATGGTGTTCTGCAGGTCCCGGCGGATTTCTGAAACGCGCTCAGTGCCTTCGGAGTTGCGAACGTGGTCCAGCAGGGCCACCGTGTCGGCCTCCGGGTTTTCCGGCAGGTCAACGAAGTCCGCGGTCTGGGCGTATTCAGCGGCGTAGATGCCCGCACGCTTGCCGAAGACGTTGATGTCCAGCAGGGAGTTGGTTCCGAGGCGGTTGGAGCCGTGCACGGACACGCAGGCCACCTCGCCGGCGGCGTACAGGCCGGGGATTACGGTGTCGTTGTCCTGGAGGACCTCGCCCTTGATGTTGGTGGGGATGCCACCCATCACGTAGTGGGCCGTGGGGAAGACGGGAACCGGCTCCGTGTACGGCTCCACGCCAAGATAGGTGCGGGCAAACTCGGTGATGTCCGGAAGCTTGGCATCAATGTGCGCCGGTTCCAGGTGGGTCAGGTCCAGCAGGACGTAGTCCTTGTTCGGACCGCAGCCGCGGCCCTCGCGCACCTCGTTGGCCATGGAACGGGCGACAATGTCACGCGGCGCCAGGTCCTTGATGGTGGGGGCGTAGCGCTCCATGAAGCGCTCACCCTCGGAGTTGCGCAGGATGGCACCCTCGCCGCGGGCTGCTTCGGAAAGCAGGATGCCCAGCCCGGCCAGGCCGGTCGGGTGGAACTGGATGAACTCCATGTCCTCCAGGGGGATGCCGCGGCGGAACGCGATGCCCATGCCGTCACCGGTCAGGGTGTGGGCGTTGGAGGTGGTCTTGAAGACCTTGCCGGCTCCGCCGGAGGCGAAGACCACGGACTTGGCCTGGAAGATGTGCAGCTCGCCGGTAGCCAGGTCATAGGAGATGACGCCGGAAACGCGCTTCTGGCCGTCCGGCTCCGTCACCATGATCAGGTCCAGCACGTAGTACTCGTTGTAGAACTCAACGTTGTGCTTGACGCAGTTTTGGTACAGCGTCTGCAGGATCATGTGGCCGGTGCGGTCTGCCGCGTAGCAGGCACGGCGGACCGGGGCCTTGCCGTGGTCGCGGGTGTGTCCGCCGAAGCGCCGCTGGTCAATGCGTCCTTCGGGCGTCCGGTTGAAGGGGAGGCCCATCTTCTCCAGGTCCAGCACGGCGTCAATGGCTTCCTTCGCCATCACCTCGGCTGCATCCTGGTCCACCAGGTAGTCACCGCCCTTGACGGTGTCGAAGGTGTGCCACTCCCAGTTGTCTTCCTCGACATTGGCCAGTGCCGCGCACATGCCGCCCTGCGCCGCGCCTGTGTGGGAGCGGGTGGGGTACAGCTTGGTCAGTACCGCCGTCCGTGCGCGCTGACCGGATTCAATGGCGGCACGCATACCGGCGCCGCCGGCGCCGACAATGACGACGTCGTACTTGTGGACCTGCATACCAGATGCTCTTTCTGTTGAAACTGCTAAAAACTCTTGGACTGCCGCGGTATTGCCGTTAGACGGAGCAGTGCTCCGCCAGGATCTCAGCCGTGGCGCCGTCGAGGCAGGGATCGAAGGTGAAGATCACCAGGGTGCCCAGCAGGATGATGACGAAGGTCGCCACGTACAGCACGCCCTTGAGCCACATCCGCGTGGCCTTCTTGTCCGCGTAGTCGTTGATGATGGTGCGGACGCCGTTGGAGCCGTGCAGCATTGCCAGCCACAGCATGACCAGATCCCAGACCTGCCACAGGGGGCTGGCCCACTTGCCGGCCACAAAACCGAAGTCAACGGCGTGGATGCCGTCGCCGGCCACCAGGTTCATGAACAGGTGGGTGAAAATCAGCACCACCAGCAGGACGCCGGATACACGCATAAACAGCCAGGCGAACATTTCAAAGTTGCCGCGGCTGGAACCGTTCCGGGTGTACCGGGGGGCGATGCGTCCCGAGCGGGGTGCTTCGAGGGCGTGGGCTTCGTTGGTTGAAGTAGTCATTGGTGCTAACCCCCGAAGACGTTGGGAATGTGGCGAATGGAGAAGCCGATGAGCGTCACGGCCCAAAGAGCGACTACGGCCCACAGCATCTGACGCTGGTACTTGGGCCCCTTCTTCCAGAAGTCGATCAGGACAACGCGTACACCGTTGAAGGCGTGGAACACGATGGCGGCGACGAGCCCAAGCTCACCGAGGCCCATTATCGGGTTCTTGTAGGCACCGATCACCAAGTCGTAGGCCTCGGGCGAAACTCGCACCAATGAGGTATCCAGAACATGGACCAAAAGGAAGAAGAAGATCACCACGCCAGTGATGCGGTGGGCTACCCACGACCATTGGCCCTCGCGGCCACGGTAGAGAGTGCCTGCTGGTAACTTCGACACTGAATTTTCCTCCCTGCATCGCAGCGGCGTTAGCGCGTCTTCCACGCAGTGATGACGCCGGTGCGACAGCGCTATAAGCTCTACCATAATCTAGGCGTGCGTGACCGGCGTTTCAATTTAGGATGCCCTTTGGTGTGACCCTTATTACATTGCCCGGCGGCATTATGAGGTGTACGCAATAGCGCCCAAACCGTGCCGCTTCCGGGACGTGCGGCGTCCGCTCCGCTAATCTGGGCAGTGATGAGTAAGCAAAAGGCACCCGCCACCTCCGAGTCCGCCGTCCTTGACCGTTTCTACGGGGTCATCCCGGCCGGCGGCGTGGGAACGCGGCTGTGGCCCCTGTCCCGGGCTGCTGCGCCGAAGTTCCTCCATGACCTCACCGGTTCCGGGTCCACCTTGATCCGTGCCACCTATGACCGCCTGCGTCCGCTCAGCGGGGACCGGGTCATGGTCGTCACCGGTGCCCTGCACCGGCAGGCCGTGCGGCAGCAGCTGCCGGAAATTGCCAATAAGAACCTCGTGCTCGAACTCGAGCCCAAGGATTCCGCCGCAGCCATCGGCCTGGCAGCGGCCATCCTCTATAAGCGGGACCCGCAGATCATCATGGGCTCCTTTGCCGCCGACCAGGTGATTGCCCCCGTCGACGTTTTCCAGGAAGCCGTCCGGGAAGCCGTGCACACGGCCGCACAGGGATACATTGTCACCATCGGCATCCAGCCCACCCATCCCTCCACCGGGTTCGGCTACATCCGCGCAGGCGAGCCGCTTAAGGTGGCCGGGGCGCCCAGCGCCGCCTCAGTGGTGGAATTCGTGGAAAAGCCCTCCGCCGACGTCGCGCAGACCTATCTGGACAGCGGCAGCTACAGCTGGAATGCGGGGATGTTCGTAGCCCCGGTGGACCTGATGCTCAAGCACCTTGAAGCCAACGAGCCGGTCCTCTACACGGGACTGATGGAAATTGCCGAGGCGTGGGACACCACCCGGCGCCGGGAAGTGGTGCGCCGGATCTGGCCCACCCTGCCCAAGATCGCCATCGACTACGCCGTGGCCGAACCGGCCGCCGCGGCCGGGGATGTCGCCATGATTCCCGGCGCCTTCAGCTGGGATGACGTGGGGGACTTCGCGGCCATCGGCCGGCTTAATCCCGCCGAGGAAAACAGCGATCTCACGGTGATGGGCGAGGGGGCCCGCGTCTACTCTGAGAACGCCTCCGGCATTGTGGTTTCGGATACCAAGCGGGTGATCGCGCTGATCGGCATCGAGGACGTGGTCATTGTGGACACCCCCGATGCCCTGCTGGTCACCACCAAGGAGCACGCCCAGGAAGTCAAGAAGGCCGTGGAGCACCTGAAGGCCAGCGGCGACACCGACGTCCTGTAGGGCCTTGCCGTTCCGGTAAGCGGGCCGGCGTCCGGGCGGCCCGGCAAGACCTGGTCATGTGACGACGTTTACGGGCGTGCACATTCCGGCTTTGGGCCCGGAATTGGCTAACCTAGAGGTTGTGCAGACTATCCCACTGAGCAATTCACCAGTCCCCTCCATACGGGGAAGCGTGGCGCCGCTCCTGGGCGAGTTGATCGAGTTCCGGCGGGACCTCCACTCCCATCCCGAGCTGTCCCACAAAGAGTTCCGGACCACGGACCGGATAGTGGAAGCCCTCGAAAACGCAGGGCTGGCAGCAAAGCGGCTCGAAGGCACCGGCGTCGTGGTGGACATCGGTGACGGACCCCTCCGCCTCGCCCTGCGAGCCGACATAGACGCCCTGCCGGTCCTGGAGGAAACGGGGCTGCCGTACTCCTCACTGAACACCGGCATTGCCCACGCCTGCGGCCACGACATCCACACCACTGTCATGCTCGGCGCTGCCCGGGTGCTCGCGAAGTTCGACGCCGCGGGAGAGCTGGGCGGCAGGGTGCGCGTCATCTTCCAGCCGGCAGAGGAAGTGATGCCCGGCGGCGCGCTCTCCGTGATCGAGCAGGGCGTCCTCGACGGCGTGCCCCGCGTCCTGGCCCTGCACTGCGATCCCCGGGTCGACGTCGGCCAGGTGGGCACGCGGATCGGTGCCATCACCTCCGCGTCCGACACCATCCGGATTGAACTGAGCGGGCGGGGCGGGCACACCTCCCGTCCGCACCTGACCGAGGACCTGGTCTTTGCGCTGGCAGAGATTGCCGTGAGCGTTCCCGCCGTGTTGTCCCGCCGCATTGACGTGCGCAGCGGGGTGTCGGTGGTGTGGGGCCAGATGCACGCCGGGTCCGCCCCCAACGCCATCCCCGGCCACGGTTTCATGGCCGGCACCATGCGGTGCCTGGACGCCGAGGCCTGGTATGCCGCCGGTGAACTGCTGGACAAGGTGGTACGGGAGGTCGCGGCACCGTACGGGGTGGACGTGGCCCTGGAGCATACCCGCGGCGTGCCTCCGGTCATCAACGCCGACGCCGAGATCAGCCTGATCGAGGCAGCCGCCCGCACCGAACTGGGGGAGGACGCCGTGGTCCTGGCACCCCAGTCCATGGGCGGGGAGGACTTCGCCTGGATGACCCAGGCGGTGCCCGGCGCGCTGATGCGGCTGGGAACCCGCGCCCCGGGCGGGGAAACCTTCGACCTGCACCGCGGAGACTACAACCCCGATGAACGCGCCGTCAGCTGCGGGGTCAGCGTGATGGCCGCCGCTGCGCTGAGGGCAGCGCGCGGTCTGCGGCACTAGCCGCTGCGCCGGCATGAGCGCCGGCACCGGCACATGAGTACGCCCGGCCGGGAGGACAATATCAGTCCCTCCCGTGCCGGGCGCCGTCATTTGATAACAACATGTAAACAATCTGCCACCAGCGCCCGAATTGCGCTGAGTGTCGTCTGGGACACATTATGGTTGTCTTGCTGCGGTCCAACGATGGACGGAGCGCTGCACCACACCGGGCACCGGTGCGTTCCTTCCCCGCCGGGGGCCGGGAGAAGCGCCGGCTGCCTTCTTGAGGGTGATACCCATTTCTTTCTGGAGGAACATTGAAGAATTTCCCGCGCAGCTTTAAGCGCAACGCAGGCGTCAGTGCCGCCATGCTCGGCGTTTCGGCGCTTCTGCTCTCCGGCTGCGGCGCGGCCCCCGAAGAAGAAGGCGGTTCCGCCGACGGGGCTACCGATTTCCTGGGCTGCATGGTTTCCGACTCCGGCGGATTCGATGACAACTCGTTCAACGAGTCCACCTACAACGGCATCATGAAGGCCAAGGAAGACCTGGACATCGAGGTCAAGACCGCCGAGTCCCAGTCCGAGACCGACTTCACCCCGAACCTGGACAGCATGATCCAGGCCAACTGCGACATCACGGTTACCGTGGGCTTCCTGCTCGCTGATGCCACCAAGGAAGCAGCTGCCGCCAACCCGGACAGCCACTTCGCCATTGTCGATGACCAGTCCATCGAGGCTGACAACGTCAAGCCGATCATCTACGACACGGCCCAGGCCGCGTTCCTGGCCGGCTACGTTGCCGCAGGCACCTCCCAGACCGGAAAGGTCGCCACGTACGGCGGCCTGGACATCCCCACCGTGACCATCTTCATGGAGGGCTTCGAGCAGGGTGTGGAGTACTACAACGAGCAGAACGGCAAGGACGTCCAGCTTCTCGGCATGGATTCCTTCACGGGCGGCTTCGACGACGTCTCCGCGGGCAAGACCACCACGCAGAACTTCCTGAACGAAGGCGCCGACGTCATCATGCCCGTCGCCGGTCCGGTTGGCGCCGGCACCATTGACGCCGTCGTGGCAGCCAACGCCGCCGGCAAGGACGCCAAGGTTGTATGGGTTGACTCCGATGGCTACGAGTCCGTCACCACGGGCAAGGAAGTTATCCTCACCTCCGTGATGAAGCTGATGGGCGAGGCCGTGGAAGACGTTGTGAACAGCGACGTCAAGGGCGAGTTCGACAACAGCCCGTACGTGGGCACCCTCGAAAACGGCGGTGTCGCACTGGCTCCGTTCCACGATCAGGAAGCCAGCGTTCCGGACGACGTCAAGAAGGCCGTCGAAGACATCCAGGCCAAGATCATCTCCGGCGAAATCAAGGTCGAGTCCGCTTCGAGCCCGAAGTAACAACGCGACCGGTATTACCAGCATTCGGGCCGTTGTCCGGATGCTGGAAGCTCCGAATGCACCAAAACGACCGCCGTCTTCCCGGCAGAATTGCATTGCCGGGAAGACGGCGTTTGTGCTGTTTTCGGTAGTGTTCCCCTTTATTTACCCAAAAACAGATTGGTTGGGGTTTTGAAACTCGAACTCAAGGGCATCACCAAGCGTTTCGGCGCGCTGGTCGCCAATGACCACATTGATTTGGTGGTCGAACCGGGGCAGGTCCACAGCCTGCTCGGCGAAAACGGTGCGGGCAAGTCAACACTGATGAACGTGCTGTACGGCCTGTACGAGCCCACCGAGGGTGAAATCCTGGTGGACGGCCGCCCCGTCACCTTCAACGGTCCCGGTGACGCCATGGCCGCGGGCATCGGGATGGTGCACCAGCACTTTATGCTGGTGCCCGTCTTCACCGTGGCGGAAAACGTGGCCCTCGGCGACGAAAAGACAACGTTCGCCGGCATGCTGAACCTTGAACAGACCCGGCGCCGCATCCGTGAAATCTCCAACCAGTACGGGTTCGACGTTGATCCCGATGCCGTGGTGGAGGACCTGCCCGTAGGTGTGCAGCAGCGGGTGGAGATCATCAAGGCACTGATCCGCGAGGCCCGGGTCCTGATCCTGGATGAACCGACGGCGGTGCTGACGCCGCGTGAAACGGACGAACTGCTCGGCATCATGCGCCAGCTGACCGAAGACGGAAAGTCTGTCGTCTTTATTTCGCACAAGCTTCGCGAAGTGAAGGCAGTATCCGACGTCATTACGGTGATCCGCCGCGGCAAGGTGGTCGGCTCCGCCGAACCCACCGCTTCCACCACCGAACTGGCGTCCTTGATGGTCGGCCGGTCCGTGAGCCTGAACCTGAACAAGGAAGCGGCCAAGCCCGGCGAGGAAACCTTTGTGGTGGACAACCTTACGGTTGCTTCCGCCAGCGGACCCGCGGTATTGGACTCGGTAAGCTTCGGCATCCGGCGGGGCGAGATCCTTGCCTTGGCCGGTGTCCAGGGCAACGGCCAGACCGAACTGACCGAAGCGATCATGGGTCTGCAGGAACACGTCTCGGGTTCCATCCGCCTCAACGGTGAGGAACTGGTGGGACGCAAAACCCGCGACATCATCAGCGCCGGCGTCGGGTTTGTGCCCGAAGACCGCAACGTGGACGGCCTGGTGGGAACCTTCTCCGTGGCCGAGAACCTGATCCTGAACCGTTACGATTCGGAGCCCTTTGCACGCGGGCTGTCCCTGCGTCCGGCCGTGATCGAGCAGAACGCGGCCGAGAAGATCACCGAGTTCGACATCCGCACGCAGTCTGCGGATGCGGCAGCCGGCACGCTTTCGGGCGGCAACCAGCAGAAGGTCGTGATGGCGCGGGAACTGTCCCGCCCGCTGCAGCTTTTCATCGCCTCCCAGCCGACCCGCGGCGTGGATGTGGGATCCATCGAGTTCCTGCACCGCCGCATCATTTCCGAGCGCGACGTCGGCACTCCGGTGCTGATCGTGTCCACCGAACTAGATGAAGTCCTTGAACTGGCGGACCGGATTGCCGTGCTCTACGGCGGACGGCTGATGGGCATTGTCCCCGCCAACACCTCGCGTGACGTGCTGGGCCTGATGATGGCCGGCATGGACGCGGAAGAAGCAACAGCGCACCACACAGATTCCAAGGGAGGGGCCCAGTGAGCCCGGAGGATTCCACCACGCAGGACCCGCCGGGAGGCAGCAGCACAGACGCGGCCGTGTCCGCCCGGCTCGAAGCGGCGGCGGACACACCCGCCACGGCGGCAACACCACCCACCGTCCCGGCGAAGTCCCCGCGGGGCGACGACGGCGCAGCGCAGCAGTCGACCCTGCGGCGGGTGCTGTCCTCCCATGCCGTGGTCTCGGTTCTGTCCGTGCTGCTGGCACTGGTGGTGGGCGGCATCCTGATTGCCGCCACCGATGAGGAGGTGGGCGCCGCGGCGTCGTACTTCTTCTCCCGGCCCACGGACCTGCTTGCGGCGGCCTGGTCGGCTGCCTCGGGCGCCTATGTTGCCCTGTTCCAGGGCTCGGTCCTGAACTTCGAGGCAGAAACAACAGCCCGGTTCTTCTACCCGCTCACCCAGACCCTCACCGTGGCAACACCGCTGATCCTGGCCGGACTCGGCGTCGCCGTCGCTTTCCGGACGGGCCTGTTCAACATCGGTGCGCAGGGTCAGATCCTCATCGGCGCGGCCATGGCCGCCTGGGTGGGGTTCACCTTCCACCTGCCCGTTGGCCTGCACCTGCTGCTGGTCATTGTGGCCGGTATGCTCGGCGGGGCCATCTGGGCCGGTATCGCCGGTGCGCTGAAGGCCAAAACGGGCGCACACGAAGTGATCGTCACCATCATGCTCAACTACGTGGCAATCAACCTGGTGCTGTTCCTGCTCAGCACGCCCGCTTTCCAGCGCCCCGGGTCCTCTAACCCGATCAGCCCCCAGCTGGATGAGAACGCCATGTTCCCGCCGCTGCTGGGTGCCGGGTTCCGCCTGCACTGGGGTTTTGTCCTGGCTGTCCTGGCCACCGTGTTCATCTGGTGGCTGATGAACCGCTCCACGGTGGGCTTTGAGCTCAAGGCTGTGGGCGCCAATCCGTCTGCTGCCCGCAACGCCGGCATCAGCACCACCAAGGGCTACATCATTGTGATGCTCATTGCCGGTGCACTCTCCGGCCTGGCCGGCGTGGCACAGGTTTCCGGCACCGAGAAGGTACTGACCTCCGGCGTCGCCGCCAGCTTCGGCTTTGATGCCATCACCGTTGCCCTGCTGGGCCGCTCCAGCCCCTGGGGAACCTTCGCAGCCGGCGTGCTGTTCGGCGCCTTCCGGGCCGGCGGCGTGAACATGCAGACCAACACCGGAACCAGCATCGACATTGTCCTGGTGGTGCAGTCCCTGATCGTCCTGTTCATTGCGGCCCCGCCGCTGGTACGGTCCCTGTTCCGCATCCCCGCACCCGGAGCGTTCAAGACCTCCGGCAAGCGCAGAACCCCCAAAACCGAGTCCGCCGGAGGCGCAGCATGAGTACCGCAACAACGCTCCCGGCCCCCGGGACGGCTGCCGTCGCAACCGTCCGCAGCTGGAAGACCCCCATCATCCTGATTGTCCTGGCGCTGCTGGGACTGGCCGTCTTCGCCCTCGGCGCTCCGTCCACTGACGTGACCTTCCGGCTTTCCGATCCAGGGGAAGCCATCGTGCTCCCCTCGGTGGTGGTTTCCGCGCCCCTGGTGGGCTGGCTTACGGCCGTAGTGATGATCGCCGCCGCTGCATGGGCCTTTATGCTCACCCGCCGCGGAGACCGGGTGCCGGTATGGCTGGTCGCCGTCTTCGGCCTGGCTTTCGTCATCGGCTTCCTGACCTGGGTGGTGGGCAGTGCAGACACCCCCAACGTGGCCCTGTACGGCCTGCTCGCAGGCTCCTTCGCCCTGTCCATCCCGCTGATCTTCGGTTCGCTCTCCGGCGTGCTGTGCGAACGCTCCGGCGTGGTGAACATTGCCATTGAAGGCCAGTTGCTCTTCGGCGCCTTCGCTGCCGCCGTGGCGGGATCACTCTCCGGCAGTGCCTTCGTGGGGCTCTTCGCCGCTGCCGTGGCCGGTGCCCTGGTATCGCTGGTGCTGGCAGTGTTCAGCATCAAGTACCTGGTCAACCAGGTCATTGTGGGCGTGGTGCTCAACGTGCTCGTTTCGGGCCTCACGGGCTTCCTGTTCTCCACGCTGCTGTCCTCGGACGCGGCCAAGTGGAACAGCCCGCCGTCGCTGCCGCCCATCCGGATCCCGCTGCTGGCGGATATTCCGATCATCGGGCCGATCCTGTTCAACCAGTCGATCGTCGGCTACCTCATGTACATCGCCCTGGCCGCTGTCTACTTCGGTCTGTTCCACTCCAAGTGGGGCCTGCGGACCCGGGCCGTCGGGGAGCACCCCAAGGCGGCTGACACCCTGGGTGTCAACGTGAACCGCACGCGCTTCCTGAACGTGCTGCTGGCCGGAGTGGTCGCCGGCGTCGGTGGCGCCTTCTTCACCCTGGTCTCGGTCTCCGCCTTCAACCGCGATATGACCGGCGGGCAGGGCTACATTGCGCTGGCCGCCCTCATCCTGGGCCGCTGGAACCCGCTCGGCGCCCTGCTGGCCGCCCTGCTGTTCGGCTTCGCCACCAACCTGCAGTACGTCCTGAGCCTGCTGGGGACCTCGGTTCCCAACCAGTTCCTGGCGATGCTGCCCTACGTGGTGACGATCTTCGCCGTGGCCGGTGTGGTGGGCAAGTCCCGGGCACCCGCGGCCAGCGGCGTGCCGTACGTCAAGGAATAAGAAACAAAAGAGGCGGGCGGTCTGCGGGCCGCCCGCCACTAGCTAGGACCTGTTATGACCACTGAAGAACCCCTGGGCACGGACGTGAACTGGGATGCGCTGCTGGATGCCGCCCGTGCGGCGCTGGCCCATGCCTACGTGCCCTACTCCCAATACCCGGTGGGCGCTGCTGCGCTTACCGACGACGGCCGGATTGTTTCCGGCTGCAATGTTGAAAATGCCTCGTACGGGCTGACCCTGTGTGCGGAATGTTCCTTGATCAGCCAGCTGCGCATGACCGGGGGAGGACGCCTTACGGCGTTTGCCTGCGTTGACGGCTCCGGGGCGGTCCTGATGCCCTGCGGACGGTGCCGGCAGCTGCTCTATGAATTCCGGGCGCCGGGCATGGCACTGATGACAGTAAGCGGCATCCGCAGCATGGACGAAGTCCTGCCGGATGCTTTTGGACCGCAGCACCTGGGAGGCCAGCATGAACAGTAACAACTTCGACGCCGTAGATATCATTCGCACCAAACGGGACCGCGGGGTGCTTTCAGCCGAACAGATCGACTGGACCATTGACGCGTACACCCGCGGAACCATTGCCGATGAGCAGATGGCCGCGCTGAACATGGCGATCCTGCTCAACGGCATGAACCGGGAAGAGATTTTCCGCTGGACCGCGGCCATGATCGCCTCCGGGGAACGGATGGACTTCTCCTCCCTGGGCAAACCGACCGCGGACAAGCACTCCACCGGCGGCGTGGGGGATAAGATCACCCTTCCGCTGGCACCGCTGGTTGCCGTGTTCGGCGTGGCCGTTCCGCAGCTCTCCGGCCGCGGACTGGGCCACACCGGCGGCACGCTGGACAAGCTCGAGGCCATCCCCGGCTGGCAGGCATCGCTGAGCAACGGCGCCCTGATGAACCAGCTGCGCGACGTCGGCGCCGTCATCTGCGCTGCCGGCGCAGGCCTGGCCCCTGCCGACAAGAAGCTGTACTCACTGCGCGATGTCACCGGAACCGTGGAGGCCATTCCGCTGATCGCTTCCTCGATCATGAGCAAGAAGATCGCCGAAGGCACCGACTCGCTGGTGCTGGACGTCAAGGTGGGCTCCGGCGCCTTCATGAAGGACGAAGCCATGGCCCGCGAACTGGCCGAGACCATGGTGGCACTGGGCAAGGACGCCGGGGTCGACACAGTGGCTCTGCTCACCGACATGTCCACGCCGCTGGGGCTCACAGCCGGAAACGCCATTGAGGTTCAGGAGTCCGTGGACGTCCTGGCCGGCGGCGGCCCGGAGGACGTGGTGGAACTGACCATCCGGCTCGCCGAGGAGATGCTCAGTGCCGCCGGAGTGCACGACGCCGATCCCGCCGCCGCACTGCGCGACGGCCGGGCCATGGACGTCTGGCGGAAGATGATCAGCGCCCAGGGCGGGGATCCGGATGCGAAGCTGCCCGTCGCGAAGGAATCCGAGACCGTCTACGCTCCGGCCGACGGCGTGCTGGTGGAACTGGACGCGCTCTCCGTTGGCGTAGCCGCGTGGCGGCTGGGCGCAGGACGGGCACGAAAGGAAGACGTGGTCCAGGCCGGTGCCGGCGTGGTGATGCACGCCAAGCCCGGTGCTGTGGTCCGTGCCGGCGAGCCGCTGATGACGCTGCTGACCGACACCCCGGAGAAGTTCGACCGGGCTAAGGAAGCGCTGGCGGACGCCGTCGTTATTGCGCCGGAAGGCTCCCGCCCGGCGCGCAAGCTGATCCTGGACCGGATCAGCTAGTTTCCCCGGGCCCTGTGGGGCCCTGTGGGGCCCTCGCGGGGCCCGGAACGGCGGCAACGAAATTTCCTGCTCGCAGAGCTCGCAGAAAATATTGAAGCCGCCTTCCTCCGGACCCCGCGTGGGCCCGCCTTCCTCCGGACCCCGCGTGGGCCCGCCTTCCTCCGGACCCCGCGTGGGCCGGCCTTCCTCCGGACCCTCCGGGGCCCGCGTCTCACCAGTTCCAGCCTCTAACAGTGCCCGCGGCGGTTCGCCGCGGGCACTGGTGCGTCCGTGGCATGCTTGTAAGGGACGCCGGACAGTCAACCCAAGGAGCGGCAACTGTTGGAGATTTTTAGTGCCACGGTGGATAACATCAACGCCTTCATCCTCTCCTCTGCGGGGTCGCCATGGGTCTATGTGGGGCTTTTCGCGTGTTGCCTGATCGACGGGTTTTTCCCGCCGGTGCCCAGCGAATCCCTGGTGGTGGCACTGGCCTCGCTGGCCGCCGGCGGTGCCGGGGCGAACATCTGGCTGGTCATCCCGGCAGCGGCGCTGGGCGCTTTCCTGGGGGACAACCTGGCGTACCTGATTGGACGCTGGATCGGCACCGAACGCTTCGGCTGGATGCGCCGGCCCAAAATGCGGAAGTCCTTCGCCTGGGCCCGATACGAGCTGGACAAGCGCTCCGTGTCCCTGATCCTCGTGGCACGCTTCATCCCCGTAGGCCGGGTAGTAGTTAACCTCACTGCCGGCGCCACCGGATTCCCGCGGCGCCGCTTCGTGACGTTGACCGGCATTTCGGGTGTTGTATGGGCCGCCTACAGCGTCGCCATTGGAGCCATCGCGGGTGCATGGTTCGACGAACACCACCTGCTGGGCGTCGTCGTAGGGGTCTGCGGGGCGCTGGTCCTGGGCCTGATTGTGGACCGGCTCATCAGCATGGTCCGAGGCAAGACCCCGGCTGCCGTCCCTCCCGGCAAGGACGGCTTCTCCGCCGCGGGAGATGACGAAAAGACGCAGAAGGCCGCCTGAAACCCCGTAGAGTGACCGTGTGACTGAGCCTACAAATCCTCCTGCCAACACTTCCCGCCTCGACGTCCGCAGCCTGCCGAAGGTGTCGCTGCATGACCACTTGGACGGCGGACTCCGTCCGGCCACCATCGTGGAACTCGCCGCCGCCGTCGGCCATGCACTGCCGGCCACCGACCCCGCCGAGCTGGGCGAATGGTTCCGTGCCGCAGCCGATTCCGGCTCGCTGCCGCGTTACCTGGAAACCTTCGACCACACCATTGCCGTGATGCAGACGCGCGACGGGCTCTCCCGCGTGGCCCGCGAATTCGTCGAGGACCTGGTGGCCGACGGCGTGGTTTACGCCGAAGTGCGGTGGGCGCCGGAACAGCATGTGCAGGGCGGCCTGAGCCTTGACGACGCCGTGGAGGCCGTGCAGGCCGGAATCGACGAGGCCGTCGCCAACGCTGAGCAAGCAGGCAGCTTCATCCAGGTCGGGCAGCTGATCACCGCCATGCGGCATGCCGACCGGGCCATGGAAATTGCCGAACTGGCGCTGCGGCACCGCGACTCGGGGGCCGTGGGCTTCGACATTGCCGGTCCCGAAGACGGCTTCGGCCCCTCACGTTTCAAGGACGCATTCACGTTCCTGGCCGAACACCAGTTCCCCATCACCGTGCACGCTGGCGAGGCGGCCGGCATAGAGAGCATTGTGGATGCACTGGTGCACGGCCGCGCCCTGCGGCTGGGCCACGGCGTGCGGATCGCTGAAGACATTGACGTGGAATTCGACACCGACGCCGGTTCCCCCGAAGAGCCCGAGGTTGGCCTGGTCAGCATGGGCCGGGTGGCTTCCTGGGTCCGGGACCGCGGCATTGCCCTGGAAGTATGCCCGTCCTCGAACCTGCAGACAGGTGCGGTGGCTTCCTTCGGCGAGGACATTGAAACCCACCCCATCGACCTGCTGTACCAGACGGGCTTCGCCGTCACGGTCAACACGGACAACCGGCTGATGAGTTCGGTCACGCTGACCGGCGAGTTCGAGCTGCTGATGGAGACGTTCGAGTACGACCTGGATGACATCCTGGAACTGACCATGAACGCCGTCAACGCTGCCTTCCTGCCGCTGGATGAACGCGCCGCGCTGTCCGCCTACGTCACCGAGGGTTTCAACCGCGCCCGTGGCTGAACTTCCCCTTCCCGATGACCTCGGCGAGCGGTTCACCCGCCTCGCCGGGGTCATCGCCGCCCTGCGTGAGCGTTGCCCCTGGACCCGGGAACTGACGCACGAGTCGCTGCTGGAATACCTCGTGGAGGAAACCTACGAGCTCATTGAGGCGGTGGAAGGCGGAACCGCAGGTCCCGTCCGGGCCGCCGAACTGCGCGGGGAACTGGGGGATGTGCTGCTGCAGGTGATGCTGCACGCGCGCCTGCAGCAGGAAACCGGCAGCTTCTCCGTGGCCGACGTGGTGGACGGGCTCACCGCCAAGATGATCCGCCGCAACCCGCACGTGTTCGCGGCTGACGGCAGCGTCCTGCCCGACACCGGCGGGCAGCCGTCGCTGGCCGCAATTGAACAGGCCTGGGACGATGTGAAAAAGGCCGAAACCCCGGACCGCAGCTCGGCTTTCGAGGGCATTCCGGCCGGCTTGCCCGCCCTGGTGCTGGCCGCAAAAACCCTCTCGCGGGCCCGCCGTGCCGGACTGCCCCTGCCGCCGTCCGGCACTGGAGAAGGATTCTCCGACGACGCCGCGCTGGGCGACGCGCTGCTCTCACTGGTGCGCCGGGCTTCCGAGCAGGGGCTGGACGCCGAGGCTGCGCTGCGGGCCGCAGTGCGGCGCTACACTACCGCCAGCACCGGCGCTGAAACCGGCCTCGAAACGGGCGCCGAAACAGCTGCTGACGGGGAGATTTCGGGCTGATCCGGGACACTGGTTGGGGCATATTGGCCTGCCGGGCCTTACCCGGGGCCGCGATTCTATTAGGCTAAGAGACAGACACTGCGGCGTGCTGCCCACGCAGCACCGCGGTTTTCTCCCCAATCGTTCCAATGAACAGGAGCAATTCAATGGCCATCATCGATGCCATCCACGCCCGCGAAATCCTCGATTCCCGCGGCAACCCCACCGTTGAGGTGGAGGTGCTGCTCGACGACGACACCTTCGGCCGCGCCGCGGTACCCTCCGGTGCCTCCACGGGTGCCTTCGAAGCCAACGAACGCCGCGACGGTGAGAAGAACCGCTACCAGGGCAAGGGCGTGCTGCAGGCCGTCGAAGCCGTGATCGAGCAGATCCAGCCGGCCCTGCTGGGCTTCGACGCCGCCGACCAGCGTGCCATCGACCAGGCCATGATTGACCTGGACGGCACCGAGAACAAGTCCGGGCTCGGCGCCAACGCCATCCTCGGCGTCTCCCTGGCCGTGGCCCGTGCCGCCGCCGAATCCGCTGCCCTGCCGCTGTACCGCTACCTCGGCGGCCCCAACGCGCACATCCTGCCCGTCCCGCTGATGAACATCCTCAACGGGGGCTCGCACGCCGACTCCGACGTCGACATCCAGGAATTCATGATTGTTCCCCTGGGCGCGCAGACCTACTCCGAGGGCCTGCGCTGGGGCGTGGAGGTCTACCACAACCTCAAGTCCGTGCTGAAGGAAAAGAACCTCTCCACCGGCCTGGGCGACGAAGGCGGCTTTGCGCCGAACCTGCCCTCCAACCGCGCTGCACTGGACCTGATCATCGAAGCGATCCAGCGCGCCGGCTACGTACCGGGCACCGACATCGCCCTGGCACTGGACGTGGCAGCCTCCGAGTTCTTCAAGGACGGCGCTTACCTCTTCGAGGGGCAGAACAAGACCGCGGCCGAGATGTCCGCGTACTACGAGGAACTGGTCCGCGACTACCCGCTGGTCTCCATTGAGGATCCGCTGGACGAGGAAGACTGGGACGGCTGGAAGACCCTGACCGCTTCCATCGGCGACAAGGTGCAGATTGTTGGTGACGACCTCTTCGTCACCAACCCCGCCCGCCTGGAAACCGGCATCAAGAACAACGCGGCAAACTCGCTGCTGGTGAAGGTCAACCAGATCGGTACCCTGACCGAGACCCTGGATGCCATCACCATGGCCCAGCGTGCCGGTTACACCACCATCACCTCGCACCGCTCGGGTGAGACGGAAGACACCACCATCGCCGACATCTGCGTCGCCACCAACGCCGGGCAGATCAAGACCGGCGCTCCGGCCCGCTCCGAGCGTGTGGCCAAGTACAACCAGCTGCTGCGCATCGAAGAAGAGCTCGACGACGCCGCACGCTATGCAGGCCGCAGCGCTTTCCCGCGCTTCAACGGCTAGCAGCTGCGCACCAGCCGCCTGCAGACCCGATTCCGGGCCTGCAGGCGTTGCGTGGACGGCCCGGACACTGCGGGTGGGTACCCTCGAAGGAGGAACCCGCCCGCGGTGGTTTCCGGGCCGGTTTTTTATGCTGGCGCAGGATCCGCAGCATCGACATACTCCAAGGACTCAGAACGCATGTCAACGCGACGCCCCCAGGTGCCCAGGCCCCCGGCCCCCGTCCGGACCGCCGGAGCGAAACCTGCTCCTGCAAAGTCTTCAGCCAAACCTGCCGCCGCGAAGGCTGCCGGCTCGAAACCCGCTGCCGCCAAGCCCGCTGCCGCCAAGCCTGCCGCCTCGAAACCCGCCGCCAAACCTGCAACGCAGCGCAAGCCCTCCGCGTCAGATGCCCGGGCTGCCGCGCGTTCCCAGCTCTCCGGAGCGATCCGCCGTCAGGCCGGGGACGTGCAGAAGGAGAAAAACGCGGCGCCGGTTGCCGCTGACGAAGAGCTGCGGCCGGTCCCGGCCAAGGCCTTCTCCGGCCGGTTGCTGGTGCTGGCCATGGTCATGGTGGCCATCACCGTGCTGCTGGCTCCCTCGGTCCGCACCTATCTGCAGCAGCGTTCAGACATCGCCGCAGCCAGGGCCGAAATTGCCCAGGCGCAGGAAAAGCAGTCGGAGCTGGAAGTCCAGCTGGGCCGCTGGGAGGACCCGGCCTACATCAAGCAGCAGGCGAGGGACCGGATTTTCCTGGTGATGCCGGGGGAGAAGCGGTACCTGGTCAAGGGCGAAAACGGCGTGGAGGAAGCTGAAGCGAAAGCGGCCGAGGAGGAGCCTGAAGACCTCCAGTGGGTCGATTCGCTGTGGGACTCGGTCAAGAGATCGGCCACGGCACAGTAATCTGGAGGCTGATAGAACAGCAGCCCGGGGCCCGTCGCGGCCCCCACGGAAGGAACTTCTGAGCATGACGCAGGACCAGCTCGCCCCCACCCAGGAAGACCTGGAAACGCTGAGCAGGCAGCTCGGCCGGCCGGTGCGCGACGTCGTCGAGATCGGTGCCCGCTGCGTCTGCGGCAACCCCCTGGTGGCCACCACCGCGCCGCGGCTGAGCAACGGCATTCCCTTCCCCACCACGTACTACCTCACGCACCCGGTGATCACCGCCGCCGTCTCCCGGCTCGAAGCTGCGGGCCTGATGACGGACATGACCCGCCGGCTCGAAGACGATCCCGAGCTTGCACAGCGCTACCGCCGCGCGCACGAGCACTACCTGCAGGTGCGCAACGAAATCGGCGAACGCACGGGCACCGGACCGGTGCCGGAAATCGACGGGGTTTCCGCCGGCGGGATGCCCACCCGGGTCAAGTGCCTGCACGTGCTGGTGGGGCACTCCCTGGCCGCCGGGCCCGGCGTGAACCCGCTGGGCGATGAGGCGCTGGCCGCCATTTCCGAATGGTGGACAGCTGACCGGTGCTACTGCGAAGGTGCTTGGGACACTGCCGGAGCGGCTCCGGCCCGGGACCTGAGCCGTCACACCAAGACGCAGGGCCTGAGCCCGGAAGCGCTGGAAAGCAAAAAAGCGGCCCGCCGGCTGGGCGGCGGGGCAGCGGAAGAAGCCGCAACGAACGAGGGAGAACTGTGAGCGACCAGAACACCACCGGGAGTGTGCGGGTTGCCGCCGTTGACTGCGGCACCAATTCCATCCGCCTGCTGATCGCGGACATCACCCGGGACGCCGACGGCGCGGCCCGGCTTACCGACGTCGTGCGCCTGATGCGTGTGAACCGCCTGGGACAGGGGGTGGACGCCACCGGCCGGCTGGCCCCCGAAGCGCTGGAACGCACGTTCGCCGCGGCAGACGAATACGCCGCACTCATCCGCGAGCACGGTGCTGCCCGGATCCGTTTTGTGGCCACCTCAGCCAGCCGCGACGCTGAAAACCGGCAGGAATTCGTGGACGGCATCCGGGAGCGGCTCGGCGCGGAACCGGAAGTCATCAGCGGCGACGAGGAAGCCGAGCTCTCCTACACCGGTGCCGCCAGCGTTTTTGCCGGCAGCAACGGCGCCAAGACACTCGTGGTGGACCTGGGCGGCGGCAGCACCGAGTTTGTGCTCGGCGACAGCACCGGTGTCCTGGCGGCCAAGAGCACCAACATGGGCTGCGTGCGGTTCACCGAACGCTACCTGCTTTCCGACCCGCCCACTGAAGCGGAAATCGCCGGTGCGCGGGCCGAGATCCTGGACATGATCGCTTCCGCGCAGGCAACCGTCCCGCTGGCCGAAACCGACCGGCTGGTGGGTGTGGCCGGGACCATCACCACCGTCACCGCCGCAGCGCTGGACCTGGCGGAGTACGCGCCCGAAGCCATCCACGGCACAGAGCTCAGCAGGGAAGAAATCGACCGCACGGCGGATGCGCTGCTGCACCGGGACCGCGCCGCACGTACCGGCCTTCCGTACATGCACCCCGGCCGGGTCGACGTCATCGGGGCCGGTGCCCTGATCTGGCGCACCATTGTGGACCGCGTCGAAGAACTGACGGACGGCCGGGTATCTTCGGCGTTCGCCAGCGAACACGACATCCTTGACGGCATCGCCCTGAGCGTCGCCGGGTGAGCGCCGCAGCTGGGGCCACCGGCCGACGCAAAGCCGCCCGCCTCCGGACCACGGCCGCCGTGCTCGTGGCCGCCGTGGCGCTCCCGCTCCTGGCCGCCCCCGCCGCACAGGCCGATGAATGGCGGGACAAGCAGTACTGGCTTAACGACTACGGCATCACCGAGGCCTGGAAGACCACCAAGGGCGCCGGCGTCAAGGTAGCCGTCATCGACACGGGCGTGGACGCCAGCCATCCGGACCTTGCCGGAGCCGTTGCAGGCGGAACCGATGTTTCCGGAGCCGGCGACCCCAAGGGCGCCAAGGGCCTGGGCACCACGCCCGAGCACGGCACCCTGGTGGCGACGCTGCTGGCGGGGCGGGGCCACGAGAAGCCAGGCGAAGCAAAAGAGGGTGAAAAGAAGGAACGCACCGAAGGCATCATCGGCGTGGCACCGGAAGCCGAGCTCCTTGCGGTTTCCGCCTGGATCGGAGGCACCAATCCCGGCGGCGTCCCCATCGACACGCAAATCCCCAACGCTGTCCGCTGGGCCGTAGACAACGGCGCCAAGGTGATCAACATGTCCCTGGGCAGTACCTCAACTGCCTGGCCGGAAAGCTGGGACAACGCGTTCCTGTATGCCGAACAGCACGACGTCGTAGTGGTTGCGGCTGCCGGTAACCGCGGTGTGGGCATGGTCCAGGTGGGGGCTCCGGCCACCATCCCCGGTGTCCTGACCGTTGCCGGCCTGAACCGGCAGGGCGAGGCCAGTTGGGATTCCTCCTCCGAAGGCATCAGCATCGGCGTGGCCGCTCCGGCCGAGAAACTGATCGGCGGGCTGCCCGAAGGCACTGCGCGGTATGCCGACTGGGAGGGCACATCCGGAGCGGCTCCGCTGGTTGCCGGTGTTGCGGCACTGATCCGGTCCGCCCATCCCGAGATGAGCTCGGCCGACGTCGTAAACCGGATTGTCAGGACTGCCCGGGACGCAGGAGCGCCGGGCACCGATACCATCTACGGCTACGGCATCCTGGACGCCAACGCCGCGCTGAATGCCGAAGTACCCTCGGTTTCCGTCAACCCCCTGGGCACCATCGCCGAATGGATCCGGGTCCACCGCC
The DNA here is from genome assembly GCF_020731535.1 of Arthrobacter sp. zg-Y40. Lineage (NCBI taxonomy): Bacteria > Bacillati > Actinomycetota > Actinomycetes > Micrococcales > Micrococcaceae > Arthrobacter > Arthrobacter sp. zg-Y40. The sequence continues at coordinate 63,501 of NZ_JAJFZS010000012.1, forward strand.
GGGTGGCGGACGTGTCGCCGGGCACCGCAGACATTCCTGCCCCCACCGTGCCGGACCTGCCTGAACCGACTGTTCCGGCCGCGGCCGCACCTCCGGCCGAAAACAGTTCACTGCCCGCCGCCGTAGTGCTGGGATTCAGCGGGCTGCTGCTCGCGGTGCTCCTCGCCGGAACCGTACACGTTGCCATTGTCCGGCGCCGGCAAGCACGTTCCGAAGCGGGCGAAGCCACCGAATCCGGTTCCCTTGATGAAGTTGGTGTGAGCTAGCGAAAAACCCGATGTGCCGTTTGTCAAATAGTTCGTGAAGACTTTCACAAACTCGGGTAGGATTGGCGTATGGCATCGAACAAGCAGTTTTCTGATCGTCCCCGCGTTCTGGTGGTCGGCGGTGGTTACGTCGGTCTGTACGTAGCCAAAGACCTCCAGAAGAAGGTCAAGGCCCAGGGCGGCATTGTTACGGTAGTGGATCCGCTTCCGTACATGACGTACCAGCCGTTCCTTCCCGAAGTCGCCGCCGGCACCATTGAGGCCCGCGACGCCGTTGTATCCCACCGCATGCACCTGAAGAGCACCGAGCTGATCACCGGCAAGGTCACTTCCATCAACCATGCTGCCCGCACCGCCACGGTAGAGCCCGGCGACGGCAGTGAACCGTTTGAGCTGCCCTACCAGGACGTTGTCCTGGCCGCAGGCTCCATTACCCGCACCTTCCCGATCCCGGGCCTCGCGCAGGCCGGCATCGGCATGAAGAGCATCGAAGAAGCCGTCGGTACCCGCAACCACGTGCTGGAGCGCATTGAAACCGCCTCCCTGATGCCCGTCGGCCCGGAGCGCACACGCGCCCTGACCTTCGTCGTCGTCGGCGGCGGCTTTGCCGGTATCGAAACCCTGACCGAGATCGAAGACATGGCCCGCGACGCGGTCCGCCTCAACGACCGGCTCCGCCGCGAAGACCTCCGTTTCGTCATGATCGAGGCCATGGGCCGCGTTATGCCCGAGGTCAAGCCGGACCAGGCCGAGTGGGTTGTATCCAGCATGCGTGAGCGCGGCATCGAGGTGCTGCTGAACACCTCCCTGGCTTCCGCCGAGGACGGCGTCCTGAAGCTCATCAACATGGCTGACAAGTCCCCGGCCGGCGAATTCGGTACGGACACCCTGATCTGGACCGCCGGTGTGCAGGCCAACCCGATGGTGCGCGCCACCGATTTCCCGATCGACGAGCGCGGCCGTGTCCGCGCCAACGCCGAACTGCGCATCACCGGTGACAACGGACCCATCGACGGCGCCTGGGCTGCCGGCGACGTCTCCGCCGTCCCCGATCTCTCCGGCGGCGGTGTTGGTGGCTTCTGCGTCCCGAACGCACAGCATGCCGTCCGCCAGGCCAAGCTGCTGGCCAAGAACATCATGGCCGCCCGTTACGGCGTCGGCAGCGTCGAGGAATACAACCACAAGAGCCTGGGTGCCGTTGCCGGCCTTGGCCAGTACAAGGGCGTTGCCAACATCATGGGCTTCGGCATGAAGGGCTTCCCGGCCTGGCTGGCCCACCGCGGCTACCACGGCCTGGCCATGCCGATGTTCGAGCGCAAGTTCCGTGTGGTCTCGGGCTGGCTGCTGAACGTGGCCTACGGCCGCGATGTGACCGACCTGCGCAACCTCAAGCACCCGCGCCGGAGCTTCGAGGAAGCAGCAACTCCGGCCAAGAAGCCGGCAGTGAAGGCCTAGCTTTCAGCGTCACTTCATAAACCGCAGCGGCGGGCCCCCCCAGGGCGGGGCCCCGCGGCCCGGGTTGCCCCCCCCCCCCGC
>NZ_JAJFZS010000013.1:0-181717 GCF_020731535.1 Arthrobacter sp. zg-Y40
GTCGGGTGAGTGACTCCTCGGCCCCCCCCCCCCCCCCCCCCCCCCCCCCCCCCCCCCCCCCGCCCCCCCCCCCCGCTGCCGTGTTTCCCGCCCTCCGCGGCTTTCCAGTACGCTTGGAAGGCAATTGTCCAGGCCCCAGTAGCCCAATTGGCAGAGGCAACCGACTTAAAATCGGTGTGTTGTCGGTTCGAGTCCGACCTGGGGTACAGCGAAGCCGGCATGCGGTTCCACCGGCAGGCAGTTCACCGGCAGGGAAGCGCCCTAGCCCTCGTTGCGGCCCCGTGCGGAGCGGTTGCGGTGGCGCAGCAGGAGGGCTCCGGCCAGCCCGCCCAGAATCACGACGGCGGCTGCGGCCGGCAGGACCGCGGATGAGCGTTCAGAGCCGGACACAGGGGTGGCCGACGGCGACGGGACAGGCGTCCGGGACGTAGGGGGCGCCGTCGTCGGAGCAGGCGCACGCACCGGAGCCGGAACTGCGCCGCCTCCAGCCGGAGCTGTAGCAGGAGCAGTGGTGGCAGCGCTGGAGTCAGCCGGCGTCGGGACGGGATCCGGGGCCGGTGAAGACGGCTGCAGCTCGAACCCGGGGGGAGCCGGAACCGCCTCGGAGTAGTTGCCCGTTGCCGGGTCGTAGCTGCTTTCTCCGGGGTTGTAGGGGGCGGGATCGCCGGTTGCTGCGCAGGTCTCCACACCGTCCACGACGGCGGGCACCAGGCCCGGCGCGCAGGACAGTGCCTGCGCCGGCGCTGCAGCGCCGAGAAGGAGCAGGCTGGCGGCAGTGAGTGTGGAAGCGGCGGCGGTTACAGACCGGATGTGCAATTTTCCCCCAAATGAGCGTAATAAAGCCATCGTATAGGGCTGGACGGCCCCTACTCGCAAGGGCGCGGAGGCCTAAATGTGACGAGCGTTACAAGGCTGTAACCGCAGGCTCTTATATTCGACACAATGTTCCATTAGCTTTTCTTCTAATCAGGAACACCTGGTGTTGCGTCAAAGGCACCCGCCTTTCGATCGGGGAGATAACTTTTATGACTGCACTACGCCATTCCGGCGGTCTGGGCTTGGGCGTCGGATACGCCCGCACCGCTAAGATTGCCGCCCTCGGTTTGGGCTTTGCCCTGTTCGCCAGCGGTTGCGGCGGCAACAACTCCGAATCCACTTCGGAAGAGTCCACCGGTTCGAGCGACGCCGCAGCGGCGTCGGTCCTCACCTGCCCCGAGGGCGAAGGAGGCACGGGAAGCGATCCGGGAGCCAAGGGGGATGCCTCGGCCGTTCCCGCGTCCACCGGCACCACCGACGTTCCGCTGAAGATCGGGTCCCTGCTCCCGACAACGGGTTCCCTTGCCTACCTGGGCCCGCCGGAAATCGCCGGCGTCAACCTGGCTGTCAAGGAGATCAACGACGCAGGCGGTGTCCTGGGCAAGCCTGTTGAGGTGGTCCACCGCGACTCCGGCGACACCACCACGGATATCGCCACCCAGTCGGTCAACGACCTGCTCAGCCAGGATGTCAGCGCCATTGTGGGCGCCGCCTCCTCGGGCGTGTCCAAGACTGTTATCGGCAACATCACCGGCGCCGGTGTCATCCAGTTCTCTCCCGCGAACACCTCGCCGGACTTCACCACCTGGGATGACAACGGCCTGTACTTCCGAACCGCTCCGTCCGACGTCATGCAGGGCCGCACCCTGGGCAACTACATCATGAGCTGCGGTGCGCAGACGGTGGGCATGATTGTCCTCAATGATGCCTACGGAACCGGACTGCAGAGCAACGTCCAGAAGTCAGTGGAAGACGCAGGTGGCCAGGTAGTGGCCTCTGAGATGTTCAACGAAGGCGATTCCCAGTTCAGCAGCCAGGTGGATTCCATTGCCGCTGCGAAGCCGGATGCCGTGGTGATCATCAGCTTCGACCAGGCCAAGAGCATTGTTCCGCTCCTGAAGTCAAAGGGTATCGACGCCAGCCAGATGTTCTTTGTGGACGGCAACACCTCGGACTACAGCGACAGCCTGGACGCCGGAACGCTTGAAGGGGCGCAGGGCACCATTCCCGGTCCGTTCGCCTCGGATAACTTCAAGGACTCCCTGCTGGCGATCGATCCGGCCCTGAAGGACTGGTCCTACGCGGGTGAAAGCTATGACGCCGTTACCCTGCTGGCGCTGGCCTCCGAAGCGGCCGGCAGCACCGACGGCAAGGCCATTGCAGCCGAACTGCAGGGTGTCTCGGGTGAAGGCGAAAAGTGCTACGACTTCGCCGGTTGCGTGACCATCCTGCGGGGCGGCGGCGACATTGACTACGACGGTTACTCCGGCCCGGTCACGTTCGATGAGAACGGCGACCCGACGGAAGCGTTTATCGGTATCTACCAGTACGACGCCGACAACAAGCCGGTGCCGAGCCGCTCCGAAGAGGGCAAGCTCTAACTGCAGCGGGGATAACTGCGGCAGTAGAAATAGCAAGCAGATCAGCCTCGCCGGGAAACCGGCGGGGCTGATCTGTTTTTCGATGTGGCGTTGGTGGTTTTCCGGGTGTGACGGGGGCGGGGGACCATGGAGATAAAGGTAGGAGTGGCGTCCGAAAGACGAGTATTTGGAGTTTCCCGTAGGGCCGTTTTGACCCTCTTTTGGGCCCGGAAACGTCAGTGCCGGGTGAAATCCTTGAGGCATGGATCAGCTCGGAAACGCCGAACGGATAACCGAAGAATCAGGCACAAAACACCAGCCGGCTGAAGGCCAGGCTGATAAGGCGGATGCCTCCGACTCGGAGCGCACACTCGCGGTTTTCCGGGCTGATTTGCATGTTGTTGCGGTTAACGACGCCGGACAAGTCGGCGGTGGTTTCGACGCCGCGGCCTCCACCACCGCCTATGCCGGCGCTGCCGGAAATCCAGGCGCTGCCGGAGATCCAGGTTTTGACGCCGGTTTTCCGGACGGTTTCAGCGGGCTACTGGCTCTGCAGAACCTTGAATCCTTTGACGAACAGGCCACCTGTGATGTTTTGGCCCGCGTGGTGCATCTGGTGCGTTGGACACAGGCCCAGCAAGCCCGCCTGATCCACCATATGGAGGAACTCTTCCGGTCCGGCCTCTGCAAGGATTTGGGCCGGGAAGAAGCCGGGCTCGCGTTCAGCCTCGCAGCCTCGGAATGCGCAGCCATTCTGAACGTCCCGCAGACCACCGCGCAGGGGATGATGTTCGAAGCGGACAGGCTCTGCAGCACCCATACCGCCACCCTGGCCGGATTGGAAGACGGACGGTTCAGCTACGGGCACGCTCAAGTGGTGCTCGACCAGTGTGAGAACATTCCGGCGTCGGAGCTTCCCGGGTTCGAGTCCGAACTGCTGGCCAAAGCAGAGGGCGTAACGAGGAGCCAGTTCTGTGCCAAGGCCAGGCGGCTAAGGGAGCGCAAATACCCGGAGACCGTTCCTGAACGGCATCTGACTGCCTTCGATAAGCGGCGCGTCGTCCTGGACCGGGACGAAGACGGCATGTCATGGCTGTCCGCCCACTTGCGGGCCGCGGAAGCCCAGCAAATCTACACAGCCTTGAGCACTGCAGCCCGCGGCGAACAGGCCGCCGGTGACTCCCGGACTGCGGACCAGCTACGCGCCGATGTCCTGGCCCAGCTGCTGATGGGCGGCCTCAGCTCGGCCCGGTCCCGTGCACGAAGTGGAGCAGGCGGCGGAGCAGGCAGTGGACCTGCCGATGCCGATCCCGACGGCTCAACGGTCCTGCCGCGGGCGGAAATCATGGTCCTGATCAACGCCGAAACCCTCTTTGGCGCCAACGAGGAGCCGGCTGAGCTCCACGGCTACGGTCCGATCAGCGCCGAAGAAGCCCGCCGACTGGCCCGCAACGCGGTGGGGTGGACGGGTCTGGCCCAGGATCCGAAGACCGGTGAAATCCTCGCGGTGGGCAGGCGCCGGAAAGTCCCCGCCGGACTGGCCCGCTGGCTGCGCGCCCGCGACGGGACCTGCCGGTTCCCGGGTTGCAGGGTCAGCACCGCCGTCACGGAAATAGACCACACCATCGACTGGGCCAAGGGCGGCCCTACCGAGCACGGCAACCTTGAACATCTGTGCCGCCGGCATCACCGGTTCAAGACCCTGGGATTCTGGAAAGCATCCCAGCCCACGCCGGGCGTGATGGAGTGGACCTCGCCCACGGGACGGGTTTATCGGACCGAACCCTTTCTGGAACTGGCACCGCGGTAGGGTTCGCGGGCCTGGCGGAAGGACCGCCCCACCCACCGATCACGCGTGCCGTCCGCAGGGGGAGCGAAGGCAGACATAGCGAACGGTCCTGCACTTCGCGCCCGCGAACCCAAGCCTGCCTCTAGACGGGTCAGGGCCCGTCCCCGGCATACTTTCCCGGGGACGGGCCCTGACAGCCAGACAGCCGTGGCAACTAGGCGGACTCTGCCAACGTTCCCAGGTACAGCTGGATGACCTTCGGGTCTTTCATGAGCTCACGTCCGGTACCCGTGTACGCGTCCTTGCCCTGGTCCAACACATAGGCTCGGTCGCAGATCTGCAGGCAGCGGCGGGCATTCTGCTCCACCATGATCACTGAAACTCCGGCACGGTTGATTTCATGGACCCGCAGGAAAGCTTCGTCCTGTTTCACGGGGGAGAGGCCGGCCGAAGGCTCGTCCAGCAGCAGTACTGCTGGATCCATCATCAGCGCCCGGCCCATGGCAACCATCTGCCGTTCACCGCCGGACAGGGATCCGGCACGCTGGGCACGGCGTTTAGAAAGCTCAGGGAAGACCCCCGCTACGAAGTCGAAGCGTTCCTTGAACGTCCGAGGCGCCTGATACACACCCATCTGCAGGTTTTCCTCGATGGTCAGCGACGGGAACACGTTGTTGTTCTGCGGCACGAACCCCACCCCGCGGCTGACGAGCTTGTTGGCTTTGAGTCCGGTCAAGTCCTGGCCGCGGACAACAACTGTCCCGGAATGAACCTTCACCAAGCCGAACATAGCCTTGAGCAGGGTCGATTTGCCGGCACCGTTGGGCCCGATAATGCCGATGAGTTCTCCTCGCCGGGCTTCAATACTGCAGCCGTTGAGGATATTGACCCCGGGAATGTAACCGGCCACAAGGTCGGTCACCTTGACGACGGAATCGCCCTCGAATGCATCGGCGCTCATGCCTTGTCCTTCCGTTCATCGACTCGCCCGCCGGCAGTGCCGGCAGGTTCAGTGCCCACCGAAGACTCGGCGTCGTGCTCCAATTCCGCCTCGAGCTTTTCAAAGCCCTCGGAATCGGCAAGGTCCACGTCGTGATGGGCGCCCAGATAGGCATCGATCACGGCCTGGTCTTTCATCACCTCGGACGGAGGTCCCTCGGCGACTACTTTGCCTTCCGCCATGACCACGACCCAGTCGGCAATGTGGCGGACCATGTGCATGTCGTGTTCCACGAACAGGACAGTCATGCCTTCGGCCTTGAGGTTCTTGATGTGGTCCAGCAGTGACTGGGTCAGGGCAGGGTTCACGCCGGCCATGGGTTCGTCCAGCATCACAAGTTTCGGTCGGACCATCAGGGCCCGCGCCATTTCCAGCAGCTTCCGCTGGCCGCCGGAAAGCGACGCCGCGTAATCCGCACGCTTGGTGTCTAGCTTGAACTTGGCAAGCAGGACGTCGGCCTGCTCGGTGATCTCGTTCTCCCGGCTGCGCCACAGCGGCGGCAGGAGGGCCCGCCACAGTGACTCTCCCGGTTGGGATGCGGCACCCAAGCGCATGTTTTCCAAGACGGTGAGCTTGCCCATGACCTTGGTCAGCTGGAACGTACGCACCATGCCCAGCCGGGCCACCTTGTAGGCGGATACGCCCGCAAGATCCTTGCCTTCGAACTGCCAGGTGCCGGACTGGGGAGTGTCGAAACCGGTGAGGAGGTTGAACAGCGTGGTTTTACCGGCACCGTTGGGGCCGATCAGGGCGGTGATCTTGTGCCGGGGAATCTCCACGTGTTCCACGTCCACGGCATTAATGCCGCCGTAGGTCCGGGTGACGTTTTGCGCCACGAGGATGGGATCCCGCTTGGCGCAGCCCGGACCCGTTTCTCCTGCGGCGATGGGTTGGGTATCGCTCATATACGGGTTCGCGACGGCGTCGTCCGCGAGGGTGTCGACGGGCGCGGCTATCGGCTCGGCGGCATGCGCCCCGCCGGCGCGGACTGAATCCCCGGGACTGGACTGGTCTGCCTGGTGGCTCATGCGAACGACAGCTCCTTCTTGTTGCCCAGGATCCCCTGGGGCCTGAAGATCATCAGCAGCATCAGCGCCACACCCACAAGGATGTAGCGGATCTGGCCTGCTTGGGAAGTGGTGATGAAGGTGATGTATCCCGATTCGATGGCGCCGTACAGGACGCCCTGGGTGATGGACAGGATGGCCCAGAAGATCATCGATCCCAGCACCGGTCCCAGCACGGTGGACATGCCGCCCAGCAGCAGGGCCGTGTACAGGTAGAAGGTGAGCTCGGTGCCGTAGTTGGCCGGCTGCACGGCGTCCCGGGGGAGGGTGAAGATGATTCCGGCCAGGGTGCCGAGAAGGCCGCCGATGATCAGTGCCTGCATTTTGTAGGCGTAGACGTTCTTGCCCAGGGCGCGCACGGCGTTCTCATCTTCACGGATGCCCTTGACGACACGGCCCCAGGGGCTGCGGATGAGCATCCACACCAGCAGGCAGGCAACTATGACCAGCGTCCAGGCTACGATGCGGATCCAGACGTCGCGCTCGTTCATGGAGAACGGACCGATGTTGTAGCTGCCCTCGGGTACCGGGTTGAGGTCGTAGAAGCTGCCGGTGAAGGCGGCGAGCCCGTTGGCGGATCCGGTGACGGAGGTCATCGAGTTGGTGGTGACGACGTACCGAATGATTTCCGCGGCGGCAATGGTGACGATGGCAAGATAGTCCGCACGCAGCCGCAGCGTGGGAATGCCCAGGATGACCGCGAACACCACAGAACCCAAAAGGGCAATCAGCAGGGCCAACGGCAGCGGGGCGTTGAAAGAGAGGATCGGAATGGCGAAGCCGTAGGCTCCCACCGCCATAAACCCGGCCTGGCCAAAGTTCAGGAGGCCGGTGTAGCCGAAGTGCACGGCGAGGCCGAGAGCGGCCAGCGCGTAGGCGGCCGTAGTGGGGCTGATGATCTCGTTGAAGGCACCGAGAAGAATATTGGCGAAATCCATGTGTAACTAAGCCCCTTAACCTATGCGCTCGCGGCGGCCGAGAAGGCCCTGCGGCCGGACCAGCAGGACAAGAATCATGATGACTAGCGCGCCGACGTATTTCAGGTCAGCCGGCAGCCAAAGAGTGGAGATTTCCACGAAAAGCCCCACAAGGACGGAACCGACCAGCGCTCCGAACACGGTGCCGAGACCGCCGAGGGTAACCCCGGCAAAGATCAGCAGCAGAATCTGCTGGCCCATATTGAAGGAAACTCCCGGACGGTAGTAGGCCCAGAGAATGCCGCCCATGGCAGCCAGCGCACCGCCAATGACCCAGACCAGCCGGATCACGCGGTCCACATCGATGCCTGAAGCAGCCGCGAGTGCGGGATTATCCGAAACCGCCCGGGTGGCCTTGCCGATCCTGGTCCGGAGCAGCAGCAGCGCTACCACCAAAATCGCGGCCAGGCTGACAATCAGGGACACCAAGGTGTTCCGGGGAATGGACACCGGGCCCAGCTCCAGGACGGGGCTCTGGGAACCGGGCAGCGGCTGGGTTCCGCCGCCGAAGAAGAACAGGACGGTGTAGCGGACGGCGACGGCAAGGCCGATGCTGACGATCATCATCGGAACCAGTCCCGTACCCCGCCGGCGCAGCGGCTTCCAGATGCCGGCGTCCTGCACGTATCCGAAGGCGGCACCGCCAAGCACCGCCAGAGGCAGGGCCACCCAAACCGGAAGCCCGATGGCGGCGAAAGCGAAAGCCAACACCGCGCCCAGGGTCACCATTTCACCGTGGGCAAAGTTGGTCAGGCCGGTGGTGCCGAAAATCAGTGAGAGGCCGACGGCGCTCAGGGCCAGCAAGAGGCCGAAGCTCAGCCCGGCAACGGCGCGCTCGGCCAGAAGCGAGCCGAAGCTTTCCTGCTGCAGGACAATTCCCTCGCCGAGCAGGAACAGGGTGGTGATGTTGCTGGTACCGGCGAATGTCACCGTCCGCGGGTTCTTCTGGCCTTCGGCGAGGGCTACGCCCTCGGGGAGGCTGGATTCATCGAGTTCCACTTCATAGGCGCCCTGTTCGGGCACCCCGATGGACCAGGAACCGTTCGCTCCGGTAACGGCTTCACCCTCGTATCCGTTGCCGGTGGCCGTGACCTTCACCCCTTCCAGCGGGGTGCCCTCATTCTTGATGACGCCGCTGATCCGGTCACGGAATTCAGCGCCGTCCGTGGGTCCCGGGCTGGTGGCCGGCGCTGAGGCACCGTCCGACGGGCTGGTTGTAGTTGCGTGAGCGGCAGGGGCTGCGAAGAGCAGGGCAGCGAACATCGCCGCCACCGCTGCCAGCATCCCCAAATACCGGGTCAGCGCCGATGTTCTTGCCAAGTTCCGAAACCTCCGCGCAGGGCTGCGGCACCGCAAAAGCGGTCCGCAGGCGGGTAGATGTGACTCAGGTCACCGATTGGGGAACATGCTACCCACAGAATGTTTCAGGCAGTGACGTTTGTCCCTGCCCGTATGTCGCGATCCCGTAACGACTTTGTTGCCGGCAGCGCAAGACCGCAGGACCAGAGGGGACCCGCCTCGACCGAACCGTTACCTAAAGAGGCGTATTTGCGGGAATCCGCGGCCCCGGCCGTTCGTTGGACTTTGGTAGGCTGACCCTAAACAGCCCCCCAGATGGAGGACACTTTTCATGGCACTTGGCGGAAATCCGGTTTTCAACGGAAAGAACTTCCGTTCCCAGACCCGTGGCGGAGCAGCCCAGGGGTCGCTGGCAACGGATAACACCTACATGACCCCGCAGCAGCTGCAGGATCTGTACACGGCGCCGTCGGCAAAGCCTTCGGACATGGGTCGGATGACTTATGACGACGTGATCATGAAGACGGTGTTCTGCCTCGCGGCAGTCCTGGTGGGCGCAGCAGTCCCCACCTTCGTCCTCCCGTCCATGGGCATGGGCCTGATGATGCTGGGCGCACTGGGCGGATTCGTCCTTGGCCTGGTCAACTCCTTCAAGCGCGAACCCGTACCGGGCCTGATCCTTGCCTACGCGTTCCTGGAGGGAATGTTCCTCGGCGGGCTGACAGCCGTCCTCGACAACGCCTACCCGGGCGTTGGGCTGCAGGCGGTACTGGGCACCCTCGCGGTCTTCGCCGTCACCTTGGTGCTGTTCCGCAGCGGCAAGGTGCGTGCGACCCCCAAGGCTGTCCGGTTCTTCATGATCGCCATCATCGGTTACGCGGTCTTCTCCCTGATCAACGTCGGCCTGATGATCTTCGGCGGCGTAAATGATCCGTGGGGCCTGCGCGGAGTGGAAATCTTCGGCATCCCGATGGGCGTCTTCATCGGCCTGCTGGCCATCGGCCTGGCTGCCTTCTCCCTGGTCATGGACTTCACCTCCATTGAACAGGGCGTCAAGGCCGGTGCCCCGGAGCGCTACTCCTGGACGGCGGCCTTCGGCCTCACCGTCACCTTGGTATGGCTGTACGTGGAGATCATCCGGCTGCTGGCCATTCTCCGCGGCAGCGACTAACCACCCAGAACCAGCTGCGTACAGTCCCGCAGCAACACACGGACCGTATTGGAAGGCCCGCCGGCATTACGCCGGCGGGCCTTCCGCTGTTTAACGGGCCGCTGCCGCCCGGCCGTTAGAAACCAATTTGGGCGCTTACTCTGGGCACCCGCCGCCGGCCGTACCTACTATGGCCCGCGTGGGGAGCGGTCCCTGCATGGGGAGCAGCGGGACCCGGAACAGGTCACACGGCCAAGGCCCGGGCACCTGCTGGAAAAGGAGTCTTCGGTGGCCGAACATGACCGGCAATCCGTGCTGGAAGAACTACTTGACGTCCTGCTGGGCGACTGGGATCCGGAGGTGTTCCTGGCCGGTGCTGCGGAAGCAGCCGCAAGCCGGCTGGGGCTCGCGGCCCCGGGCGGATGCGCGTTGGCGGTGAACCGCAGCCGCCGGCCCCTGCTGTCCGCCCGGTCCGCCGGACTGGCGGCGGAGGCGGCCGGCTTCGGACCGGGCAGCCCGGCAGGGACGGTGCTGGGCGGTGGCCCGGACGCCGTCGTTCCGGATGTGCGCGCGGAGCAGCGGTGGTCCGCAGTGGCAGGTGCAGGTGCAGGTGCCGCAGGCGTACGTTCGGTTGCCGCCGTTGCGCTGCCGCTGGCGGGGGAGCGCGGGGTGCTGGCGTGCTATTCGGACCGGCCGAATTCCTTCGGACCGCTCGAAACGGGCACTGTCCGCGGTTTCGCGGCGACGGCCGCCAAACCCCTGCGCCTTGCCCTGCTCCTTGATATGCAGACCGCAAAGGCAGCGAATCTCCAGGCAGCACTGGAATCACGCACGGTGGTGGACCTGGCTGCGGGCATCATCATGGGACAGAACGGCTGCAGCCAGCAGGCAGCCATCGACATCCTGCGCAGCGTCTCCAACAGCCGCAACATCAAGATTCGCAATGTGGCCGCCGGCGTCGTGGCAGCGGTCAGTGACCGGGTTGATACCCATTTCGATGAGTAGCTTCCCTGGAGGGGACCGGAGCCGGAGCCCTTAGGTAACGTTGAACCCATGAATGGAACCGGCACTGAACATGCAGCGGCCCTCCCGGCTACCGGCACCCAGTACGAGATCAGCCGTGGCAGCGCCCGGGCGGTGATCGGTTCCCTCGCCGGAGCGCTGCGGCACTACTCCGTGGACGGGGTGGAGTTGTTTCAGTCCTACCCGGATACCGCCATACCGCCCTCGGCCAACGGTGTCCTGCTTGCGCCGTGGCCCAACCGGGTGGCGGACGGGCTGTGGACCCTGGACGGTGCGGAGCAGCAGCTGGACATCACCGAGCCGTCGCGCGGCCACGCCAGCCACGGGCTGCTGCGCAACACCGGGTACACGCTCCGCGAGCAGGACCAGGCATCCGTGGTCCTGTCCGCCGAAATCTTCCCGCAGCACGGGTATTCGTTCCATCTCCTGCACACCGTTCGCTACGGCTTGGACGACGACGGCGGGCTGGCGGTGCGCCAGAGCCTCACCAACCTGGGAACGTCGCGCGCACCTGTCGCCCTGGGCGCGCATCCATTCCTGCGCTTGGGAGATGTGCCCACGGAAGACCTGGTGCTGACCGTTGCAGCTGACGCAAGGCTCACCACCGATGAACGCCTGATCCCCAACGGCAGGGAGGAACCCGCCGGGGAAACCGACCTGCGCGCAGGAAAACGCGTGGGCGGACTGGATCTGGACAGTGCCTACACGGACCTCCAGCCGGCCGGAACGGAGACCGGAGGAGGCGGGGAACCCGGGTACCGGCACACACTCACTGCGCCGGACGGGCGTACCGTCAGCCTCTGGACCGGACCCGAATGCGGCTATGTCCATGTTTTCGTCACGGACAAGTTCCCCGGACAAGACTGCGCCGTGGCGCTGGAACCGATGACCGCTCCGGCCAACGCGCTGAACTCCGGGGAAGGGCTGGCCTGGCTTTCGCCCGGCGGGAGTTTCGATGCGCAGTGGGGTATCCGGGCCGGATCAGCGGACCGCGGCGGTAACAGCACGGAATAGCCGCGTAAAGTCAGCTTCACCACCAGCAGGGTGTGGAAGGATGGCCCCATGAAATCCCATGCACGCCGCGCGGCTGCGCCCCGGGCGCTGCAGGCCGCAGCAGCGAATCCAGTCCGGTCAGGGGAAGATGTCCCCTTCGCCCTGCGGGTAAGCGCAGCTTGGGCCTGGCGGCTGGGCATAGTCCTCATAGTGGGGGCGGGGCTCATCTGGGTCCTGAGCCATTTTTCGCTGCTCATCATTCCGCTGATGATCGCCGCACTGCTCGCCGGACTGCTTTCGCCGGTGAGCAACTGGCTGCGCCGGAACAGACTGCCGGGCGGACTTTCGGTGGCAGTGACCCTCCTGGCGTTCCTGGGGCTCATTACCGCCGCGCTGACCCTGGTAGGCCGTCAGCTGGCCCTGGGCTTCCAGGACCTGTGGGGCGAAACCATGGCAGGAGTCCGGCAGATCCAGGACTGGCTGTCATCCGGGCCGCTTCACATCAGCACGGACCAAATCGACTCACTGTTCAGCGAAGCCAGTGACACCCTGCAGGAGAACTCCGGGAGCATCGTTTCCGGCGCCCTCAGCGTGGGCAGCAGTGCCGGACACTTTGCCGCAGGCGTGCTGCTGACCATCTTCGCCCTGATCTTCTTCCTGCTGGACGGGCCCCGGATCTGGCGCTTCACTGCTGGACTCCTGCCGAGGCGGGCACGGCCCGCGGCCTACGGTGCCGGAATCCAGGGCTGGGACTCCATGGTCAATTATGTGCGTGTCCAGGTGGTTGTTGCCCTGATCGATGCGGTTGGCATCGGCGGCCTGGCCGCGCTTATCGGCGTGCCTCTGGCCCTGCCCCTGACCGTACTGGTGTTCCTGGGGTCTTTCGTTCCGCTGGTTGGAGCCTTCGTGACCGGCTTCGTGGCGGTGCTGCTGGCCCTGGTGGCCAACGGCTGGGTCAATGCGCTGGTGATGCTCGGCATTGTGCTGTTAGTCCAGCAGGTGGAATCGCACATCCTGCAGCCCCTGGTGATGGGCCGTGCCGTCTCGCTCCATCCGCTCGCCGTCATCCTTGCCGTCACCGGAGGGACCCTGGCCGCAGGCATTCCGGGGGCCCTGTTCTCAGTCCCGTTGCTGGCCATCCTCAACGCCGTGGTCCGGTACATTGCCGCCCGGCACTGGGAAAATGACCCGGCCGTGGAAGAGCAGTTCGGCGCCGGTCCGCACTCCGGGCCGGATCTCCACGGCAACGATCCGGGGGACGGGGCAGCCGGAGACGGGAACTCCGGGACCGGCGGTAAGACCCCCGGAGCCGGCAGTGACGAGAGCGACCATGAACATAACCCCGAACGCGCGTTTGTTCCGAAGGAAGAGCACTGACTTTGACAGATCTGCCCAACCTGCCCGTAACCCTGGATGACATCCAAGCCGCTGCCAAACTGCTTGACGGCGTGATCGCGCAGACCCCCATTGAGGTGTCGCGTGCGCTGGGACGGGAAACCGGCTCGGACGTGTACTTCAAGTGTGAAAACCTGCAGCGGGCGGGGTCTTTCAAGGTCCGGGGCGCCTATGTGCGCATGGCCAAGCTCTCCCCGTCGGACAAGGCCCGCGGCGTGGTGGCCGCTTCAGCGGGAAACCATGCCCAGGGGGTGGCGGTTGCCGCGGCCAGGCTCGGCATTGCCGCACGGGTGTACATGCCTCACGGGGTGGCCCTGCCGAAACTGGCGGCCACGCAGGGACACGGCGCAGAAGTTGTCCTGCACGGCCACAACGTAGACGAAGCGCTCGCCGAGGCCCAGCGGTACGCCGATGAAACCGGTGCTGTGTTTGTCCATCCGTTCGACAACGTGGACGTGGTGGCCGGCCAGGGAACCATCGGACTGGAACTCCTGGAACAGGTTCCGGACCTGGACACCGTCATCATGGGGGTGGGCGGCGGAGGGCTGCTCGCTGGCGTCGCCGTCGCCGTTAAGTCCCGGGCACGGGAACTGGGCCGGGACATCCGGATCATCGGAGTGCAGGCCGAAAATGCGGCGTCGTACCCGCCGTCGCTGGCGGCGGACGCCCTGGTGCCCCTGACCCGGGTGTCCACCATTGCGGACGGAATTGCCGTGGGCAGGCCGGGCCAGCTGCCGTTCTCGATCATCCGGGAGCTGGTGGACGATGTAGTGACCGTCAGCGAGGATTCCCTGGCCCGGGCCCTGATTTTCCTGTTGGAGCGTGCCAAGATGGTGGTTGAACCCGCCGGTGCGGTGGGGGTGGCTGCCCTGATGGACGGGAAGATCGAGAATCCCGGCACCACGGCCGTGATCCTGTCCGGCGGCAACATTGACCCCATGCTGATGCTGAAGGTCATCCAGCGGGGCCTGGCCGCCGCGGGACGCTATCTCGTGGTCCGGATCCTGCTTGACGACCGTCCAGGCTCGCTGGCCACCATCTCGCGGATCATTGCCGATGCGGATGCAAACGTCACCGGAGTGGACCACACCAGGGTAGGAGGATCCATCAGTATGGGAGACGTGGCAATCACCATCAACATGGAAACCAAGGGCCACGAGCACTGCGACCTGGTCCTGAAGAACCTGCGCGCGGAAGGCTTCCAGCCCATGGTGCTGGAAGGCTGACCCGTGCTCGCCCAACGGGCCCGGACCGCCCTGATCGGTTCGCTCGGTTTCGCCGCCCTGCTGTGGGCGGTTTACCTGCTCACCATGGTGTTTTCGCCTGTGGTTCTGCCGCTGCTGGGCATCCTGCCCCGCCACGTGGAGGGGCTCGACGGCGTCGTGTTCGCTCCGCTGCTGCATGCCGGCTTTGGGCACCTGGTGGGGAACACGCTGCCCTTGATTGTGTTTTCCTTCCTCACCCTGTTGGAAGGGATGCGCCGGTTCGCCTGGGTCCTGGCCATCTCCTGGCTGGCTTCCGGGATAGGCGTGTGGCTTTTCGGGAGCGGCCTGACGGTGGGTGTGTCCGGCGTGGTGTTCGGACTGTTCGCCTACCTGATGGTGCGCGGCTTCTACAACCGCAGCATTGTCCAGATCCTGCTCAGCGCCGTGCTGTTCCTGATCTACGGGTCCATCCTCTGGGGCGTGTTCCCCACGGCGCTGGGTATCTCCTGGCAGGCGCATCTGTTCGGCGCCGCCGGCGGTGTGCTTGCCGCCGTTCTCCTGCGGAACAGCCCCGGCACAACGCAAAAGCGGGCCCTCCCGTAGGAAGGCCCGCTTTGAGGGGAAGTTAGCCGGCGTAGGGCTTGGCGGAGATGATCTCCACCGGGATGCTCTTGCCGTTCGGGGCCAAGTACGTGGTGGAATCGCCCACCTTCAGGCCCGAGATGGACGCGCCAAGGGGAGACTTTTCGCTGTAGACGTCGATGCTGCTGTCCCCGGCGATCTCCCGGCTGCCCAGCAGGAAGGTCTCGACGTCGCCGGCCACGCGGGCTTCTACCAGCATGCCCGGCTCAACAATGCCGTCATCGGCCGGTGCTTCGCCAACGTGCGCAGTTTCAAGGAGCTGGGTCAGCTGGCGAATCCGGGCCTCGGTCTTGCCCTGCTCTTCCTTCGCCGCGTGGTAGCCGCCGTTTTCCTTGAGGTCGCCCTCAGAGCGTGCCTGCTCGATGCGGGCAACAATCTCCGTCCGTCCGGGGCCGGACAGGTGTTCCAGTTCCGCCTTCAGGCGGTCGTAAGACTCCTGCGTGAGCCAGGCGACAGATGCGCTGTTGGTTGACACGGGTATCTCCTTAAGTACATCCGGACCACCGATTGGTCCGGCGTGGCTGTTTGTTGCCCGCCGGCCGGATTGGCCTGACAAGCAAAGACCCCGCCGGGCGGGACCGGGCTGGTCTGCAATTCACAGATATTCTCTGCAGTTCACAGGACCCGGACACCTGGGCGGGGCTATTCGTGGTTCCCATACTAGTTTGCCTCCGGGCTTAACCCAAGATGCCGGGCTAAGACGGTCCGGCGGCTACTCGCCGGATCCCTCCACGAGCCAGCATGAGCCGACACCGCCGGTAACGCCGGGGGAATCGATGCGCAGCTCCTGCTTCTGGGCGCTGCTCGCGGGCACATCCGGACCCAGGATCACTGTTTTCCAACCCACGACGGCGTAGCTTTCGTTGAGCACCTGCACCGCGCAGGCCGCTGTTGAGCCGGGGGTTTTATCCACCCGGAAATCCACCACAGCGCGGCCTTCTTCCGGGAAGGAAAACCCGACGTCTTTGGACGTCACCGTACCTGCGGAAGAGGGGATGTTCATCAGGGCCGCCACTACGACGGCGGCGGCCACGGCGACCGAGGAAATGATGATGCCGGCCCGCCGGGACAGGCGCCGCTTTGGAGCGCCGTAGCGATTGGCTAATCTGGACTCGGACGTGGAAACGTCCGGCTGCTGGGGTGCCGACTTCTCGGGCTGACCAAACGGTGTGCTCACATGCCCATTTTAGCCGCCGATTCCACCGCCACATTCCGCTGACCACAGGAGTTGCCTTGTCTGCCCCCGATAGCACCACATCACGGCCCGCCGAGCCGCTGCGCCTGCTCGCAGTGCACGCCCATCCCGACGACGAGGCGAGCAAGGGCGCAGCCATGATGGCCGCTTACGCAGCCGCCGGCGTCGAAGTCATGGTGGCTACCTGCACGGGCGGTGAACAGGGCTCGATCCTTAACCCCGGAGCGGAGAACGATCCTGCGGGCAAACGCGACCTCGCCGGGCTGCGGCGCCGGGAAATGGCCGCCTCCCAGGCCGCCCTGGGTATTCACCACCGCTGGCTGGGCTTTGCCGACTCCGGTCTGCCCGAGGGTGATCCGCTTCCCGACCTGCCCTTCGGGTGCTTTGCACTGCAGCCGCTGGAACGGGCTGCCGCGCCGCTGGTGAAGCTCGTCCGCGAGTTCAGGCCGCATGTAATTGTCAGCTACGACGAAAACGGCGGCTACCCGCACCCCGACCACATCATGGCGCACAAGGTGGCGGTGGAGGCCTTCGAAGCTGCCGGCGACCCGGAACGCTACCCGGGCACCGGGCCGGCCTGGGAGCCGCTGAAGCTGTACTACGACCGCGCCTTCAACCCCGAACGTTTCCGCGCCCTGCACTTCGCCCTGGAAGAAGCAGGACTGCAGTCCCCGTATGCCGAGCGGATCGCCGCCTCGCAGGAGACCGACACGGAGGGCCACCAGCCGCCGGTACCAACCCATCCCACAACCACGCAGATTGAATGCGGGGACTTTTTCGAGGTCCGGGACCAGGCGCTGCGCAGCCACCGCACCCAGGTGGACCCCGACGGCTTCTTCTTCGCGGTCAGCGCGGACATGCAGCGCAAGGTGTGGCCGTGGGAGGACTACTCCCTGATCGAGTCCAGGGTGGAAACCGAACTCCCCGAGACCGACCTGTTTGCTGGCATACGATAGGGGCTGGGGACGTCTGATCCGCTGCCGTCTCGGCACAGAGTGAGCTTAGAGAGAGATATACCGTGAACTTCCTGTACAGCCTGCCTCTTGCCGTCACCCCGGCACCCGATGAAACGCTTGCGCCGGGGGTGGACCCGAAGGACGTCACGCCGGGCTTGCTGGGCTTCATTTTCACCCTGTTTATGGTGATTGCGATCGTCTTCCTGATCCGCGACATGACCAAGCGCATCCGCCGCGTCCGCTACCGCGAGCAGCTTGCAACGGAACTGCTCGAACGCGAAGCGGCAGCCGGACGCGGCGGGCGCACCGCCGCCCCTGCTTCCTCCGGGCAGACCCCGGCGGAAGGTTCGCACCCCTCAGACCCGGACAGCTCCGGGAAGCACCTGCATTAGGAGTACCAACCATGGCCGGGAGACTGCGGGACCAGGCATCGGCGTATCTGCGCCAGCACGCTGATAACCCGGTGGACTGGTGGCCCTTCGGCGAGGAAGCCTTCGCCGAAGCACGCCGCCGCAATGTCCCGGTATTTATCTCGGTGGGGTACGCCGCATGCCACTGGTGCCACGTCATGGCCCATGAGTCCTTTGAGGACGCCGCAACGGCGGCTTACCTGAACGAGCACTTCGTCTCGGTGAAGGTGGACCGGGAAGAACGGCCCGACGTCGACGCCGTGTACATGGCCGCCACGCAGGCCCTGACCGGGCAAGGCGGATGGCCCATGAGCGTCTTCACACTGCCGGACGGCCGAACCTTCTACGCCGGCACCTACTTCCCGCCGCAGCAGCTGCAGGGGGTGCCCGCGTTCCGGCAGGTACTTGAAGCTGTTTCTTCGGCGTGGCGGGACCGGCCGGAGGAAGTGGAAACCAGCGCGGCGCAGATTGCCGCCCACCTGGCCTCGGCCCAGGACGGGAACCGGCGCCTGGTAGGAGCTCTGGACCTCGCTCCCGGCACCTCCGGCGCCTTGTCGCCGGAGGTGCTGCCGGCCGCCGTCGCAGCCGTAGGGGAGCAGGAAGACACCCGCTTCGGCGGGCTGGGCGGTGCCCCGAAGTTCCCGCCGTCGCCGTTACTGCGTTTCCTGCTGACCTACGGAGCCGGCGGCGGGGCCGGGTCCGGCGCCGCTGCCGCCCTGGCGGACCGCACGCTTGAAACCATGGCCCGCAGCGCACTGTATGACCAGCTGGAAGGCGGCTTCGCCAGATACACGGTGGACCGCGCCTGGTCCGTGCCTCACTTCGAGAAGATGCTCTACGACAACGCCCAGCTCCTGCGGCTCTACGCGCACTGGAGCCGCTTGGCGCCCGCCCCGGCCCAGCGGCGTCTCGCCCTGCGGGTCAGTACCGATACTGCCGGCTGGTTGGCCAAACGCCTCCTGGTGGACGGCGGGGGATTCGCTTCGTCCCTGGACGCCGACACCGTGGTGGACGGCCGGCGCCGGGAAGGAGCCACCTACGTCTGGACCGGCGAGGAACTGCGAGCCGTACTGGCCCGGGCGGGTGCCGGCACCGAGGCAGACGCAGTGCTGGATCTTCTGGACTTGGAGACCGGGCGGATGGAGGAGGGCGGATCCACCCTGCATTTCGGGCGAAGCCTCGACCCGGAAGAGGAGCAGCTGTGGCTGCGCTGGAGCCCGGCCCTGCTGGCGGCGCGCGACTCGC
This sequence comes from Arthrobacter sp. zg-Y40, assembly GCF_020731535.1. NCBI lineage: Bacteria > Bacillati > Actinomycetota > Actinomycetes > Micrococcales > Micrococcaceae > Arthrobacter > Arthrobacter sp. zg-Y40. Next base: position 18,743 of record NZ_JAJFZS010000013.1, read on the forward strand.
GGCCGCAACCCGAACGCGACGACAAGGTGGTGGCGGGCTGGAACGGACTGGCTATCGCTGGCCTGGCCGACGCAGCCCTGGCCTTGGCGGACGCTGACGACGCCGGCGCGGGCCCCGAGTCCCTGCCCCATGCCGGGGCCCTGAACCTGGCCCGGAACGCGGCGGAGTACCTGCTGCGGGTCCATTATCGGGACGGGGTCCTCATCCGGGTGTCGCACAACGGCACGGCCCGGGGGATCGAAGGGCTGCTCGAGGACTACGCCGGGGTGGCCGAGGGCCTGTTCGCCCTCTTCGCAGCCACCGGGGAAGAGCGCTGGTACCGTGCAGCCGAGGAACTGGTCCTGGCCGCCGAACAGCGGTTCATCACCGACGGCGTCCTGCAGGACACCGCGGTGCGTACCGGACAGCTCTCTGCGGCGCAGGGAGCGGTGGCCTCCGCGGACCCGCTGGACGGGCCTGCTCCGAGCGGTACCGCACTGTTCGCCGGTGTGCTGGTGACCTACGCCGCCTATTCCGGCTCCTCCCGGCACCGCGCCCTGGCCGAGGCACTCCTGGCCCATGTGCAGGTGGTGGGAGCCCGTGCGCCCCGCGCCGGCGGTTGGGCGCTCTCGGTGCTGGCCCAGGCGCTGGAGGGGCCCCGGGAACTGGCCGTAACCGGCACCGACTCGGAGCTGGTGCAGCACCTGCTCCGGACAGGGAGGGCCGCCGGCGGACCGGCTGTGGTGACGGCCTTCAGGGAGGGTGCGGGCACCGGTGGAGACTCCTCCGTCCCGTTGCTAAGGGACCGAGGAGCGCCGGAGGGCTCAGCCCTGGCCTACCTGTGCCGCGGCATGGTCTGCAGCCGGCCGGTGTCTGATCCGGAAGCGTTGGCCGAACAGTTCGGGAACCGGCAGCCCTAGTGGCCCGCGCCGAGCACGGCGGACATGATTGCCACGTAGTGGCACGCGAACCCTGCCAGCGTGAAGGCATGGAAGATTTCATGGAAGCCGAACCATTCCACTGACGGGTTGGGGCGCTTCATGGCGTAGATGACCGCTCCTGCAATGTACATGGCTCCTCCCACGCAGATGAGCCATGCAGCCGCCGGGCTCGCACGGTAGAAGTCGGGAATGTAGAAGAGCGCGGCACAGCCCAGCGCAATGTAGACCGGGGTGTACAGCCAGCGCGGCGCGTTCAGCCACAGCAGCCGGAAGGCGACGCCCACGAGGGCGCCGGCCCAGATCAGCCACAGCAGGGTTGTCGCACTTCCCCGGGGCAGCAGTGCCCAGGCCAGGGGGGTGTAGGAACCCGCAATCACCAGCATGATGTTGGTGTGGTCCAGGCGCTTGAGTACCTTCTTGACCTTGGGTGACCAGTTGCCGCGGTGATAGACGGCGCTCACGCCGAACAGCAGTACACCGGTAAAAGCGTACACAGCGGAGGCGATCCTGGTGCCGGTTGTGGGGGAGAGGATTACCAGGACAATGCCTGCTGCCAGCGCAAGCGGCGCAGCACCTGCATGGAACCAGCCGCGCAGGCGCGGCTTGACTTCGAGTTCTTCGGCGAGGGATTCAACCACACTTTCCAACGGGCCCGGGGCTACCCGGGAGTCGGGATCATGCTGAGCGGGGACGCCGTGTGGCCGTGCGGAAGATGATGACGAATCCATAACGGAAATTCTAACCTACGATCGGGTAACTTACGGTTGGGTAAGCGGGCGGCAGGGCCGGGTTGCGCGCTGCCGGGGCGAGCTAGCGGTAGCCTAGGAGAAGATTTTTTCTTCTTTAGGCAGACCCGGGCTGCAGCAGCCCGTCTGCTCCGCCCGGACCTGGCAGGTGAGGCAAGCTATGAAATTCCCCGGTGTTGTCTACGCCCTCTACGAGCGTAAGCTCCGTCGGTCCCTCAGCGGGGCGCGGCTGCCCGAACACATCGGCGTGATGGTCGATGGAAACAGGCGGTGGGCGAAACTCGCCGGTGCTCCCACCAGCGACGGGCACCAGGCCGGAGCGGATAAAATCCTCGAATTCCTCGGCTGGTGCCAGGAACTCGGCGTCCGTATGGTCACTCTGTACATGCTCTCCACCGACAACCTTAACCGTGACGCTGGCGAGCTTGAACCGTTGCTGGACATCATCGGGAACACCTTGGACCGGCTGGGTGAAGAGGGCAACCTGCGGGTCCAGCCTGTGGGGGCCCTCGAGATCCTTCCCGAAAGGCTGGCGAAGCAGCTCACCGAACTCGGGAACAGCACCGGCGACGCCGACGGAATGCACGTGAACGTGGCCATCGGCTACGGCGGACGGCGGGAGATCGTTGACGCCGTCAAGGAACTGCTGCAGGACGCCGACAGCGAGGGCAAGACAATTACGGACGTCGCAGGCGAGATTTCGGTCACCCGGATTTCCGAGTACCTCTACACCCGCGGGCAGCCGGATCCGGAACTGGTCATCCGCACCTCCGGCGAGCAGCGGCTCTCCGGATTCCTGATGTGGCAAAGCGCGTACAGCGAGTTCTACTTCTGCGAAGCCCTGTGGCCGGATTTCCGGCGCGTGGACTTCCTGCGTGCCCTGCGTGACTACGCCAGCAGGCAGCGGCGCTTCGGTTCCTGACAGCCTTTCCCCGCGAAGAGCCTGGGGTCTTCCCCGGGGGGAGGGCCGTGTCCTGCTGCCGCCCGGTACCGGGCGGGCGTACTTTGGTGCTAGCGGTCAGCACGGAGCCGGCCGGAACGCAGCACAGTCCAGCAACCGGGGCCCGGGGGCGGCCCCTGATGGGAGTCCGCAGTGGCAGCTGACCAGTTTGTGCAGGCCTTGGAACGCACCACCTTTGTATTGGACACATCGGTACTGCTGTCCGATCCCCGGGCGATCCTGCGGTTCGCCGAACACGAAGTAATCCTCCCGCTGGTGGTCATCACCGAGTTGGAGCGCAAACGCCAGGACCCCGAGCTCGGGTACTTTGCCCGGAACGCCCTGCGGCTGCTCGATGAGCTGCGGGTGCAGCACGGCGGACTTGGCGCACCCATACCGCTGGGGGAGAGCGGCGGAGTCCTTAGGGTGGAACTGAACCACGTCTCCACCGACGTACTGCCGGCCGGGATCCGGGGCAGCGACAATGACAGCAGGATCCTGGCGGTGGCCAAAAGCCTGGCCGATGAGGGCCGCAGCGTCACGGTGGTGTCCAAGGACCTGCCCATGCGGGTCAAGGCCTCGGCCGTGGGACTGGACGCGGACGAGTACCGCAACGGCCTGGTGCGCGATACCGGCTGGACCGGAGTGGCGGAACTGGAAATCTCTGACGCCGACATGGCGCTTCTGTATGACCACCAGCCGCTGTTCCACCCTGAGGCAGCGGATCTTCCGGTCAACACCGGAATGGTGCTGATGGCCGGGCGCGGCTCGGCCCTGGGCCGCGTAGGTACGGATAAGCGGCTGCGGCTGGTGCGCGGGGACCGCGATGTCTTTGGCCTGCACGGCCGGTCCGCGGAGCAGCGACTGGCCATTGACCTGCTGATGGACCGGGAAGTGGGCATAGTATCCCTGGGCGGCAGGGCAGGGACCGGCAAATCCGCCCTGGCCCTGTGTGCCGGACTGGAGGCGGTCCTGGAGCGCCGGGAACACCGGAAGGTGGTGGTATTCCGCCCCCTGTACGCGGTCGGCGGGCAGGAGCTGGGATATCTGCCCGGCTCCGAGTCGGAAAAGATGGGACCCTGGGGCCAGGCTGTGTTCGACACGCTGGAGGCACTGGTCTCGCCGGAAGTGGTGGAGGAGGTCCTGGACCGCGGCATGCTCGAGGTGCTGCCCCTGACCCATATCCGGGGCCGGTCCCTGCACGACTCCTTCGTGATCGTGGATGAGGCGCAGTCGCTGGAGAAAAACGTGCTGCTCACCGTGCTCTCCCGCATCGGCCAGAATTCCAAGGTCGTCCTGACGCACGACGTCGCGCAGCGGGACAACCTGCGCGTGGGCCGTCACGACGGCGTGGCTGCGGTGGTGGAAACGCTGAAGGGACACCCGCTGTTCGGGCACATTACGCTCACCCGGTCCGAGCGTTCCCCCATTGCGGCCCTGGTGACGGAACTGCTGGAAGAGGGGCAGATCGGCTAGCTTGTCCACATCTGGAGGACGTCGCCTGCACAGCCCGGGCCCGGGGCATAGCGTGTAGCCATGGCTGGCACACTGGCGGACTACTGGACTGCTCCCGGCGGCATGCATGCCGGCTGGCTGCTGGGCCTGGCGCTGGCATGGTTTGCGGTGCTGGCCGTCCGCTTGAGCGCTGCCGATATCCGCACCCGGCGCCTGCCGGATGCGCTGGTGCTTCCCTCGTATCCCGTGGCTGGAGCCCTGCTGGCCGCCGCTGCGCTGGCCGTCGGGGAGTCCGGACGGATTGCCGGCATGCTGCTGGGTGCTGCTGGTCTGGGGGCCGGGTTTTTCGTCCTGCGGTTGCTGAATCCTTCCGGGCTGGGCCTTGGCGACGTCAAACTGGCCGGGCTCCTGGGGCTCTACCTAGGTTTCCTTGGGCCGGGCCACGTGCTGGCGGGAACCGTGGCTGCGTTTGTGTTCGGCGGGATATGGGGCCTGGGGCTGATCCTTTCCCGGCGCGGGACGGCATCCTCCACGTTGCCCTTCGGGCCGTTCATGCTCCTGGGTGCCGCCGCGGCTATGCTGGCGCCCGGCCTACAGTAGAGGCATGCCTACTCCTGATTTTGTCCTGTCCCTGCGTGAGAGGATCGGACACGATCCGCTGTGGCTTCCCGGCGTGACCGCCGTCGTGTTCAACTCCGAGGGGCAGGTGCTGTTGGGCCGCCGCTCCGACAACGGCCGCTGGGCGCTGGTCACCGGCATGCTGGATCCAGGGGAGGAAGCAGGTCCCGGCGCCTTGCGCGAGGTCGAGGAGGAGACGGGGGTAAGGGCTGAAATCGAGCACCTGATCCATGTTGGCGCGCACGGCCCGGTCACCTTTCCCAACGGGGATGTATGTTCCTTCCTGAACCTGGCGTTCAAGTGCCGGTACGTTTCCGGCACGGCACGCGTGAACGACGACGAGTCCACCGAGGTGGGCTGGTTCGCACTGGAGAACCTGCCGCCGCTGAGTGACCGGCACAAGATGCTCATCGACCTGGCGCTGACCGCCGACGGCGTGCCCGTCTTCCAGCGCTGAGCAGGGCTTCAGAACAGCCGAACAGCCGAACAACCGAACAACAGAACAGCCGAACAACTGAACAGCCGAAAGGGGCCTCCCCGCAGCAGCGGGACGGCCCCTTTCGGCTGTTCCAACCCAGTTCCGGACGAAGAGCGTCCCGGGGGCGGTTACCGCTCGCGGTAGGGATTCTCCGGAGCCTGCTCCGGGGCTACCCGCGTTCCCGTAGTCTCCGTCGCCGGGGGCACGGCTTCGGCCGAGGGATCTGCGTGTCCGGACTTCGGAGCGGTGCCGTTGAGTGCGGCCAGGCGTTCGGCCTCCAGCCGGTCCGCCTCTTCCCCGCCCACTGCTTCCCCGCGCGCGACCATTCCGGCCACGTCGGAAAGCGGAATCTGCTTCAGGAAGAAGGCCAGGACCAGGGCGATCACCAGGAATGGGATCAGGTACCAGAACACCGGGGCAAGGGAATCGGCGTAGGCGGTGACAATGCCGTCCCGGAGCGGTTCCGGAAGGGTTTCCAGCACGGAAGGCTGCAGGGTGGCCGTTGCTTCCCCTGCGGCAGAGGCATCGAACCCTGCACCGGCGAAGGTTGCTTCCAGCTTGTCCGCGAGCCGGGACGTGAACATCGCACCGAAGATCGCGACACCCAGTGATGCGCCGACTTCCCGGAAGTAGTTGTTGCTGGAAGTCGCGGTGCCGATCTGGTCCACCGGAACGGAGTTCTGCACCACCAGCACCACAACCTGCATGATGTAGCCGAGGCCCGCGCCGAATACGAACAGCTGCGCGCAGATCACCCAGACGGGAGTGTCGGCGGACAGCGTGGTCATCCACAGCATGGCCGCAATAATCAGGACGGCGCCCATGATCGGGTATTTCTTGTACTTGCCGGTCTTGGTGATGGCCAGGCCGGAGTAGATCGAGGTGCCCATCATGCCCACCATCATCGGCAGCATCAGCAGGCCGGAGACGGCTGCGGAGGTGCCGGTGGACATCTGCAGGAACGTGGGGACGAAGGCCAGGGCCGCGAACATGCCCATGCCCAAGGTGAAACCGATGGCCGTGCTGTTGACGAAGATCGGGTTCCGGAAGAGGCTGAGCGGAATGATGGGATCGGCTGCGCGGCGCTCGATCATTACGAAGATCAGGGCCGCCAGGAGCATCCCCGCGCCGAAGAGCAGGGTTGCCGGGTCCGTCCAGCCGTAGTCGTCCCGGCCGCCGAAATCGGTGAAGAAGATCAGGCAGGTGGTTGCAATGGAGAGGAACACCACGCCTCCGACGTCGATCCGCTTTTCCGCCTTTTTGGTGGGAAGTGTGAGTGCGAAGAACGCAATGAGGAAGGCAATGATGCCGATGGGAATGTTGATGTAGAAGGCCCACTGCCAGGTCATGTGGTCAACGAAGAAGCCGCCCATCAGCGGCCCCGCCACGGCGGACAGTCCGAAGATGCCGCCCAGCGGTCCGAGGTACTTGCCCCGCTGGTTCGCCGGCACGATGTCGGCAATGATCGCCTGGGAGAGGATCATCAAGCCGCCGCCGCCCAGGCCCTGGATGGCCCGGAAAATCACGAAGCCCCAAAAATCGGTGGCGAAGGCGCAGCCAACGGACGCGGCGGTGAACAGCGCGATGGCGAACAGGAACAGGTTGCGCCGGCCCAGTACGTCACCGAACTTGCCGTAGATCGGCATCACGATGGTGGTCGCCAGCAGGTAGGCGGTGGTGATCCAGGTCTGGTGCTCGACGCCGCCGAGTTCCCCGACGATGGTGGGCATGGCCGTGGAGACAATGGTCTGGTCGAGGCTGGACAGGAGCATGCCCGCGATCAGTGCGGAGAAAATGATCCAGATGCGTTTCTGGGTCAGCAAAAGCGGCCCGGGGGCGCTTTTCGCGGTGGTTGTCATTCGGTGTCCTTGGCGGGGTTGGCGGGGTCAGGGGAATCAACGGGTTCGGTGGAACCTGTGGGGGCGGGTAAGGAAGACGGTTCGGCGGGCAGGGACAGCGGTTCCGCTGCCGAAAACACTTCGACGGCGGCATTCACCGCGGTGACGAGCGTGCTGCGGTAGGACGCCGTGTTGGCCGGGTCAAAGAAGACCATGCCGGCCCGCTGGACGAGTGCTCCGAAGAGTGCCACCAGGACGGCAATGCGCGGATCGTCCGCAGGAAGGGATTCCCGGGCCGCAACCATCCGTCGGAATTCCTCCTCGGCTTCGCGGGAACCGTGCATGGCTTTGGAAATCAGCCGCGGCTCGGCGCTGATGGCCTCCTTGAGCTGGGCCATTTCCGTGCGCGACATAGCCATGCGCTCGGTCATGCCGACCGCAAGTTCCACAAAGTCCGGCACGAGGGTGGAGGACAGTGTCCCGGGTGCCGATGATGCGCCGCCCTCAATGAAGCGCCGGACCAGGTCCTCCGGGAGGTCGTCAGCCGGCGAGCCGAGGATGGCGTCTTCCTTGGCGGGGAAGTAGTTGAAGAACGTCCGGCGGGAAATGCCGACCCGTTCACAGAGCTGTTCCACGGTGAAGCCGTTCACGCCCTTGGCTGCAGTGAGGGTGCGCGCAGCAGCCGTTATGGCAGCCCGGGTGGCGGTGCGCTTGCGTTCCCGCAGGCCCCCGCAGTCCTCATTTGTTGCACTATTACTCACGCGGTAAATGTTTGCACTATGGACTGGCATGTGCAAATTCCATCAGGAGAGGGACGGGAAAGGGCACCCGGAAAAACCGGATGCCCTTTCGCCGGAGCTGCGCGTGGCGTGCTGCAGGCGGCGTTTGTGCTGCCTGCTATGCCTGGGGCGGCTTCGTCATCGAGAGGACGTCCAGGGCCTTGTCCAACTGTTCCTCGGTCAGTTCGCCGCGTTCCAGGTAACCCAGGTCTTCAACGGCCTGACGGATGGTCTTGCCTTCCTTGACGGAGTACTTGGCGATCTTGGCCGCGTTCTCGTAGCCGATGAACTTGTTCAGCGGGGTGACGATGGACGGGGATGCTTCGGCGAGATAGCGGGCACGCTCAACGTTGGCTTCGATGCCGTCAATCATCTTGTCCGCCATTACGCGGGAAGAATTGGCCAGCAGCCGGATGGACTCCAGCAGGTTCGCGGCGATCACCGGGATGCCGACGTTGAGTTCAAAGTAACCGAACGTGCCGGCCCAGGCGACGGCGGCGTCGTTGCCTACTACCTGTGCGGCCACCTGCATAACGGCCTCGGAAATGACGGGGTTGACCTTGCCCGGCATGATCGAGGAGCCCGGCTGGAGGTCGGGAATGGCGATTTCGCCCAGTCCGGTGTTGGGGCCGGATCCCATCCAGCGCAGGTCGTTGGCGATCTTGGTAAAGGATACGGCGATGGTGCGCAGCATGCCGGAAACCTCAACCAGGGCGTCACGGTTGGCCTGTGCCTCGAAGTGGTCGCGCGCTTCGGTCAGCGGCAGTCCGGTGTCGGCGGCCAGCAGTTCGATGACCCGCTGCGGGAATCCGGCCGGAGTGTTGATGCCGGTGCCGACGGCGGTGCCGCCAAGCGGGACCTCCGCCACGCGGGGGAGGGAGGCCTGCACCCGCTCGATGCCGTAGCGGACCTGGGCGGCGTACCCGCCGAATTCCTGGCCCAGCGTTACCGGCGTGGCGTCCATCAGGTGGGTCCGTCCGGACTTAACCACGTCCTTGAACTCTTCGGCCTTGCGCTCCAGTGACACGGCAAGGTGGTCAAGGGCCGGGATCAGGTTGTTGAGCAGTGCCGACGTAGCTGCCACGTGCACGGAGGTGGGGAAAACGTCGTTGGAAGACTGCGACGCGTTAACGTGGTCGTTCGGGTGGACGGTGGTTTCGCTGCCAGCGTCCCGCAAAGCACGGGTAGCCAGCTCGGCGAGGACCTCGTTGGTGTTCATGTTCGAGGATGTACCCGAACCGGTCTGGAAGATGTCGATGGGGAAGTGGCCGTCATGCATTCCAGTGGCGACGGCGTCGGCTGCCTTTTCAATGGCCCGGGCGCGCTCTTCGTCGAGCACCCCCAGTTCGGCGTTGGCAGTCGCAGCGGCCTTCTTGATCCGGGCGAGCGCTTCGATGTGCGAGGTTTCCAGCATGGTGCCGGAAATGGGAAAGTTCTCGACCGCGCGCTGCGTCTGTGCACGGTAAAGGGCGGCGGCCGGAACCCGGACCTCGCCCATGGTGTCGTGTTCGATGCGATATTCGGAGGTGTCAGAAGTCATGTCCCCAAGCCTAGTGTCCCGACCCGCCGCAGTAGAAACCGCTGCGCCGCAGCGCAAACCACTACTTGGGCAGTGCCGAACGCAGGACGGCGGGGTGTTCCAGTGCGCCGAACCCGGAGACCAGCTCTGCGTTGCCCTCGGCCAGGCGGTAGGACAAACCGATGACGGCCACGCGTCCGTCCTCCACGGCGTCGGAGATGACCCGCGAGCTCTCCACCAGGCGCTCGGCGGTCTGCTTGGTGTGCTCCACCACCATGTCGTTGACCTCAAACAGGTTCTTCCGGTGGGAGGCCAGTACGGACGGGGTGATCCGCTCCACCAGGGAACGCACGTATCCGGTGGGGGTTTCGCCGGTGTCCACTGCTTCTTTCGCAGCGGTGACCGCGCCGCAGCTGTCATGGCCGAGAACCACAATCAGCGGCACGTTGAGCGTTCCTACGCTGTATTCAAGGGAACCGAGGACGGCGTCGTCGATTACCTGGCCCGCGGTGCGGACTACAAAGGCGTCCCCAAGACCGAGGTCGAAGATGATTTCCGCAGCGAGGCGCGAATCCGAGCAGCCGAAGATGACGGCAAAAGGATTCTGGCCCTCCACCAGTGAACTGCGGCGCGGGGCGTCCTGGTTCGGATGGTTGGCGCTCCCGGCAACAAAGCGTTCGTTGCCTTCACGCAGTTTCTGCCAGGCCTGGGCGGGGGTGATCATCTTTTCTGTCTCCACGGTTCCGAGATTACTCCTTCGGCGGCCGGACGCCGTAGTGCTTTCCTTGGCGCCCGGCATCAGTGGCCGCGCAGGTCCTCCACCACGTGCTCGGCCAGGACATCGAATTCGCTCAGCTCTCCGGAGCCCGTGAGCACCACGGTCAGGCCCTCGACCTCGGCCACCATGGATGCCTTCCCGCTGGAGGAATCCCGCAGTTCCCACGTCACTCCGCCGGCCTGCCGTTCCCCGGCGACGGCGGAGTCGCCGGTCGACTCGTACACCCAGGTGGGATTGGCCGCATTGGTCTCGGTGAGGGCAATAAATTCAGTTCCAGGCGTGACATATCCCACCTCCCACGTGGGCACGCCGTTGTTCTCTCCGGTGTTCCAACGCGCGTAATTGGCCGTCCAGCCATCGGGAAGCTCAGGGTCCAGCGGGCTGTAGCCGGCATCCCCGGCAGCCTGGTTGGCCGCAGCTGTGACATCGACATTGCGTGCCTGCATCTTGGGGGACGGATTCAGCAGCACCGGCACCAGGCACAGCGCCAGCGTCAGGCCGGTGGCGATCAGCATGCCCATCACGGTGGCATTGGCCCGCTTGGCCTGCTTGGTGGTCAGGACCGGCGTCACCGCGTCTTCGGCCTGCTGGGGCTGCTGGGGATCAGGCTGCGTTTCACTCACCCCTCCATATTCTCTTATGCGGCGCTGAACTCCTACTCCGCAAAACCCGCTCCGACAAACCGGCCGGGTCAAACCGGGCCGCAGATATCCGGTCGCCGGGTGGTGGCAAAAGCCACTCAGACTATGATCGGAGAAAGGTCATCTGCTCCAACGGGTGTCCGCAGACGGTTTACATCGAAATTTCAAAGATGAGGTTTGACGTGTCCAAAGGTGCCCAGTACTCAACACTTTCCCCCGCACTAGCAGTCGGAGATTCGGAGCCGGACCGCAACCTGGCTCTCGAACTGGTCCGTGTCACGGAGGCAGCCGCCATTGCCGGCGGCCACTGGGTGGGCTTCGGCGACAAGAACGCCGCCGACGGCGCAGCAGTGGACGCCATGCGTTCGCTCATTTCCACCGTCCACTTCAACGGCGTTGTGGTCATCGGCGAGGGCGAGAAGGACGAAGCGCCCATGCTTTACAACGGCGAGCACGTTGGCGACGGCACCGGCGCCCTGTGCGACGTTGCCGTCGACCCCATTGACGGCACCCGCCTTACGGCACTGGGCATCAACAACGCCCTCGCCGTCCTGGCTGTCGCTGAGCGCGGCACCATGTTTGATCCCTCCGCCGTGTTCTACATGGAAAAGCTCGTGACCGGCCCGGAAGCCGCCGACATGGTGGACCTGCGCCTGCCGGTCAAGCAGAACCTCCACTTGATTGCCAAGGCCAAGGGCAAAAAGATCAACCAGCTCAACGTCATGATCCTCGAGCGTGACCGGCACAAGCCGCTGGTGCAGGAAATCCGCGACGCCGGTGCCCGGACCCGGATGCTGATGGACGGCGACGTCGCCGGCGGCATTGCCGCTGCACGCGAAGGCACCGACGTCGATGCCCTGATGGGAATCGGCGGCACTCCCGAAGGCATCATTACCGCCTGCGCCATCAAGACGCTCGGCGGCGTTATCCAGGGCCGGTTGTGGCCCACCTCCGATGACGAGAAGCAGAAGGCAATCGACGCCGGACATGATCTGGACCGGGTGATGTCCACCAATGACCTGGTCACCAGCGATAACTGCTACTTCGCTGCGACGGGCATCACCGACGGCGATCTGCTGCGCGGGGTCCGTTACAAGAAGGACCGCGTCCTGACCCAGTCCATCGTGATGCGCTCCAAGTCCGGCACTATCCGCGTGGTGGACGGCGAACACCAGGCTCACAAGTGGGAGTCCTACGCCCGCGCCAACTAGTCCGCAGGCCTCGCGCCCCAGTACCAAAAGCGTCCCCGCCGGAAACTTCCGGCGGGGACGCTTTGTTGCGGAGGACGCGTCTCAGGCCGGCCGGCCGGAGCGGGGCGCGGCGCTGGTTCCCGGACGGCCGGCACGGAAGCGGATAGCCAGGGTGGCGGCAGCCACCACAACTGCCGCTGCGGCGGCGGCCACCGCGGTGGGAACAGATTCCAGTCCGCCGTTGACCCGGGAGACCGCTATCCAGGACAGTCCCCACACGAGTGAAACCGCCGGAGCGAGGCGGCCGCGTCCGGCCGCACCCAGCCCGAAGCCGACGGCGGCCGTAACGGCAAGCACGGCAGCAGACCAGAGGGCCGGAGGCAACCCGAAACCCCGGAAGCCTGCGGAGGTGAGCGCAGAGGCGGTATTCGCAGCTGTGGCTACGCATACCCAGCCAAGATAGAGGCCCAGCGCGCCATCCACTGCAATCCATTCCGGCCAGCCGCCGGTGCGTGCAGTCCGCAGGACCGCGTAGCGCCGAAAACACTCGGCCAGGACGGCCAGCAGGGCCACGATCACCACCACGCTGAGCAGCACCGACCCGGCCTGCACCGAGAGGATCCAGGCGGCGTTCAAGAGCAGCGACGCGGCAACCAGCCAGCCCAGGGAACGTTGCCGGCCTGAGGCTCGCTGGGACGGAAACCACTGATAGACCGTGAAAAGGCCAAGCCCGGTGTAAATCACGGACCAGATGGAGAAGGCCGTGCCGGCCGGAGCCAGATATGTCGCATCGGCACTCAGCGCACCGCCGGCGGCTTCCGCCACGGGCGTGCCGCCAAAAACGCCCACGCCGATCATGGAGCCGATAATGCAGACGGCAAAACAGCTGGTGACGGTGATCCGGCGTGCAAGGTCCGCCCCGCGGTGACTGGCGGTGGAGGGGGATCCGGATGAGGGAATGGAAGAGGAAGCAGCCATAGTCGAGCCTAGCAAGCCATCCCCACCCATGACCCGCCCGGTGGCCTGACCGTTGCCTGCCGCGCACGGTTAGCCGCCGCCGGTGCCGTCCGTTTCGGCCCCCGGCAGGGGAGCCAAGTAGTCTTGAAGGCATGACACTGCGCGTTACTCCCTGCTCCGAAACCGCTTCCTGGAACGAAACCGTCAACCGCTTCCGCGGCCACCCCCAGCAGTTGTGGGGCTGGGGCAAAACCAAGGCGGAGCACGGATGGAGCGTGGACCGCGTCCTGGTCAGCGACGACGCCGGCACCGTGGTGGGCTGCGCCCAGGTGCTGCTGCGCGCGCTGCCTTTCCCGTTCCGCGCCCTGGCGTACATCCCGCGCGGACCACAGGGGGAGCCGGGCCGGGAGCTGGAGGTGTTGGATGCGGTCAGTGACTATGTAAAGACGGCGCACTCCGCCGTGGCCCTGTCCATCGAGCCGGACTGGGATGAGGACGGCAAACTCTCCGCAGGCCTGCCCGGACTCGGTTTCCGCCGGAGCGAGAACACCATCCTGATTGGCCGGACACTGATCCTGGACCTGCAGCGCAGCCTGGACGACCTTTCCGGGGACATGAGCAAAAAGCACCGCCAGTACATCCGCAAATCCGGGCGGGAGGACCTGGTCTTCCGCCGGGTGGAGCGTGCGGAAATCGCCAAGTGCCTGGCTGTGTACAAGCTCACGGCCCAGCGGGCGAACTTCGGAATCCATGAAGACGCCTACTACCTGGACATCTTCGACAACCTCGGCGAGGATTCGCCGGTGTATGCCGCCTTCAGCGGCGAGGACGTGGTGGCGTTCCTGTGGCTCTCGGCCAGCGATTACACGGCCTTCGAGCTTTACGGCGGGATGACCGAGGAAGGCGAGCGGCTGCGGGCCAACTACGCGCTGAAATGGCACGCCATCTCCGACATGAAGGAACGCGGCATTACCCGCTACGACTTCAACGGGCTGCTCAACGACGGCGTGTCCAAGTTCAAGATGGGCTGGGCTAAGCACGAGGACCTGCTGACGGGCACCTGGGACAAGCCGCTTTCCCCGCTCTACCCGGTCTTCGCCACCGCACTGCCGCTGGCCAAAACAGGCATGCGGAAGGCCCGCGCCGTCGTTGCAGGCCTCAAGGGCCGGCTGCGCCCCTAACCGGGGATCAGGCGGGCAGCGGGATCAGGCCGGCAGCGGGATCAGGCCGGCAGGTCCAGCCGGGGCTCATCCCCGCCGTTGGCCGGGGCGGACCCGACCGTAACGGCGAAGGCCAGCGCGGCGTCGTCGTGCTGCGCCGAATCGGAGGCGAGCCGCAGGAAGGCCGGCGCATCGCCGGCCGGCAGGAAAGCGCTCTGCCCGGGTTCAAGGACCAGGCTGCCGGCGGGGGAGGACAGCGCAACGTTGCCGCGGACGGAGATCACCACCGCGGGTCCGTTCTGCAGCACCGGAACTTCGGCGGGAAGGTCCCGGCCGGTGTCCGGCCCCTGGGCCAGCTCGATCCGCTGCAGCTGGAATTCCTCGAAGGGCGGGCGGAAGACTTCCTGCCCGTCCGCGGTGTGTCCGGCCGTAAGCGAGGGAATGCCCAGCGGCCGGAAATCCACGGTCCGAAGCAGTTCCGGGACATCCACATGCTTGGGGGTCAGGCCGCCGCGCAGGACATTGTCCGATGCCGCCATGACTTCCACGCCCAGGCCGCTCAGGTAGGCGTGGACGTTGCCGGCGGGGAGGTAGATCGCTTCGCCGGGCTTCAGGGAGGCCCGGTTGAGCAGCAGGGAGATCAAGACCCCGGGATCACCCGGGTAGAAGCCCTGCAGCTCGGCTACAGTTGTCAGCTCACGGGCAAATTCGGTTCCGGCAGCGGACAACAATGCCGAGGCAGCGGCCGCCTCCTCCACCGCGGGCCGGACGGATTCTCCGTCGCTGAGGATGGTCTGGAAGACGGACTGCAGGCGGTCGGCCGCCGGGTGGCCGGAAGAAAGCTCCGCAACAATCCATTCCAGCAGTTCCGGGACCGGGCGTCCCTCGGCGGCAATAGCCCCGTTGACGGCCCGGAAAACCTGCGCTGCCTCCTCCGGGTTCCGGAAACCGCACAACGCCTCGAAGGGCGTCAGCGCGAAGATCATCTCCGGTTTGTGGTTCCCGTCCTTGTAATTGCGTTCCCTCGCCCCGCGGTCCACACCCGCTTCCTCTTCGGCTGCATAACCGGCGCGGGCCTGCGCGGGCGTGGGATGGACCTGCAGCGACAGGGGAGAGCCGGCTGCGAGGATCTTGGCCAGGAAGGGCAGCTCACTGCCGAACCGGGCTGCTGTATCCGCGCCGAGGGCGGCCTCCGGATCCAAGGCAATAAGCTCGTCGAGGGTCTGTGCCCCGTCCACCGGCGGCACCAGGGCCGACGGTGCGCCCGGATGGGCTCCGATCCACAGTTCTGCCTCCGGCTCCCCGGAGGGCTCCCGGCCGAACAGTTCGGCCATGGCCGTGGTTGATCCCCATGCATAGGGTCGGAGCGTATTCCGGAGCAGGTACATGGGTCTCTTTCGGCTGATAGGTGAGTCGGATGCGAAGCAGTGCAGGACTAGCCCGGGCTGCACTCACCGTTGTTGTTCAGGAGCATACCGAGCGTCGCATCGTCCTGGATCTCCGCCAGGTACTGCAGGTACTCCACGGTGATTTCTTCCGTCTCCTCCTGGGGAACCTCGGTGATAGGCGTTCCGTCCGCTGCCTCGCCGTCTGTTCCGCCGGCTTCTGTGCCGGCATCCATGCCCTCTTCAGGGGCGGCCTCCTCAGCGGGTGCCTCCTCAGCAGGGGCTGCCGGTTCGGAGGTGCCGTCCAGCATGTCCTGGACCCGGGCATGGATCAGGTTGAAATCCGGGTAGGTCACGAAGTTGTCCGCTGCCGGACCGAAGTCCGGCGGGCCGATGGTCATCCGCTCCATCGTTTGTCCCTTGGCCTTCAGTGCCAGGTCCACGAAACTGCCCAGCTGGTCCTGCGGCAGGTCCGTCTCCACGATCTGCTCGCCCGCAGAGGCAATGGCCTGGAAACGGGTCAGCAAAGTCGCGGGATCCATCTGCGCCACCATGGCCTGCTGCACGCACTGCTGCCGGGAAATCCGGTGGTAGTCGGTAACGAACTCCCGGGAGCGGGCGTACCAGAGCGCGTGGTAGCCGTCCAGGGTCTGCGTGCCCGGGGGAATCCAGCCGTCCGGGGGATAGTGTCGGTTCGTTCCGGGAATTTCCCCGGCGGTGATCGGCACCCAGCCGCCTACGTTGACCTTGATCCCGCCCATGGCGTCGACCAGGGTGGAGAAGCCGTCCATGTCCACGATCACGTAGCCCTGGACCTCCAGCCCCAGGGTGCCGCTGACTGCGTCCATCATGGCCTCGGCCCCGGGATCCTGGGAACCGGGATACAGGTCCGCGTAGTTCTCGGTCACCGTTTGGTACAGGCTGTTGATAATGCACTCGTCGCCGCAGTCATAGCCGGTCGGGTACACATCGGACAGCGGGGAATCCGCCGGGAACTGGGCGTTTTGGAAGTTGCGCGGAATGCTGAACACCACGGTGTGGCCGCTCTTGGCGTCCACGCTGAACATGGAAATGCTGTCCGGCCGCAGTCCGGTGCGGTCCTCGCCTGCGTCGCCGCCCATCAGCAGGAAGTTGTACCGGCCGTCCACCGGGTCCAGGGACGGACCGGAGGCGAAGATGGAGTCGAAGGCATGGCGGGAGACGTTCATCAGGTACGCGCCGTAGGCAAGGCTGCCGCTGGTGGCGACCATCAGCAGGGCCAGGACGCTGGCCACCACCGGGCGGACGCCGCGCTGCAGGAGCGGAGGGCGGATGATGCGCAGCGTGTTCAGGAACAGCAGTGCCCAGCCCACGGCCAGCACCACCAGGGCCAGCATGATCAGCAGCGACGCCCAGCGGTTGGTCAAAATATTGATGAGCAGGGCCCGATTGGTCAGGGCAATGACGACGGCGGCCGCTACCAGCGCCCATGCCGTGAGGCTGACCCGCAGGGCACGCCGGCCCAGCTTCCGGTCGCCGGCAACCACCTGGGCTGCGCCGGGCAGCACCAGGGTCAGCAGCAGGAGGATGAAGGCCCGCTTGGTCCGGACCCCGTATGCGGCGCTTTGGGGATAGCGGACGGGGTCAGTGTAGGGCGTGCCTGGATCGGCTGCGTGGCGCTGGTCCATGATCTGCCCTTAGTCCGTGCCGGTCTGGGACGTGCGCAGGGCGGCGCCCTTGGCCATGGCACTCTGGCGCAGGCCAGCAGCGAATTCGATCAACTGCTGCTGCAGCCGGGCAGCAAAGGGGTCGGTGCCGGCAGCCAGCATCCGCACGGCCAGCAGGCCCGCGTTCCGGGCTCCGCCGATGGAGACCGTCGCCACCGGCACGCCGGCGGGCATCTGGACAATCGAGAGCAGCGAGTCCATTCCGTCCAGGTACTTCAGGGGTACGGGTACCCCGATGACCGGCAGCGGTGTCACTGAGGCGAGCATCCCGGGCAGGTGGGCGGCGCCGCCTGCACCGGCAATAATGATGCGTAGTCCGCGCCGGTGTGCTTCCCTGCCGTAGTCCAGCATGTCCTCGGGCATACGGTGGGCCGAGACGACGTCGGCCTCATAGGGAATCCCGAACTCGGCCAGCGCCGCCGCAGCGGCATCCATGACCGGCCAGTCGGAGTCCGAGCCCATAACGAGGCCGACCAGCGGCGGGGTAGCACGGTTGGGCATACTTCAGTTCTCCTTCAGGGGGTCGCGGCCGTCACGGATGATGGCCGCTGCCCGGCCGGCGCTGCGGCGGAGTGCGGGAAGGTCGCCAGCGGCGCCGACGGCATTAACGTGCCCGATCTTACGTCCCGGGCGCACCGATTTGCCGTAGGTATGGATCTTGACGGCGGGTTCGGCAGCCATGGCCAGGGGATAGGCGGCAAACAGATCGGGATTTGGTCCGCCCAGGAAGTTCTTCATGACCGTTGCCCCGGACAGCAGTCCGGTGGCGCCCAGCGGCAGGTCCAGAACGGCCCGCAGGTGCTGCTCGAACTGCCCGGTCAGGGAACCGTCCATGGTCCAGTGCCCGGAGTTGTGCGGACGCATGGCCAGCTCGTTGACCAGGAATCCGGGACCGCGGCCGGGGGTTTCGAAGAGTTCCGCGGCCATTACGCCAGTCACACCGAGTTCCTCGGCCAGGCGCAGCGCCGCAGCTGCGGCAGCTTCGGCTACCGCGGGATCAAGGTCCTGTGCCGGAGCAATCACTTCGTCGCACACGCCGTCCACCTGGATGGAGTGGACCACGGGCCAGGCCGTGCTCTGCCCGCCGGGAGTCCGGGCTACCAGGGCGGACAACTCACGGGTGAAAGGGACTTTCTCTTCAGCCAGCAGCGGGCCGGCACCGAACCAGTCGGCGCATTCCCGCGCTGCGGCGCCGTCGGCCACTATCCGCACGCCCTTGCCGTCATATCCGCCGCGCGGGGTTTTCAGGACCACCGGCCAGCCGATCGACTCGCCGAAGGCTGCCAGCTCCTCCACGTCGGCAACCTCGGCCCAGCCGGGGTTGGGCAGGCCCAGCCGTTCCACGGCGGCGCGCATGACCAGCTTGTCCTGGGCATGGATCAGGGCGTCGGGGCCCGGCTGGACGTTGAATCCCTTCTCCACCAGTGCCGACAGGTGCCCGCCGGGTACGTGTTCGTGGTCGAAGGTCAGCACGTCGACGCCGGCGGCAAAGTCCGCGAGGACCTGCAGGTCCCGGTAATCACCGACCGTGGCGTTTGCCACTGCCGGCACCGCCGACACATCGGGTCCCTCGGCGAGCACGCGCAGCTCAAATCCGAGTGCCGTGGCCGCCGGGGCCATCATCCGGGCGAGCTGGCCGCCACCTATCACACCGATAATTGGAAAATCCACGCCTTAAGGGTACCGAAAAGCCCTGTGCATCCTGCGCCGCCACCCCCGGACATGCCACAGTCCCGAGCAAACTCCCATAAACCGGCGGTAATATTGCTTACTTGACCGCCGCGCGTCCGCGCGTCGGGTGTAGGCAGCAGTCCGCCGTTTTTGCGGGCCCCTGTCGCGGATCGGCCTCGGAGGGTCATGTTTACATCGCTGTCATCTCGGCTTCGGGGCCTTGTTTCCCTGTTCTGGCGGGAAGTTGCCAAGTTCGGAACCGTGGGTGCCCTGGCCTTCCTCATCGACAACGGGCTGACCCTGTATCTGATGCATGGACCCATGTCCGGCAGTGAGGTCAAGGCACGCTTTGTCGGCGCCGTTGTGGCGACCATGTTCTCCTGGGTGGCCAACCGCTACTGGACGTTCCGCCGGCGCCGCAGCCAAGACAATGTGGCGCGTGAACTCGGGCTGTTCATCCTGATCAACGGCGTGGGCATCCTGATCTCCACCGGCTTCACCTGGGTTGCCCGCTATCCCATGGGGATAGAGGACAAGAACCTGTTGTTCCTGGCTGGTGTGATCGGCATTGGAGTGGCCACCGTCCTGCGGTTCTTTGCCTACCGCTTCTGGGTCTTTAACGCCGAATTGGATGATGAGCCCGGTTTCGAGCAGGACTACGAGCTGCTGGATGATCCCGCAGCCCCGCGCGAAGATCCGGCGCCCCGGACCGGGGCTATCAGGCCTCCAACCGCTTCGTAACCCGCTCCGAGGCCAGGACCTTCTCGCCCGGATCAACCCCTTCGCCGGTGAGGACCAGCGCGCCGCCGGAAGCCCACGTCTGCAGGGCAGCCTCAAGCACCAGCGGGAGGTCCGCGGAGGCTGCCAGGAGGACGCCGGGTGTTCCGGCGGGTTCGCCGCCGGCAGGCAGCGCACTGTAGGGGACTGTTCCCTGCAGCAGGGCTGCCGACGTGCCGCCGTGGACCTCCAGTGCAGGCACTGAGGCGTCCGGCGCCGGCCCCTCGAGGTAGGTATCAGCATACGAACGTACCTCCGCGGCATAGTCGACGACGCCGGGGGCCAGGTCTGCCGGGTAGGCCAGGTCAAGGGCGCCCAGCGCCACCGCCACCACGGTCCCCGGGCCCGTGGACTGCGCCGAGGCGGTAACCGTGACATCAGCTGCCGCGGAGCTGCCCTCGGGATCCCACACCACCGTGCAGCCGGTCTGCCAGCCGGCCAGGACCCAGACCAGGGTCTTCCAATGGACGGGCAAATCGAGCCGCAGCCTCAGCCCGGGTTCGGCGTCGAGTTCGTCCACGAGGAAGTTGGCGGTCTTGGCAACCCAGTTGTCCAGCACCTTCCCCGACAGCTCGATCCGTTCCCCTCCGCTGCCGTACCAAATCAGGGCGGGGGAAGTGGCCTGCTGCGTGCGCAGGCCCGAAAGCAGGGCGGATGCCGGCGTGCTCATTATCAAGTGCTCTCTTTCGTAGGTCCTGCCGATCCGTGCGGTGCGGATCGGCTCCGGTGCGGTACCGGCGGGTGGCGCGGGAAAATTCATTCCCACTGCCGCAGCGCTTCTGTAAAGTGCGACGCGCCCGGAAAATGGTGCAGATCCCGGGCGTGGCGTTCCTCGCATCCGCTCAATGAACTCTATAAGATGCCTGAACAGCTTGACGGAGTCGTATTACACGCGTGTAATTAGGTATCGGATTTGTTCCAGCCATATGGAGGACCCGCAGGCCCAGTGCCTGCGGCTCCACCACACAGCCGCCGCTGGGGCAGTAACACCGGGAGGACTCCATGGGGCAAGCAGAAGAATCGCAGGACAGTACCGTCATTGCTGAGCAGGCCACCGCCAGCTACGGTTCACGGGGCGTCCCCGTTGACTGGTACGTGGATCCCGCTGATCCAGCTGCTGCCGAGCGGTACCGGCGGGATACTGCCGGTTCGATTGAGGATCAGGCCACTGCCTTCCTCGCTGCCCACCAGGCGCTGGCTGAAGCCCCGGAGGAAGAGGAAACCGTCCTCGACCCGCCGGTCTCATTGTTCCCCGCGGCACCTGAAACCCGGCCCGTCTGGATCGGGCTTCCCGGCCTCGGCCAAGACTACGCGGACGAGGGCGAGCTTGGCTGGCAGGCGGACGCACTGTGCGCCCAGACCGATCCAGAGGCGTTCTTCCCCGAAAAGGGCGGGTCCACCCGCGACGCGAAGAAGGTCTGCGCCGCATGCAATGTCCGGTCACAGTGCCTGGAATACGCACTGGCCAACGATGAGCGGTTCGGCATCTGGGGCGGTCTGTCCGAGCGTGAACGCCGCCGGCTTCGGAAGCAGGCAGTCTAATTCTTTCGCACGTCCATGTTTGTGCTGTTGTGGTTTCGCACAACGGCGCCCGGTTCCTTCCCGAGACACTTTCCGCACTGACGGCACAGAGCAGGCCGGCAGATTTCTGCATCGGCGTTGACGCCGGCTCCACCGATGCAAGCGCTTCCCTGCTGCAGCTGGGCCTCCCCGTGGGCAGCCCAGTCATCGCCGCTCCCGCGCGCGGCGGGTTCGGCGCCGCGGTGAAAGCAGGGCTGGCCGAGCTCCCCAAGCGGGGCGGGGCCGACCGTGATCCGGCCAGTGAATGGATCTGGCTGCTCCACGATGATTCAGCACCCGCCCCCGGGGCGTTGGAGGAACTGCTCCTGGCCGTGGAGCGGGCGCCGTCGGTCACAATTGCGGGCGCCAAGCAGGTGCATTGGGATAACGAACGCCGCCTCATGGACGTGGGGATCAGCGTCAACCGCTGGGCCGAACGGCTCACCTTGATCGACGCCGACGAACTGGACCAGGGCCAATACGATTCGCGCAGCGATATCTTTGCCGTTAACTCGGCCGGTATGCTCATCCGCCGGGACGCCTGGGACCAACTGGGCGGATTCGACCCTGCCCTGCCCGGCAGCGGCGATGACATTGACCTTTGCTGGCGGAACAGGCTGGCCGGAAACCGCGTGGTGGTGGTTCCCGCCGCCGGAGTCCGCCATGCCGGCGACCGCCCCAACCCGGCGGCATCGGAAGCTGCCGCGCGCAGGGCCGAGATCTTCCTCCGGCTCAAGCACGCGCCGCTGTGGCAGGTGCCCTTCCTCGCCGTGGGGGCTGTCCTTGGCGGCATTGGCCGGTTCTTCCTGGGCATGCTGGCCAAGGATCCCGGATACGCCGCGGCGTCGCTGGTCACAAGCGTTGCCGCCGTCTGCCGCCCCTTGGATCTTTACCGTTCCCGCCGGCGTGCAGCCTCAACGAGGACACGCCCCCGCAACGCCGTGAACGCCCTGCGCAGCACCGGCAGGGAAGTGCGCGAACACCGCCGGACCCTGACCGAGGCACATACCGGTCCAAACGGTCCAGGCGGGGAAGAATACGTCCCCTCCGGTGACGCCAGTGATGACTTTGCTGCCCTTGAAGGATCCGGCCGCAGCTGGGTCGGCCTCGGCGCTCTGGCCGGGGCCCTGCTGCTGGCCGCAGCTTCCCTCACGGGCCTGCACCGCCTGATTGGCGTACCAGCTGCTTCCGGCGGCGCCCTCCTGCCCTTGGGTCCGGGGGTGGCTGGAATATGGGATGCGGCCACCGGATGGTGGGCACAGGCGGGCTCCGGTTACCCCGCCCACGGAGATCCTTTCGGGTTTGTGTTGTCCCTGCTGGCCATGGCCGGATTCGGCAACGGGAACACCGCCGTGCTCGTCCTGCTGATGCTCGCCCTGCCCCTGGCCGGGCTGAGTGCCTGGTTCGCGGCAGGGGTCTTTACTCAACATCGCGGCCTGCGGTTCTGGGCAGCTGTCTTCTGGGCCGCCGTACCCGCGTTCCAAACGGCCCTGGGCAGCGGACGGCTGGGCAGCATGATCGCCCACATCCTGCTTCCACTCACGGTCCTCGCCGTTGCGCGTGCGGTGGGTGCCGGCAAGCCGGCGCCTGCCGCCGGCGCCGGGCGGGCAGCGTCCTGGACGGCAGCTGCCGCCGCGGGGCTGCTCCTGGCGGTCCTTACCGCAGCTGCGCCGATTCTCTTTGTCCTTGCGGTGGCCGCGGTCCTGATCCTGACGCTTGCCCTGCGCCGCCGTGCCCGGACCCTCTGGTGGTCCCTGCTCCCGCCTGCCGCGCTCCTGCTGCCGCAGGTACTGTCCGCCGCACCGGACCATCTGCGCGCTGTCCTGGCGGACCCCGGAGTCCCGCTGGCCTTTGACCGTTCCGAACCGTGGCAGCAGCTGCTGGGTTACCCCGTGGCGTTTACCGTTGACGGCACCCTTTCCGGCCTGCTCCCGCAGGGTCCGTGGAACCTGGTCCTGGCACTGCTGATCGGCGCGCCCGTGGTGGTGCTGGCCGCTCTCGGACTGTTCCGGACGAGGACGGCCCGGCTCGCCCGGCTGGCCTGGATCCTGGCTGTCACCTCACTGGCGGTTAACGCCGCGGCGTCCTACTTGGGTACGGCCGCCACTGCTGATTCCGTGGTCACCGCGTTCGCCGGCCCCCTGGTTTCAGCGACCGTGCTGCTGCTCCTGGGCGCCGCGCTGGCCTGCGCCGCGGATGTGCTGCCCGGTAGCCCCGCGCCGGTGCACGCGCGCCGGCCGCCGCGCAGCAGGCGTTCCCTTGCCGTGGTCCTCGGGCTTGTCCTGGCCGCCGGACCCGCCGCCAGCCTTGCCCTGTGGGCGGTCCCGCAGTTCACCGGCAATGGATTCCCCGGCACCGCCGCCAACGGCGGTCCAAACGACGCCGGCATCCTGCCGGGACTGGAAACCGCCGTGCAGGGCGCCCCCGCACGAACCCTCCCAGCCACGGCAGCCGATGCCGGCTACGGAGACGCCCAGTCCCGCAGCCTGGTCCTGCACGCCGACGCCGACGGGAATGTCACCGCCGTCCTTATGCGCGGCGGAGGCACCACACTGGAACAGCTCTCCACCGTTTCTGCCGCCCGCGGACTGGAAGGCGTTCCCGGCACGCCGGGCGCCGACGATCCGGCCACCGCGGACCTGCGCCGGGCCGTTGCGGTAATCACCGCCGGCACGGGAGTTGATCCGCGGGCTGAACTTGCCCGGCTCGGCGTGGCATTCGTGGTCCTGCAGGAGTCCGATACCGCTGCTGAGCTGCTGGCCGGCCGGATGGATTCCGTGCCCGGCCTGGCCGCCGTCGGACAGACCGGCGCGGGCTGGCTGTGGCGCGTGACCGAGCCGCTCAACGATGCCGGGACCGAAACACAGTCGGGGCTGGGTGCGCGGGTGCGGATCCTGAACGCCGACGGCAGCACGGCAGCAGCTGTGCCCTCACATACTGAAGAGGTGCGCACCACCCTCGAGGCCGGTGTGCAGGGGCGCACACTTGTCCTGGCCGAACGCGCCGATGACGGCTGGCAGGCCACCCTGGACGGCCGTCCGCTTGCGGCAACGGAGGGGGGCTGGGAACAGGCTTTTGAACTTCCGGCCGACGGCGGGGAACTGGTTATTGCCTACCGCTCGCCCTGGGAGCCCTGGGTCGAGGCCTTGCAGGTGCTGGTCATTGGCCTGACCGTGCTGCTGGCACTGCCTACTCCGGGTGCCGGCAGGACAATCCGGCTGCCGGGCAAACGCCACGCGGGTGCCGATGCTGCGGACAGCACCGCCGCGGGCGGCAGCGAAACGGATGCCGCCGGACCGGACGGGCCGGCCGCTGCCGCCCCCGCTGAAGTTCCGGCGCAGGACGGCGCTTCGCCTTCCCCTGTCCGCACCGGTGCCGGCAGCGGGCCCGAAAACCGGACCCGGGAGGGGAACCAGCCATGAGCGAAACGAAGTCCAGCCCTGAAAGCCAGCCCACCGCACGCGAGCAGACCGTGAAGGAACGGGGGCGGAAGACCGCTCCCGCGCGGCCTTCCCGGGCACGGGCAGCGGGCCGCTGGTCCGGCGGAGTCCTGCTGCTGGCCTGTGCCGGAGCGTTGGTGGCCGGTTCCAGCCTGGCCGGTACCGGTACAGCCGGCCGCGCCGTGGACGTACCGTACGCGGAGGTGCCGGCCGGGCCGCTGACCGGGGTATGCCCGGAACCCCTGCGGCTGCTCTCGGGCAACGTGGCCGGCACCGACGCCGAATTCAGTGCCGAGTCCTCGTCCGCACGCAGCGTGGTCAACGCCGTCGTCCTTCCGGCAGCAGGCAACCCGCTGCCCGCCGCGTCTTTGGCGTCCGTCAAGGACGGCTCCGTACTGCTGCGCATGGGCGGAGGAACTCAGGTGCCGCTGGCCGGCACACGGACTGCCGGCGTCGCCCGGGACCAGCAGGTCTCGGCGGCAACCGTACTCAGCGCCGATCCCAAGGGAGCCCTGCAGCCGACCGCCGGGGCAGCCATGACTTATGCCGCCACCGACGGCGACCTGTCCGGCCTGGCCGCCGCCAACTGCCAGCCACCGGCCAACGACCAGTGGCTGGTGGGTGCCCGGACAACTGTGGGGGCAACCGCCGTGCTGCAGCTGACCAACGCCTCGCAGACGGCCGCGGCGGTGGACCTGGAACTTTACGGTCCGGCGGGTCCGCTGGACGGGCCCGGGACGCGCGGCATTTCCGTTGCTCCCGGGCAGACCCGTTCGGTGGTCCTGGCCGGGCTGGCCGCGAACCAGGAGGCGCTGGCGGTCCGGGTCCGCAGCTCCGGCGGGCCTGTCTCGGCAGTGATCTCGCAGAGCCTGCTGCGCGGCCTGACCCCGGGCGGGGTGGAACTGATCCAGCCGACAACGGCGCCGCGGCCCAACCAGGTGGTCGGCGGCGTCTTCATCCAAAACCCGGAGGCAACCCGAAAGCTCGCAGCCGTCGACGGGTACGCGTCCGTGACTCCCTCCCTGCAGGTGGCCGTGCCAGGGGCAACAGACGCCGTGGTCAACGTGCGCGTTTTCTCAGCGGCCGGCGAAGTGAACCTTGAAGGCGGGGGCAGTTACAACGCCGCAGCCGGGACGGTGACCAAGCTGCCGTTGGATTCACTGCCCGAGGGAACCTACACGCTGGACATTTCCTCCGACGTTTCCGTGGCGGCGGCCGCCGTCGTCACCCGCGGCACCGATGCCGGTGCAGGCACCGACCTGGCCGTGGCCAGTGCAGGGGAGCGGGTCGGCAGCGAGCACCTGGCCGTGCTGGCCTCGGCCAACACGGTTCTGTCCTTCGCTGCCCCCGCGGGAGCCGCGGAGCTCAGCCTCGCCGCCGTATCGGCGGACGGGTCGCTGCAGGCGGAAAAGATCCTGCCGTTGTCCGCAGGGTCCACCACGGCGGTCCTTCCGGCCGATCTGGGCACCTCGCCCGTCGCGGTCCTGGTCCGCGCCACCGGCGCACCGGTATACGGAGCGCAGGTGGTGACCGAAGGGGACAGGGGCCTCAGCGTGCTGGTCCTGCCCAAGGGCAATGCAGGCGCAAACAGGGTCCAGGTGGGCGTGGGGAACTAATCCGGCCGGGCTACAGCGGACGGAACCTGCCGTAGGCCGGATCCACGGTTTCCGGGTCCATGCCCATCAGCCCGGCAAGCTGTTCCACGATCACGTCATGGACCAGTTCGCTGACCGGAACCAGTCCCCGGGCCGAGGTTTCCACGGCGTGCCGGTAAATGGTGATGACCGCCGGGCGGCCGGGCGCGGACGCGGTGGCCGCGCCAAGCGGGATGGGTCCGCCCTCGCGGGCCAGGTCCTCCAGCCGGGGAGGGATTTCCGTAACCACGAACTGGTAGCTCTGGATCCGCTCGCCCCACAGCCGTTCCAGGCGCTGTGCGGATTCCAGGACCCACTCGTCGAACCGCTCGGAGCGGGTACGTGCTCCGGCCAGATGCGGCGGAATCAGGTCCCCGCGCAGCCCGCGGCCGTGCCGGTTGCGGCGGCGCTGCCGGAAGGAGCGGACCCAGTAGCCGGACGAGGACACAGCAGCCGAACCCGACTCATCATCGAGGCTCACCCGCAGCGAAGATCCCATGGACATGTAAGAACTCTAACCGCTGCCCCCGGGTGCCGGGACCCCGTCGCCGGGGGCAATAACAGCGGGCATCCGGCCGCCGGCCAATCCCCGGCACCGTGGGGGCCCGGCGCGCCTGCACCGTCGTCGCCGGGGAGCGGGTAAAGTGGTCCTCCGTGGAATCCTTACGTCAGTGCTCCAGATCAGCATGCCGCCAGCCGGCGGTTGCAACCCTGACATACGTCTACGCCGATTCCACTGCAGTGCTGGGGCCGCTCGCAACGTACGCCGAGCCCCATTGTTACGATTTGTGTGCCGGCCATTCCGCCCGCCTCACCGCCCCCATGGGATGGGAGCTGGTCCGGCTGAACCTGGACGGACAGTCCCGGACGCCGACCAGCGACGAACTGTCGGCCCTTGTGGACGCCGTACGGGAGCGGTTCGCCGAGACCCCGGCGGAGGACGACGATGAGCCCAAGCGCAGCGGCAAGCATGCGTTGGAGCCGCCCGCTGACATCCCCGGGTCGCGCCGCGCGCACCTGCGGGTCCTGCGCGAACAGAACTAGCTCCTGCGCCGGGGCCAGGGGTTAGGCTTGGCTGTGATGCGCCGCCAGCCGCGGCACCTGACGTGTTCTGACTTGTGAGGAAGTGCCGTCCCATGGCCACACTATCTGCCGGACTGCTAACGGTCCTGCGTTGCCCCGTTACCGGTTCCCGCCTTGTGCAGGAGGGCGACGAACTGCTCTCCACTGCCCCTGACACCTCCGGGGCCCGGGTACGCTACCGGCTGGAGGAGGGCATTCCCGTGATGTTGAAGCCGTCCGCCACCGGCGGCACCGGTCCCGTTCCTGCAGCAACGGATTAGGGGAGCGGGCGGAAGCATGGATTTCAAGGTAGCCGACCTGTCCCTGGCAGAAGCTGGACGCCACCAGATCCGCCTGGCCGAACACGAGATGCCCGGGCTGATGGCGCTGCGCCGCGAATACGGTCCCGGCCAGCCGCTGGCCGGAGCACGCATTGCAGGATCCCTGCACATGACGGTGCAGACCGCTGTGCTGATCGAGACCCTCACGGCCCTGGGGGCCGAAGTGCGCTGGGCGTCCTGCAACATCTTCTCCACCCAGGACGAAGCCGCCGCCGCAGTAGTGGTGGGGGAGGGTACCCCGGACAACCCGGCAGGGGTGCCGGTATTCGCCTGGAAGAACGAATCGCTTGAGGACTACTGGTGGACAGCGGAACAGATCCTCACCTGGCCTGAGGGCTCCGGCGGACCGAACATGATCCTGGACGACGGCGGTGACGCGACGCTGCTGCTGCACAAGGGAGTGGAGTTCGAAACAGCCGGGTTCGTGCCGGAGAATCCGCAGGCGGACGATGACGGCTACTCCTACGAGTCCACGGTCATTTTGGACCGGCTGCGCCGCAGCCTCGCCGAGCACCCCGGCAAATGGACCGCAATCGCCAAGGGTATCCGCGGCGTCACCGAAGAAACCACCACCGGTGTCCTGCGGCTGTACCAGCTTGCAGCCGAAGGCAAACTGCTGTTCCCGGCCATCAACGTCAACGACTCCGTCACCAAATCCAAGTTCGACAACAAGTACGGCATCCGGCACTCCCTGCCGGATGGGCTGAACCGGGCCACGGACACGCTGATCGGCGGCAAGGTCGCCGTCGTCTGCGGCTACGGCGACGTCGGGAAAGGCGCCGCGGAAGCACTGCGCGGCCAGGGCGCGCGCGTCATCGTGACGGAAATCGACCCCATCTGCGCCCTGCAGGCGGCCATGGACGGCTACCAGGTGGCCCGGCTGGAATCCGTGCTGGACCAGGGCGACATCTTCATCACCACCACCGGCAACAAGGACATCATCATGGCCCGGCACATGGCTGCCATGAAGCACCAGGCCATTGTGGGCAACGTGGGCCACTTCGACAACGAGATCGACATGGCCGGGCTGGCCCGGGTCCCGGGTATCCGCAAGGTCGAAATCAAGCCGCAGGTACATGAATGGGTCTTCGATGAAGGCACGGACGAACAGCGCAGCATCATCGTGCTCTCCGAAGGCCGGCTGCTGAACCTGGGCAACGCCACCGGCCACCCCTCGTTTGTGATGAGCAATTCCTTCGCCAACCAGACCATTGCCCAGGTTGAGCTCTTCACCCGCCACGGCGACGGGACCTATGCCAACCAGGTGTACGTGCTGCCCAAAGTCCTGGACGAGAAAGTGGCCCGCCTGCACCTGTCCGCCCTCGGCGTCGAGCTGACTGAGCTCACCAAAAGCCAGGCCGACTACCTGGGCGTGGATGTCGCCGGTCCCTTCAAACCGGACCATTACCGGTACTGAACCGGAGCCGTTGACGGCTGGGGCCTAACGGCTGAACG
Source organism: Arthrobacter sp. zg-Y40 (assembly GCF_020731535.1). Lineage (NCBI taxonomy): Bacteria > Bacillati > Actinomycetota > Actinomycetes > Micrococcales > Micrococcaceae > Arthrobacter > Arthrobacter sp. zg-Y40. The sequence continues at coordinate 47,793 of NZ_JAJFZS010000013.1, forward strand.
GCGTCCGGTGCAGCCGTGCGGCCAGCACTGCAGCGGATCCGCGGGCCCGGTGCAGACGTGCAAAGTCCCGATCCCGCCGCTCTCCGGTCACGGCCCGCAGGTACGCCTCGGGGTGGGTGCCCATGGGTGGCTGCGGCGACACGTAAGGCACCGTTTCCGCTGCCAGTTCGGCGGCAAGCGCGGTCCTGGCGGGCCCGGACATCCCGCCGGTCTGCGCCAGGAACCGGGAGATCCGGAAGGACAGGGGATCGGGGAGCCGGCCAAGGTCGGCCAAACGCGCCCAACCGGCAAGTTCGGGCGGGGTCAGCACCGGAGGCGGTGCGGCGGCCGGGAGCCGCTCCTGCAGGGCATAGGTTCCGGCCAGCACGTCGCCGAGCCGTTTGGACTTGTCATTGAAGACGGCCACGAAAACCGCCAGGGCACCGGAGAGCGTATAGATTTCCAGAACGGCCGTGACCGACCGGATGATGGCGTGCCGGAACCGGACCGCACCGCCGTCGTCGCGCACTATGCGCAGCCCCAGGGCCAGCCGCCCCAGCGATTTGCCGCGGCTGGCCGCTTCGACGACGGCTGGAGCCACAACGAACACGAGCACCACGGACCCCACCAGAAGTGCCTGGAAGAGGGATTCATCCGCGTTGGCGGCAATCCCGCCGAGCGCCAGCACAAGGAGCACAAATACCACGACGGAGGCGGCAACGTCGATGAGGGCACTAAGCATCCGGGGCGCGAAACCGGCAGGGCGGAGCTCCAGGACCACTGCCTCGCCGGTAACAATGCTGCTCACGCGTGTGCCTCCTCCAAAGCCGTTGGTGAGCTCCACTGTACCGACCCGCTAGGGTGTACCCGTGGACCTGGATGCCTTCACCGCCGTGCACGGTGCCGATTGGATGCGCCTCGACGAGCTCACTGCCCGACGCCGCCTCAGCGGCCCCGAAGCGGATGAGCTCCTTCGGCTGTACCAGCGCGCTTCAACACACCTGTCCATAGTGCGCTCCGTGGCCCCGGAAGGGCCTTTGTCCGCTGGGCTTTCGATGCGCCTGGCGAGGGCGCGTACGAAGTTCACCGGCAACCGCTCCGCTGCGCTCACGGACCTCTCACGCTTCTTCCTGTACTCCCTCCCTGCCGCGTTCTACCGGGTGCGCTGGCTCACCGCCGCCATCGGGGCAGCGTTTGTCCTGGTGGCCTGGCTGAGCGGGTGGTGGGCGCTGAACACCCCCGGAGTATTGGCAGCCATGGGCACGGAGGCTGAAATGCGCCAATACGCCGAAGAAGATTTCGTGGACTACTACAACCCGTCCGTCGGCTTCGCCGGAATGGTCTGGACCAACAACGCCTGGATCGCCCTCCAGTCGGTGGCCTTCGGCGTCACCGGAGTGTGGGTGCCGTGGATCCTCCTGCAAAACGCCGTGAATGTGGGGATGTCCGGCGCGTTGCTGGCGGCGCACGGGCGCCTGGATGTCTTTTTCACGTACATCCTTCCGCACGGTTTTATGGAACTGACCGCCATCTTCATAGCCGGGGCCGCAGGACTGCGGATCTTCTGGGCCCTGGTTGCGCCGGGCCGGACGCCGCGCATGGCAGCGCTGGCCAGGGAAGGACGCTCCCTGATAACCGTGGGCCTTGGCCTCATCCTGGTGCTGTTTGTATCCGGGTTGGTGGAAGGGTTCGTGACCCCAAGCCCGCTGCCTGCATGGCTGCGCCTTTCAATTGGGTTCCTGGTGTTCTGTGCTTACTGGGCTTACACCCTGATCCTGGGCGGCAGGGCCTACCGTGCCGGACACCGGGGGGACCTTGCCGCGCGCGACGCCGGCGCCGAGGCGCTGACTGCCTAAGCTGCGGGCGGGGTGGCGTGCGCACACGACCCGCACTGTCCCGGTAGGGTCGAGGTAAGACCAGCGAGAACAGTTTCGGGTAGTGAAATCCGGGTAGTGAAAGAGGAAGCAGTGGCAAGCCAGGACGAAACCCCCACGGATCGGCCAACGACACCGGGAGAGCCTCAGAACGGTGCCGCCGAATCCGCGCCTGCCGGGCCGGATAACCGCATCGGCTCCCGGTCCGGATCCCATTCGGCCCGGGCGGCCGGCGCGGCCGGCGCGGCCGGACCTGCCTCCCTGCCGGGCCCGGACGAACACGCGGACTGGGATGCCGAATTCAACAGCCTTGCCGGATCTGCGGAATCCACCGGAAGCGCCGGGGATGCCGGGGATGGCAGGGATGCCGGGAAACGGGAAGACGCTTCGTCTCCGGCCGGACCCGACACAGAGCCGGCCGAGACGGGCCAACCGGACGCAGAGCATACTGAGGCCGGCACGCCGGACACCGAGCATGCTGAGGCCGGCACGCCGGACGCGGTATCGGCAGACACGGACTCGCCCGCAGCCGTCGTTCCCACCACCGCGCTTCCCGCCACCGTGCAGCGCCCCGCCACCGAGCAGCGCCCCGACCCGGAGGCGTCGCCGTCGCCGCACGGGACGGAAACCGTCCCGGGCGGCCATCCGAGCTTGGCGCAGCGCAGCGAGCTCCCCATGCGCCGGGCCAGCACTCTTCCGGACCTGAGCGGCGTTGCCCGGCCCGGGGACCGGAAGGAAGGCACCGCAGACGCTGGCGAGCCGGCCGAAAGCGGTTCGCCCGTGCCCGGGGCTGCCGTGACGGCCGCAGCCGTGTCTGCCGATCATCATCAGACGGACCGCAGCAGTGCCGATACCAACGGCCACGCCGACGACGCCCTCCCGAACAACGAAGATCCGGAGAACACGGACCGGAACCTCGCTGATACAGAGAACAATCACCCCGACGACAGCGATCCGGAGGACACGGATCCGGAGGACACTGACCGGGACCCGGCCGATCAGGACGGTGCCGCGGTGTCGCCGGAGCAAGTCGAGCGGCGGGCCAAGGAACGCGAAAAGGCAGCTGCCGGCAAGCCGGTGCTTGCCCGTGTACTGCAGGTGATGATCGCCGTGTTCTTCCCGGTCATGGTGCTCGCTGCGGCCATCCGAGCCGTTGCCACACCCTTGTTCCTGTGGGCCGAATACCACCGTCCGGGCTTCCCCGAAGACGCCTACGGCTTCTCACGGGATGACCGCATGACATATGGCTCATATGCCGTGGACTATCTTTCAAACCTGAGCGGGGCGCGGTATCTGGGCGACCTGATGGGGGGCGGCGGGGAACCGCTGTACCTCGCCAGCGAGGTCAGCCACATGGCGGACGTCAAAACCGTGCTGACGGCCGCCTTCACGGCCGCGGCAGTGATGCTGCTGCTCAGCCTGGCCGCAGCCCTGTACCTCCGCCGCCGCAGCCCCGGCGGTATCCGGCGCTCGCTGTTCGCCGGCGCCCTGGTGACCCTGGCGCTGATGGCCGTGCTGGTGGTCCTCGCCGTCTTGGGCTGGGAACAGTTCTTCACACAGGTGCACAGCATCTTCTTTGCGAACGGCAACTGGACCTTCCGCCTGGACGACACACTGATCCGGCTGTTCCCGGCCCAGTTCTGGATGGACGCAGGAATTGTGATCGCCGCCTTGGTGCTGCTGACATGCGCTGCAGTTCTCGCCTGCTGCTGGCCGACCAAAGCCCGCCGGGAACGTGTCCGCCAGGCACGCGAGGACGCCCGCCGCCGCTACGCAGAGTCGCTGAACGCGCTCTAGGCCCCGGCAGCTGACGCCGCACGGCACACAGAAAATCCCCCGGACCGCTGGACGGTACGGGGGATTTCCTATTGGCGGAGACTACTTCGCGTACAGCTTCTCAACCTCGTCGGAGTAGTCGGCAATCACGGCGTTGCGGCGCAGCTTCAAGGTGGCCGTCAGGTGCCCGGATTCCAAGGTGAAGTCCTTGGGCAGCACGGTGAACTTGCGGATCTGCTCAGCCCGGGAAACCGTCGCGTTGGCGGCGTCCACGGCCTCCTGCAGCATCTGCTGGACCCGGGGGTCGTCTCCGGCATTCCCGGTCGGCGCCCCGTTCTCCCGGCTCCAGGCCGCCAGGGCTTCGTCGTCGAGGGTAATCAGCGCCGAAACGAACGGCCTGCCCTCGCCCACCACAATGGCCTGGGAGACCAGCCGGTTCTCGCGGATCTTTTCCTCCAGCGGACCCGGAGCCACATTCTTCCCGCCGGCAGTGACCAGCAGGTCCTTCTTCCGGCCAGTGATGCGCAGGAACCCGTCGTCGTCCAGGACACCCACATCGCCGGTCTTGAACCACTCGCCCTCGAACGCGTCGGCGGTTGCCTCCGGGTTGCGGTGATAGCCCTTGAACACGACGGCGCCGCGGACCAGGACTTCGCCGTCGTCGGCAATCCGGATGGTGGTGCCCGGCATGGGCAGCCCCACCGAGCCCACCCGGGCGCGGGTGGCCTGGTTGACGCTGGCCGGGGCCGTGGTTTCGGTGAGGCCGTAGCCCTCCAGGACGGTCACGCCGCTGCCGCGGAAGAAATGGGCCAGCATGGGGCTCAGCGCGCTTGCGCCGGAAATGGCGAACTTGGCGTTGCCGCCCAGGACCGCACGGACCTTCGGGTAGAACAGCCGTTCAAACAGCTTGTGCTTGAGGGCGAGCGCGACGGAGGGGCCGCGGCCGCCGCGGGCAGCGGAATCCACCGCCTCCGAGTAGGCAATGGCAGTGGCCGAGGCAGCGGCAAAAGCCTTGCCCTTGCCGGCCGCTTCGGCCGAAGCCTGGGCGCCGGTGTAGATCTTTTCGAAGATCCGCGGCACGGCCAGCAGGAACGTCGGGGAGAAGGTCTTGAGGTCGCTCATCAGATCAGACGCGCTGCGGGAGTGGCCAACCTTCACGCCCGCGTGCAGGCAGCCCACCTGAACCGCGCGGGCCAGGACGTGGGCCAGGGGCAGGAACATCAAAGTGGTCGGGTTGGGGACCTTGAGCATCTCCGGCAGCACTTCAATCACGTTGACGCCGAAGAGGGCGAAGTTGCCGTGCGTGATTTCGCATCCCTTGGGCCGTCCGGTGGTCCCGGACGTGTAGACCATGGACGCGGTGTCCTCGAGGTTCGCGGTGCTGCGCGCCGTTTCCAGGGTGTCGTCGCTGACACCGTGTCCGGCTGCGGCCAGGGCGGTGAGCGAATCGGCGCCGTCGCCGTCGTTCATCATCCACACGGCGAACTCGCCTTCCAACCCTGAAAGGGCTGACTGCACGACGGCGGCCTTCCGCTCATCTTCGACGAAGACGTGGCGGGCGCCGGAGTCGGCCAGGATCCACTCCACCTGGGACGGGGAGGACGTTTCATAAATCGGAATGGTCACTGCACCGGCAAACCAGTTGGCCATGTCGGCAACGGTCCACTCGTAGGAAGTCCGTGACATAACGGCCACGCTGTCGCCGGGGCGGACTCCGGAACCAATGAGCCCCTTTGCCAGGCGGGTCACTGCCGCCAGGAACTGTGCGGCGGTGATGTCTTCCCACTCACTGCCGTTCTTGACCGCGTACAGCACGCGGGCGGGGTCCTTCGCATGCATCTGGAGCAACAGATCCGTGACATTGGATTCTGCGGGAAGACTAACCAGGAGGTCAGTGGCGGATTCGCGCACTTAGCCCTCTCTTTCTGTGCCGGAGCACATGGATAACGAGACTTAAATCCAGCTGGGCATCCACATGCGCAGCCGCCAGACAGAATACGGGACGGTTTCGGCCGTCCAAACCGGCATGAAGAACGCCGAGAGGAGGAGGACCGCGGCTGCGAAGCAGCCGACCACCAGCAGACCCGTGCGCCGCCGCCGCGTGCTGTCGGTGCGCCGGCCCAGGACCAGACCGAGGACGTAGACCAGGGCCAGCACCAGGAACGGTTCAAAGGACACAGCGTAGAAGAAAAATGTGGTCCGTTCAGGATAGGCGAACCAAGGCAGGTATCCAGCAGCCACTCCGGAGAGCACCGCGCCGGCCCGCCAGTCGCGCCGGCCTGCCCAGTAGAACAGCACCACCAGCAGCGACAGTGCCGCCGCCCACCAGATGAGCGGATTCCCCACGGACGTGACTGCGGACGAGCAGCTGTCCACCGTGCAGCCGCCCTCGCCGTTGGCGGAGGATTCGTAATAGAAGGAGGTTGGCCGGCCCATAAACAGCCACGTCCAGGCGGATGCCGAGTAGCTGTGTTCGGAGGACAACCCGTTATGGAAGGCGTACGCGCTGCGGTGGTACTCGGCCAGGGACCGCAGCGACTGCGGCAGCCAGTTCAGGCCGTCGTCCGGGTTCTCCGCCGCCCACTGCCGGTTGTAGGCGTCATCGGATCGGAACCATCCGGTCCAGGCGGCCAGGTAGGTGAGCAGGGCAGCTGGAATAACGGTCAGGAAGGCCGGGCCGCCGTCGCGCAGCAGCGCACCCTTCCACCGCGTAATCCCGGCCAGCCGCCGGGCGTTCACGTCCCAGAGCACGGTCATCAGCCCGAACACGGCAACAAAGGCCAGGGCTGACCATTTGGTGCCCACCGCCAGGCCCAGGCATACACCGGCAACAAGCCGCCAGGGCCGCCACAGCAGCCATGGCCCGTTCAGCCACGGCCCGCCCATCAGTTGACTGCCCGCGGCGCCCGGGGGCGCGGCGCCCGGGGGCGCGGCCGCCCGGGACAAGGCGCGCGCCAGGCGCAGCCGCCCGTCCCGGCGGTCCAGCAGCAGGGCACCGAAGGCAGCCACTAGCCAGAAAGTTAGGAAAACATCCAGCAGCGAGGTTCGTGAATGGACCAGATGGTGGCCGTCCACGGCCAGCAACATTCCGGCGAGCCCGCCCAGGGTCGCCGAACTGAACAGCCGGGCCGCAATCAGCCCCAGGAGCAGGACCGTCAGGGTCCCGGTCAGGGCCGCGCCGAACCGCCAGCCGAATCCGTTGTCCGCACCGAACAGCGCCATGCCCAGGGCGATCATCCACTTTCCAACAGGCGGATGCACCACATATTCCGGCCCGTCCAGCGGTGCCTGCGGGGTGCCGGCGTTAAACGCGTCGTTGGCGTCCTCGGGCCACTCCCGTTCATAACCGAACTGCAGCAGCGAGTAGGCGTCCTTGACGTAATACGTCTCATCGAACACCAGCGAACCGGGTTCCCCGAGGCGGACGAAGCGCAGTACGCCGCCCAGGAGGGCCATCAGCAGCGGCAGGACCCAGCCGGCTCGGCCCAGCGGCACGGCCAGGGTACCCAGCAAGCGTTCCCGCAGTGCCTCGTAGGTCACTGCCCGTTGCGGGGATTCAAGCCGGGACAGTGCGTCGCGGCGGGTTCTCGGGGCAGCGGTGAGACTCACGCGCCCCACTCTATAGCCTGTCGCGTAGGGTTAGAGGGTGGACTCAAGCAAGATATCCGGCAGTACGGCGGACACAGATACAGGCAACGCGGACAAAGGCGGGGCAGGGTCCGGGCAAATTGTCCTGGCCGCAACTCCCATCGGGAACATGGGAGACGCAACCAACCGGTTGATCGGCCTGCTGGAAAGCGCCGACATCATCGCCGCGGAGGACACCCGGCGCCTGCACCGGCTGGTGAGCGCACTGGGCATCACGACGCGCGGGCGGATTATCAGTTACCACGAACACAACGAGGCGACCCGCACCGCAGATCTGCTGGAAATGGTCCGCAGCGGCAGCACGCTGCTGATGGTCACCGACGCCGGAATGCCGGCCGTGTCCGACCCCGGGTTCCGGCTCGTGGAGGCTGCGGCGGCGGAAGGGCTGACGGTGACGGCTGCTCCGGGCCCGTCAGCGGTACTGACGGCGCTTGCCCTCTCGGGACTGCCCACGGACCGCTTCTGCTTTGAGGGCTTCCTGCCGCGTAAGCCGGGGGAGCGCAGCACGCGGCTGGCCCAGCTCGCCGGCGAGCAGCGGACGATGGTCTTTTTCGAAGCACCGCACCGCCTGGAACCCATGCTGCGGGCACTTGATGCGGCCTTCGGCTCGGACCGCCGGGCCGCCATAGCCCGTGAACTGACCAAGCTCCATGAGCAGGTGCTGCGCGGACCCCTGCGTGAGCTGCTGGAATGGGCCGAGGCCGGAGACGTCCGCGGGGAAATCGCCGTCGTGGTGGAAGGCGCACCGGATGCCGCCCCCGAGCAGGCCGCGGACCACGTGGGCGCGGTGAACGGACTCGTAGAGCAGGGCATCCGGCTGAAGGACGCGGTTGCCGCCGTCGCCGAGGACGCCCGCATCAGCAAGCGGGAACTGTACTCTGCGGTGCTGGCAGCACGGAACTGACCAACCACGCGGCTGGGCAGATGCACAGTGGTTCGGCCGGTGGCCAGTGCGCCTCCGCATTTACACGGCCGGGCCGGGAAGCCTACGGTGAAGGGAACTGCGGGCGCAGCGTCCGCAGTATCCGATGAACTTTGGAGGCAATTCCCATGGGTATTCCCGCAGACCGTGAAGCCGAACTCCTGGCGCAGGTCCCCACCGGCCTGTTGATCAACGGGCAGTGGCGGGACGCGTCGACAGGCAGCACGTTCGACGTCGAAGACCCCGCCACCGGCAAGACCCTGCTGAGCATCGCCGACGCCTCAGCCGAAGACGGCGCACTGGCCATGGACGCCGCCGCCGCTGCGCAGGACGCTTGGGCACGAACCGCCCCGAGGGAACGCGGCGAGATCCTGCGCCGTGCCTTTGAGCTGGTCACCGAACGCACCGAAGACTTTGCCCTGCTGATGACTTTGGAAATGGGCAAGCCGCTGGCCGAGTCCCGCGGTGAGGTGGCCTACGGCGCCGAATTCCTCCGCTGGTTCTCCGAGGAAGCGGTCCGGGTCTCCGGACGGTACAGCATGTCACCGGACGGGAAGTCCCGCCTGCTGGTGAACAAGAAACCGGTGGGACCATGCCTGCTGATCACGCCGTGGAACTTCCCGCTGGCCATGGCCACCCGCAAGATCGCCCCGGCCGTGGCTGCCGGCTGCACCATGGTGCTCAAGCCCGCCAAGCTTACTCCGCTGACTTCCGCCCTATTCGCCGCCGTCATGATGGAAGCGGGCCTGCCTGCAGGTGTGCTTAACGTTGTGCCGACCACCGCAGCAGGCGACGTGACGGGACCGATCCTCAAGGATTCGCGGCTGCGCAAGGTGTCCTTCACCGGCTCCACTCCTGTGGGGCAGGGCCTGATCCGTGATGCAGCGCAGAACGTCCTGCGCACGTCCATGGAGCTGGGCGGCAACGCTCCGTTCATCGTGTTCGAAGACGCAGACCTGGACAAGGCGGTGGACGGTGCCCTGGCCGCCAAGCTGCGGAACATGGGCGAGGCCTGCACTGCAGCCAACCGCTTTATTGTCCAGGACACCGTGGCCGAGGAGTTCGCAGGGAAGTTCGCCGCCCGGGTGGGTGCCATGGCCACCGGCCGCGGCACCGAAGACGCCACCAAGATCGGGCCGCTGATCGATGCCAAGTCCCGTGACAAGGTGCACGGCCTGGTGACGGACGCGGTGGACGGCGGCGCCGTGGTGCTGGTGGGAGGCGAGCCCGTGGACGGTCCGGGCTACTTCTACCAGCCGACGGTCCTGAAGGACGTTGCGCCGGACGCACGGATCCTTCAGGAGGAAATCTTCGGGCCGGTTGCGCCTATTGTGACTTTCTCCACCGAAGATGAGGCAGTAGCCCTGGCCAACAACACCGAGTACGGATTGGTGTCCTATGTCTTTACCAGTGACCTGAACCGCGGACTCCGGATCGGGGAAGAACTCGAATCGGGGATGCTTGGCCTTAACGCCGGCGTGGTATCCAACGCGGCAGCACCGTTTGGCGGGGTCAAGCAGTCGGGTCTGGGCCGCGAAGGCGGTGCCGAGGGCATCGAGGAATACCTCTACACGCAGTACATCGGCATAGCCGATCCCGCGCAGCGGTAACGCCGGCTCAGCACGGTCCAGGGGCTTCTCCGCCGTCGGCGGGGAGGCCCCTGGCCGTGTTGGAAGCTAACCGTGCCGGAAGCGGGTGGTTAGCGACGGCGGCAGGAACCGGGCGCGGAGCCGGGTAAACAGGCGGGCGTTGGCGTGCAACGCGGCCCGCACCGAGTCCACATCAGCCCAATCCGCCGCCGGCCGGGCCGATACGGTTCCGCCACCCGGCCGGACCCCGGAGTCCGCACGTGCGTAGGCTTCCTCTTCATAGGCCCGGCAGATCCGGGTCAAGGCGGCGTCGGCAGGCGGGGCAAAGCCGGCCTCATCGGACAGCCGCCGTGCGTAGGCCCGCGGCGTATCCGAGGGGCGGCCCGGATACCCGTAGTCCAGGCCCAAATCGGCTATTTCATCCCACGCCGGCCCGGAACGGGATCCGGAAGTTTTGCGTTTTGCTGTTCGGCGCCGGCGCAGTGCCCAGGGCGCCAGCGCGGCCGCGGCGGCCGCCAAAGCTGCCAGTACACCGCCGGTCCACGCCGTGCCCTGGGAAGCTTCCGGTTCCAGCACCGTTTCCGGTTCCAGCGGATCCTCACGCGGTACGGACGGAACCGCGGGCTGGGCTCCGGGAACGCGGGGATCTTCATCCTCGCGCACGGACGCTCCGGTGGCGGGCCGTGCCTGCTGGGCGTAGTCAGGAACCGACCCGCGGGACGGGGTGGGCTCGAACCGGACCCAGCCCGCACCTTCGAAGTACAGTTCCGGCCAGGCATGGGCATCCGTGGAATCCACTTCAAATTCGGTCAGCGCTTCGCCGTTGGGTCCGGTCCCGTCCGGAGTCTCCCCGGTGGACTGGCCGGGAGCGTAGCCCAGGGCCATCCGGCTCGGAATTCCCTCATACCTGGCCATAACGGTCATGGCCGCCGCGAAGTGGATGCAGTACCCGGCCTTGCGGTCCAGGAACTCGGACAGGACATCCATCCCGTTCCCGTCGTAGCCGCCCTCCACGGGAGCATCCAGGGAGTAGGAGAACTGGGGGCCGCGCAGATAGCTCTGGATGGCCATTGCCTTGGTGTACGGCGAGGACGCATCTCCCACCGCGTCCCGGGCTGCCTCGCCGATCCGGGCGGGCAGGTCTTCCGGGAGGTCGGTGAACACCGGGTCTACCTCTGAGGTGTCCGCCGCCGGAACCGCGGCCAGCTGCTCCGGAGTGAGCTGCGCGGAAACGCTGAGGACCTGGTAGTCCTGCGCGCCGGAACTGTCCGAGCCGTCGTCGAGCACCGTCATGGTCTTCGGGTCCCAGCTCCAGGACCCGTCCGCGCCGGAGATGCCCAGCGGGTAATAGGGGGCCAGGAGCCAGGGGCTGGCATAGGTCTTGCTGCTGATCCGCGTCACCACGGGTGTACCCGGTGTTCCCTCCGGGGTGCTGTTCCCGGTGGTTCCAGCGGCCATCGCGGCTATTCCCTGGCGCCGCTCATCGGTCCGCAGATCCGGTGACCAGCGGCGGCCGGACAAGTCCTCCAAGGTGGTTGAGCGCAGGTATACCGGTTCCTGCGAGGACGTGGCGTACGTGATCCGTCCTGCGGACTGCGGCTGGCGCAGGTCGTTGCCGAGTGTAACTATCGGGTTCAGGCCGGTGGTGTTGGACCAGAAGTTGAATTTTGAGCCTTCCGGAAACGCGCCGCCCGTGAAGCCGGGCAGCACTGCCGGAAGCAGCAGTGACAGGAGAAGCGCCGATGCCGAGACGGCGGCGCTCCGGCCCGCCCAGGCGCGCGGCATCGGAACTCCCGGTGCCTGCTGTTCCCGGCGCGATCCGGCGGCGAGCAGCAGAAGGTATCCGGCGGCCGCCAACAGGAAGTACCAGGGCCCGATGCTCTCCGGTTTCAGCACTGCCGGGATCATCACCACGGCAAACAAGCCCAGGCCGGCGGTGGCCGGCATCCGCAGGGTGGCCGCCAGTGTATCCGCCAGGACTGCCACCAGCCCGACGCCGGCGCAGCATAGAAATATGATGCCCGCCAGGGGCTGTACGGGGGTGACCTCGGTGATGATTACCGTGCGCGCTTCCACCAGCAGGGCGTCCGCCCGGGCGAAAGCGGCCGGGCCCGGAAGGAATCCCAGCACTGCGGAGGAGGCGGCGAACAGCCAGGTCAGCGTCAAAACCAGTGCGGCAATACCGGCCAGCGGTACCAGGGGCAACGGCCATCCCAGCCGCCTGATGCCGGCAGTAGCGGCGAGCGGAAGGACTACAGCCAGGATCAGGGGAGGGAGCCAGGACCAGCCTTCGATGACCCCGTGGATGCTGAGCGAGGACAGCAGCACTGCCGCCGCCGTTGCCGCGCCCACGGGCAGGTTGGCGGACCCGCGGCGTTCCGGGCGGCCTCCATGGGCGGACGGGGCCGGGCGGGCCTGCTGCGGGCGGGAGAGGAGCGTGGTCATTCGGAACCCCTTCCGGCACCGGTGGACGGGGCGGAACGAACGGGACGGGCAGCGCTCCGAGCCGCAGCCGGAGAAGGCTCCGGAGTGTTGCCGGCGTGCAGGAGCGACCAGGCGGCCGGGACCGGGGTACCCGGGCCCACGGCAACCGTGCTCCAGCCGGCCTCGTGCAGGATCCGTTGCGCCTGACGCTGTTCTGCCGGCCGGTCACTGACCATCAGCACCATGGGCTGCGCCGAATACCGGGCTGCAGGCGCGAGGGCTGCTGCCTCGGCGGCGCTGATCCTCCCGGCCACCACCAGCAGCGGGCCCGGAGAACGGCCAGCAGACAGGCCGTCGAGCAGCAGGTCCCCGAACGGGGCGGCCGGTGCGGGGCCGCCGGTAACCTGGGCCGGATCGGCCAGGCCCAGCGCGGCCAGGCCTTCGGCGAGGTCCTGCAGACCATCGGCGCCGTGGAACAGGCGCTCGTCGGCGTCAACGGCCGACGGCGAGCGGGACAGCCCGGGCCGGAACAGCTCGTCGGTGAAGCGCACGGCGTATCCGGACTCGGCGAAAAATACGGCGCTGGAGATCACGGCAGAGACGGCCCACTCAAAGGCTTCGGAGGTCAGCAGCCCGCCGTCGTCCGCGCCAAAGGCACCAGGGGACCCGTAGGCGGGACGGCGCTGGTCAAGGAGGATGGAAGCAGTGGGTGCAGTGACGGGTTCTTCCTGACGGACCATCAGTTCGCCGTGCCGTGCCGTTGCCGCCCAATGCACGCGGCGCATAGGGTCTCCGTACCGGTATTCCCGGGTGGTCACGTCATCCTCGCTGGGGGTGCCGCGGCGCCTGCTGGGGGAAGACCCGTCCGTTCCCGCGGGCCCTACGATCGGCGCAGGGGGAAGGTCCCGGGGTGCGGGGGCAACCGCGAGCTGATTCGTTCCGCCCAGGGTGTGGACCGTCTTGGCCAGGCCGAAGGGGTCGAGGAATTCAGCGGTCACCGGGCCGATCGAGTACAAGCCCCGCCGGCCCGAGCGCAGACGGTACCGGTAACTTCCGGTTCCGGTTTCGGCCCCGCCCTCGGGGGGAAAGCGGAACACCGGACTGGCACCGAAACGCAGCGGGAGTCCCTCCCGTATCAGTGACACCGATGCCGGCCGGCCCCGAATGGACAGGGTCACGGTGGCTGCCGTACCGGTTTCCACCAGCGGCGGGGCAAAGGACCGGTCAACCTGGAAGCCCGGTTTGACCAGGCGGAGCGTGGCAGCAGCGAGGAGAGGCAGGCAGATCAGGAGAACAGCGAGGGCCAGCAAGTCCTCGCGCCCCAGGGCAGCAGCCCCCAACAGCGCCACGGCTCCGGCCGCGAGCAGGCCCCAGCCGCGGGGCGTGAAAAACCCCGTCAGGGAGGAGGGTGCCATGGCGGCCTTTCGCTCGGGGTCCGGCGGGTGCCGGTACGGAAGATCAGCGGCGGGAACGCTCCGCGCCGGCGGCCGTGCGGGGCACCGGGACCGAGGCAACTACCGAAGCTATGACGCTGGAAGCACTCTCCCCGGCGCCGGAGGCCTTGCGGTTGAGCAGGAGCCGGTGGGCCAGGACGGGATCGGCCAGCGAGGCGACGTCGTCCGGGAGCACAAAATCCCTGCCCTCCAATGCGGCGAAGGCCTTGGCTGCGCGCAGGAGCTGGAGCAGCGACCGCGGGCTGGCACCCAGCCGGAGGTCCGGATGTCCGCGGGTGGCCCGGCCCAGCGCCACCGTGTAGTCCTTGACCGCCGTTGAAACATAGATGTCCTGCACCCGGGCGATCATGGCAGAGGCTTCCCGCATGCCGACCACTGGGGTAATGCTCTCCAGCGGTGAGCCGGACTGGTGGTTCTCCAGCATGTCCGCTTCGGACCGGGCATCCGGATAACCCAGTGAAATCCGTGCCATGAACCGGTCCCGCTGCGCTTCGGGCAGGGGATAGGTCCCCTCCATCTCAATGGGGTTCTGGGTGGCCACCACCATAAAGGGAGCCGAGAGCCGGTGCGTGCCGCCGTCCACGCTGACCTGGCGCTCCTCCATGCATTCGAGGAGGGCGGACTGGGTTTTGGCGGAAGCCCGGTTGATCTCATCCGCAATCACGACATTGGCGAACACCGGTCCCTGCCGGAACTCGAACCGGTGGCTGTCCTGGTTGTAGATAGACACCCCGGTAACGTCCGAGGGCAGCAGGTCCGGTGTGAACTGGATGCGGCTGACGGTGCAGTCGATGGTGCGGGCGAGCGTCTTGGCGAGCATCGTCTTCCCGACGCCGGGAACGTCTTCCAGCAACACATGCCCTTGGGCCAGCATGACGGTCAGGACAAGCCGGGCCGCTTCCTCCTTGCCGTCGATCACCGTTCCGATGGCAGCCAGGATCCCGTCCGCCGCTGAACGGAAGGAATCGGGGGTGTAGGGCTCGGAATGAAGGGCAGTAGCCGTTCCCTGCCCGGATGCCGGCGGGCCGGAGGGGAAGGCGTTAAGGGACGCAGCGGCAGACGGGATTGGAGCGTCCATGGACACCTTCCATAGTCGGCGGTTGCAGCTGCAGCCCGATTGGTCCGCCCGGCGGCGAACCGCCGGGCGTCCGATCAGCAACCCCGTCGGGTGGCGCCCTGGCGCTGCAGCGGCGGAACTGCGAAAGCTCCCTCAGCTGGAACCTGCGCCAATGACAGACCCATGACAGACCAGTGACCCGACCAGCGGCACTTGTCTGTACAGCGTACTAGCTCACTTAGGCTTAAGAACATGAGTAATCGAAGCGGATATCTTCCCGGCACCACACCGGAGGCCTACCTGCCCGGCGGTGCCGGGGCAGGGGCGCCGGGACGCAGCGGCAAGGGCTATCCGCCGGCACCCGAGCCCCTGCCCGTGCCGGTGATGGACAACCATACGCATTTCGACTTTGCAGGCGGGCCGGACGCCGGCCTTGCCGCTGCGCTTGCCGCGGCCCTGGACGCGGCGGAGGGGGCAGGGGTCAAAGGCGCCATCCAGGTGGGCACGGACCTGGCCTCCTCCCGTTTTACCGCAGCCGCCGTCGACGTCGATCCGCGGCTGCTGGGTGCGGTGGCAATCCACCCGAACGATGCCCCGCTGCTGGCCGCCGAAGGTGCGCTGGAACCGGCGCTCGAGGAGATTGAATTGCTCGCCGCGCACCCCCGCATCCGGGCCATAGGCGAAACCGGGCTGGACTACTTTCGCACGGGGGAGGAGGGCCTGGAACGCCAGCAGTACTCCTTCCGCCGGCACATCGACATCGCCAAGCGCCTCGGACTGGCCCTGCAGATCCACGACCGCGATGCCCACGCCGACGTGCTGCGGGTGCTGGCCGAAGAAGGAGCTCCGGAAACGGTGGTGTTCCATTGCTTCTCCGGAGACGCGGAGCTGGCACGGACCTGCAGCGAGAACGGCTGGTATATGTCCTTTTCCGGCACACTGACCTTCCGCAATTCCGCCAACCTGCATGAAGCGCTCGCCGTCGCGGACCGGGACCTGCTGCTCGTGGAGACGGATGCCCCCTACCTCACCCCGCACCCGCACCGGGGCCGGCCCAACGCCAGCTATATGGTGCCGTACACCGTGCGGTTTATGGCCGAACGGCTGGATGCTGATCTGGCCGAACTGGGGGCGCGGCTGGCCGCCAACACCGAGCGTGCCTACGGTTCGTGGGACGTCCGTTAGCTGCCGGGGGAGGTCCGCGGGGACTCCAGGCGCGGCAATGCGCCGGAACCTTCGGTTGCCCTCAGATCACGGTTCGGTTACGGTAGGGAGCTATTAGCCGGGGTCGGGGAAGGTATCCGGACTAGATCTGTATAAATTCGCAAGGCCGTGCTAGTGCTGCTTCCGCAGCTCAAGTGGGCCCTGGCCGCCATGCCTGCGCCGGGCGCGCTCCTGCTCCGCCGTCAGCCGGTGGGCGGGAACGCACGCCCGGTGCTTCAAGTCCCCGTGCCCGGATGCTGTGACAGTTTGGGAATTCGTGGCAAATTCACTCGCAAAGCGTGGGGTAAAGATCGTTGGCCAAGCGGCCGTGATGGTGTGCCTGGTCCTGGGGCTGGTTGCCTTTGTGGGTGCCACCAAGACGGTAGTGCTCACCGTCGACGGCGACCGCCAGGAGGTACAGACCTTCGGCGGCACTGTGGCTGACGCGCTGGCCGCCGCCCACGTGGAGGTGAATCCCGCAGACCGGATCACTCCGGCACCTGCCAGTGCCCTTACAGAGGACACTGCCATTGAGATCACCCGCGCACGCGCAGTGGAGGTCACGGTGGACGGCAACGGAACCACTGTGCACACCACGGGGGAAACCGTCGCCGACCTTGTGTCAGAGCTGCGGGTCTCCACGAATTCGGCGGTTTCCGCTTCCTTGGACACTTCCCTGGAGGGCCTGGACGGGCGTATTTCCATCTCGACGCCCAAGACCGTCTTCTTGATCGTGGACGGCGCCACCCACCCGGTCAGCACAACTGCCGGGACGGTGCGCGATGTGCTGAAGGAAACCGGCGTCAGCCTGGGGACGGCCGACCGGGTGTCGGCGCCCCGCAGTGCAGCGCTTGTGGACGGCATGGGCCTGAAAGTGACCCGTGTCGCTGCCGGGAAACAGGAAACCGTAACGGAGCCGGTGCCCTTTACCAGCAGCGAGGTGCCGAACGCGGACATAGTCGAGGGCGAGAAAAAGGTCACCACGCCCGGCGTCGACGGCGAACGCACCAAGGTCTTTTCCGTAACGGTCGTAGACGGCCGGGAAGTCAGCCGGACGCTGGTCAGCGAAAACGTCACGCGTGAGCCGGTGGCGGAAGCGGTGGCAGTGGGTACCAAGAAGCGCGCTGCGGCGGAAACCGGCGCGCCTGCCGCAGGGGCGGCCGCCGGATCCGGGGAGGCACCGTCTTCGGGCACCTGGGCTGCCTTGGCACAGTGCGAATCCGGCGGCAACTGGCACATCAACACCGGCAACGGCTATTCCGGCGGCCTTCAGTTCAGCTCCGCCAGTTGGTTGGGCGCCGGCGGAGGCGCCTACGCTCCGACGGCCGGCGAGGCCACGCCTGAACAGCAGATTGCGGTGGCGGAGAAGCTCCGCGCCAGCGGCGGATGGGGTCACTGGCCGTCCTGCGCCTCAAAGCTGGGCCTGCTCTAGGTTCCGGGGGCTTAGCGTGTGGTGATTTCGTGGGCCAGGGCGGCCGCGTGTGCGGCACGGTCGCCGGCCCCCACCGCACGGAAAGACTGCTCGCTGTCGGCCAGGTAAAGGGACCCGGCGTCGGTCGCCCCGGTCCGGGCCAGTGCCAGGCCCAGATGGAGGGCAACTTCCCCTGCAGCCTGGGGCGGAAGCTCCTCCCGGTGCGCGTACACCTCGGAGAGGATGTCCACCGCCTGTATGTGTTCCCCGTTGAGATCCAGCCATAGCCCGCGGCTGTGGATCAGCTCCAACTGCTCCGCCGCCGGCAGCCCCACCACTGCCATCCCCACCTCGGCGTGCTCTATGCAGGCCAGTGTCTCGGCATCGTGAATGCCTGCCGCCAGCCGCATGGCGGCAGTGGAACTGCTGAAGCGTGCCCACAGCTCGACGTCGGATCCCGGCAGCAGCAGGACGGCGGCGTTCCGGTGGTAACGGAGTGCGGTGCCGTAATCCCCCCGGCGGAAGGCGACATTGCCCACGGCCCACAACGCCCGGCCCCTGGCCTCCCGTGGAAGTCCCGTTTCCAAAAGAGGCAGCACCAGCGTGCGGCAGTATTCCCATGCCTCGTCGATCTGCCCGAATTCGGCCAGTGCGGACGAAAGTGCTTCGCAGGCCTCAAGGAACAGCAAGGCTCCGGGCGCGGAGCCCTGTACCGACCGGAGGGCGGCACGGGCATGGGCCACCGCTTCGCCGAGTTCACCCATGCCCTGATACGCGCGGGCGAGGAGGATTTCCGCCTGGGCACGCAGGCCGGGATGCTCGGCAGCCAACGGATGGCGGAGCAGTCCGGACGCTTTCCCGGCTGCCTCCCGGACCCGGCACATGGCCTGCAGGCACCGGGCAGCCAAATGGGTCATCGCCCACCAGGACTGCTGGTCCCCGGCGGCTGCTGCGGCGTCGGCGGCCCGGCCGGCCAGCACACATGCCCCGCCGTAGTCGCGTTCATCCAGGGCCTGCCACGCCGAGAGTTCCAGGAACAAAGCTCCGTCTTCGCACGTACCGGAAGCGGCTCCGCCGCGGCCGCTTTCCAACCGCCGGCTCAACAGGGCCGGCGCGCCGGGTGCCGGTTCGCGGCGCCCGGTTTCAAGCAGGGAAATGTCCCGTGCCCTGAAAGTGCCGTTGCCGAGCTGTGCCTGCGTCAGATGCCGTTCCAACCGCGCCGTGCGCAGCTTTTCGCCGAATGATTTGCCCATCGTTGTTCCGCCAATCACCGGGTGCGACAGCCTGTAGGGCCCCGCCAGTGCGATCGATGCTAGCCCCCGGAGCCGGGCCGCGGCAGAGCATCCGTCGCTTCTCGCAGGCAAAGCGGCCAAGTGCCTTCCGGGGTGCCCCGGGTGCGGAAACCGGGCCGTCGTTCACCGGAAAGAGCCCCCTGCGGCACCCGGATGCCGGCTCCGGCGCGTACGCCCCGCTCGGCTAGTATTACTGGGTGAGTGAATCCGAACCCGCCCCCCGTTCATCGGTCCCTGCGCTGCTTGGCGCCACGGATATCCGGGCGCTGGCGGAGGAACTGGGTGTCCGCCCCACCAAAACGCTGGGCCAGAACTTTGTCATTGACGGGAACACCATCCGCCGGATCGTGGCTGCCGCGGATATCCGGCCCGGTGAAACGGTGCTGGAGGTCGGACCGGGACTGGGGTCGCTGACCTTGGGACTGCTCGACGCCGCCGGGACGGTGGTGGCCGTGGAGATTGATCCGGTCCTTGCCGGCAAGCTGCCCGATACCGTGGCACGGCGGAGGCCTGAATCCGCCTCGAACCTGCACGTGGTGCTGGGAGACGGCATGCGGATCACCGAGCTGCCGGCTGAACCCACGGCACTCGTGGCGAACCTGCCCTACAACGTTGCCGTGCCCGTTGTGCTGCACCTGCTCGAACACTTCCCCTCCCTCCAGCACGGGCTGGTGATGGTCCAGGACGAAGTGGCAGACCGGATGGCGGCTGCCCCCGGCTCCAAGACCTACGGTGTGCCCTCGGTCAAGGCCGCGTGGTACGCCACCATGCGCAAGGCCGGCGTCATCGGCATGAATGTCTTCTGGCCGGCGCCGAAGATCGCCTCGGGCCTGGTGGGGTTCACCCGGCACGAACCGCCGCAGACCCGCGCGAGCCGCGAAGAGGTCTTTGCCGTGATCGACGCAGCCTTCGCGCAGCGCCGCAAGACGCTGCGTGCCGCCCTTGCCGGCTGGGCAGGCAGCCCGGCCGAAGCAGAGAAGGCGTTGCGCGCCGCGGGCGTGGATCCGAGTGCCCGGGGCGAAGTCCTGGACATCGCGGCGTTCGCGCGTATTGCCGAGGCCGCGAAACCGCTGGTTGCCTGAGGGAAGAGACGCAGAAAACATGAGCGCACCGGCTTCCGTCCGTGTCCGGACCCCCGGCAAGATCAACGTCTCCCTGAAGGTCGGCCCGCAGCGGGCGGACGGCTACCACGGCGTAGCCAGCTTGTACCTGGCCGTGTCCCTCTTCGAGGAAGTCACCGCTACGGAGCTGGCAGGCGATGAAATCCGGCTGACCGTCAGTGATCCCGACAACCGCGTGCCCGTGGCCGGCATTCCGCTGGACGGCAGCAACCTCGCCGCCCGGGCCGCCCGCGCAGTAGCAGCCCGGGCCGGCCGGGCTTCGGCCGGGGTACACCTGCACATTGCCAAGCGGGTCCCCGTGGCGGGCGGCATGGGCGGAGGGTCGGCCGATGCCGCTGCGGCCCTGGTGGCCTGCAACGAACTGTGGCAGGCCGGGCTGGGAACCTGTGAGCTCACGGAGCTGGCCGCGGGCCTCGGCGCGGATGTGCCGTTCGCCTTGATGGGCGGTGCCGCTGCCGGCCTGGGCGTGGGGGACCGGCTGACCCCGGTGCCCGCACCGCAGCCGCTGCACTGGGTCCTGGTGCCGGCTGCCTACGGTCTTTCCACCCCGCAGGTCTTTGCGGCCCTGGACGCGCTCCGGGCCGATGCCAAGGTTGCCGAACCAGCGGAGGTGGACCCGCGGATCCTGGGCGCCCTGGCTGCCGGGAACACTGCCGGCCTGGCCGGCGCTCTAGTCAATGACCTGCAACCCGCCGCACTGGAACTGGCACCCGGGCTGGAATCCGTCCTTGCGGCCGGTGCCGGCAACGGCGCCCTGGCCGGCATGGTCTCCGGTTCCGGCCCCACCCTTGCCTTCCTCGCATCCTCAGAGGCCCATGCGGCCGCACTGGCCGAGGCGCTGCGCGGCGGGGGCCACGCAGCCATAGCCGTCTACGGACCGGCACCGGGCGCCGTTGTCCTGCCGGAACCGGACCCGGATTCCGCCGCAACACCCACGCACAGAAAGTAGTACCGATTGGCACACCTGCTTGGCGCTGAAAACCTCAGCATCTCCTTTGGCACGCGCACCATCCTCGACGGGGTATCGCTCGGCCTCGAGGAAGGCGACCGGATCGGGATGGTCGGCCGCAACGGCGACGGCAAGTCCACCCTGATGAGCCTGCTGGCCGAACGGCAGACCCCCGACGACGGCCGCGTCACCCGCCGCCGCGACGTCACCGTGGGCTACCTGGACCAGACCGACGTGCTGGACGGGGACCTCACGGTAGGGCAGGCCATTGTCGGCGATGCCGCAGACTACGAATGGGCATCCAACGCGCGGATCCGCGACGTGATGAGCGGCCTCGTGCAGGAAGTGGACTGGAACGCGCAGGTCTCCTCGCTTTCCGGCGGGCAGAAGCGCCGGGTAGCGCTGGCGAAGCTGCTGACCGGCGACGACGACGTGATTATGCTCGACGAGCCCACCAACCACCTCGACGTCGAGGGCGTGGCCTGGCTGGCCAGGCACCTGAAGCAGCGCTGGCGTCCCACCGACGGCGGCCTGCTGGTCGTCACCCACGACCGCTGGTTCCTGGACGAAATCTGTACGCGCACCTGGGAGGTCCACGACGCCGTGGTGGATCCGTTCGACGGCGGCTACGCAGCGTACGTGCTGGCCCGCGCCGAGCGCGACCGGATGGCGTCCGTCGTGGAGAACAAGCGCCAGCAGCTGGTCAAGAAGGAACTGGCCTGGCTGCGGCGCGGCGCGCCCGCCCGCACGGCCAAACCGAAGTTCCGCATCGAGGCCGCAAACAACCTGATCGAGGACGTGCCCGAACCCCGCGACACGCTGTCCCTGAACAAGATGGCCACCGCCCGGCTGGGCAAGGATGTCCTGGACCTGGAAAACGTGTCCCTGACGCTGGGAAACACTGACCTGTTCCGGAACATCACACTGCGCCTGGCGCCGGGTGAGCGGCTGGGCCTGGTGGGTGTGAACGGCGCCGGGAAGACCACCCTGCTGCGCCTGCTCAACGGGGAGATCGAACCCACAGCCGGGCGGCTCAAGCGCGGAAAGACCGTGCAGACCGCCGTCCTGACCCAGGAAGTGAAGGAACTGGACGAGGTGGCGGACCAGCGGGTCATCGAGGTCATCGAAAACGAGAAGCGGGTCTTCAACGTGGGCGGCCGCGAACTGTCCGCCGGCCAGCTTGTAGAGCAGCTGGGCTTCAGTGCCCAACGGCAGTGGACACCGGTCCGGGAACTTTCCGGCGGTGAACGGCGGCGGCTGCAGCTGCTGCGCCTGCTGGTGGGTGAACCGAACGTCCTGATGCTGGATGAGCCCACCAATGACCTGGACACCGACACCTTGGCCGCTGTCGAGGACGTACTGGACGGCTGGCCCGGCACCCTCGTGGTGGTCTCCCACGACCGGTACCTCCTGGAACGGGTCACCGACCACCAGATGGCACTGCTGGGCGACGGGAAGCTGCGCGGCCTGCCCGGCGGCGTCGACCAGTACCTGGAACTGCGCAACGAAACACTGGCCGCGAACTCCTCGGCGTCCACGGCTGCCCGCGGGTCCTCGCAGGCGGCCCGTGCCGCTGCCGCCGGAGCATCCCGCCCCGGAGGATCAACGGGCGGAAGCGGAACGACGACGGCGCTGGCCGGCTCGGGCGCCAGCGAAGCCGAGAAGCGGGCGGCGAAGAAGGACCTGGCCCGGATCGAGCGCCAGCTCAGCAAGCTGACCGCGCAGGCGGAAAAGATCAACGCGCAAATGAATGAGGCCACGCAGCAGTCCGGCGGCGCGGACTTTGAGCTGATCGGCGGGCTCAATGCCAAGCTGCAGGCCGTTGCCGCCGAGCAGGAAGAACTGGAAATGCAGTGGCTGGAGGCCTCGGAGCTCCTCGAGTAGGGAACCCGGGCAACTCAGGCGCAAGCGGCTCAGCCCCAGCGGCTCTGGAGCACGCTCACGAGGGCGCTCAGCCCAGCATGCGGGGCAGGATGTGTTCGGCCAGCAGCGGAGACAGGTCAGTGCGCTGCGCCGCGGCGGCCGGGGCCAGCCAGAGGATTTCCTCGATCTCCGCCGCGGCGGCCGGTTCGACGCCGGCCGGGACGGTCCACGCGAACAGCCCGGCGTCAATGAAGGTGTTTTCCTCGTTGGCGGCCGGGCCGTACCAGCGGCCAAGGTCCGTCAGGTCTGCCGGGGCGGCCTGCACCCCGAGTTCCTCGCCCATTTCGCGGGCAGCGGCCTGCACGAAAGACTCCCCGGGCTCCAGCTTGCCGCCGGGCTGCATAAAGCGCGAGGTGCCGCGCTTGCGGACCAGGAGGATGCGGCCGTCGTCGTCGGAGACCAGTACGGCGGAAAGGCGGAGGACGGCGGGGGAGCTGTCTGCGCTGCCGGTGGGAGCGACGGACGGTGCCCCGCCCGCCATGCCCGTGAGCTGCGGTTCCTTCTGCAGGCCTGTCAGCCCGTTCCAGGCCAGATTGACCAGGTGTGCCGCCACCGTGGCTTTGTCGGGGGTGCGGGAATCCAGCCACCACTGGCCGGTCATGGCGACCATTCCCACCAGCATCTGCGCATACATGCCGCCCACTTCGGCGCTGAGGCCGCGGCTGCCGAACTCCTTGGACAAAATGTGCTCCACGTCCCGGGCAATACGGGAGAGCAGGGTGGAGAAGGTGCCGTCCGGCTGCGACGGCGGGGCGTCCCGGGTGAGGATCCGGAAGCCGTCGGTGTGGTTCTCGATGTAGTCCAGCAGTGCGTAGGCGGCCCGCTCCAGCAGGACACGGGGGCCCGCGGACGCATTCAAGGACTCGGTAACGGCAACGAGCAGGCGGTTGAACTCGGCCTCCACCACTTCGGTGTAGAGACCCTCCTTTGACCCAAAATGTTCATAAACCACCGGTTTGGACACACCGGCCGCGGCCGCGATCTCCTCGATGGTTGCGCCGTCGAGTCCGCGCAGCGCAAAGAGGCTGCGTGCCACTTCGATCAGCTGGGCACGGCGCTGGACACCGGTCATACGCAGGCGTGTAACGCCGGCGGAAGTCTTTACCACCGCTCCAGTCTACCCATCCGCCGGCGGCGTCCTGCGGCCAACTCGCGAACGCATCGGCTCCCGTGGCAGACTAAACTCTTGTGTGCGTGGCTAGCCAGGCACAAGATCCGCCCTGGTGTAATGGCAGCACCCCGGCCTTTGGAGCCGTGGAGTATAGGTTCGAATCCTATGGGCGGAACACTGTGCGGCGGACCTCCGGGATGTTCCCGGGGTTGCCGCGCTGTTGATACATACCGGCCGTACCACCAAGGAGCGCCATCTCGTGACCACCAACGATGTCCGGACCAACGGGAATTCTGCGGAGGGTTTGGCTGCGGTTATTGTCCTTGCTGCCGGTTCCGGGACGCGGATGAAGTCCCGGACCCCGAAGATCCTCCACACCGTCGGCGGAATCTCGATGCTCGGCCACGCACTGTCAGCCGCCGAAGCGCTGCACCCGCGGTTCCTGGCCGTGGTTGTGCGCCACGAACGCGACCTGGTTTCGGCCCATGCCGCCGAGCATGTACCGGACGCCGTGATTGTGGACCAGGACGATGTTCCCGGCACCGGCCGTGCGGTCCAGGTGGCCGTCTCCGCGCTGGATGCGGTCAGTGAGCTGGACGGCACGGTGGTGGTCACCTACGGTGACGCACCCCTGCTGGAAGCGGACACCCTCCGCCGCCTCGTAGCCGTGCACGAGACGGACGGCAACGCCGTGACCGTGCTGACCGCCAAGCTGGCCGACCCCTCCGGCTACGGACGGGTGCTGCGCGCCGAAGACGGCACGGTCACCGGCATCGTGGAACACAAGGATGCCACCGACGCACAGCGTGCAGTGAATGAGATCAACTCCGGCATCTACGCTTTCGACGCCGCCGCGCTGCGCCGCGCGCTGGAATCGGTCACCACGCAGAACTCCCAGGGTGAGATGTACCTGACCGATGTGCTGGCCATTGCCCGGGACGCCGGCGGCCGGATCGCGGCCATGGTGACGGAGGACCAGTGGCAGGTCGAAGGCGCCAACGACCGGGTCCAGCTCGCTGCCCTCAATGCCGAACATAACCGGCGCGTCCTGGAGCGGTGGATGCGGGCCGGCGTCAGCATTGTCGACCCGGCCACCACTTGGATAGATTCCACCGTCACTCTGGCCGAAGACGTCACCATCCTGCCCGGCACGCAGCTGCACGGAACCACCAGCGTTGCCCGGGACGCCGTCGTCGGTCCGGACTCCACCCTGACGAACGTCCAGGTGGGGGAGGGTGCCTCGGTGGTCCGCACGCACGGCAGTGATGCCGTCCTCGGTGCCGGAGCCGCCGTCGGGCCCTTCGCTTATCTGCGTCCGGGAACGGTGCTGGGCGCCAAGGGCAAAATCGGGACGTTCGTGGAAACCAAGAACGCCAATATCGGTGCAGGTTCGAAGGTTCCGCACCTTTCCTATGTGGGTGATGCCACTATCGGCGAGCAGTCCAACATCGGCGCAGCTTCCGTTTTCGTCAACTACGACGGCGTAAACAAGCACCACACGACCATCGGTTCGCACGTCCGGATGGGCAGCGACAACATGTATGTGGC
The DNA here is from genome assembly GCF_020731535.1 of Arthrobacter sp. zg-Y40. NCBI lineage: Bacteria > Bacillati > Actinomycetota > Actinomycetes > Micrococcales > Micrococcaceae > Arthrobacter > Arthrobacter sp. zg-Y40. Next base: position 73,074 of record NZ_JAJFZS010000013.1, read on the forward strand.
TCCCGTCACGGTGGGCGACGGGGCGTACAGTGGAGCCGGAACGGTGGTCCGCAAGGACGTCCCGGCAGGTGCCCTGGCCATCAACGTCGCCCCGCAGCGCAACTTGGACGGCTGGGTCGCCGAACACCGGGCCGGCACCGCCGCCGCCGACGCCGCCGCAGCGGCCCTTTCAGCTTCTTCCCCCACAGGTAACCCCACGCGAGAAAGCGACCACGAATGAGCAGCGAAATCACCTCCAAGGGTGAAAAGAAGCTCGTCCTTGCCACAGGACGTGCCCATCCAGAGCTGGCAGAGGAAATAGCACGCTGCCTGGATACGGAGCTGCTGCCGCTGGCCGCATACGACTTCGCGAACGGTGAGATCTACGTCCGTCCCAATGAAAGCGTCCGCGGCACCGATGCCTTCGTCATCCAGGCGCATCCGGCCCCGCTGAACAACTGGCTGATGGAACAGCTGATCATGATCGATGCGCTCAAGCGGGCTTCCGCCCAGCGCATCACCGTGGTTTCCCCGTTCTACCCGTACGCCCGGCAGGACAAGAAGGGCCGCGGCCGCGAGCCCATCTCCGCACGCCTGATTGCCGATCTGTACAAGACCGCCGGCGCGGACCGGATCATGAGCGTTGACCTGCACACCGCGCAGATCCAGGGCTTCTTCGACGGCCCGGTGGACCACCTGATGGCCATCCCGCTGCTGGCCGATTACATCCGCACCCGGGTGGATGCCTCCAACGTCACGGTCGTATCCCCGGATACCGGCCGCGTCCGCGTGGCAGAGCAGTGGGCCGAACGCCTTGGCGGCGCGCCGCTGGCCTTCGTGCATAAGAGCCGCGACCTCACGGTGCCCAACCAGGCTGTGTCCAAGCAGGTTGTGGGCCAGATTGAAGGCCGCACCTGCGTGCTGATCGATGACATGATCGACACCGGTGGAACCATCGCCGGCGCCGTGCGCGTCCTGAAGGAAGCCGGCGCCAAGGACGTCATCATCGCAGCCACGCACGCGGTGCTGTCCGATCCCGCTTCCCGGACCCTGGCCGAATCCGGTGCCCGCGAAGTGGTGGTCACCAACACGCTGCCCATTCCGGCAGCCAAGCGGTTCGAGCAGCTGACGGTACTCTCGATTGCCCCGATGATCGCCCGGGCCATCCGGGAAGTCTTCGAAGACGGCTCGGTCACCAGCCTGTTCGACGGCAAGGTCTAAGCGGATCCCTTTCCGCGCACAAGGGCGCCCGCCCGGACTTCGGTTCGGGCGGGCGTCCTTGTGCTGGTAGCATTAACCCCGATGCCTAGGCGAGGGAGCGGCCCGGAATGATCCGGGCGGACTCCGTTATCGACGGTGGCTGGCAACTTCTGGCCGTACACGGGACCGATCCGGTCCGTACGGTGCACTGTTCCGAAACCGGCGCCTACGCCCATGGAAAGCCGACACGGCACCCACGGAACACCACTTACAGGAGTTAGCAATGTCTGAGCAGAAGCTCGCAGGAACCACCCGCACCGATTTCGGCAAGGGTGCAGCCCGCAAGGCCCGCGCCGCCGGCCAGATCCCCGCAGTCATTTACGGACACGGTGCCGATGTCATGCACATCCTGCTGCCGGCCAAGGCCACCACGCTGGCTGTCCGCACCTCCAACGCCCTGCTGGAGATCGACGTCGACGGCGAGTCCCACCTGGCCCTGGCCAAGGATATCCAGCGCGACCCGATCAAGCAGATCATCGAGCACATCGACCTGCTGACCGTCCGCAAGGGCGAAAAGGTCGAGGTCGAGGTCAACGTCCACGTTGAAGGCGAACTGGCTCCCGGCACCGCTGTATACAACCAGGAAGCCAACACGGTCCTGGTTGCCGCAGATGCCACCTCGCTGCCGGAGACCATCGTGGTCAACATTGAAGGCCGCACCGCCGGCGAGCACATCTACGCCAAGGACCTGGAGCTGCCGGCCGGCGTCGAGCTGCTGCTGGATCCCGAAACCATGGTCATCAACGTTTCCGAGTCCACCGTCCAGGACCTGGGCACCCCGTCTGACGAAGAGGTTGCCATTGCAGCCGCTGAAGTCGGCGCCGAAGCGTAACCCACTTCCGGGGCCTGCTCCCCGTAACGGAGCCGTCCGGTTCTCAGTGAAGGAGCAGTACCCGCAGTGAACAGCAACACCTGGCTTGTAGCCGGGCTCGGGAACCCCGGGCCCGGCTACAGCCGTAACCGGCACAATATCGGCAACATGGTCGTGGATGAACTCGCGTCGCGCATGGGCGGGAAGTTCAAGTCCCATAAAACCCGAGCCGCCGTCCTGGAGGGCAGGATCAGCCTGGGCGGCCCCCGGGTGGTCTTGGCCAAGCCACTGACCTATATGAATCTGTCCGGCGGACCGGTGTCCGCCCTGGCCCGGTTCTACGACATTGATCCCGGACATGTAGTCGCCGTCCATGACGAAATCGACATCCCCTTCAATACCGTCAAGCTCAAGCTCGGCGGAGGCGAGGGCGGACACAACGGCCTGCGGGACATTAGCCGGGCCCTGGGCACCAAGGACTACCTGCGGGTACGCGTAGGCGTCGGGCGACCGCCGGGCCGGATGGATACCGCGGACTACGTGCTGAAGGACTTCTCCGGCGCCGAAGCCAAGGAACTGCCGTTCCTGGTGGGAGACGCCGCTGATGCGGTGGAAATGCTCCTGGCTGACGGGCTTCTCGCAGCCCAGCAGAAGTTCCACGGCGCTGTTTCCTAAGGGTTCCTTCCCATGGCGGCCCTAGGTAGCAGCGTCCAGGGATTGGGGTAGTTTTCCAGCGCCCCGGACCGGCCCGAACCATTGTTTCGCTTCCGGTGCCGGGCCTAAAATGGAAGCAGCCTTAAGGGCTCCCAATACGGGGCCGACGTCGGGAGGCCTCCGAGACTGGGCCACCCCCATCCCGGCGTCGGTCCCTTTTACATGTGGCTTTTCCTCACGGCCACGGCCCTGCCGGTATGGGCCTGGGCAGGGTACACCTCGCGCCGCCCTGTCGCCATGGAATAAGCGCCTCGCGGACCTTCCCTGGTTCATGTCTTTGTATGTACTGGACGGGGTGGAGGGCCGCGCGTATGCTCGCCTCTACTGACCAGTAGCTACCGACAGCTGCAGTATTGGGGACCATGGTCCGGGTACTGCGTGCGTTTTTGGGGGGCGTGGCTTGAGCGATGAAGAATGCGTCGGCTGTTGACGATCTGGTTGGCCGTGCCGACGCCCTCGACGCAATATGCACGGCGGTGGTCGAAGGCCGCGGAGCACTGGTCCTGGGCGGGGCGGGTTTCGGTAAGACTGCTGTCCTCAAAGCGGTTTCTGAGCGGCTGAGGGAAGACTTCCACACCCTGTACGTCAGGGGAACTCCGATTTCCTCGCAGACCCCCTACGGCGCATTGGCGTTTCTGATCGGCGGGCTTCCCGAAGCAGCGGTCAGCAGCCCGTTGCAGCTGCTCCGCGAGCTGGACTCATCCCTGGCAGCGGGCTCGGGCGGCCGGCGGATACTCCTTGCCGTGGACAATGCAGACCGGCTGGACCGCTTCTCAAGCATGGTGCTTGCGCAACTGCTCCGCCGCGGCAGCGTAGCGGTGGTCGCAGCGGCATCCGCACATTGGGAGTCAGGGTTCGAATTGATGGACCTGTGGAGCGAAGGACTGTTGGCAAGGATAGCCCTGGAGCCATTGTCCGAGCGGCAGACCCGTCAGCTGATGCAGCAGATCCTCGGTGGCGCCGTCTCCTCCCTTGCCGCCGGTACCATGTGGCACGAAACAGAGGGCAGCCCCCGTTTCATCCGGCTCATGACCGAAGCACAGGTCCGCTCCGGCACCTTGGTGCGCCGGGGTCCCGTATGGGTCAGGACGGGTTCCTTTGTCCGCACCGGGGACGTGGGAGAAGTGGTGGACGCGATGCTGGACCGGCTGGCCCCGCAGGAACGCCGGCTCGTGGAGGTCCTGGCCCTTGCACGCAGCCTTCCCCTGCCCACCGTCCTCGAACTGGTGCCCGCCGGCGTTGTCGATTCCCTCGAGGAGCGCCAGCTGATCCGGGTCGAAGACGCCGGGGCCGCTGTGCGGTTTGCTGGCGGAAGTGTGGGCACAGTCATCGCAGCGACCATGCTTCCCGGGCGGCGGCGGGAGCTGTGGGATGACGTGTCCGTTTTGGTGGACCAGGGCAGCTTGGCTCCGCCGGAACTGGTTGCCTTTGTGGGTTGGGCCATCTCCTGTGGGGGAACTCCCGGCCCGGCCGCCGTCCTGCAGGCGGCGGCTGCAGCAGCAAACGGGCGGAGCGACCCGGCCACGGCACTGCTGCTGTCCCGAACGGCGGCCGGTGAACGGACACAGGGGTTGGTCCTCGAAGAAGTCCGAGCGCTCCGGGCCACGGGGGACTTTGAGGGGGTGGTCCGTGCAGTCGGGGAGCACCGGCCGGACCCCGGGGACAGGGACAGCTACGTGCCGCTGATGACGGAGTACGCCTATGCACTGGCGCGGTTTAACGCGCCAGACCCGGATGCCGTACTGGCCGGCGTCCAAATCTCCGGACCGCCTCAGGGCGACGGGCCTGAAGCTGCTGCGGCGCTGGTTATTGCCCGCAGCGCACTGGTACTTGACAGCGGAAACGTATCGGCCGTGCCGGACGGCTTGGCATCGCTGACCCGTGACCTGCGGTTGAGCCACGGCATCCGCACCCATGCCCGTGCCCTGCACGCCAACGCGCTTGCCCTGGCAGGCCGGGGCAGCGACGCGATGGCCGCCCTGGCCGCTATGGGCAGGCCTGCTGACTACGCGCCGGGTGCAGGCAGCGGGGGCGCCGGAAATGCGGAGGAAATATGTACCAGGGTATTCGACACGTACATCCTCGCCGGAGAACTCGAGCGCGGCGCGGAGTTCGTAAAGCTCTTCGACGACACCGGCGTCCGGCCGTCCTATCAGGGCAGCGCAGGCGAGCTGGCTGTATCGGTGCTCGCGGTATGGCAGGGGCAGGACGGCGCTGCGCGGGAGGCGCTCACCGGCGGTATCGGACAATTGGAAGTCCACGATCCGCAGGAGATGCTCCCACTGGCCCGCATCCTCGCGGGCTACGTCCGTGTCCAGCAGGGCCGGGCGGCGGCAGGCACACCGCTCAATGCCGGGACAACCCGGTTCCGGGAACCGTATTTCCGGGGGTTCCAGAGGAAGTACTTCGCGATCCTGGCGGAAGAACCGGACCCGGATAGCCGCTGCCGGTTGCTGCGCGAAGCGGCGGTTTCGGCCCTGGACACAGGGTGCGCCGCGCCCGCGCTGCTGTTCCTGTCAGCAGCAGTCCGGGCAAAAGACAAGGCCGCAGCCGGGCAAATGCTGGAAACGGCCGACAGCTCGCAGGGCAGGTTCGCGGAATCGTTGTCGCTGTACGCAGCCGGCCTGCTCAAGGATGACCCGGCATTGCTGGTTGGCGCGGCAAGGGGCTTTACCGCCCTGGGCCAGCACCTGCTGTGCCGGGACGCGGCCAGCGCCGCCTCGGAGCTGCTGGCTGCCGCCCCGGGAGGAGATGAACGCGGACTGGCCAGGATGGCCCGGGGCTTGGTGAACCTGAGCCTGCGGCGGATGAAGCACATCGGCGGGCGGGCAGAAACGCTGGCCGAATTAAGTGAATTTGAAGCAGATCTTGCGCATCGTGCCGTTACGATGGCCACCACCTCGCAAATAGCCCGGGAACTGAACCTGTCGCCTCGCACCATCGAGTGGCACCTGGGAAAGATTTTTGCGAAGCTCCACGTCTCCGGACGCGCGGAGCTGGCCGAGGTACTGGCCTAGGAACGGGGGATATCGCATGATCGGGTCGAACCCGCGGGCACTGGCGGGCAGGGACGATGTCCTTTCCGGCGTGCTTGAAAGCCTTCGCCGCCCCGGCGGCCACGGGGCGGTCATTGCAGCCGAAGCGGGCCTGGGCAAGACCGCTGTGGCGGCGGCCGCCGCCCAAGAACTGGAAACCGCTATGCCCGTGCACTGGGTGTACGCCAGCCCCGCGTTGACCGCGGTGCCCTACGGAGCCCTGGCGGCGCTTTTACCCGACATTACTCCGGAGCAAACAGGATCGGCGCTGGCCGTGATGCGCGCAATCATGGGCAAACTGGGCATTGGCGAGCACGCCGCAGAACCGGCCGGCAGCCCGGCCGCCCCCCTGCTCATAGTGGACGACGCCCACGAGATGGACCAGCCGACCCTTGACCTGCTGTCCCAACTGCTCGACGCCGCACAGATCAGGCTGCTGGTCCTTACCCGCACTTTCGCAGACGTTGCCGGGACCCTGCCGCACATGTGGGACGGCCAGCTCACCCGCCACCGGTTGCTTCCCCTCACCGAGGATGAGGTCCACACGCTGTGCGAGCAAGAACTTCCGGGGCAGGTTGCCACCACTGCATCCGTTGAGCTGTCCCGGCTCACCGGCGGTAACCCCGTGTACCTCCTCGCCTTGATCGAGGAGGCGATCCGGAGTGGTTTCCTGGTCCCGCGGCACGGTATCTGGGTGGTGTCCGAGGCCGAAGTGCCGGTGGGTGGCCGTGTGGCGGATTTGGTCAAGGGCCGGCTGAGGGCACTGGACCCGGAGGACCGCTCGGCGCTGGAAACGATCTGCCTTGCGGAACCGTTCGACCTGGCGGCAGCCTTCCGGTTGGGCATGCACCGCTCCATAGACCGGTTGGCCGCAGCTCTGTTGATCCAGGTATGCGGGGATGCGGGGAACGCGCAGTCGCTGCGTCCCCTGCACCCGATCTACGGGGAAGCAATACGGAAACTGGTCCCGGCAGCACGCAGTGCGCGCCTGCTGGGGAAGCTCGACGGCCAGGTGCCGGGAACCGGGGAGGAAAGCCTGCTGCGCTGGGTGGCTTGGTCCCTGTCCCTGGGAACCGAAGTCCCTGCGGCCGGGTTGCTGCGTGCGGCCGAAGCAGCGAATAACCGGTCCGACCCGCGGCTCGCCCTTCGGGCAGCATCTGCCGTGCCCGACGGCGGCACCCTGGTCCCGGCCCGGTTGCAGGAAGCGCGGGCACTTCTGCAGCTGGGTGAATATGAAGCTGCCGCAGCCGCAGCTAAGGGCACCCTCGAGGAAGCGCCGGACCTGCGCACAGCCAAGCAAGCGGTAGTGGTGCATGCCCAGCTGGCCATGCGGGCAGGCGGGGATAACGCATGGGTGCGGCCGCTTTCCGTTGCGTGGCGCCAGGCGATCGAACGTTTATCGGCGGTGGAGCCGCCAGGGGCTGTGGCGCGGGCCCGCGGCGGTCCGGAAATGCTTCTGGTGTTGGAAGCGGTCCGGGAGGGGGAATATGTCCGGGCCGAGTCCGAACTCGTGGACTTGCGGGCTCGGGCCGCGGAGGATGCCGAGGCCGTACTCTTCGTCGAAGCCCTCCTGGCGGAGGTGCTGGTGGCTACTGGCCGCGCTGTAACAGCCTTGACCCACAGCAGTGCGGCCATGGCGCTGCTGCAGCGGGAAGGCTCCGGCTTGCTTCCTTATTACCCGTTTGTACTGCACCGGCACCTCACCATCCTGGTCTGGCTTGGGCAGTGGGAAGAGGTGCATCGGTGCGTGGGGACCGCCGGCTCCTCGGCGCAGCGATCGCTGCTGCATTCCGGCGGGATGGCTGATTTCGCGCTGGGACTGTGCAGCCTGCGCTCCAGCGCCATGGAAGACGCCGCACGGCATTTTGCGGCGGCGGTCGAGGAAGCAGAGGCAGCTAACGATCCCGAAGGCGTGCTTGCCCTCGCGCTTGGACTTGGCTCCTTTGCCGCAGCCAGCCTGGGCCAGCGCGAACAGGCGGGCAGGTTGCAGCAAGCGGCTGAACAGGTGCAGTCGCACGGTCCCCGGCAGTACCAGGTACTCGCCGCCGGCATCCTCAGCGCAGCAAAACTGGCCAAGGACTCGGACGACGCTGCCGCCCGGAACCTGCGGGCGCAGGCCGCCGCCGCTCAGGAGTCCTCCTTCACCGCCATTGAATTCACCCTGCGCCACCTCGCCATGCGGCTGGGCGACTTTTCCGACGCCGGCCGGCTGCTGAAGATTACCGAAGGTTTCGAGGGACCGCAGGCGCCGGTGGTTAACCGAGTCGCCCGTGCCGTTCTGGACCAGGACGTTAACGCACTGGCGGCGCTGGCGACCAGCCGGGAACCTGAAATGGACCTGCTGCTGGCCCGGCAGTGCACGCTCGAAGCGCTGCGGCTGGCACGGAAAGGTTCTGACCGTGCGGTTCTGAACCGCATCCAGCGGCTGGTCGGAAAACAGGGTGGGAACGGACATTCCTCCCTGCCCGGGTTGACCCGCAGGGAACACGATGTTGCCGAACTGGTTGCCGCTGGCTACCGCAACGCAGAGATAGCCGGCCAGCTGGACCTCTCCGTGCGGACCGTGGAAGGGCACATATACCGTACGTACGAAAAACTGGGGATCAGCCGGCGCGATGAGCTCAAAGCCAGGTTCCCGTCCTTGCGCAACCCCGCCGCGGGCTGGAAGCCGCCGCCGCGCGGCGAGTAGTTTGCCCACCAAACACCAGTAGGTTTTACTCGGGCAAAGCGTTTCCGGGGTTCGTAGCGTTATGAGCGTTACTTGAGGTTCGAGGGTGCAGCGGTGCAATTCGAGGCTCTGAAGGTTTTCTCCGACGGGGGTTGTGGAGGATAACCGCAGGGCCCCGTGCAGCTGTACCCGGACTTCGGGTCCCACAAACGGAGCCGGCGGCGTCGATGCCCTCTGAGACCGGGGCGTCCCCCCAGCCGCCGCCGGCTCCTTCCCCCTAGCTGGTAGACAGCACCCGATATTCTGAGCGCACTGGTGCATGCAACCCGGTGGACAGATGGAGCCATTCGATGGATGTTGCCGGCCCAGGCCTGGCCCGCCCGAGCGACCAAAACCCCCTGTCCGCACCGGCACATCACCTCCAGCCGCCGCCCCTTGCACAGGTGCAAAGCAGTGCAGCCTCCGCACTGGATGCGCTCAATCAAGGCATGAGCGTGGTCATTTCCGGCGCTGACGGAACCGGTAAATCCACTGTGATGGCCCACATCCTTGGCGCACTGGGCGGGGAATTTTCCGTGCTGCGCCTGCGGGGGGCCGCTGCCTGGTCAGGGAAACCGTTCGGCGGTCTGTTCTGGCTGCTCAGCGAGCTTCCGCCCGAAGCGTTGTCCAATCCGGTGTTTGTCCTGCAGTTCGTCCGCGGAGTGTTGGCGGAAAAAGCCGGGGGACGGCGCCTGGTACTGGCAATCGAGAACGCAGAGGACCTGGACGTGTCCACCACTGCCGTCCTCCTCCAGCTCTGCCGTGCCGGATACACCCTCATGCTGGCAACAGTCAGGGACTTCTCCGCGTGCCCGGAGGAGTTTGTACGCTGGTCGGCAGACGGCTCCGTCCACAAGGAAGACCTGTGCCCGCTGCCAACGGCCGGGACGCGGACCTTGCTGGAAGACTTGTCCGCCGGCCCGGTATCCAGCCGCTTGGTGGCGGAAGTCCAGCAACGGACCCGGGGGAATCCGCTGCTGGCCACGTTGTTCTTCCAGGAACAAGTGCAGGCCGCGACGGTGCGCCGCCGCAGGGGTACCTGGGTCTGGACCGGAGCCGTGTCCTACGCGGGTGCCCTGGCCGAACGGGTGGAAACGGAAATCCGCGGCCTTTCCCCGGCCGAAAGGTATGCCGTGGATGTACTGGCGGTTTCCGGCGGGCTGCCCGCGCCCGTGATCCTGGAGGTTGCCGATCCGGCTGCCGTGGAGCGGTTGGAAGACATGCTTCTGGCTGCTGCGGACTCGGGCCCGGTCCGGACGCTGCGTCTGAAGGACCCGCTGCTCGCTGGAGCTGCAGCAGCGCTGGTGCCGCACGGGCGGGCCAAAGAGATCCGGTCCCGGGTGGCCGCAGCCGAGGCAACCTGCCGGATTCGCGGCGGTCCAAACGCTTTTCCCGAAGAGGCAGCGGCCCGGAACGCGGTCCGGGAAGCCGTGGAACTGTCCCGCAGCGGCCGCTGGGCTGAGGCTACCGAAGCGGCCCGGGCAGGCCTGGACCTGCTCCTTGAGGACAGCGTCCGGCGCAGGGACCTGCTTTCGGAATTGTTTTGCGTGTTCCTGCGGTGCGGCGAGCTGCGGCTGGCAGCGGACGTGCTGGCCCGGACCGAGGCGGGTACGGAGGGCGTTGAGCTGCCCGGCGGCAATGATTTGTGTGCGGGGATCGTGCAGGTGCTCGGGGGAAGGGCGGACAAGGCCCTCGATTATCTGCAGCGTTCCCTTGCCCAGCTCGAGGAAAACAGGACGCAGGACATAATCCCGCTGGCGAGCGCGGCCGCGGCCTACGCCTGTGTCCTGCTTGACGACGCCGAAGCTGCACGGGCCTACCTGGCGGCGTCCCAGCCACCGGCGGAACAACAGGCAGCAGGTGCACGGGAACCCGACCTCCGGGACACCTGGCAAAGGGACTCAGCCGAGGGCCTCGCCGGTGCCTTGGGCCGGCTGTGCACCGTACGAGGCGTTCCGGACGGGTTCTTCGGGCCGGAGAGCGTTGATACCGGCAGTGTTGAAGAAGGCAGTGTTGAAGAAGGCAGTGTTGAAGAAGGCAGCGTTCAAGACGGCAGCGGTGAAACGGTGAATACCGGCAGCACGGCGGCTGCCGGCCAATCCGCGTTGCAGTTGCTGGTACTGGCCGTTTCAGCGTTTCAAGGAACCGCCGGCGCGGTTGAGGAGTTGAGGGCAGCGGCATCCGCGTGCAACGGCGCTGCTGCTGCCATGTATTCGGACCTGGCCGCCGGGCTCGCCGATTCAGACCGCCTCGGTATGCTCCGTGCGGCCCGGACTGCCTACAGCCTTGGCCACTACCTCCTGGCCCATGAAGCGGCGGGCCGGGCGGTGCGCCTGGCCCGGGCGCACTCCGACCGCACGGTGCTTCGCACTGCGCGGCGGATCGAAAACGCGAGCTTCAGGATGCTGCTGGCAGCCAACTCCGTTTCAGATCGGCTGCCGGAGCTGTCGGATTTTGAGCGCGCCCTCGCGGTGGGAGCCGCAGCGGGGGAGAGCAGCTCGGACCTGGCCGCACGGCTGCATCTCTCACCCCGCACCGTGGACTGGCACTTGGGCCGCATCTTCTCGAAACTCCGCGTTTCGGGACGGGCTGAACTGCGTGAATGCCTGGAGACGGAACGCGCGGAAGCCTAACGCCGGGCCGCTATCCTCCCGTTTCTGCCCATACAGGTGGTGCGAAGAGCGCGAACACGTAGGCCGACACCTTTATGCGGCCGCATTTCCAAGTAACCACGTAAGGCAACTAGGGGACGCTACTCGTGTACCGCTGCAGTCGTGTTCCTACTCTGGTGCGCAACAGTGGCGCAGGTGTTCGGCCCCTACGGCGGACGCCGGGCTTCAACTACTGGACAGCAGAACCTGAATCGACAGGAACGGGTCTCAAAGTGCAGCCTCATGATGATCAGCCGACCTCCACCCCCCTTCACACCGGACCTGTCCAGGGCCCGCCTCCCGACCCGGGTTCCGGCCTCCAGCCCCCGCCCGCCGTCGTCGGCAGGACCGCGGTGCTGGAGGAAATCCTGAAAGCACTCTCCGGGACCGCCCAGGGCACGGGCTGCGTTCTGGTGGGAGACACCGGCATCGGGAAGACAGCCGTGATGCAGCACGTGCTCCGGCACCTGCAGGATGAAATGTACGTTGTCCAGGTCCGCGGTTCCGAATTCGCCGGCCGGACCCCGTTCGGTGCCCTGACGTTCCTGCTCTCGGACCTGGAACCGGAACTGTCCACCCACCCTGTCATGATCCTGCGCGGCCTGACCCAGCTGGTCCGGGAACGTTCAGGTGGCCGGCCCGTGCTGCTCGCCGTGGACAACGCCGAGGATTTGGATGAATTCTCCGCCATGGTCCTGACCCAGATGGTGCTGAACCGCAGCGCCGGAATGCTTGTGGCCTTCCGCGACTTCAGTTCCGCTCCGGGCGAGTTCACGGGGCTGTGGCGCGACGGCATTCTGGCCCGCGTTGACCTGGAACCTCTGGACGTGCAGGAAGCCGCCGCCTACCTCGCCTCATTACTGGGCGGGGCCGTTTCCCGGGCGGCCGCGGCAGCGCTGTGCGGTTACGCCGGCGGCAATCCCCACCTGCTGGCACTGGCCCGGCACGATTTCGAGGACGCCGGAGCACTTAGGCATCACAACGGCACCTGGATACTCGCCGATGGGGAGGAAATCCGGGGCGGCCGGGTTGCCGCCGCGGTCCTGGGTGTCCTCACCGGACTGAGCGCTGCACAGACACAGCTGCTGCAGCTGCTGGCCATGGCGGGGTCGCTGCCGCTGCCGGTGGCGCTGGGACAGCTGGACAGTACTGAACTTGACGAGCTCCAGGAACGCCGGCTGGTCAGCCTTGATGCCCGCCCTGTTCCCGATGTGCTGGTGAGCAACCCTGTGCTGGAGCGCTCCATCCGGGCCGGGCTGAGCACTTCGCGGAAGCGGTTGCTTTTTGAGGAGCTCGGCCCCTCGCTGAACTCCCTGGAAGGTTTTGTCCTTGATCCCGTAGTGCTTGCACGCTGGCTTGAGGACATCGGCGAAATCCCCGCAACGGAGCTGGCGGTACGCGCAGCACGCAGGGCCACTGCGGCACAGGACCCCGCAACGGCAATCCGGCTGCTCACCGCGGCGGCCGGATCCGGTGACAGCGCCGGCGCTGTCGTCGAATTGGCCCGTGCGAGGACGGCGCAGGGCGAATACGGTGCAGCTTTGGGGGTCCTCGCCCGGTTCAGGGGCGGTGAGCAGGTGCCCTCCCGGGAAGAACGCGTCCGCCTCCTGCTGGCCGAAAGCAGGGTGCTGTGCATTGAGGCCACCGGCCTGCGGGACCCGCGCTCAACGGATGCCCCCGCCGAACCCGCCAGGATGCGCCACACCGACCTGTTCGCCCAGGCAGAGCAGGAAGCGGCGGGACTCGACCAGCACCTTGCCGGTACTGCCGAGTTGAGGCGTGAACTCGCCGCAGCCCGGGCGGAATGCCACTCCGCCCACGGACGGTTCCAGGAAAACATCGCCTACCTGGCCGAGCTCGACCGGCAGGACACGGGCGCGGATCCGGAATTCGGTATCCAACGGGCAGCATTCCGCTGCGAAGCGTGGGGGATGACCAACCGGCAGGACGACGCCGTCGAACTGGCCGGGAAGGTGGAAAAGCTGCTGGAAAATGCGCAGATCAGCCCGGGGACGCGGGCCAGGGTGGTGGGCCGGCTGCTGCACACGTATCTGCTGACGGGCGCCCTCCCGGCATGCGGGCGGCTGCTGGCCAGATCGGCCGCAGCCGGTATGGAAGGCAGCTACACGGAATTGGCAGAAGGTTTGCTGCATGCCTTCGCCGGACGGCCGGACGCCGCGCTCCCGGCGCTAACGGCCACGGTCAACCAGCTTGCCGTCACCGGACCGGCAGCATTCCTGCCGCTCGCCGCGGCAGCCGCAGCGTATTGCCACGCGGTGGAAGGCCATACGGAAACCGCGCGCCAGTACCTGCAGATGCAGCGTGCTGCAGCCGACGGCGGCCCCTGGGCCGTACGCCGGGGAGCCCGCCACTTCGCCGCCCTGGCCGAGGCTGCGCTGGGAGCGGAAACGGGCAGCACCCGGTTTTCCTCCCTCGCGGCCCAGGACCACCGCCGTGGTGCCTACGCCTACGAGCTGCTGGCCCGAATCACCGCCATGCGGCTGGGGGATGCTGAAAGCCTGGACGACGTTCTCGCCGTTGCCGCCAACCAGCAAGGGGACTTTGCCTCCCTTTGCGAAAGCTACGCCAAGGGTTTGGGCAACGCCGACGCGCAACTGCTCCTGCGGGCCTCGGAAATAGCCTCTGGTTCGGGGCACGTGATGCTGGCCCGGGAAATATCCGAACATGCGCTGGGTATCGCCTCCGGCGCCGGGGACCGGGCGACCGTCCGTTTCATCCACCGCAGCCGCCGGGTGGCAGCCCCGGATCCGGCCGCCGAGGCGGCCGACGAATTCCTCGGCGCGCTCACCGCCCGGGAACGCTCGATTGCGCGGAAGGCCGCGGCCGGCACCAGCAACAAGAAAATCGCCGAGGAACTGGGCATATCCGTCCGGACGGTGGAAGGGCACCTGTATCAGGTGTACTCGAAACTCCATGTGGGCAGCAGGCGGGAACTGGCACGGACCATCGCGGAACAGTCAGGGGCAAAGAAATGACACTATGGGGGCACGACCGGCAGCTGTTTGGCCGCGAACGCGAACTAGCCGAAGTAACCAGCCGGCTGCTGGACCCGGGCCTGCGCGGGGTTCTCATTCTCGGTGCCGAGGGCATCGGAAAGTCTTCCCTGGCCGAACAGGCAGCGGACCGGCTCGCCTCAATCATGGCGCCCTACTACGTCTGCGGCAGCCCCGTGCTGTCCACCATGCAGTACGGCATCCTGTCCACCTATCTGGGATCGGCCACGGCGGCGGAGATGGAATCCCCGCTGTCAGTGCTGAGGACCGTACGGGCGCATTTCCAGCGGCTGACTGAGACCAGCGGCATGCAGAGCCTGCTGGTCGTGGACAACGCCCAGCATATTGACGAGGCCAGTGCCCACCTGCTGACCCAGCTGGCCATGTCCGGTGAACTGCGTTTGATGGTGATTTCCCGGGCGCGGGCTCCCCGCATCCATGAGCTGCTGTCGCTCGCCCGTGACGGCCTGCTGGCCCGGATCGACCTGGGACCGTTGTCCCGGCAGGCGGTCCATGAGTTCTGCGTCAGCGTCCTCGGCGGCCCCCTCCTGCAAGCCTCCTCCACGCTGCTCAGCCGCATGTCCGGGGGCAACCCGCTCTATGTCAAGGAACTGCTTGGCCGCGCACAGCGGCAGCGCCGGCTGGTGGAGGCCAACGGGGCCTGGTTCCTCACCCAGGAACCGGACTGCGTCGACACCTCGCTGGTGGACCTGGTCAAAGGAATGCTTGCGGCACGGACCCCGGCAGAACGGAATGTGCTTGAGACGGTGGCTCTGGCAGGCCGGTTGCCGCGTGCGGTGGTCTCGGCGGTGGCCGACGACGAGGCGGTGCGCTCGCTGGTGATCGACGGACTCCTGGAGATTCTTCCCGACCGTGACGAGTCGGCGCATCTGGTGCAGCCCCTGCACGCGGAGATCATCCGCAGCTTGGTGCCGGTGGCACGCAGCGCGGAGATCCGTGCACGGGTGCTCGCCCGCTACACCCCGGTGTCAGGACCCGAACCGGACCACGAGACCGGCGCCGTCCTCCGCCGCACCGAGTGGGCGTTGGACTGCGGTGAACGCCTGGGGGCGGAAGAACTGCTGTCAGCCGCGCGGATGGCCAACGGTGCCGGCGACCCCGTCCGCGGGCAGCGCTTCGCCGCAGCGGTTCACGCTTTGCCCTTCCGAACCGCAGCCGAGGTGGAACTTGCTGTCGCCTGTGCCCAGCAAGGCAGCTACTCCTGGGCACGTGCCAGGCTGGAGGACCTGGCAGAAGGAATCCGGGAAGGCATCGGCACGGGATGGGACCAGGACAGCCTGCACCGGGCTTCCTTCACCGGTGCGCTGCTGCTGCGCCAGACCAGCGGCCGGAGCACGGAACTTCCCCTGATGGCCGACCGGTGGTTGGCAGCTGCCGCGGAAGTAGCTTCGCGGCAAAGCGCAGGTGGCTCAGTGCCCGCACAGGTGCGTGCGGCTACGGAAGTCCTGCGTGTCGCGGCGCTGGTGATGGAAGGAGACTTCAGCCGGGCCCGGACGCAGCTTGCGGAACTGGTCAAGGAGGAGTCTCCAGCCCGCAGCCACGCGGACGGAGAACGGCTGCTGGTAGCCCACGGTCTTTACGCTGAAGTTCTGGCCGCGTGCGGCGAAGTGGGTGCCGCCCTGAAACACGCCCTGTCCGCAGCGAATCTGCTCAACTCCGCCGACGGTAAACTGCAGAGCTATTCCGGTTTCGTTTTCGTGCGGCAGGCACAGTCCCTGCTTCACTCCGGGCGTTATGCCCAGTTGGACCAGCTCCTGGCCAGGATGCACGCTGGTCCGCAGCACCTGCTGATCAGCTTGGGCGGGACCCTGGGAGTTTTTGAAGCGGCCCTTGAAATCCACCGGGGTCGGCTGCACGAAGGGCTGCGCCGGTTGCGGCCTGCCGTGGAAGCGCTGCGGGACAGGGACCCGGAGCTGCTGCTTCCCTATGCCCTGGGCCTGGCCGGCTACGCATCCACCGTAGTTGCCGACGGCACTCCGGCAGCGGGCTTCGCCGCCCAGGTCGAAGGGTCCCGCTACCGGGGGCCGGTGCACCTTTGGCTGACCGCGCAGGCTTACGCGGCGGCAGCCGAAGCGTCCCAATCCACGGAGGGTCCTACTTCCGGGCACCTTGCGGTGCTCGCTGCGCAGGCACGGGAAGCAGGCTTGCGCAGCACCGAAAAGGACATCCTGGAGCTGTGCCTGGCGGTGGGCGATCTTGCCCAGGCGGGACGCCTTGCCGAGCTGACCGCCGACTTTGAAGGCGGCGAAGCGGAAGCCCTGCATGCGTACGCCGTAGCCGTCGCCTCGGGCAACCCGGACCGCATGGTGGCTGCGGCCGAAGATGCCATCCGCGCGCAGAAATACCTCGTGGCAGTGGAGAGCATTGGCCATGCCATCCGTTTCTACGGAAACCACGGCAATCTCCGGCGCCAGCGTGCCCTGATCCAGCAGCTGCGCCGGCGCAGGGAAGAACTGGCAGGCGTCACCGTCTCATATCTGAGCCCGTCCCTGCACCTGGTCCGACTGACACGGCGGGAACACGAGATTGTGGAACTGCTGCTCTCCGGGGCAACCAGCAAGGACATTGCCGCCCACTTCACCCTCTCCCAGCGCACCGTGGAGGGGCACGTCTACCGCATCTACGTGAAGCTCGGGATTAGCCGCCGGGCGGATCTGGAGTCCGCCTACCGGGCGCTTGAGCCCGGGCACCGCAGCAGTTCGCTGCTGTAGGAAGTGCCTCCGCCACCAGCCTTTTCCGTCCTGACGGAACCGTGCCCGGTGGGGCTGCTGTTTCGCCTGTTAATACATACTTCCATCGTCTAAGAGTTTCGTCTCCCCAAGCTGAGTAGTGAGACCCAAAACAACGGCGTCAGACGTGCCGGGCCGGGTATGAGGTACTCGTGTCTGCCGCATTTGGCGCTCCTAGGCTGAGGCCAATCCAGTATTTCAAAGGTCTTAATTGCGGGTTGTTCTTGGGGGACGGAAGATGACGGCAGTACAGGAATCCGGGACTGAAGTTCTCCACGCACCCACCTTCACTTTCCCCAGCTTTACCACCCAGGGTGTGTTCGGCCGGGACGGCCACAGGCGAAGCGCAGCAGTGGCCTGGAGCCGGCGGTACTGCCGTATCCTTGCAGCCTCCGACGCCCTCGTGGTGGCGGCCTCGGTCCTGGCGGGACACCTCTGGCAATTCGGCGGGCAAACCCCGGCGGTCCGGATTGGACCCTTTTATGCCGGGGACCTCATGGTCTCGCTCCTTATCGGCTTGGCCTGGATGCTGGCCCTGCACGTGTACCGCAGCCGCGATGCCCGAATCACGGGTATCGGCACGGACGAGTACAAACGGGTAGTGAACGCCACCGTCATGCTGGTCGGCAGCCTTGCCTTCGCCGCTGTGGTGTTCCAGGTGGACGTGGCCCGGGGATACTTCGGCCTGGTCTTCCCGGTCGGTGCCGTGGGACTGATCTGCACCCGGTGGCTCCTGCGAAGGTGGCTCAGCCGCAGGAGGCGCCAGGGATACTATCTGTCGAAGGTCGTGGTGCTGGGACGGCCGCGGGACGTGCGGTACGTAGTGCACCAGATCAGCGGGAAGTCCGCCTACAAGGTGGTGGGCGTGGCCCTGAGCGGGAAACCCCGCAGCTTTTTCCAGGTGGACGGTGCGGTGCTGCCCGTGGTTTCGGACGAGGACTCCGTAGTTGGGGCGGTGGCAAGGGTGGGGGCAGACGCCGTCATAGTTGCCGGACCCACCAAGGGCGGCGGACAGTATGTCCAGGAATTGGGCTGGGAACTGGAGGAATCGGCAACGGAGCTGATCCTGACAACCGGGCTGACCAGCGTTGCCGGGCCCCGGATCCATTCCCGGCCGGTGGAGGGCCTGCCGCTGATGCATGTGGAACTGCCCCAGTACTCCGGTGCCAGGCACGCACTCAAACGGGTTTTCGACATTGTCCTCTCCGCGGCGGCACTGATCATCCTGCTTCCGTTGATGGTCGTGCTCGGGCTGCTCGTCAAGCGGGACAGCCCCGGACCGGCGCTGTTCCGCCAGGAACGGGTAGGACGGGGCGGCAAAAAATTCCTCATGCTGAAGTTCCGTTCCATGGTTGAAACGGCTGAAGACGACTTGGTCGGCCTGCTGGACCGCAACGAGGGCGCTGGGCTGATGTTCAAGATCCGCAACGATCCGCGGATCACCCGGGTGGGGGCGTGGATGCGCCGCTACTCCCTCGATGAACTGCCGCAGTTCTGGAACGTCCTGATCGGGGATATGTCCCTGGTGGGACCGCGTCCGCCGCTGCAGCGGGAAGTGGACGGCTACCGCAACCGTGTCCACCGCCGCCTCTACATCAAGCCGGGGATCACGGGCATGTGGCAAACCAACGGCCGGTCCAACCTCAGCTGGCGGGACAGCGTCCGACTGGACCTGTACTACGTGGAGAACTGGTCACTCACCGGCGACCTGATCATCCTCTGGCGCACGGTTGTCCAGATGTTCAAACCTCTGGGGTCCTACTGATGGCCCCCGGGAGCTCAGTCCCCACCATCCACTTCATCCACTCTGGGAAGGCGGCAACCATGGCCATCCGCATAGGCTACGCCGCAGGCGCTTTCGACCTGTTCCACATAGGCCACCTCAACATCCTCCGCCATGCCAGGAGCCAGTGCGACTACCTCATAGCCGGAGTGGTTTCCGATGAACTATGCGAGGCCCGCAAGGGCCGGCCTCCGGTCATTCCGCTGACGGAGCGCCTCGAGATTGTCCGGGGACTGCAGTGTGTGGACCGGGCTGTCGCGGAGGTCCTGCCGGACAAAATGGATACGTGGCAGCAACTGCGCTTCAATGTCTTTTTCAAGGGTGATGACTGGCGGGGCACTCCGGCCGGAACGGCACTGGAGGAGTCCTTTGCCGCCGTCGGCGTGGAAGTCGTGTACTTCCCCTACACAGTCCAAACGTCCAGTACCCGGCTGCGCCGGAGCCTGGAAATCCTGGATGCCGCAGCCGGGGGGCGGCTGTGAGGGGGCCGGCCCGGCAGGTGCAGCCCGGCCTGCGCATCGCAATGGTGGGGACCCGCGGGGTGCCGGCCCGCTACGGCGGATTCGAGACCTGCGTGGAGCAGGTGGGACAACGCCTTGCGGCACGCGGGCACGAGGTTACGGTCTACTGCCGTACCGACAGCCAGACCGACACGTCCGAGACCGAGTACCTCGGGATGGAGCTGGTATATCTCCCGGCACTCCACCGGCGCACCTTGGAGACCCTGACCCACACCGGCCTCAGCGTGCTGCACCTGCTGCGGCACCGGCCCGATGCTGCCATAGTCTTCAACGCGGCCAACTCACCGTGGCTGCCGCTGCTGCGCACGGCACGCATCCCGGTGGCCACGCATGTGGACGGGTTGGAGTGGAAGCGCGCCAAATGGGGGCCGGCGGGCCAGCGGTACTACCGGGCCGCAGAGGCACTGGCGGTGCGCTTTTCCGATGCCCTGATCGCCGACGCCCAAGGCATCCAGGACTACTACCGGGACAAGTTCGGCGCTGACAGCACCCTGCTGACGTACGGGGCTCCGGCGATCAGCGGCGCCGGCAGCCGGCGCCTGGCGGAGGTGGACCTTGTGCCGGGCCAATACCAGCTGGTGGTGGCCCGGATGGAACCGGAAAACCATGTCCACCTGATTGTGGAGGGGTATGTGCACAGCGGGTCCGAGCTGCCGCTCGTTGTAGTGGGCAGCGCACCCTATTCCGAGCGCTACACCGCCGCCATCCGGCGCGCTGCCGACTCCCGGGTGCGTTTCCTGGGCGGTGTATGGGACCAGGAACTGCTGGACCAGCTGTACGCCAATGCCCGGGTCTATTGGCACGGGCATTCGGTAGGCGGAACCAACCCGTCCCTGCTGCGGGCCATGGGTGCCGGCACAGCGGTCAATGCATTCGACGTCGGCTTCAACCGCGAGGTCCTGGGCGATGCCGGACGGTTCTTCCGGACGGCCGAAGACGTAGCCAAACTTGCTCTTGACGCCGAGGAATCGCCCGCAGCCGTAGCCGAACGCGGCCGGGCGTCCACCCGTGAAGCAGCACGCTACGACTGGACGGAAGTATCCCGCGGATATGAACGCCTGGTGCAGGAACTTGCTGCCGGGGAAGGAGGGCCCCCGCGGCCCGCCCGGCACCGCCGGAGGGAGGTGGCGGCATCGTGACGCAGAGAACGCATGCGCCCGCCGCTCCCGCGCACCGGGCGTCACGCCGGACCCCGGGATATGCAGCCACAGTGCACGCCCTGGCGGCTGCCCAGAAACGGGCCGCGCCGGGAGCCCCGGCATATTCGCTCTTTGTCAACCGCCGGGCCGGACGGTACCTGGCCGCGGCGTGCCACCTGCTGGGGATGACGCCCAATGCCGTGAGTGCGGTCAGCGCGGCGTTCACCTTCAGCGGCATCTTGATCCTGGCCCTGGCTGCACCGTCCTGGCTCAGCGCGGCCGGCATCTGCTTCTGCCTGGTCCTGGGCTACGCCTTCGATTCAGCTGACGGGCAGGTTGCACGGCTGCGCGGCGGAAGCTCACTGGCAGGGGAGTGGCTGGACCACTTCCTGGACAGCATCAAGCTCTCCTGCCTTCACCTGGCCGTGGCACTCTGGGCGTTCCGGCTCGACGGCGGCCCGGAGCAGGCCTGGCTGCTGGTTCCCCTGGGATTCACGGTGGTGGCCAATGTGTCCTTCTTCGCCATGATCCTGAACGACCAGTTGAAAACCGGGCACGCGCTTAGGGCCGGGCAAGCCGCCGCCGTCCGGACAGGAAACCTGCGCCGCTCGCTTGTCCTGATCCCCACCGATTACGGCTTCCTTTGCCTGTTGTTCCTGCTCACCGCCCTGCCGGAGGTTTTTGTGCCCGTCTACACCGCTGTCTTTATCCTCAACTTCCTGCACCTGGCGCTCGCCGCACCTAAATGGTTCCTGGACATGACCCGGCTGGAGGCACGCTCATGAACGGCTCGGATTCGGGCAGCGGCCCGCACGGTTCCTCCCGGCCGGAGAGGTCCGGGCACCGACGACGGCGTGTGGTGCTCGCGGCGGCAGTTGCCGCCGCAGTGGTCCTGGGCGGCTTCATCGCGGTTAACGCCGTGCGCAATGACGGCGGCGTTCCGGCCGTGGCCGCATCCCGCGAGGCAACCACCCAGGCACCGCGGGCGACGGCTACCGAATCGGCGCCAGCCGCGGAGCCCGCCCCGGCAGGAACGGCAGACCCGGGCACGGCAGCGGCCCAGCCGGCACCCGGTGTCGAACCGGTTGCACCGGAAGACCCATCGCTGGCTACCCAAGACCTGCCCGTGTCCGAACCCGTGGCCATTGACGGCGGATCCAGCGAGGCCGGGGGCCTGGACATACGGGTGGCGTCAATGGAAGCCGTGGAGGGCGAAGCCATCGGTATCGGCGAGATTGGCGGTCCGTCGGTCCGGTTCACTGTCAGCGTTGCCAACGGCAGCAACGAACCGGTGGACCTCAGCAACGCCGTGCTCACTGTCGAAGCCGGACCGGACCGGCTGCCCTGCACCGAGCTCAGCGGCCCCGCGACGGCCGCCTTCCCGGTCCAAGCCAAACCGGGCGAAACGGTTACCGGGATTTTTGTCTTCCTGATTCCGAAGGAGAGCCGGAACGACGTCACGGTCTACCTGAACTACTCGGTGGATGCCTCGGTGGCGGCCTTCCACGGGGCGGTCCCTGCGCCATGAACCTGACCTCGAAGCCGTTCCCGGGACGGGAACCCCGTGCCGCGGCCCTGCGCCGGATCGTCCGCAGCACCCGCCGCGCCGGACGCCATCTGCGGGCCCGGACTGAAACTCCGCTGCTGGCTATGCGGAATGCACGCTCCGGCGCCCCGGTGACCGGAACCGCCCCCGTAGTCGTATCGCTGACCTCTTACGGCCGCCGCCTGGAGACCGTGCACCTGGCCATCGAGTCCATCGGGCGGGGATCGGTCCGCCCCCGCCGGTTGCTGCTCTGGGTCGAGGACCCGCGGGTTGCTGCATCACCGCCGGCGGAACTTGCCCGGCTGCAGGCACGGGGACTGGAACTTCGGCTGAGCGAAGGCTACGGACCACACACCAAGTACTACCCATACGTTGCCTCCACCCCCAAGCACACGCTGCCTCTGGTCACCGCCGATGACGACATCATTTATCCGAGGCACTGGCTGCATGCCCTGCTCCGCTCCTACGCGGCGTCGCCCGACGTCGTCAGCTGCCATTGGGCCAACCGAATGACGGTCACCGGCGGGGCAATCGGGCAGTACCGTTCCTGGGTGCCCAGCCGCACGGCTGACAAACGGCGCGACAGCCTGGCACTTGGGGTGTCCGGTGTCCTCTACCCGCCGCACATGCTGGACCGGTTGGCTTCGGCCGGAGCGTCCTTCCGCGATCTGAGCCCTACCGCGGACGACATATGGCTGCACTGGGTGGCCCTGCGCGGCGGCGTTCCCGTGCGGCAGGTTTCCCCGGTGCCGCGACACTTCCCGGTTATCCCGGGCAGCCAGGACACCCGTTTACTGTCCGTCAACGTGTCCCAGGGGCGCAATGACGAATGGATCCGGGGTCTGTACACGGAGGAAGACATACGGATGATCGAGGGCGCCTATCAACCATGACCGTGGTTCCACGAACGCGAGAAGAAGACGTTGCGCGGCCGGGGCCGGCCGCTGTCTTGGGCCGGAGACCGGTCCAGCTTCAACTGCTCCCGGGTGCATGGCACCCATCAACGGATGGACACCGTAATGAACAGAAAGAAAGCAGCCGTGCATAGAAGCACGGAAACCACAAGCCCGGAACGCACCGTTCCGGGCTCCCGAACCAGGCAGGCCGGCCGCGGCCTGCGCCAGCTTGCGGCGCTCGCAGCAACCTGCGCCCTGACGGTTACGGCGCTCACTGCACTGGCCGGCGGTGCCAGCGCGGACACTGCACCGGTCAACCCCGCCGACCCGAAAACACCGGTAACGGTATCCTCGGATCCGCTGCCCACCGCGCAGCTCGACGGCGTCGCCTGGCAACAGGTAGTGGTGGGCGACACCGTGTATGTGGCCGGCAAGTTCAGCAAGGCACGCCCGGCAGGTGCCGCCGCCGGAAGCCAGACCGTCAGCCGGAACAATGTCCTGGCGTACCGGCTCTCGACGGGAGAACTCCTGCCGTTTACCGCGAACCTGAACGGGCAGGCGCTGAGCATTGCTGCGTCCCCGGACGGATCACGGATCTACGTGGGCGGCGAATTCACCCAGGTGAACGGCACGGCCCGCTCACGGATCGTCGCGCTGAACGCGGCCGACGGTTCCGTGATCTCCAGCTTCAATCCGAAGGTCGGAGGCACGGTCCGTGCCATTGCCACTGCCGGGGATACGGTTTACGCGGGTGGAATCTTCAGTAACGTCGGCTCCGTTTCCCGCTCCAGGCTGGCAGCCTTCCGCGCCGGTGACGGCGCACTCCTGCCTTGGAATCCCAAGACGGACAACCGGGTTAACGCGCTGGTGGTGTCTCCCGACGGCCGCCAAGTGGTCATCGGCGGTGCCTTCAGTACGCTCAACGGCAGCTCCCGCCCCGGTTTCGGCTTGGGACGGGTGGACGCGGTTTCGGGCGCCAGCATGTCCCTGGGCGTGAACAACACCGTCCGCAACTCCGGAACCAATGCGGCCATCCTCTCGCTTTCCTCCGACGGAACGAACTTCTACGGCACCGGTTACATCTACCGGGCATCCAACGGGACCGGTAACCTCGAGGGATCCTTCTCCGGCAAGTGGGGGGACGGCAACCTGCAGTGGGTGGAGGACTGCCACGGCGACACTTACGGCGTATGGGCCTCCTCCACCGCTGTCTACGTTGCCGGACATAATCATGACTGCCGGAACTTCGGCGGATTCCCGGAAGTAAACCCGCGGGTTGAGCACCGGGCCGTGGCGTTCAGCAAAGCCGCCACGGGGGTTATGGCGAAGGACACGCAGGGCTGGCCGTCCTTCACCGGGATTGCCTCTCCGAGCATGCTCAACTGGTTCCCCGACCTGGATACCGGCACAGCCAGCGGCCAGAGCCAGGGACCGTGGGCAGTGGCCGGAAACGAGCAGTATGTGACCATGGCGGGCGAGTTCCGCAACGTCAACAACAAACCGCAGCAGGGGCTGGTGCGGTTCGCCGTCCGGCAGGTTGCCCCCAATGCCGACGGCCCGCGGGTCAGCGGAGCCAAGTTCAACCCCACGCTGACGTATAAATCCGCAGGATCAGTCCAGGTGGACTGGAAGTCCAACTGGGACCGGGACAATGAGTCCCTGACCTATCAGGTGATCCGGGACAGCAACCCCACACCCGTGTACACCACTACCCAAACCTCGCGGTTCTACAACCGGCCCAACCTGAGTTTCACCAACACCGGGCTTGCAGCGGGGGAGCACAGCTACCGCATTGTGGCCACGGATCCGTTGGGCAACACCGTCAAGAGCGACATCCTTCGGGTCAACGTGCCCGTAGGGGCGCCCGGCGGGCCAGCGCCCGAACCGGAGCCCCAGCCGCAGCCTGGTGCAGGGGCCTCGGATGACTTCGGACGGACCGGCAGCGGCGGGTGGGGCACAGCCGCCACCGGCGGGGCCTGGACGCATACCGGCTCCGCCGGCCTGTGGTCGGTCGACGGGGCAGGAAAGATGTCCCTGAACAAGGCCGGACTCGGCCTGACCGCTCGGCTCAACCTGGCGCAGCAGGATTCCGTGGTCAGGGTGGACACTGCGCTGGACAAGGTACCCAACGGCGGCGGAGCGTTTCTGACCATTGCGGCCCGCAAGGCTGCCGCCGGTGAATACCAGGGTGTGGTCAAGGTTTCGGCGGCAGGGGCCGTAACCGTGGACCTGGTCCGGGTGGCCGGCGGAACCTCCACGAAGGTGGCCACCAAGACCGTACCCGGGCTGACGTACGCGGCGGGAAGCCAGTTGGCTGTTCGTTTCTCGGCAGTAGGGTCGGGGTCCACCGCGCTCGGTATTAAGGTCTGGCCGGCCGGCGGCTCCGAGCCGTCAGCATGGACAGTCACGGCAACGGACACCACTGCCGGGCTGCAGCAGCCCGGAACAGTTGCCCTGACGGGCTACATCTCAGGGGGCACCACCAACGTCCCTGTGACGGCAGCCTTTGACAACCTGCGGGTCACGGCCCAGTAGGGGTCCAGCCGCGGATCAAAACGCGGATGGATAAGTGAAACCGGAAGCGGGGGGGGGGGGGGGGGGGGGGGCGCGCGTGGGGGGTGGGGGGTGGGGTGGGCGGCGGGTGGCCGCCCCCCGCGCAACCAACCGCGGTTGGATAAGTCAACCCGTCGGCGGCACCGCCCCGGGCGCCGGCCCCGCTTTTCGCTGTCCGCTTATGGCTGCGCCTCTGGTCCCCTGCACGGGACTCAATTGGCACGGGACTCACTTGCGTTTGTACTCGCTGAAGACATAGCCGAAGGCACCCGTGACCATACCCGCTCCCCGCGCCGCAGTCCGCAAACCCTTGGCATTGTGCGCCGGGGACCGCAGAAGCGCTCCGAGCAGCCACCGGGCTCCTCCTCCCGCGCAACGCACCGTCCCCGGACCCAGGAGCCGGATCCGGGCAGCGGCCCGGGCACCTGCGGTAGGGCTGGTGGCCAGCGCTACCCGCGAATGGCAATTGCCGCTTCGGAACGCCCGAAGCAACACCCACCGGCGCGTCAGCCGGGATGCGGGCACACGGTCCACAACCGCAGCCTCGTCGCACCACAGCATTTTTCCGCCCGCGCGGACCAGCTGCCGGGAGAACAGGGTGTCCGATCCGCCGCTGAGTCCGAAGCGTTCGTCGAATTCCAGGCCAAGGGACCGGATCCGGTTCAGGTCCAGGAGCAGGTTGTTGGTTGCGGCCACGCTGAGGACGGAACCGGTAGCCAGCCGGCGCCGCCGGAAGAAGTCTCCGGCCGTGATCCATTCATCGGGTTGCACCTCGTACTCGGAGAGGACCGGACCGACCACGGCGGTTGCCCCGGACTCTTTTTGCAGGGCGGCCAGCCGGTCCAGCCATTGTTCCGAGGGCACTTCGTCATCATCGATAAAGGCCAGCAGATCCGCGACGGCGTAGGCCTCCCGGAGCGCACGGTTGCGGGCAGCGGCGATGCCCGGCCGGGGTTCGTGGACATAGACCAGGTGTGAGTCGCCGGCGGCAGCTACGGTGGCGCGGGCACCGCCGTCGGGATCGTTGTCCACCACCAGTACCTGGGCTGGAACCGGCGCGCTGCGGGCCTGGGCAAGAAGCCGCGGCAGGGCGACGGCGAGGTCCTCCGGCCGCTTGTAGGTAAGGACCGCGATGATGAGCTGCGCCTGCAGCGTACCCAGCGGAGCGGGAACCGGGCCTGCCGCCGCCGGGGGAGCAGGAACCCGGGGTTCGGCACCGGGAGCAGATGTGGTCATGCTTGGCCTCCTCGGACAGGTACTGGATTGCGTGGCCGCAACAGCCGGCGGAACAGCGGCAAAAGGAAACGCACGGTGCGGCGGTGGGCCAGGAACAGCACTCCGGCGGCGGTGCACACAAAGACCGCCAATCCCATCGACAACTCGATGCCGGGTCCGGGCAGCACCCGCCCCAGCGTCAGGTACGCGGCGCTGCCCCAGAGGCTGGCGTGCACCGGGGGCCAGAGGATCCGCACCTGCGCCCCGATACCCACACCTGAGAGCCGGGACTGCAGGAACATCAGTACCGGCGTCAGGGCAAAACCGGCTGCTGTGTAACCCGCGGCCACTCCCATGAGGCCGAACTGGAGCCCGGCAGCAATACCGCCAAGCTGCGCAGCCGTGGCCAGCAGCTCGTAGCGGAGGTTCAGCCCGGCCTTGCCCAGCCCTTTCATCAGCGACGGGGCAATGTAGAACACCGTTTCCCGGGCGCCCCCAATGGCCAGGACGCTCATCAGCGGTGCGGCGGCGAGCCATTCATCCCCAAGCAGCAGGTGCACCAGGGCGGGAGCGGCACAGGCCACGAAGGCCATCAGCGGTATAACGCAGGCCGCCAGCAGCGACATGGCAGCCTGCAGCTGCGCGGCAACCTGCGCACGGTCCGCGGCAAGCCGGGAAAAGGCCGGAAACATCACCCTGTTGACGGTTTGTCCGATCAACTGGACCGGTACCACCAGCACACGGTAAGCCATGGCATACAGCGACAGGGAAGCGACGCCCAGCACCCGTCCCACGAGGATGTTGTCTGCGTTGCGGGAGAAGTAGGCCAGCCCGTTGGTGGCGAACACGCCGATGCTGAAACCCAGCAGGGGCCGGACCTCGCCGAGGTGCAGGTTGGGTGCCGGGCCGCGGGTGCAGGCAAGGAGCACTCCGGCCGTGACCAGGTCGGTGAGCACCGTTTGGTAAAGCACGGCGAAGTAGCCGGCACCGGCAACAGCTGCGGCAATACCGGCGGCGCAGCCCATGACCGCGGCACCGACGTCGGCGGCAGCGATGCCCCGGAAGCGCAGGTCGCGGGAGAGCAGTGCCCGGGGAGTGATGCTCAGGGCCTTGAGCGGGAGGGCAAGGGCGATAAGCCGCAACAGCCCGGCCAGTCCGTCCACGTGGAAGAATCCGGCAATGGCAGGGGCACAGAACCAGGTCAGCGCGGCGACGGCGACGGCGAGAGCGATGTTCAGCGTGAAGGTGGCGCCGGCCGCGCGGCGGCTGAGGCGGGGGCGTTGGATCAGGGCGGAGGACAACCCCTGGTCCATCAGGAGCGTGGTGAATACGATGTAGAGGCTGGCGACGCTGATAACCCCGTAGCTTTCAGGTCCCAGCAGGCGTGCGAGGACCACTGCGGAGAGCATTTGGAACCCCTGCTTGGACATGACCGCCAGCAGGCTCCAGCGAACACCGCTGGCTGAGCGCGCCCCCATGCGGCTTTCCCCGCCGGGACCTGCGCTGCCGTCACGTACGGCGTTTGAGTCCGCCACTGCGTTACCCCCTTGGCCGGAGCCCGGAGGCACACCGGCGGTGAATCCCCTGCCGGGAAGAGGATCCGGGCGGGGGGAGACCTGCATCGGAACGGAACAGTATGTGCTGGAGCGGGTGCCGTCCAGAGTGTTTTGCGCTGCCGGAAACGGTAAGTAATTGTTCGGAAAAGAGCAGTATTCAGGACCCCCAAACACGTACGGACGGCGTGGTACAAATTGCGGGATTTCACTCGTCGAGGGATTGGGTCTCGCTATGAAACTTGTGGATTATGCACGTGCGTTGGTTCGGGGCTGGTGGGTGGTACTGCTGTGCCTGGCCCTTGGATTGGGCGGGGGAATGATCGTCACGGCTCTGGTGCAGCCGTTATATCAGAGCACCGTCACTTTTTATGTGGTGGCACCCAGCACCGAAAGGCAGAGTGCACTCCAATCGGATGAACTGGTCCGCGGCAGGATCACCGCCTACGCCGCGTTGCTGACCAGTGAGCAGTTCATTGACCGGATAGTCAGTGCGAGCAGCGTTGACCTGGACGCTGAGGTCGTCAAGAAAAGCATCACGGGGATCGGAGACCCGGACACACTGACGTTGACTGTGAACGTCCGGGACCCGGAGCGGGAGACAACAGACGAGATCGCCACCCAGATTGCCGGCACGTTCGGCAACATGGTCAGTGACCTGGAAAGCGGAACATCCGCCGAAACGGTCCTGAACGTGGTGTCCGGCCCTTCCACCTCCGAGGAACCGGTCCGGCCGCGGCCGCTGGTGAATCTGGCCATCGGCGGGCTTTTGGGACTTTCGGCAGGCGTACTCCTGGTGGTGGCCCGCTCACGCGGCAGGGAGCACATGCCCGCGGCTCGGCAGGCGACGCGGGAACAACCGGCAGATGTTGCACACTAGCTGTTTCACGCTGGGCATGCTGTGGCGGAAGGCGGCCTAGATGCAGCTTCTTCCCTGGATCCTCATCTGCGTTGTGGCAGCCGTGGTGCTGCGCAGGCATCCTGCGGCAGCGGCGCTCGCCGTCGTGGGCCTCTGGTTCACGGTTCCGGCTGCCGGCAGCTATCTATTGACGGGCCAGGCGGACGGCTGGCTTTCAATCCATGCCGCCACCTGGCTGATCTTCGCAATCCTGGTTGTCCAGCTGGCCTTTGAACCGCATGTGCTGGCCGACGCTGCAGCGCGCCACATCTACGCAGTAGTGGTGCTGGCCACCGTGCTGGGGGCTGCCATTCTCAGTACTGCTGTCAACGGGGAGGGCGAGGGCGGCATCCTGCTTGTAGACCAGATCGTGGCCCCGGTGCTGTTCTTCCTGTTCGTGGTGGGCAACGCCGCCCGCGACGCGCGGGTGGTGCCGTGGCTGCGCAACGGGCTGCTGGCGCTTGCCGCGTTCGTTTGCCTGGTCGCACTGGCCCAGCGCGTAACCGGGAACGTCCTGTTTTATGAGGAGGGCTTCCAGACCAGATACTGGTTCAACCCCGAGGGCCCTAGATGGATGGGTCTGCTGGACCAGCCGCTCACCTTATCCCTGGCGGCCTGCGTGGCGGCACCGCTGGTCGTTACCCTGCGGCGTGTATGGCAGCAGGTTGCCTTGCTTGCCCTGTTCGGAGCGGGCGTCCTGGTCAGCCAGTCCAGGGTTGGACTGGTTGTTATTGCAGCAGCGGTCCTTTTCGTGGCGGCAGCCACGCGGAAACCCGTTGCGGCCCGCATCGGCCTGGTGGGTGTCCTGGGTGCGCTGGTGGTCTGGGCTCTCTCCGGGCCCCTCGCCGAAGGCCTGCTTCACCGGTTGGAGGATGACAACGGTTCGGCTGCCGCCCGAACGTCTGCGGTCCTTACCGTGCTGAACAGGTGGCCCGAGTTTCTCTTTGAAGGGCAGGGCATCAGCGGCAGCTACCGGGTGGCAGAGCAAGGAGGGCTGGGCACCAGCCTGGAAAACTCCTTCCTGATGTACGGCGTGGACCTCGGCCTGTTCTTCAGCGTGCTGTACTTCGGCCTGCTTGCTGTGCTCGTGCTGATGAATTTCCGCCGCACGCTGCGCAGCGGGCTGGCCGTCGCCGGCCTGCTGGCGATTGCCATTCCGCAGACCTACAGCGGACTGGCCACGCGTTCAGCTGCAGCCATCCTGCTGTGGACCGTCATTGCCCTGGTGGTAGCCGAAGGTGACCGCCGGGTGGAAACCGACAGGCCGCGCGGCACAGCGGGGCACCTCGGGACAGGGAAGCCCGCCGGCGGGGTCCATACTCACGCGGGATCGGCGCCGCTGGCAGCCGTGCCGGTCCGGGCAGCCGGAACGGAATGAACGGGCACGGGCATGGGCGCATGCAGCTGGCAGCTGCCGCCTCCGGCGGCGCCACCGGTGCTGGAATTTCCCGCCGCAGCGTGTTCCTGTTGGCCGGGGCAGGCCTCGGTATGGCGGCCACCGGGTGCCATGCAGGGGCCCGGGTGGCCCCGCCCGCTGCGAACAGCATCGCAACGGTGGAGGACCTGCTGACCCGCGAGCCCTTTTACGCCGCCCACCGGGGGTCGCAGGACAACTGGCCTGAACACACGGCGGAAGCCTATCGGCGGTCGGTCGAGGCAGGGGCCGAGGCGCTGGAAATTTCCGTGCACCGGACATCGGACAATGTGTTCGTCTGCCACCATGACCCCAATACACTCCGCATGACCGGCGTCGACAAGGAAATCGCCCGGAGCACCTACGAGGAACTGCTGGAGCTGTCCAACAACGCCAAAGCCTGGCTGGGCCCGAACAGTCCCGGGGTGCCGCTGCCCAAGCTGACGGATGTGCTGGACCAGTACGCGGCGTCGTGCGTGATCTTTCTGGAGGACAAGGCATCCGGCGACCCCGCAGACCTGCTCGACATCATGGACAAGTATCCGGAACCCACACGGCACTTTGTGTGGAAGCAGTCCGGTACCGCCCGGCAAACCCCAGCAGTGAAAGAACGCGGCTACCTGACATGGGGCTACTTCGCAGAAGACGAATCCGTCAAGCTCACGGCGCAGCTGGCCGAGCGGTTCGACCTGGTGGGACTGCATTGGAGCGCCCCGGACGGCGAGGTGGAACGGGCCGTGGAATATGGCAAGCCCGTGCTGACCTGGGACATCCACACCAGATTCGAACGGGACCGCATGGTGCGCCTCGGTGCCCGCGGCATCATTTGCGCGAACCTCCCTTATGTCACCACCGATGCGCCCCGGGCGGACGCCGACTCTTTTGCCGGCGGAGTGCGTGCAGCCGGCGACCTGCCCTATGCACTGGCTTGGACCCATCAGCCGGTAATCCAACCGGCCACAGCCTCGATCCGGCTGGACCATCCGGTCAAGGCGAGTTACTGCATGGGATCCATGTGTCCGCTCAACGGCGAAGCGGGGTACAGGATCTCCTTTGAAATGCGCTGGCCGGACAAGCTTCCCGACGAGGCCGGGCACGCCGGGCTCGCCTTCGGCCAGGCAAATGACGCGCCCTACCGCATCCGGGAGGCTGCGTCCTCCGGCGGGTACCACTTCGTGCAGCGGACGGACGGCACCCTGGAACTCTTCGGACGCCAGGCCGGCGAGACTTCCGGCTACGTGCTGGGCAGTAGCGCGGCAACGCGGCCGGTGCCGGGGGACTGGATGCGTTACGAGGTGCGAGTAACCCCGGACGAAGTATCCGTGGCACGGCTGGACGGGGACGGAGAACGGACGGTGTCCGCCCGCAACAACACGTATCGGGGCGGTTACTTTTTCCTGTGCCGGAATTACGACGGGCCGCCGGCCGTGGAGTTCCGGTCCATTCGGAGCAAGCCGGCGGCGAACTAAGGCAGTGCTCAGGTGCACACCGGGGTGCAGCGTGGAATGATTAGGGCATAGTCGTGTTGCGTAATGGTGCACACCTTTCCCTTCTAGGAGTCTTCCGTGCCCGTGGTTTCCACTCCAGTCAGCCTCCGCCATGCCGAAGGCCCGATGGACAACGCCGAAGTTGAACGCATCCGCAACGACTTCCCCATCCTGCACCAAGAGGTCAACGGCCATCCGCTGGTGTACCTGGACTCCGGGGCCACGTCCCAGAACCCGCTGAGCGTGATTGAAGCGGAGCAGGAGTTCTACGAGCAGCGCAACTCCGCCGTCC
This sequence comes from Arthrobacter sp. zg-Y40, assembly GCF_020731535.1. NCBI lineage: Bacteria > Bacillati > Actinomycetota > Actinomycetes > Micrococcales > Micrococcaceae > Arthrobacter > Arthrobacter sp. zg-Y40. Next base: position 105,292 of record NZ_JAJFZS010000013.1, read on the forward strand.
ACCGCGGCGCCCACACGCTGGCAGTTGCCGCCACCGACGTTTACGAAGACGCCCGGCAAACCGTAGCCGGTTTCATTAACGCGCGGCCGGACGAAATTGTGTGGACCTCCAACGCCACAGAGGCGCTGAACTTGCTGACCTACGCGTTCTCCAACGCCTCGCTGGGCCGCGGAGGTGCCGCCGCCAGGCGCTTCGCCCTGGGCCCGGGGGACGAGATTGTGGTGACGGAAATGGAGCACCACGCCAACCTGATTCCCTGGCAGGAACTGGCTTTCCGCACGGGTGCCACCCTCCGGTACATTCCGGTGGATGACACTGGGGCACTCCTGTTGGAGGAAGCGGAGAACATTATTGGTCCCCGCACCGCCATCCTGGCGTTCTCTCACGCCTCCAACGTCCTGGGCACCATCAACCCGGTGCAAACCCTGGTAAAGATGGCGCACGGGCACGGAGCCCTGGTGGTGCTGGATGCCTGCCAGTCCGTGCCGCACCTGCCGGTGGACGTCAAAGCGCTCGACGTGGACTTCGCCGCGTTCTCCGGCCACAAGATGCTCGGCCCCACCGGGATCGGCGTGCTGTACGGCAAGGCGGACCTGTTGAACGCCATGCCCACGTTCCTCACGGGCGGTTCCATGATCACTACCGTGACCATGGACAAGGCGGAGTACCTTCCTGCACCCCAGCGGTTCGAAGCGGGCACCCAGCGCATTTCCCAGGCCATGGCCCTGGCCGCAGCGGTGAACTACCTGCAGGAAACCGGTATGGAGCGCATCCATGCCTGGGAAACTGAACTCGGACGACGCCTGGTCAGCGGACTGGAGCAGATCGAGGGCATCCGCGTACTGGGTCCGAAGGCGGGCGTCGAACGGATCGGGCTGGCGACCTTCGACGTCGCTGGCGTCCATTCCCATGACGTCGGGCAGTTCCTGGATGACCAGGGCATTGCCGTCAGGGTGGGCCACCACTGCGCCCAGCCCCTGCACCGCCGGCTGGGACTGGTATCCACCACCCGGGCCAGCACCTACCTGTACAACACAACGGACGATGTCGATGCCTTCCTTGCCGCGGTAGCCGGCGTCCGGCCATTTTTTGGGGTGAAGTAAATGAGTTCCGACCTGCAGCAGCTCTACCAGCAGATCATCCTGCAGCATGCCAAGGACCGGCACGGCGACGGGCTGCTGGACGTTCCTGCCGGTGCCGGGTCCGGAGAGTCCCACCAGCTGAACCCGACCTGCGGCGATGAAATCACCCTCCGCGCGGTGATGGACGGATCCCGGCTGGATGCGGTGAGCTGGGAAGGACAGGGCTGTTCTATCTCGATGGCTTCGGCATCAGTGCTGACGGACATGGCCGCAGGGTTGGACCGGCAGGAAGTCCTCGCGTTGGTGCAGGACTTCCGTGAGCTGATGCGGTCCCGTGGAACCATCGAACCGGACGAAGAGGTGCTGGGGGACGCGGCAGCTTTCGCCGGTGTTTCCCGCTACCCGGCCCGGGTCAAGTGCGCCATGCTGGCCTGGGTGGCCCTGGAAGATGCGGTGCTCAGCGCGGCCTGAGCCGCGCCGTCGTTGTGCCACCGTTGTGCCGCCTAACTGCTGCCGCCGCTCTTCCGCTCAAACACGGTGATGCGGTTGGTGGTTCCGGACCAGGCGTCCACGGCCGTGAACCCCTGCTCGACGAACCAGCGGTCTTCCGCAGCTGTCAGCTCCGGCGGGTAGTCGGCGCGGCGGACGGCAAGGACCCGGTTAATGTCTTTGATCCGGGAGGTACTGTCCTGAAGCCGCAGCGACGTCCCGTCCAAGCTGCCGTCCGCTTCGCCCGTTGCCAGGACCGTCACGTCCCGCAGGCCCTCGAAGGCCTCCGGATACGCGGTGCTGATGCGGCGCTGGGTCTGATCCACCAGCGGCCCTTCCGGGGCCCGCCGCGGCCCAAAGTAGATGCCGTTCCCCGGGTTGGCGTGGGCCTGCACATAGCCGGCCGCCCGGGCCCAGTCGGACGAGTCCTTCGCTCCCTCGCTCCGTTGGGAGAGGTAGACCGGCAGGATCAGCGCGCACAGCAGGCCAAGGGCGGCCACTGCCCGGGGGCTCCGCAGGCGCGCAAGGCCCGCTCCGATGAGCAGGGCCATGGCCGGGACCGTCAGGGACAGGTAGCGGGGATTGTAGATGGGTGAGGCGGCCAGCGAGTAAAACACAAGAGCTGCGGTAGGCACCAAGAGCAGCGGCAGCGCGAAGGCCAGCAGCGGCCGGGACGGCGCCCGCAGGGCACGTGCGGCCAGCAGCCATGCGGCACCGGCCAGGATCACCGCGGCGGGCTGCCACAGCCCGTTCCCGGACCCGGAGACTGCAGCGTTTGTTGGTGTTTCACCCAGGAACCACTGGTCCACCAGTACCTTTCGTGCCAACTCCTGCAGGGTGAGGTCAGGGGTGCCCAGCTGCCCCGCTTGGCGGACCGCTGCAATCACCACCGGGGCCCCTGCCAGCACGCCGCCCGCCGCAGCGCCAGACCATGCCAGCAATGCCCGGCGGGCCCGTGGAAGCAGCAATATGTACAGGCCGTGGGAAACCACGGCCAAAAGGACGTAGATGTTGAGGATGACACCTATTGCCGCGAGCAGGCCATAGAGCACAAACCAGCGCCGGCGCCGCCTGCTGACACCGGCCAGCAGAGCACAGCTCAGGGCAACCGTGACGGCGGTGCTGAGAGCGAAGGACCGTCCCTCCATCCCCATCCAGGTGGTCCTGGGCAGGACCGCAAAAACGGCTGCTGCGGCAAACGCGGTGCGGGGCCCGTCCAGCGCCCGGGCCGCCAGGTACAGTCCTGCGGTTGCGAAGCCGACGGCGATGGCGCTGGGCAGGCGCAGCGCCGCTTCGGAAAAGCCGAAGACCGAGCCCCACAGGTGCATCAGCGCGTAATAGGCGCCGTGCACCGCGTCCACCTCGCCGAGCATGGACCACAGCGAGGACCAGCTTCGGGACGCAGCGGAAATGGTCACCGCTTCATCCGTCCACAATGCGGGCTGCCAGGCCAGGAACAGGGACACCGCCACCGCGATGAGACCCACTAAGACCGGCGCGGCACCTACCGCGGTTCGGTGGGTGGGACGCAGGGTGCCCGACGGCGTCAACCGGGCCGGACGCGGGTTGGAGGAGGCCTGTGCGGTGGTGTCGGACATACGTGCACCTCGGGCTAGGCAAGCGGTCGGGGCAGAGGTCGGGGGGCAGAGGTCGGGCCGAAGCGCGGGCAGGCGAAGCGGACCGCCGAACGCAGGATGCTAACAGGCCGCCGGCGGCTGGGGCACCGCAGCAACCGGTCCTCGGACCAGGGCCTGACTAGGTAGGTACGGGTAAACGGCTGAAAGTACTCCCGTAGGTAGCAAACGAGTGTTCCGCGGGCGGCGGGCAGCTTCCTAGCCTGTTTGTACGCACACGACACGGGGAGACACGCATGCGCCTGGGCAGACCGTTACGAGCCCGCTCGGGCATTCTGTGTGTGCACTCTTCCAACGAGATGTACGGCGCAGACCGGGTGCTGCTCCAAGTGGTGCAGTCGGTGCCGCCCAATCGCAGGGAGGACCTCGTGGTGTGGCTGCCGCGCACCCCGGGGGCCGACGCCGGCCCGGCACAGGGTGCACAGCTCAGTGACGAATTGGGACGCCTCGGATTCCGCCACGTCCGGCGGAATATGCCGGTGCTTCGACGGCGGTTGATTTCGGTACGCGGCCTGCTCCTGCTTGCCGGTCAGCTGGCTTCAGTGCTGCCGGCATTGATTCGGCTGCGCCCGCAGGTACTCTACTGCTCCACCAGTGCGCTCCTGTTGCTGGCTCCCATTGCCCGGATGCTGCGCATTCCCCGGGTGGTACTGCATATCCAGGAAATATGGTCCGGACCCGAAGCAGTGGTACTGCGGATCCTGTCCCGGTTTGCCACGGACTGGATAGCTATTTCCCGCGCCTGTGCGGATTCCGTGCCGCCGGCCCTGCGGCATAAAGTGCACGTTATTGCCAACGGGGTGGAGGACCTGCCCGCCCCGCAAAGACACGGCGGGCCGGAGGAAACTGGGCCGGAGGCACAGCCGGACGGCCCTGCCGGGACACCGCTTCGTTTTGTGATGGCAGGGCGGTGGAATACGTGGAAAGGCCATGAGTGCCTGCTGTCCGCGTGGGACGCGGGGGATCCGCCGGGAACGCTCAGCATCCTGGGCGGCCCGCCGGCCACCGGGAACGCCGTGGACGTCGCGGCCATGGCTGCCGGACTACGGCAACCCGAATCAGTGCGGGTGGTGGGAGAAGTTCCGGACATTACTCCCTACGTGGACGCGGCAGATGTGATGGTGGTCCCGTCCACCAGCCCGGAGCCGTTTGGTTTGGTGGCCATTGAAGCGTTCGCCCGGGGCAAACCCGTCCTGGGAAGCAACGCCGGCGGGCTGGCCGATGTGGTGACCCACGGCGTTACCGGCTGGCTGTACGAGCCCGGCGACACGGCCGGCCTGGCTACCGTCCTGCGGCAGGTGGACCGTCCCCGGGCCCTGGCGATGGGCCGGCTGGCGCGGCGCGCCTACGAGGAGCAGTACACCGCCGCTATCTTCCGGGAGAACCTCCGTGCCTGGTGGAAACAGGTGCTGGAGGAGGACTAGGGACGGCCCATGCCCCGGTAATTCCAGCCGGCCGCCCGCCAACGGCCGGAGTCCAGGACGTTGCGCCCGTCAATGATGTTCTTCTCCGCCACCATGGCTGCGGTGGCTACCGGATCCAGGCTCCGGTACTCCTTCCACTCGGTCAGGAGGACCAGGGCGTGGGCGTTCTGCATGGCGTTTTCCGTAACCGGTTCATAGTTGAGTTCCGGGAAGCGTCCCTTGGCGTTCTGCAGGGCCTGGGGATCGGTGACCGTGACGGTTGCCCCCTGCAGCTGCAGCTGCGCGGCTGCGCTGAGGGCAGGCGAGTCCCGGACATCGTCGCTGTCCGGTTTGAAGGCGGCACCGAGAATGGTGACGCGTTTGCCGAGCAGCGAACCGCCGCAGATATCCCGCGTCATTTCCACGACCTTGGACCTGCGGCGCATGTTGATGGCATCCACCTCGCGGAGGAAAGTCAGGGCCTGATCGGCACCCAGCTCACCGGCACGTGCCATAAACGCACGGATGTCCTTGGGCAGGCAGCCGCCCCCGAACCCGACTCCGGCATTGAGGAACTTCCGCCCGATCCGCTCGTCCATGCCGATCGCGTCAGCCAGCGCAGTTACGTCCGCTCCGGAAGCCTCGCATACCTCGGCCATCGCGTTGATGAAGCTGATCTTGGTGGCCAGGAAAGAGTTGGCGGCCGTCTTCACCAGTTCAGCGGTGGCATAGTCCACCACCAACCGGGCCGTGCCGGTGGCCAGGGGAACGGCATAGACCTCGTCCAGGGCAGCGGCTGCGGCTTCACCGGCGGGGCCGGCGGGCACGCCGTACACAAACCGGTCGGGGGAGAGGGTGTCCTGGACGGCATGGCCTTCCCGCAGGAACTCGGGGTTCCACACCAGTACGGCCCCGGGCGCGTCTTCCTCCAGCTGCTCGGCCAGCCTCGCCGCCGTGCCAACGGGAACGGTGGACTTGCCGACCACCGCGTTGCCGGGCTTGAGGTATGGCGCGAGGCCGGCAACGGCGGCATCAACGTAGCGCAGGTCCGCGGCGTATTCGCCTTTCCGCTGCGGGGTACCCACACAAATGAAGTGGACATCCGCCCCGGCGGCGTCCGCCATGTCCGTGCTGAACTTCAGCCGGCCGGTGGCCTCGGCTTCGGCCAGCAGTTCGGGAAGCCCCGGCTCGAAGAAGGGTGCCCTCGCGGCGGACAACTCGTCCACCCTGGACTGGTCGACGTCGATCCCGATGACCTCGTGCCCCAGTTTGGCCATTGATGCGGCATGAACGGCGCCGAGGTAGCCGCAGCCGATGACTGAAAGACGCACATTTCCCCTATGGATCCGGCGGATGAAGTCCCCACCAGCCTATCGTCTGGGTTCAGGCCCTATCCACACGGCAGAATCCAAGTAGCGGGCGTGCGGAAGCTGAGTACCGGCCCTGTCTGGCGCCGGTGAGGGTGTGGCCCGGTTAGTAAACAGGCAATGGGATATCCGCGGCCGTGTGCACGGGAATCTCGACCCGAAACGTAGTGCCCCTGCCCAGTTCTGAAACGAAGGAAATCCGTCCCCCGTGGGCTTCCACAATGGATTTGGTAATGACCAGTCCGAGGCCCACCCCGGGGATCGCGGCCTTTTTGACCTGCCCGGTCCGGAAGAACTTCGTGAACACGTCCCGCTGGTCCGACTCGCTCATGCCAATGCCGTTGTCCTGGACCTCCAGGAGAAGGTTCCCCTCCGCCCGGCGGGAGCGGACCGTGACTGTGCCGCCGTCGGGGGAGTACTTGATGGCGTTGGAGAGGAGGTTGTCCAGCACCTGGGAAATCCGGTCCGGGTCCACCGTGGCTTCCAGGCCCGGCTCGCAATCACACTTCAGGGCCACATCTACTGCCTCGGCCCGGCGTCTGGCGCTGTCCAGGCTCGCCCGGACCAGTTCGGCGACGTCGGTGTCCCTGCGGTGCAGGTGCATGGTTCCGGAAGCGGTGGTCAGCAGGTCGGCCACCAAAAGCAGCAGGCGTTCGGCGTTGCGCTGGGCCACCTGCAGTGCACTTTGGATATGGTCCGGGACCGCCGCGGGCTCCAGGTCCTCGAGGACCAGGTCGAGGTAGCCGATGATCGATGTCAGGGGCGTGCGCAGTTCGTGCGACACGCTGGACACGAAGTCTTCCTTGGCATTGAGGGCGTTGACCATGTCGGTGACATCGCTGTAGGCCAGGACCGATCCGGAGAATTCACCGTTGTCGCGCAGGGACCGTGAACATACCGCCAAGGCACGTTGGCGTTCACCGGCGCCCACCCACACAATAACGTCGGAGAAGGATTCTTCGCGCAGTGCCCGCTGCGTGGGGCGCTGCGCATGGGGCAGTCGGGTTACCTGGTCCAGGCCGAAGATGAGGTCGTTCTCGCCGTCGGGCGAGCCGGCATCCAAGTTGGCCAGGGCATGGTTGCTTCGCTGCCGGCTGTTCATCAGGATGGTGCGGCCCTTGGCGTCGAGTGCCATCACGCCCACGTCCACGGTCTCCAGCACTCCGTCCAGGAGTTGTGAACGGACACGGGTCTCCTGCAGGCTTCCCTGCAGCTGTGCTTCCGCCTCCATCAGGCGTGCGCGATGGACTTTTCCATCGCGCTCAACGGTGGAAACCACCATTGAAGTGCCCATCATGATGATCGGAATGAGCATGGGTGCCGCCAGTTCCCGGGGCGACGAGGCTCCTGTGGTCACCAGCGGCGCCCACAGCACCAAAGTGGTGCAGGCGTAGCTCAGCAACCCCGCCGTGCGTGGAGCCAAACCGGACCATGCCATCCAGAAAACCGGGAAAATCGACAGGAAACTCAGTCCGATGACCGAGGTGCGGCCGTCGTAGTACAGGCCGCCCACTACTGCGAAATCGAGCACGGGAATGATCCAATAAGCCAGGGGCCGGTGGCGTTCCCACGGTATCGCCACACACGCGGCCGTAAGGAAAACCAGCAGAACCAGACCGAATTGAAAGGCCGTATTGCCAAAAAGACCCGGGTCCACCAGTGCCGCGATGGGAAGCGCCACGGCAACCGAAATAACCAGGGGCAGTTGGCTGATTAGCAGCCGCCTCCGGAGATTGAGTTCGTACAACTGCGTTTTGAAACCCAAAAGGGCTGCTATGCGGCCTTCGAGACTGGACATATAAAAGTGGAACCCCCGGATTCCGATAGTGGTAGCTCAGATTATAGGGGTGCTCCTGTAAGATACCGAGCAAGGGGAGCGGACAATCCGAAGTCTCGCTGGACAGGAAAATAAACAGGCATGGAAATACAGCGCGTAGCGGTCATCGTCGAAGATGACGCAGATATCCGCGATCTTCTCAACGCAGTTCTGCAGCAGTCGGGGTTTAAGGTCTACACGGCCCCTAACGGCTCCGAGGGCGTGGAGATGGTCCGCCTTCACAATCCCACTGTGGTGACCCTGGACCTGGGCCTGCCGGATATCGACGGATTCGAAGTGATCCGCCAACTGCGCCTGTTCAGCGACGCCTACATTGTGATGCTCACGGCCCGCGCCGAAGAGCTCGACACCCTGATGGGCCTTGAAGCCGGTGCCGATGACTACATCACCAAGCCGTTCCGCCCCCGTGAGCTGCGCGCGCGCATCTCGGCAATGCTCCGCCGTCCCCGCGGCGAATCCGCTTCGGAAGGCGAGGGCGCCGGGTCCGGCGTGCCGGCCGGCGACGACGGCGCCGCGCATCCAATGCCGGCCGCGGCTTCTGCAGCGGTCCAGGCCCCGCAGGCGGCTGCTGCCCCGGGCGCATTCGGGCACAACGGCCTCACACTCGACCCGGGCACGCGCACCACGGAGATCAACGGGCAGGCCGTGGAACTGACCCGGACCGAATTCGACCTGCTGCATGCACTGCTGGAAGGCGGCCGCCTCGTGCGGACGAAGACTGATCTGGTCCGGCGCCTGCGCGGCGAGGAATATGACACCGGGTCGTTCATCAGCGACGCCGACGAGCGCACCATCGAGGTCCACGTGGGGAACCTGCGCCGCAAGCTCGGCGACGACTCCAAGTCTCCGCGGTGGCTCGAGACGGTGCGCGGTGTAGGCTACCGGCTTACCCCGGCTTCCTAACCCGTCCCCCAGGAATTACGAAACCCCCGGCACGCATGGCGTGCCGGGGGTTTTCACTTCTTCAGCCCTGGAACCGGTCCTGCCGTGCCGGGCCCAGGGAATCGGTGAGGAACGCCATGGTGTCTGCGCCGCACCGGCCGATGGCTTCGACCATGCTGTCCAGTGCCGGAAAATCGTAGGCCGCCACGGCCGCTTGGGCCTCCGCGGCCAAGGCTGAGAGCCGTTCCGCGCCGGCCATGTGGCTGGAGATCTTGATGCTCAGGACCACATCCATGGCGGCCTCGAGATCCTTCGTTTCTGCGGCCCCCACCAGACGGGCGAAACGTCCGTCCCACATGGAAATGTAGTTGCCGATGTACTGCCGGCAGGTGCGTGCTCCCATTTGCTCGCTCAAATCCAGCAGGGTGGCCAGCGCGATCATCCGGTGGGGGAGTTCAGGCATCACCGACCGCGCTGCGGCCGGCAGGCCGGGATGCCGGCTCATGGCCGGGAATGCTGGTGCGGTCGGAGGCATACCCGCTTCTGCGGGCTGGCTCCGCTGCGGGGCAGTGAAGTACAAAAAATATCCTTCGAGTGGGGGCTCGTCGAGGTTATGGATCCTGGATCGGTGCCGGCTCGGACACTTCCCGGGCCAACACCAACAGTGGCATTCCAAGCTCAGGAACGGGTGCCCGCAACGCTCAAGATCGTGGCAATATTTCAGTTGCAATTGTTCCCGCTGAATTTCGCCGGTAAGGGCATCTTTAATTGCCCTTAGGAAAACGGTGCCCGCCGCCGCGCCCGGGGCCGGGCATGCAGCAAATAGGCCAGGCCCGCGCCGAATACGGCGCCTATCGAATTCGCCGCCACGTCATTGACCGTCGCATAGCGCAGGGGAAGAAACACCGACTGAGCTGTCTCGATGCCAATGGACGCCGCAATACCGCACACTCCTGCCAGCCACACATATCTGCGCGGAAGGATAAGCCCGGCAAGCAGGCCGAACGGGATGAACAGGGCCACGTTGGCGGACCATTCAAGACGGGCGTAGTCGAACCATGGCGGAAGTCCGAGCTCATACAGGCGCAGTGCGGTGTCCTGCAGGAAGGCGGCGGCTGGCCGGTCGATAGGCGAAGGCCAGAACACTGCCGCACCCAGCAACACCAAGTAGACCACCAGCACGACGGCGGCGGCCCCGCGTGCGCGTATGGAAGCGCCCGGCGGGCGGCTCATGGGTTTGTCGTGACGGGGCATGGGTCCTCCGGCCGGAAGAACGCTACGGTTTCCGGTGGTCGCGGCACCGGTTTGAGTCGATGTTGAGACTACCTTGTGCGGCGCTTGAGCATTGCCCCAATGTTGCCGCAACCCTGCGCCAAGCGCCCGTCGATTCTTGAGGGCCGGGCAGCAGACTTATCCCAGCGGCAGGAAAACATTCCGGGGCCAAAGACTTTCGAACAAAGGGATAACGATGAAGAGCATGACCAAGGGTGCACTGGCAATCGGCATCGGAGCGGCCATGCTGCTCGGCGGCGGCGGAACGCTGGCTACCTGGAACGCGGCAGCGGACGTTGCTCCCGGAACCATCACTGCCGGCGACCTGAACCTCGGTACCACGAAGACGGGCACCTGGAGCACCGCGGCCGGTGCGCCCATCGACATCGCCACCTACCGCGCAGTGCCCGGCGATGTTCTGGTCTTCACGCAGGACATCAACGTCACGCTCACCGGTGACCAGCTCAAGGCCAAGCTTGAAATGAGCAACGTCGCAGCAGTCAACAGGTTCACCGGCAGCGCGATGCCCACCGTGACCTACACGCAGAACGGCAAGGCCGTAGACCCGGCGCTGCTCACCAAGGACAACTCAGGCGTTATTACCGCCAAGGGCACCTTCATCTTCAACCCGAAGACCGAGGGACGCGCCGACGCAAACATGACGCTCGCCCTGAACAAGGTCGGCTTCACCCTGACCCAGGTCGTCAGCTAGCACCCCTTCTCCACCCCTTGTTCAAGTCCGGGCTGTGCGCGGAGTGCCGCACACAGCCCAATCCCTGGAGGAAATAAACCGTGAAGAGTCTTCGAGCATTGAAAGCTGCCGGCCTGGTCCTGGCCGCTGTGGTGCTCGGTCTTATGACGGTCCAGGGCAGCTACGCCCTGTGGAATGCATCGGTGGAAGTGAACGCCGGAACTATTCAGGCCGCAGATTTCAACGTCCTGCTGAACGACGCCAACATGGCCGACACACCCGCGCTGGCGCTGAATCCCGGGGAGTTGAAGCGCGGAACATCCGCTTACCAGTCCGTGCGGGTAACCAACGCGGTCAACGTGCAGCCGGGGTCGCCGCTGGTGCTTCAGCCGGCCGTTGGGCTGCCCGCCCCGGGCACCCTGCTCGAGGGCAACCTCACGGTGACCGCCCGCGTCCTGAAGGCAGGTCAGACATGTTCCGCACCTCTGGATGTTCCGCCCGGCACCCCGCAGCTCCAGACGCTAGGTACCGGAGCGACCCAGACTCTTTGTTTCAAGATCGCCCTTAGCACCAGCACACCGGCACGTCTTCTGGGCACTCCGGTCAGCATCCCCGTAAACCTCAGCGTGGCGCAGCTTGCGCCGACAGCTAAGTGATGGATAGGAAAACCATGTCAAGTGGCCGCAGAACAGCAGAAAAGCCTGCCAGTCCGTTGAGTTTCATCGGAACCGGCCTGAGCTACCTTGCCCTGTGCGCCACCGCGCTGATCGCGTTGGTCCTGGTAGTTGTCCCACTGGTGACCGGATCGCAGACTTACAGCGTCCTGACCAGTTCCATGGCCCCGCATTACGCACCCGGCACCTTTCTGGTGGTCAAGCCCGTTCCGTTCGAGGAACTGCGCGTGGGCGACGTGATCACCTACCAGATCGAATCCAACGATCCGGCCGTCATCACACACCGCATCGTTTCCGTGGGCACGGCCCAGGACGGCGCGCGGACCCTGATCACCCAGGGCGACAACAATGACGTTGCGGACGAGAACCCGGTGCGCGAAATCCAGGTGCGCGGCAAGCTCTTTTACGCGGTCCCGTTCGTTGGCTTCGCTGCCAACGCCCTCGGCAACTCGGACCGCGGGGCCGCCCTGCAGTGGGGCGCCGTCGCACTACTCGGCTACGGCGTGGTTACCATGGTCCGCGGTGCGCTGGCCAAGAGGCGTGAGGACGGGGAGACGGGTGACGCCGGCAGCGGCGAGCCGGGCAATGACTCCGACGGAGCCGGGCCGGCTTCGGAATCGAATCCGATTTTTGGCACGCTGTCCCTGGACAGGGACGACATGGAGGACGATCCGGTACTGGAAGAGTGCGAGCACTGCACCCACGGCAGCTCACGCCAGCACCTGCGCAGCCACCGGAAGCCCGTAGCCGTCTAATGCCTGTTTCCTGGCCGGCGAAGCGCTGGCTCACTATGGGTGTGGTCGCCAGCGCCGCCGCAGCCGTCGCCCTTACGGGCATGCCGGCTGCGACTGCGGCCGGTGATTACCTGGCCTTCAGTACAGACGGCACCTCCTTTGCACCGACACTGGCGACCCCTGTTTTTGACCAGGGCATCCGGCTGGTTCCGGGCAGCTCAACCGCGGGGTCCATTTGGATCCGCAACAACGGGGACGGACCGGCCCATCTCTCGGCGGGCGCCGTCAGGCCGATCCTGGACCCCGAATTGGCGGGCCTGCTTTCGGTCAGCGCATCAGCAGACGGTATTGGCGGTAATCCGGTGCTGCTTGGCGATGCCGGAGCGTGCACCTCCCTTTATCAGGGGTGGGAACTTGCCCCCGGAGAGGACGTACGCGTGCAGCTCACGGCGGACCTTTCCATCGAGGCGCCCAATGCCGCCCGTAACCGCAGCGCAGCGTTCGACCTGGTGTTCTATCTGCAGTCCACGGACATCCCGGGGACCGGCCCGGATGCCTGCGAGGCCTTGGATGGTTCGGCGGGGAACCCGGAAATCCCCGCCAGCGGCGGCGGGACGGACAACGGAACACCCGGAACGGGAACCGGCGGCAACGGCGTCACCGGCACCGATGGGGTCGCACCGACACCAAACCGCACCGGGCGGATCGCTGCCCTGTTCCAGGCCGGACAGAACACCCCGGGCGCTGCTGCAATGGCCGGCTTTCCCGCGGCCGCAGGTGAGCCGGGACAGGTACCGGGCAGCACACCGAATTTCAACGCCAACGTGGCGCCGGCAGAAGCGGGCAGGCTTACGGACGCGGCGCCGGCGGGTTTCCAGAGCACCGTTGAACCCATCATCCGGTCACTCTCGGGTACGCTCCTGATAGTACTGTCGGTGGCATTCTTCGCCGCGGCAGGTGTCCGTCTACGAAGCAGGAGCCAATGAGTACCAAGGCGCAGCAGGGGGCTGCGGAGAACCGGGAGCGGGACCAGGTGATGGCCCCCCGTGTCGACACCGGCCGGTTCGGCCGGCTGCGGCGGCTGCCGGGGTTCCGTACCGCCGCCGTCGCGTTTCTCCTGACGGTGGTGCTTGGACTCGGCGGAACCGCAGCATATGCCTACTGGAGTGCATCCACTGCGGCCACCATTACCGTGACACCGATGCCCAATGTCGTAAAACCGCCGGCGCCATGGTGCACCGAATCGGGCAAAATCTCATGGTCACCGGCGGCCGGTCTGGAAACGGATGCCGCATACGTCCTGACCTTCACGGTGGGTGCAGCCAGTAAGTCCTACGCTGTGCCGCGGCAGCAGCTGACCGTGAACCCCTCAGAGCTGCAAGGGCTGCGTTCGGCGCTCGGCACGACCAACGGCAGGACTCAGCCGATGGCGGTGAGCCTTCGAACGGCCCTTCCTAAGAGTCCGGTCTCGGGCGTCATCCAGGTTCAGGAGCCGGACATTTCCTTTGCGTCCGAGCGGGTACAGATGTGGCCCACAACGATGTCTTACACCACCAAGAACAGCTGGCTGGGTCCGTACGCGGAGTTCGGCTGCCGCTAATCCTCGCGTCCTTCGTACACATCCGGGACACCGTCATTGTCCGCGTCCAGCCGCTCTTGTTCCTCGATCGCGCGGTAGCGCCGGTTGCGTGCGGTCAGAAGGATTGATGCCAGCAGCGCGGCGAGCAGGGATGCGGCAAGGATACCCACCTTCGCGTCGTCGTTGTGTGAACTGCCCACCGCGAAACTGAGGTCGTTGACCAGCAGTGACACAGTGAAGCCGATCCCGCCGAGAACTCCGATGCCCAGCAGGTCGACCCAGCGCAGGTCCGGGTCCAGTTTCGCCTTGGTGCCGGCGGTGATGCCCCAGGTGGTGGCCAGGATGCCCAGCGGTTTACCCAGGACGAGCGCCACGATAATGCCGATGGCCACCGGGTCTGTCAGGGCGCGGCCCAGGCCGTCGAATCCGCCCAGCGCGACGCCGGCGGAGAAGAAAGCGAACAACGGCACGGCGAAACCGGTGGAAATGGGGCGGAAGCGGTGTTCGAAGATCTCTGAAAGCCCCGGCAGCTCGGGGTTGGCCGGCAGCTTCCTGCGGTCCGGTCCGCGGCGCAGCACAGGGACGGCGAAACCGAGCAGGACACCGGCAACGGTGGCGTGTACGCCGGAGGCATGCATCAGAGCCCACGTAACCACGGCCAGCGGCAGCAGGATCACCCAAGCGGGCCAGGTCCGCGTGCCGAAGAACCTGGGGAGGCGCTGGACCAGCAGCGTGAAGGCCGCCAGCGGCAGGAACATCCAGAGCAGGTAGCCCAGATGCACGTCATCGGAGTAGAAGAAGGCAATGATGGTGATGGCAATCAGGTCATCCACCACGGCCAGTGTGAGGAGGAAAATCCGCAGGGCACTGGGCAGGTGGGAGCTGATCACGGCAAGCACGGCTAGCGCAAAGGCAATGTCCGTGGCCGTCGGAATGGCCCAGCCGCGCAGCCCGTCCGAGCCGGCGAGCACGTTTACCGCAACGTAGATCAAGGCGGGGACCACCACGCCGCCCAGCGCCGCGGCAATAGGCACAATGGCCTGCCGGATGTCCCGCAGGTCGCCGGCGACGAATTCTTTCTTGAGTTCAAGTCCCACGAGGAAGAAGAAGATAGCCAGCAGTCCGTCCGCGGCCCAGGCGCCGATGCTGAGCTTGAGGTGCCAGGGCTCATATCCGATTTCAAAGTCTCGGACGGCAAAATAGCTGTCGGCAACGGGGGAGTTTGCCCAGATCAGGGCGGCAACCGTGGCGACGAGCAGCAGGATGCCGCCTACGGTTTCTTTTCTAAGGATTTCGCCGATGCGCTGTGCTTCGCCGTAGCTGCCCCGGCTCAGGACGGTACGGGGGCTGCGGGGCTTGGGTGACTCAGAGGCCATCAAAAGGTTCCTAACGGATTCGGGTACGGCAAACAATTGCCGACCAGACTTCCCGGCGCACCGTGAACCAGTCTACCCGGTTCTACGTTGGCGGGTGTCCCGGAAGCCCCTGCAGCGGACTCCGGGGGTCTTCAACGATCCGGGAACAGCGCAACGCCCCGGAAGGAATCCCTGCCGGGGCGTTGCGGAGAAGCAGCCGGAAGATCAACCGGCCAGTGCCCGGATGCCGATCACTATGGTGGCCAGGCCGAAGACCATGGCGGAGCTGATCTTCATGAGGTTCACCGTCATGTACCGGGTGGCGGCGCCGTTTTCATCTCGGGCCTGCGGAGATTTCAGTACGTCCTTGAGGAAGGAGGGCCAGACCAGGATGGACCACAGGCCGGCGACGATCAGGACGAGGGCCAGGGGCGTGGGAAGGCTCATGGAGATGCTTAGCCCTTCCGGCTTTCGATCCACTTGCCGGCCTGGCCTGCCTGGATGGTGAGCGCCTTGCCGATCATGGGTTCGGCGGCCTTGGCGATTTTGTCGCCGAGGAACGGAATGGAGGAACCGACGTTGCCGTCGACGTCCACCCGGGTGCCTTCGGCCACTGTGACCAGGCGCTGTACGGCCGTCACCTTAAGCGGAACGCCGCCCACGGACAGTTCAACAGCGGCTTCGCGGGTGCCGTCCGCGCCCGGTGCGGCCCACTGTTCCTTCTGGGTGACGGTCAGGGTAGCGCCAACGAACTTCTTGGCGATATCCGGGAGGCGGTCGGTCGGCATGGTGCGCACTGCTGTCAGGACAAAGGCACCTGCCGTGTCGCCCTCCACGGTGGCCGAGACCAGGGAGCCGCCCACGTGTTCGCTGATGCTGCGCAGGAAGTCCTCGTTGGCGAAGGCGTCCGTCACGGTGGCGACGTCGTAGGGCAGGATGGTTGTTGCGTTCAGGGCCATGGGTCCTCCAGAGGTGGGTGCGAACGCCGGCTGAATAACTGCGGGCACGCCCGCCTACCGGCCAACCCTCATCCTAAACCGGACCCGCAGCCGGCCTGTAAACGGCCCCCCTACTGAGCGAGGGTCAGGCAGCCGGCTGCTTCGCCGTTTTCGCTGCCGCCCGCCTCGAAGATCAGCAGGGAGTGGCCGCCGCCGCTGCCCGGCAGGACCCACGGCACCGTACCGGTGGCCGTGGCATTGCCGGAGGAGTCCGTGGTGAAGTCCACGGCCAGTCCGTTGCCGCCGGTACTGTCCTGCGGATTCTGGACCAACCCGCCGGCATCGGCAGGGTCCGCTCCGCAGGCGCGCTCGTGCAGTTGCGCGGTGAAGGTCATGTCCGGGGAGAAGCCCTGGGCGGTCAGTTCCACGGTGGTGTCCGCATTGGTCTCGGTGACGGTCACGATGCCCTCGGCGTCGTCCGGAATCAGGCCCGCGTTGTAGCTGATGGCGACCGCGTTTTCGCAGTACGGGCCGAAGGTTCCTTCGTTCAGTCCGTCGGTCGGGGATGCGGCCGGGGTTCCGGTGCAGCGTTCATTGGCAGCTGTGCTTCCCGGGATCCCTGCCGCCTGGCAGTTCTCTTCGCCGGGGCTGTTGGGGGAGATGGTGGAGCAGGACGACGCATCCGATGCCGAGGAGGTCGAGCTGCCGGTGGCGGTGCCCCCGCCGTCGCCGTTGGTGCCGGCGCAGGCGCCAAGTGCGAGGGTGAGTACCGCCAACCCGATAGCCCGGAAGGGCGCTTTGCGTGCCGGTGCTTTGCGTGTCATGGGGCAATCCTCCGTTGGTGAAGGCAGCCGCAAGGCCAGCTGCCGGAAAGGAAGCTGTGGGGAACTGCAGTGACGCCAGTGCCTTTCAAGCGTCGCAGGGCGCACAAGGAAAATCCAGCAACGGATTCGATGGGGAGCGCAGGGCCGGAAAACCGTCTTTCCGCTCTCAGCGACAGGTGCGCCGGAGCCCCCAGGCAGCGGGTAGGGTGGAAGAAAACCCCGGGGTTCCGTCTGTGAACTTCGGGTATTTGCGTTGCGTCGTGAAGGAGAAAACACCCCCATGAGCCTGAACGGACTGCGTGCCGCCCTCGCCGAGGACCCGTCCTACGCCCGGGTGCGCACCCTTTCCTCCCGGTCGCCCGCAAACCGCAGTGAGGACCTGCAGATCGGTGCGCCGCAGGGCATGCGCGCGGCGCTGCTGGCCGAAGTTGTGGACGGCCTGGCCGCCTCGGGGGCCGGCGACGGCGTGCCCCCGGTGGTGCTGGCCGTGACCGCCACGGGGCGTGAGGCTGAGGACCTGGCCGCTGCGCTGCGCAGCTACCTTCCGCTGGCGGGCATCGAGGAGTTCCCGAGCTGGGAGACGCTCCCGCACGAACGGCTTTCGCCCCGCTCGGACACGGTGGGACGCAGGCTGTCCGTCCTCCGCAGGCTGGCCCATCCGGAAACCGCTCCCGTGCAGGTTGTGGTGGCGCCGGTGCGTGCCGTTGTCCAGCCGCTGGTGGCAGGCTTGGGGGAGCTGAAGCCGGTCGCCCTGAAGGTGGGGCAGGAGCAGCCCTTCGACTCCGTGGTCACCGCACTGTCCGAGGCGGCCTACGCCCGGGTTGACATGGTCTCCCACCGCGGTGAGTTCGCGGTGCGCGGCGGCATCCTGGATGTTTTCCCGCCTACCGAGGACCACCCCATCCGCATTGATTTCTTCGGCGACGAAGTGGATTCGATGCGCTGGTTCGCCGTCGCCGACCAGCGCAGCCTGTCAGGTGAGCACATCACCCACCCCAGCGAGCTTTACGCTCCTCCCTGCCGCGAAATCCTGATCACTCCCTCAGTGATGAGCCGGGCCGCGAAACTCAAGGACCAGATGCCCGCAGCGGCGGACATGCTGGAGAAGATCGCCGGCGGTATTGCCGTGGAGGGTATGGAATCCCTCGCACCGGTCCTGGTGGACCGGATGGTTCCCCTGATGGGAGAGCTGCCCGCCGGCTCGATTGCCGTGGTGATTGAACCCGAAAAGGTCCGTGCCCGCGCCCATGACCTGGCCGCCACCAACGAGGAATTCCTTGCCGCGGCGTGGGCCACGGCCTCCGACGGCGGCTCGGCGCCGCTGGACCTGTCCGCAGGACTCACGGCGGACCTGAACGCCGCCAGCTTCCGTTCCCTGGCCGAAACGCGCACCGCTGCGCACGCCAACAGTGTGGCTTGGTGGTCCATCACGTCCTTTAACCCGGACGACGAAACAGTGCTGGATATCGACACGCTGACAATCAACGCCCGCGAACCGCGCGGCTACCAGGGCGATGTGGCCGAGATGATGGACTTCATTGGCGGCCGCGTGCGCGACATGTGGCGCGTCGTCGTCGTCACCGAAGGCCCCGGGCCGGCAGCACGGCTGGCCGAACTGTTCCGCGAGAATGACATCCCCGCCGCCCTGGTGGAGTCCGTGGACACCGAACCGCGCCCCGGCGTCATCGCCATCACCACGGCCAGCGCCGGCCGCGGATACGTCTTCGACACGCTCAAGACCGGGCTCCTCACGGAAGCCGATCTGCTGGGCCGGGCCAGCGCATATTCCACGCGCGACATGCGCAAGATGCCCTCCAAGCGGCGCAACGCCGTGGACCCGCTGCAGTTGCACGAGGGCGACTTTGTGGTCCACGAACAGCACGGCGTCGGCAAGTTCATTGAACTGATCCAGCGCGCCACCGGAGCCGGCGCCAACAAGACCGTACGCGAGTACATGGTGCTGGAATACGCCTCCTCCAAGCGCGGCGCTCCGGGGGACCGGCTGTTTGTCCCCACAGACCAGCTGGACCAGATCACCCGCTATGTTGGCGGCGAAACCCCGGTGCTGTCCAAGATGGGCGGCTCTGACTGGGCCAAGACCAAGAGCCGGGCCCGGAAGGCCGTCAAGGAGATCGCCGGGGAACTGATCCGGCTGTACTCGGCCCGAATGGCCTCCAGGGGCCACGCCTTCGGCCCGGACACCCCCTGGCAGCGGGAGCTGGAGGAAGCCTTCCCCTACGTGGAAACGCCGGACCAGCTGACCACCATCAACGAGGTCAAGGCGGACATGGAGCGCGAAGTGCCCATGGACCGCCTGGTGTCCGGCGACGTGGGCTACGGCAAAACGGAAATCGCGGTTCGGGCGGCGTTCAAGGCGGTGCAGGACGGCAAGCAGGTGGCGGTGCTGGTGCCCACCACGCTGCTGGCCCAGCAGCACATGGAAACGTTCGCCGAACGCTTCTCCGGCTTCCCGGTCCGGGTGGATTCGCTCTCCCGGTTCCAGACCGCCAAGCAGGCCAAGGCCACCATTGAGGGCGTCAAAAACGGTTCGGTGGACGTAGTGATCGGCACCCACCGCCTGCTTTCCCAGGAGGTCCAGTTCAAGGACCTGGGCCTGGTGATCGTGGATGAGGAGCAGCGTTTCGGCGTGGAGCACAAGGAAGCGCTGAAGAAGATGCGCACCAACGTGGATGTGCTGGCCATGAGCGCCACCCCGATTCCCCGCACCCTGGAAATGTCCCTGACCGGGATCCGGGAGACCTCCACCCTCGCGACCCCGCCGGAGGAACGGCACCCGGTGCTGACCTACGTGGGTCCGTACACGGACAAGCAGGCTTCCGCCGCCATCCGCCGGGAGCTGATGCGTGAAGGGCAGGTCTTCTTTGTGCACAACCGGGTGTCCTCCATCGACCGGACCGCCGCGCACCTCCAGGAGCTGGTGCCGGAGGCGAGGATCGCCGTCGCGCACGGCCAGATGAGCGAGTCGAAGCTTGAACAGATCATTGTGGACTTCTGGGAGAAGCGCTTTGACGTGCTGGTGTGCACCACCATCATCGAGACCGGCCTGGACATCTCCAACGCCAACACGCTGATCGTGGACCGGGCAGACCACTTCGGCTTGTCCCAGCTGCATCAGCTGCGCGGGCGGGTGGGCCGCGGCCGGGAGCGGGCCTACGCCTACTTCCTCTACCCGTCCGAGAAGCCGCTGGGCGAGGTGGCGCTTGAACGCCTCAAGGCAGTGGCCACTCACAACGAACTGGGCGCCGGCATGCAGCTGGCAATGAAGGACCTGGAAATCCGCGGCGCCGGCAACCTGCTGGGCGGGGAACAGTCCGGGCACATAGCCGGTGTTGGTTTTGATCTGTACATCCGGCTGGTGGGCGAAGCTGTGGCCGATTACCGCGGCGAGGCTGAGCAGAAGGCCGCCGAGATGAAGATCGAGCTGCCGGTCAACGCCCATCTGCCCCACGAGTATGTGCCGGGGGAGCGGCTGCGGCTGGAGGCCTACCGCAAGCTGGCTTCCGCACTGACCAACGAGGGGATCGATGAGGTCCTGGCCGAACTGGTGGACCGCTACGGCGAGCCGCCGCAGGAAGTGAAGAACCTCATCGATGTGGCCCGGTTCCGGGTGGACGCGCGGGAAGCCGGGCTGACCGACGTTGCGCTGCAGGGCAACTTCATCAAGTTCGCCCCTGCCGACCTGCCGGAATCACGCGTGATGCGGCTGCAGCGGATGTACCCGGGGGCGCAGGTCAAGCCGGCCCTGAACGCGGTGCTCGTGCCGAAGCCGAAGACAGCGCGGATTGGCGGACGGGACCTGATGGATGCCGAAATACTGGCGTGGGCCAAGCAGGTGCTGGACGCCGTTTTCAAGGAGTAGGGGCTCCCCGGGGCTCCCGGGGCGGTCAGCCGGTCACGGCGACCAGGAAGAGTGCGGCGGCGGCCACCAGGCAGGAGACCAGGACCGCGTAGCCAATGAAGGTGATGCGCTGCTGCCGGGCCCGGTCCCGGCGCCATTCCCTGCGGGTCATCATGGTAGTCATGCAGCGAATCTAGGGAGCGCTTCATGCGTGCGCTAAGAGTAAGGGCTACCTGCTTGCCCCGGGCCGCTACTCAGTTTCCCCGGCCGCGGTCCCGCTGCTGCGGGCAGCCTGCGGTGTTAAGCGAGCGATGCACCCGGGCCGGTGGCCTCGGGTGCATCGCTGGTGTGGTGCTGTGTGGTGCCGGACCTACTCGTTGTGGGAGTAGCCCTTTGCCAGTTCGGTGGTGGTGTCCGAACGCCCGATGGTGAAGGCCACGAAGTACATGCCGCAGGCGGCAACCAGCAGGATGGCCATGGGCCAGACGTTGTCCAGGCTCAGCCAGTTCAGTGAGAAGATGGCGCCGAGGAAGACCGCAAACATCACTACGAAGGTAAGGATGTTGCTGACCAGGTGACCCTCGCCTGAGTGTGTCGGCTGCTTTGACCGTGTTCCAACCATGGAGTTCTCCGTTTCAAAAAGTGTTCAGTAGCGTTGCGGGTCAGTAGTCCGACGTGGCTTTGCTTCCATTAACAATAGCGATTCCGGAGCTCGCTCCGATACGCGTGGCCCCGGCGTCGATCAAAGCCTGCGCATCTTCGGCGGAACGGACGCCGCCGGAGGCCTTTACGCCCAGGTCGGGACCGACCGTGCGGCGCATCAACGCAATGTCTTCCACCGTTGCTCCGCCGCCGTTGAAGCCGGTGGAGGTCTTGACGAAATCAGCGCCGGCGTCAACCGATGCTTCGCAGGCCAGGACCTTCTGCTCGTCGGTGAGCAGGGAAGTTTCGATGATGACCTTCAGGATGCCGCCGGCGGCGTGGACGGCGTCGGCGACGGCGGCGATGTCGCGGACCAGCGCGGCGCGGTCGTTGCGGCGTGCTGCGGCAATGTCGATGACCATGTCGATTTCGTCGGCGCCGTCCTGCAGTGCACCCTGGGCTTCGAAGACCTTGACCTCGGTGGTGGTGGCACCCAGGGGGAACCCGATCACCGAGCAGGTCAGCACGCCGCTGCCCTTCAGGGCGTTGCGGACGGTACCTACCCAGAGCGGGTTCACGCATACCGACTTGAACTGGTATTCGACGGCTTCGGCGCAGACCCGCAGGATGTCCTCGCGGCCGGCCTCGGGCTTCAGGAGCGTGTGATCAATGTACGAGGCAATGGGGGTAGGCATGGATCTATCTTGCCACAGGGGCAGTGGTGGAAAGCCGCGGGAATGCAACGGGAGTCTCTCGGAGCCCGGGAAAAATAAACGGCCGGGCCCCCGAAATCAGGCGCCCGGCCGTTTAGAGCGGTTCGTTTTTAGTAGTAGCCGGGCCAGTTGCCCATCAGCTGTACATGAGTGCTGCCCGGAGCGGCCGATACAGTGGCAGCCGAAGCCGGCGCGGCCGCGCCCGCTCCGAGGAGGACAGCGGCCAATAGTGCTGCTGCACCAAGTTTTTTCATGGAGTGCTCCTTGGGGGAAAGTTCATTCAGGGTGGGACAATTGGAGTGTAGCTATGCTTAGGATCCAATTGATGTGCGGCGCGCCTTCTTTGGTGAATGCTGAGCAAATATTTTATGTAACCGTTGGACCTTGACCACTGAAAGAGGCCTGCAGCGTTGGAACAGAATCCAGTCGTTATAGTCAACGAGCATCGAGCACAGCAGGCCAAGGCCGAGCATGACTACGCAAAGGCAATTGAATACTCCGTAATTGCCCGCGATGCAGCCCTAAGTGACGGCGACAAGTGGGCGTTTCACCGGTCATCTTTCAATATCGCTCATTTTCAGTACGCACTGGGACGAATGGACGACTGCATTCGCACCATTGAGGAACTCGTGAAGCATCCTGCCATAACTGAATACCCTGAGTTGGTAGCCCAGGCCCGGACGCTGCTTGCCCACGCACTGCAGAACAGCGGTGCGAGTGATCGAGCGTTCATCGCTGCCGAAGAAGCCGCAAGTCTGGTTCCGGATGAGTCGGGACAGCTCCGTTTGGTACTCCAGCATTCCATCGTTTCCACCCTCGCTGAGAAGGGTGAATCAGAAGAAGCGTGGCGGGAAGCACTCGTAATGGATACCCTGGTTGGCCCGGAATCGGGCGTAAGGGATCGCGGCATGGCTTATTGGGCCATCGGAAATGCCGGCTTTATGTCCGGGCGAATCACCGAGGGACAGGAGTACCACGACCGAGCGGCAATCGACCTCGTTCGTATCGGCGACGTGAATCTGTGGGCACTCTTTAACAAGGCTGCTGCCAATATGCGCCTTGAAGCAGGTCTCATAAACAGCGCGACACTTGAATGTGTTGAACGGGCAGAGGTTGCTATTTCGGTTGTGGGCGGCAACGTTGCGGACAAGGTGGAAATCCTCTTGGCACGCGCCCATTGGGAATACGCGTCAGGGAACTTGGAGGTCGCAGAGAACAAGCTCCGTGAGGTTGTGGCCCAAACCAAGGAGATGTTCCCGTATATTCGGGCCCAGTCCCTTCAGCTGCTCAGTGGGTGCCTGCTGCAGGCGGGCCGAAGGGGCGAGGCGCTCAAACTCGCGCTGGAAAGCGAGCAGATCTTCCTGGAAACCGGCGCCGCCGAGCGTGCGTTCCAAGTCCGCACATTCATTGACACCATGGAAGCAGCCCGCGAACAGTAGGCGTCTTCGAAATAGGGTGCAACACAACCACAGGAACTCGATATTTAAGCATTGAAGGCGCACAATACAAGCACGGTCTCCGAACTACCGGCGGCGGCGCTATCAGTTATTCCAATACGGCGAGGCATACCGCTGCATAGAGGTCCCGCGCGGCGACTTGGGGGAAACATGGCTAGATACGAGGGGCACCCGACAACGGTGCAGTACCCGCCCGCGCCCGGATCCATGGACGTTCATCTGTCCGAGGAGGGTCACCTGGTGCTTGAGCTGCCGCCGGGCGAGGTTGTGACGGGCACCATGGCCGAGATTGCGGCCGAGAACATCATCAGGATGGCCAGCAGCGGTAAGTTGCCGTTGCTCCTGACCCTGTCCGGTGTCGAATCCATCACCCGGGGTGCCCGGGAGGTATTCAGTGCTGCGCGCTCCCTCTCCGCCGTCGCCGTCATCGGTGTTTCACCGGTTGACCGCGTTATCGCCAACTTCCTTCTGGGCGGGGAAGTCCAGCCCTGCCCCACCCGTTATTTCTCCTCCGAGGCGGACGCCCTGATCTGGCTGGAACGGTTCGCCTCGTGATGGCGGATCAAGATCAGGCAGCACCCTCGGCATATAACGACGCCCGGTTGAACAAGATCGTGGAGGGCATTGTCAGCATTGCCGCCGGCGATCTGTCTGCCCGGATTCCCATATCGGCTGCCCGTGACCAGGTGGACGCGGTCAGCACCGGTATTAACCTGCTGGCCGCAGAGCTGGATGACATCTACCGCGACTTTGAGCAGCGCGTGGAAAACCGCACCGAGGAATTGCGGGAGGCCCATGCCCAGATGCAGCACATGGCACTCTCGGATCCGCTCACCGGCGTCGCAAACCGGCTGGCGCTGATGCAGGTAACCGAAGATGCGTTGAGCGAGTGGAACGGTGCGGAGCCTGCGCCTGCAATGTTGATGATCGATCTCGATGGGTTCAAAGACATCAACGACAGCTTCGGCCACAACGCGGGGGACCGCGTCCTTCAGGAGGTTGCCGTGCGGCTGCTCCGCGCGGTGCCGCCGAGGAGCACCGTGGCCCGGCTCGGCGGGGACGAATTTGCAATCCTGCTGCCGCGCGTGAATCGTTTGTCCGCCCGTGCAGCGGCAGAGCGGCTTCAGGAGGCACTGAGCATCCGTACCGAGGTGGAAGAACTGGATGTGTGGCCGCGGGCCAGCATCGGGGTTCACCTGGCCGAAGCAGGACAGTCCGCCACCGATCTCCTCCTGCGTGCCGACACCGCAATGTATATCGCGAAGGATGAGGGCCCCGGGATGGTCCGGGCCTTCGAACCGGTCATGCTGTATGCCCGGCAGCTGCGCCGGGACATGGTGTCCGAACTGCGCAACGCCGTGGAACGCAACGAATTCCGGCTGGACTACCAGCCGGTGGTGGACCTGGCCAGCGGGCGGATGCAAGGCGTTGAGGTCCTGCTGCGCTGGCAGCATCCCACACAGGGACTGATCATGCCGGACGCTTTTATCCCCCTGGCTGAGGAGTGCGGCGCCATTGGGGGCATAGGCCGCTGGGTGCTGCGGTCTTCCCTCGAGCAGTTGGCGGCTTGGCGGGCCGCCGGAAACGACCAGGACGGGTTCCACATCCGGGTCAACGTCTCCCCGTCTGAGTTGCAGAGCATGGACCTGGTGGACTACGTCCGCGCCCAGCTGCGGGAAACGGGAGCAGCTCCGCGGGATCTGGTCCTGGAAATCACCGAGAGTGCGTTTGTAGGCAGCGGAGACGTGGAGACGTACTCCATGAAGTCACTCAAGGCACTGGGAGTACGGCTGGAAATCGACGACTTCGGAACCGGGTATTCCTCCATCAGCTACCTGCGGCGACTGCCCGTGGCCACCGTCAAGGTGGACCGGGCCCTGATTGCCACCATCAGCCGGGACGAAGGCCAGTTGAAATTCGTGGACGCCGTGCACCGCCTCATTCAGGCGGCCGGGATGGAAGCCGTCTTTGAGGGCATTGAAACCCGTGACCAGGCCCGCCTCCTGCGCCAGATGGGCTGCTCCAGCGCGCAGGGCTACTTCTTCAGCCGCCCGCTGTCGGCTGAGCAGGTGGGAACTCTGCTGGCCAGCGGCAGTCGTCTGCCCCTGGCCACCGAACTGCTCGCCTGACTGCACGCCGCCGGCCAAGCGCCCTCCGCCGCCCGGGCTTACTTCTGCACCCGGTAGTGGAGGAACACCACACCATTGCCGAAGCGCTGTTCCTCCACCAGCTCCAGGTCCAGGCGGAGCCCGGCCGGCAGGAAACGCTTGCCGCCGCCGATGATCACGGGGGAGAGCAGCTGCTGCACCTCGTCCACCAAGCCGGCCTGCAGCGCCTGCGCGGCGAGGGCCGCTCCGCCCACCGAGACGTCGCCGTCGGACGCCTCAACGAGGGTCCGTACGGCGTCGGGGTCGAAATTGTGCTCCAGCCGTGTGCGCGGTGCATCCAGTTCCGTGAGGGAGCGGGAATACACCACTTTGTCCGCCGCCTGCCAGATCCGGGCATACTCCTGGATGGCTTCGGGCTCGTTCGGCGGCACGGAATCCCAGTACGCCATCACCTCGTACAGCTGACGCCCCAGCAGAAACGTCCGCATGTTGCGGTCCAGTCCGTTGACGAAGCGGTGCACCTCTTCGTCGGGCATGCTCCAGTCAAAGGACCCGGACTCGTCCGCAATGTAGCCATCCAACGAGGTAATGCCTGTGTAGATCAGCCGTCCCATGCCGGTCTCCCGCTTAGTTAGAGTCCCAGGGCCGTCCGTACATCCGCCAGCACGGCGTCCAGCGCAGCGCGTGCCTTGGCACGGGCGGCCGGCAGCTCCTCGGCCGAAGCCACCGGCTCAATTACCTCGAGGTAGCACTTGAGCTTTGGCTCGGTTCCACTGGGGCGGATGATGACCCTAGTGTTGTCCCGGGTAATGTACCGCAGTCCGTCGGTGGGCGGCAGGCCCGCGTCGCCCAGGGAAAGGTCGACGACGGATTCCACCTCGGAGCCGGCAAAAGACACGGGCGGGTGTTCGCGCAGGCGCTGCATCATCTCGGTCAGCAGGCCGAGGTTGTCCACCCGGACGGAGAGCTGGTCGCTCTGGTGCAGGCCGTGGGTCAGGGCAAGGTCGTCGAGCTCATCGAAGAGGGTCCGGCCGGCGGCCTTTAGCGACGCGGCCAGCTCGGCAATCAGCACACCGGCGGAGATGCCGTCCTTGTCCCGCACCAGTCCGGGAGCCACGCAGTAACCCAGGGCCTCTTCGTAGCCGTAGGTCAGCTTCGGCACCCGCGAGATCCACTTGAAACCGGTGAGGGTCTCCTGGTGCTCAAACCCGGCCGCTTCGGCGACCCGGGCCAGCAGGCGGGAGGACACGATGGAGTTGGCGAAGACCACGCCTTTACGGCTCTTTTCGCCGCGGACCTTCCACCGTCCCGCAGCGATCCGGCGGGAGATATGGCGGCCGAGCAGGGCCCCCACTTCGTCGCCGCGCAGCATCCGCCATTCACCCGTGGCCGGGTCCTTGGCGGCGACGGCGGCGCGGTCGGCGTCGGGGTCATTGGCCAGGACCAGATCCGCATTCCGCTCGACGGCCAGTTCCAGGGCCAGGTCCAGCGCGCCGGGTTCCTCGGGGTTGGGGAAGGCTACGGTGGGGAAATCCGGGTCCGGCAGCGCCTGCGCGGCCACCAGCGCCACCGAGGTGAACCCGGCTCCGCGCAGCACCGACGTCATGGTTTCGCCGCCGACGCCGTGCATGGGTGTCAGCACAATGTCCAGGTCCCGCTCGGGGTAGCCTTCGGGGTGCATCAGCCCGTCCACAGCGCCGATGTAGTCAGCCACGAGGGATTCGGAGACCTCGGTGTAGCCGTCCGGTGCCAGCTCGATTGAGTCCAGCGGCGCGGTGTAATCGATCCGCGCCGCGATCTCGGCGTCGTACGGCGTGACAATCTGGGCGCCGCGTCCCGGCCCCTTGACCGTGCGGCCGCCCAGGTACACCTTGTAGCCATTGTCCCGGGCCGGATTGTGGCTGGCGGTAACCATCACTCCGGCGTCGGTGTCCAGGGCGCGTACGGCATAGGCCAGCAGCGGCGTGGGCAGGGTGCAGGGAAGCAGGAACGTCTCGATGCCGGCAGCGCCGAACACCGCAGCGGTTTCCAGCGCGAAGTCCCGGGACTTGTGCCGCGCGTCGTAGCCAATCACGGCGCTGGGGGTCCAGTTGTCCCCGGCGGTGTCCTGCAGGAAGGACGCGATGCCCGCAGCCGTGCGGCGTACCACCACCCGGTTCATCCGCATGGGACCGGCGCCCAGTTCCGCCCGCAGCCCCGCGGTGCCGAATTCCAGCGTGCCGGCAAACCGGTCGGCCAGGTCGTCGGCCGCTTCGGCGTCGTTGGTTTCCAAAGCGCGGAGCACGGCGCGCAGTTCCGCCGCGGTATCGGTGTCGGGGTCACTCGCTGCCCATGCTTTTGCTGCGGCAACGAGTTCATCCAGTTCAACGGAATTCATAGTCATGATGTGTACCTTGCTGGGCAACGGCGGAGCGCCGCTAGATCCGGTTGATGATTTCGGCGAGCAGCTTGGAGATGCGGGGGCCGGCGGCCTGCCCGGCTTCCAGCACCTCCTGGTGGCTCAGGGCCACCGGGCTGATGCCCGCGGCGAGGTTGGTGACCAGGGAGATGCCGAAGACCTCCATGCCGGCGTGCCGGGCAGCAATGGCTTCCAGTGCGGTGGACATGCCCACCAGGTCTGCGCCGATGGTCTTGGCGTATCGGACCTCGGCCGGGGTTTCGTAGTGCGGGCCGGTGAACTGCGCGTAAACGCCCTCGTCCAAGGTGGGATCCACGCTGCGGGCCACCTCCCGCAGGCGCGGGGAGTACAGATTGGTGAGGTCCACAAACGTTGCCCCCTCCAGCGGGGAGGTGGCCGTGAGGTTGATGTGGTCGCTGATGAGCACCGGGGTGCCGGGCTGCCAGGCCGGGTTCAGGCCGCCGCAGCCGTTGGTCAGGACCATGACCTTGGCGCCGGCGGCGGCTGCGGTACGCACACCGTGCACGACGGCGCGTACTCCCTTGCCCTCGTAGTAATGGGTGCGTGCGCCCAGGACCAGGGCACGCTTGCCGTCGGGAGTGAGCACCGAACGGATGGTGCCGACGTGGCCCTGGACGGCAGGGGCGGAGAAGCCGGGGATGTCGGAGGCGGAGAGGGTGGCAGTGGTCTCGCCGATGAGCTCCGCTGCTTCCCCCCAGCCGCTGCCGAGAACCAGGGCAATGTCATGGGAGGGCACACCGGTGTGCTCGGCAATGTAGTCGGCGGCCTGCTGGGCAAGTTCAAATGGGTCGTTAGTCACACCTACAACCTACCGTCTTCACACGTTGGCCGGGTGCGGGGCCGGCGGCGCCGTTTGAGCGCCGTCACGGGATGGGACACAATAGAGCCTTGTGACGAGCCAACTAGATTTCACTGCCCGGAAAATTGCCATCCTCGGAGGTGGCCCCGGCGGCTACGAGGCCGCCCTGGTGGCCGCATCCCTCGGGGCGGACGTAACCATTGTCGAGCGGCAGGGACTGGGTGGCTCTGCGGTGCTCACCGACGTCGTTCCCTCCAAGACCCTCATCGCCACCGCCGATGTGATGACCCGCATGACCGCCGCCCGGAACCTGGGCGTTGAATTCGGCGATATTGCCAGCCCGGTCTTCGCTGACCTCAAGGTAGTCAACCACCGCCTGCTGGCGCTGGCCAAGGAACAGTCCAATGACATCCGCCGCACGCTCGAACGCGTGGGCGTGAAGGTAAAGATCGGTGCCGGCCGGCTGCTGAACAACACCACCATTGAGGTCACGGCCGACGACGGCACGGTCGAAACCGTCGAGGCCGAGGCCCTGCTGATCGCCACCGGCGCCAACCCCCGCGAGCTGGACACCTCCCTGCCCGACGGTGAACGCATCTTTACCTGGAAGCAGATCTACAACCTCACCGAGGTGCCCGAACACCTGATTGTCATTGGTTCCGGCGTGACCGGAGCCGAGTTCGCCAGCGCCTACAACGGCCTGGGCACCAAGGTCACGCTCATCTCCAGCCGCGACCGGGTGCTGCCGGGTGAGGACGCGGATGCCGCCGTCGTACTGGAAGACGTGTTCCAGGCCCGCGGCATGACGGTGCTCAGCCGTTCCCGCGCCGATTCGGTGAAGAATACCGGCGACGGCGTGCTGGTCACCCTTTCCGACGGCCGCACCGTGGAAGGCAGCCACTGCCTGGTGGCCGTGGGCGCCATTCCCAACACCGCCGGCATCGGCCTGGAAGAGGCCGGGGTGCAGCTGGATGACCGCGGCCAGATCAAGGTCGACGGCGTCTCCCGCACCACGGCGCCGAACGTGTATGCCGCTGGCGACTGCACCGGCGTCTTCAACCTGGCGTCCGTGGCCGCCATGCAGGGCCGCATCGCCGTGGCGCACCTGATGGGCGACGGCGTGAAGCCGCTGAAGCTCAAGCAGGTTGCCTCAAATATCTTCACGTCACCGGAAATCGCGTCCGTGGGCGTTTCCGAAGCGGACGTTGCCGAGGGCCGCTACCAGGGCGACGTCATCAAGCTCTCGCTGCACACCAATGCGCGGGCCAAGATGATGGACGTCAAGGAAGGCTTCGTAAAGATCATTTCCCGCAAGGGCTCCGGCACCGTGATCGGCGGTGTGGTTGTGGGTCCGCGTGCTTCCGAGCTGATCTTCCCCATCGCGCTTGCCGTGACGCAGAAGCTGCACGTGGATGACCTGGCGAACACCTTCACGGTTTACCCCTCGCTCACCGGCTCCATTTCCGAGGCGGCTCGGCGCCTGCACGTACATATGTAGCGTTTTACGCTTCCCCATCCCGCGTCCGCGGCGGAGTGTTCCGACCGCGGGCGCGGGTTTTTTGTGCCCGGAATATGACAAACGCCGAAACATTGTCCACTATTTGGAATCGAATCTCAGATAACGGACGCCTTTGCCTACGATGTGGATACTTCAATTCCTCTTGCGAAAGACTCCCAATGCCTACTACGAATCGTTCTGCGGAAGCGGTGCCGGCCAAGGCCAATTCGAAGAGCCGCGTGATCGTTGCCAGCCTGATCGGCACGTCCATTGAGTTCTACGACTTCTACGTTTACGCCACGGCTGCCGTCCTGGTCTTTCCCCGGCTGTTCTTCCCGAACGCGGAAGGCGCCACAGCCCTGCTGAGCTCGTTTGCCGTCTTCGGGGTGGCCTTTATTGCCCGCCCGCTGGGGTCGATCATCTTCGGGCATTTCGGAGACAAAGTCGGCCGCAAGGGGACCCTGGTGGCCTCGCTGCTGACCATGGGCATTGCCACCTTCCTGATCGGGTGCCTGCCCGAGGCCAAGGACGGGTGGGTCATCCTGGCGCCGGCGCTGCTGGTTGTGATGCGCTTCGCCCAGGGCCTGGCCCTTGGCGGGGAGTGGAGCGGCGCTGCCCTGCTGGCGACCGAGAACGCACCGGCCAACAAGCGCGCCGTCTGGGGAACATTCCCGCAGCTGGGCGCTCCCATCGGCTTCATTCTCGCCA
Organism: Arthrobacter sp. zg-Y40; assembly: GCF_020731535.1. NCBI lineage: Bacteria > Bacillati > Actinomycetota > Actinomycetes > Micrococcales > Micrococcaceae > Arthrobacter > Arthrobacter sp. zg-Y40. The sequence goes on from NZ_JAJFZS010000013.1 coordinate 136,256, forward strand.
ACGGGTTGTTCCTGCTGCTGAGCTTCCAGCTCACCCCCGAACAGTTCGACCAGTGGGGCTGGCGCGTGCCGTTCCTGGCCAGCGCCGTCATGGTCATCATCGGCCTGTACGTGCGGTTGAAGCTGGTGGAAACCCCGGCGTTCCAGAAGGCCGTGGACTCCGGCGAAGTGAGCAAGCTGCCGCTGGGACGGGCGTTCCGCTTCAGCTGGCGGCAGATGATTGCCGGCACCTTCATCATGCTGGCCACCTATGTCCTCTTCTACCTGATGACTACCTTCACCCTCACCTACGGCACTGCGGCGAAGACGGAAGAGGCGGCACGCGCCGCCGCCGAGAAAGCCAATAAAGCCTTCGACCCCGAGACCTTCTCGGCGGGCCTGGGCTATGCCCGCAACGACTTCCTGATCATGCTGATTGTGGGCGTCGTGTTCTTCGGAATCTTCACCCTGGTGGCCGGGCCGCTGGCGGAGAAGTTCGGCCGCCGCAAGACCCTGCTGACCGTGACCGCGGGAATCTTCCTTTTCGGCTTCACCTTCTCGCCGCTGTTCTCCGGCGGCACCGTGGGGGTCATGACCCTGCTGATCATCGGCTTCACCCTGATGGGACTCACCTTCGGTCCGATGGGCGCCATGCTGCCGGAACTGTTCCCGACCAACGTCCGTTACACCGGCTCCGCCATTGCCTACAACGTCTCCTCGATCCTGGGTGCGGCCGTGGCACCGTTCATCGCCGTCGCCCTGTGGCAGGCCGCAGACGGCAGCCCGTGGCTGGTGGGTATCTACCTCAGTTCCATGGCGGTGCTGACCCTGGTGGCACTGTTTGTCACGAAGGAAACCCGCGACGTCGACTACGAGAACAACACCAGTGAGGCCGTGAAGGTCCGCTAGGCAGGCTACGGCCGGCAGCTGTTCGGCGGCAGGGCAAAGGCCCGGTTCCCCCAGGGGAGCCGGGCCTTTCCGTTGTGCTGTGTAGCCTGTGGTGCCTGTGTTGCCCGTGTTGCCTGGCGCGCGGGCCTGCGGGCCTGCGGGCCCGGGCCTAGTCGGCGATGGTGGCGATGACGGCGCCGGCGGACACGGTTGCACCGGGCACCGCCGTGAGTCCGGTGACGGTGCCGGACTTGTGCGCGGTCAGCGGCTGTTCCATCTTCATGGCCTCCAGGACGACCACCAGGTCGCCCTCCCGGACGGCCGTCCCGTCCTCCACCGCCACCTTGACGATGGTGCCCTGCATGGGCGAGGTCAGGTCATTGCCGGCTGCTGCCGCGGAAGCACCGCCGCGGGAACGCTTGCGGCCCTTGCCGCTGCCGCCGTTGCGGGCACCGTTGGACGCGCCGTTTCCGGCACCGCCCAGCCCGGCGGGCAGCACAACCTCAAGCCGTTTGCCGCCCACTTCCACGGTCACACGGCGGCGTTCGTCGTCGTCGTTCGCTTCGCCCGCCTCGCCGCTCCAAGCCGGCAGGGAGTTCACGAACTCGGTCTCGATCCAGCGGGTGTGGACACCGAAGCCGGTTTCGGAGGTGAAGGCCGGGTCGGCCACCACGGCGCGGTGGAAGGGCAGGACGGTCGGCATGCCAACGACGTCGATCTCCGCCAGGGCGCGGCGGGCACGCTGGAGCGCCTGGCTGCGGGTGGCGCCGGTAACAATGAGCTTGGCGAGCATGGAATCGAAGTTTCCGCCCACCGTTTCGCCGGCCTCAATACCGGAATCGACCCGGACGCCGGGGCCGGTGGGCAGCTTGAACGCGGAGACTGTGCCCGGCGCCGGCATGAAGTTGCGGCCCGGGTCCTCGCCGTTGATGCGGAATTCAAAGGCGTGCCCGCGGATTTCCGGGTCCCCGTAGCCCAGGGCTTCGCCGCGGGCAATGCGGAACTGCTCGCGGACCAGGTCCAGGCCGGTGACTTCCTCGGACACCGGGTGCTCCACCTGCAGGCGGGTGTTTACTTCCAGGAAGGAGATGGTGCCGTCCGTGCCGACCAGGAACTCACACGTGCCTGCACCCTGGTAGCCGGCCTCTTTCAGGATGGCCTTGGACGCCGTGTACAGGCTGGCCGTCTGTTCCTCGGTGAGGAACGGGGCGGGGGCTTCCTCGACCAGCTTCTGGTTGCGGCGCTGCAGGGAGCAGTCGCGGGTGGAAACCACAACGACGTTGCCGTAGGCATCGGCCAGGCACTGGGTTTCCACGTGCCGGGGAGCGTCCAGGAAGCGCTCGATGAAGCACTCGCCGCGGCCGAACGCCGCAGTGGCCTCGCGGACCGCGGAGTCGAACATCTCGGGGATTTCCGCGCGGGTGCGGGCCACCTTGATGCCGCGTCCGCCGCCGCCGAAGGCAGCCTTGATGGCCAGGGGCAGGCCGTGCCGGTCAGCGAAATCCAGCACGTCCTGGGCGGACTCGACCGGATCCGGGGTGCCGGGTACCAGCGGGGCGCCGACCTTGGCGGCAATGTGGCGGGCCTGGACCTTATCGCCGAGTGAGGAGATGGCGCTGGGGGAGGGGCCGATCCACGTCAGGCCGGCGTCGATGACGCGCTGGGCAAACTCGGCGTTTTCGGAGAGGAAGCCGTAGCCGGGATGGATGGCATCTGCGCCGGAGCGCGCCGCGGCGTCGAGGATTTTGTCCATGTCCAGGTAGGACTCCGCGGCGGTGCTGCCGCCCAACGCGTAGGCCTCATCGGCGAGGCGTACGTGCAGCGCGTCCCTGTCGGGGTCGGCATAGACGGCAACGGCGGCAAGGCCTTCATCACGCGCTGCGCGGATTACCCGGACGGCAATTTCGCCGCGGTTGGCAATGAGGATCTTGGTGAGTGCCTTGGCGGAGGTCGCGGCAGGCTCGGGGATGTTCTGGCTCATTGGTGCACTGGCTCCTTTTGATCTGTTCGGAGCCTAGCGCGGTTTTGTGGTCTCGGGCCATAATGCGTGCTGTTTCTGCGTGGGACGCAGCTGTTCGTTGTGGGGTTTCTACAAAGCACATGGCTTGCCCGCCGCTTCGGCCGCGGTGCTCCTTCCGTGCAGCTGGTGCCGCCTGCGCCGCTTCGGCCCACCTTCTGCGCAGCTGATGCTGTCTGTGCGCGGCCGTGGTGCACCTTGCGTGCAGATGATGCTGTCTGCGCCGGCCTGAACCAACATCAGCTGTACACAGGCCGCGTCCGAGCCCGGCGAGGCTGTGGATAACGGCTGAACGAGCCTGAGGGCAATCTGTAATAGAGCCATGCCGAAGCCGCAGCCCTTGCCGGAGCAATTTGCCGCCCCCTTTGCATACTCAGAGGCCAGGGCCGCCGGGCTGAGTGTTGCCCGGCTCCGCGCATCGGACCTGCGTACTCCCAGCAGAGCAGTACGGGTTCCCCAGACGGCGGTGTTTGACCTGGCGGCCGGGTGCCGCCCGTACCTGCAGATGCTTCCGGACGCCGTCATCAGCCACGGAACAGCTGCCAGGCTGCACAGGCTGGCCGTGCCGCGCAGGCTTACCGAGGAACCCCTGCTCCACCTCAGCCGGAGCCCGAAATCCGCGCCCCCGCGACGGCGCCATATCCGCGGGCATCGGCTGGTACTGGCATCCAACGACGTTACGTATATTGCGGGCCTTCCTGTCACATCGGTTGGCCGTACCTGGCTGGACTTGGCCGGTGTTCTGTCCATCGAGGAGCTCGTCATGGTGGGGGACCAGATAGTGAGCGAACACCACCGCAACTTCGGGCCACCCCGCCGGCCCATGGTTCCGCTGGCAGAGCTGCGGGACCTGGTCGAGCGGCGGTCGGGTACACCCGGCGTGCGCCGCAGCCGGCAGGCGTTGGGGCTTGTCCGGGTGGGGGTGGACTCCCCGCCCGAGACCCGGCTTCGGTTGATGCTGGCCAAACATGCCGATCTGCCTGAGTTCCTGCCAAACGTTGCCCTGCTCGATGACTACGGGCGGCCGCAGGTCTGGACGGACTTGGGCTGCCGGGAATTCCGCACCTGCCTTGAGTACGACGGTGCGCACCACCTCACTCCGGACCAGCAGGCACGGGATCACTACCGCGACCTGAGGACTGCCGAACTCGGATGGCACCAGGTGAAAATCAGCCGGACCGATCTGGCCCAGGGATCGTTCCGGGTCGCCGCCAAGGTGCGGCGGGGATTGGTGCTGGGCGGATGGAGGCCATTGGGCTGATGCGGCCCGCGCCTGCCACCTGGTGTGCAGCTAATGCGCCCTGAGAAGAGTGCAGACAGCATCAGCTGTACGAAAGGTGCGCGGGGTGGGGTGCTGCAAACCGCCGTTGGGAGCCGAGGACCTACTTCCAGAGATCGATGATCCGCACCCCTGCACTGGACAGCAGCTGGCGCAGCGTGGACACGGACAGCCCGACGACGGCGTGCGGGTCACCGACGACCCGCTCGATGAACGCGCCGCCCAGGGAATCGATGGTGAAGGATCCGGCCACCTGCAGCGGCTCGCCCGTGGCGATGTACGCCTCGATTTCCTCGTCGGACAGCTTGGCGAAGTGCACCTCGGCGGAGCTGACCGCGCCGAGGGTTGCGCCGGACCCGTCCTCATCGGTGTCGCGGCAATCCACCAGCCAGTGCCCGGTGTGCAGCACCCCGGAGGAACCGCTCATGCGCCGGATCCGGGAACGGGCGACGTCGGCCTCCCACGGCTTGCCGTGCGCCTCGCCGTCGAACTCGAACACCGAGTCGCAGCCGATCACCAGGGCGCCGTCGGCCTCCGGCAGTGCGGCCACGGCTTCGGCCTTGGCGCGGGCCAGCAGCAGGGCGGTGTCGTGCGGGTCGGTCAGCCCGTAGCGGGCGGTGACGGCGTCTTCATCCACGTCGGATACAAGGACCGTGTGGGCAATGCCGGCGTCGGTCAGCAGTTTGGTGCGGGCGGGGGACGCGGAGGCCAGGATGAGGCTCAGGTTCGGGTTGGTCACGGCATCCAGCCTAGTGCCGGGGAAGCCGCCGGAAAAACGCCGCCGGCGCCGGTTCAGCCGGCCCGGCCAGCCCGCGCCCGTCCATCAGCCCGGCCGGCCGTTAACGCGGCAGGGCCGCCCCCAAGGGGACGGCCCTGCCAAAGCGGTGAACCTAGCTCCTGACACCCGCTCCGGGCACCTGGATGGCGGTTTGCTCCGCAGCGGTCCGCACCGGGTCGATCTGCTCCGAGTCGTCCGCAAACGGGTCGCCCTCACGCTTGGCGTTGTAAAGCTCGGCATCCAGCAGGCCGTTGCGCTTGGCCACCAGGGTGGGAACCACGGTCTGGCCGGCCACATTGACGGCCGTGCGGCCCATGTCCAGGATCGGATCGATGGCCAGCAGCAGCCCGACGCCGGCCAGCGGCAGGCCCAGCGTGGACAGCGTCAGGGTCAGCATCACGACGGCGCCGGTGGTGCCGGCGGTGGCGGCTGAACCCAGCACGGAGACCAGGGCAATCAGCAGGTAGTCGGTGAAGCCGAGGTCAATGCCGAAGAACTGTGCCACGAAGATCGCGGATACGGCCGGGTAGATCGAGGCGCAGCCGTCCATCTTGGTGGTGGCGCCCAGGGGTACGGCGAAGGACGCATAGGCCCGGGATACACCGAGGTTGCGTTCGGTGACGCGCTGGGTCAGCGGCAGTGTTCCCACGGAGGAGCGGGACACGAAGGCCAGCTGGATGGCCGGCCAGGCGCCGGAGAACCACTGGCGTACGGACAGGCCGTGGCTCTTGATCAGTGCCGGGTAGACGCCGAACAGGACCAGGAAAAGACCGATGTAGATGGTCAGTGCGAACATGCCCAGGGAACCGATGGTGTCCCAGCCGTAGGTGGCCACGGCGGTGCCGATCAGGCCGACGGTGCCCACCGGGGCCAAGCGGATGATCCACCACAGCACCTTCTGGATCACGGCCAGCGCCGACGCGTTCAAGGCCAGGAACGGCTCTGCGGCCTTGCCGACCTTGAGGGCGGCGATGCCGACGGCGATGGCGATCACGAGGATCTGCAGCACGTTGAAGCTGACGCTGGTGCTCACGTCGCCGCTCTCGGCGACCTTGGAGCTGGCACCCAGGCCAAGGAAGTTGCCCGGGATCAGGCCGGTGAGGAAGCCCAGCCAGCTGCCCTGGCTGCCGTGGAAGTCCTCCTGGGCGACGTCGGCATTGTTACCCGGCTGCAGCACGGTGCCCAGCACCATGCCGATGACCACGCTGATCAGTGCGGTAAGGGCGAACCACAGCAGGGTCTGCCAGGCCAGCCGTGCCGCGTTGGAGACGGCACGCAGATTCGCGATCGAGCTGACGACGGCCGTGAAGATCAACGGCACAACGGCGGTCTTCAGCAACGAAACGTAGCTGGTGCCGATGGTGCTCAGGGTGGTGGTCAGCCAGTTCGGCTCGTCACCGTTGGAGCCCATCGACTTGGCCAGCAAGCCAAGGGCCAGGCCGGCGATGAGCGCAGCGATGATCTGCGGCCCGAAGGACGTTGCCCACTTGGGCAAACGCCGGGCGGGGGAATCAGGGGAGGAGGTCTGTGTGGTCACGGAGAAGACTCTAACGGCGGACCACTACCAGACCTGCCTTGAAGTTGCGAAATATTACGCCGGCCAAAACGGGTGCTTTGCAGGTAGCGCGCTGCAGGCCCGCGGCGTCCTGCGGAGAAAGGGCAGTGCCCCGGGGTATTCCCCGGGGCACTGTGACGAACCTCGCACTGGAGGAAGGCGCCGGAACCGGGTTAGTTCCCCAGCAGGGCCCCCCGCAGGGTGTCCAGGCCCACCGAGCCCAGCTGCAGGGCCCGGGTGTGGAAGGCCTTCTCGTCGAAGGCGTTCCCTTCGCGGCTGCGGACCTCGTCGCGGATCTGCTCCCAGAGCCGCTGGCCCAGCTTGTAGGACGGCGCCTGGCCCGGCCAGCCGAGGTAGCGGGTGAACTCGAAGTTCAACTGGCCTTCGCTGATGGTCAGGTTCTGCCTAAGGAAGTCGTAGCCCTTCTCAGCTGTCCAGGTGCCTTCGCCCCAGCGCTCGGGAATATCCAGTTCCAAGTGGACGCCGATGTCGAAGACCACGCGGGCCGCGCGCATCCGCTGGGCATCAAGCATGCCCATCTTGTCGCCCGGATCGCTGAGGTAGCCCAGTTGGTCCATCAGCCGCTCGGCGTACAGCGCCCAACCTTCGCCGTGGCCGGAAACCCAGCAGATGTTCCGCCGCCAGTCGTTGAGCAGCCCGCGCGCCGCCGTCGCCGTGGCAATCTGGAGGTGATGCCCGGGTACGCCCTCGTGGTAGACCGTGGTGGTCTCCTGCCATGTGGTGAAGGTGTCCTCGCCCGCAGGAACGGACCACCACATGCGCCCGGGCCGGGAGAAGTCATCGCTGGGGCCGGTGTAGTAGATGCCGCCCTCCTGGGTGGGGGCGATCATGCACTCGATCCGGCGCATGGGTCCGGTGATGTCAAAGTGCGAGCCGGCCAGGTCTTCCACGGCGCGGTCCGCCAGGTCCTGCATCCAGGACTGCAGCTCATCGGTGCCGTGCAGCTGCCGGGCCGGATCCTCGTTCAGGATGTCCATTGCCTCCTGCACAGTGGCGCCGGGGCGGATCTGCTCCGCTACGGCTTCCTGTTCGGCGATGATGCGGTCCAGCTCTTCCACGCCCCACTGGTAGGTCTCCTCCAGATTGACGGAGGAGCCCAGGAACCGGCGGGACATTAGTGCGTAGCGTTCGGCGCCGACGGCGTCCTTCTCCGGCGCTGCGGGCAGCATCTCGGATTCCAGGAAAGTGGCCAGGGACAGGTACGCGCGGCGGGCGGACTCGGCGCCGGTGCGCAGCTCGGCCAGCAGTGACTCGGGGAGGTTTTCGCCGCCGGGCAGGGATGCGTTGGCGGACAGGGCGTCGAAGAACCCGCCGTCCTCGGCATAGGCGGAAGCCTGCTCGATGACGATCTTGACCTGCCGGCGGGCCGGCACCAGCGACTGTTCCAGTCCGCTGCGGAGGCTGGTGATGTAGCCCGCGACGGCGTCGTCGACGTTGTTCAGCCGGCCGGCAATGTGGTGCCACTGCTCCTCGGTATCCGTGGGCATCAGGTCGAAGATGCTGCGGATGCCCTGGGCGGGGGAAGCGATGTTGTTCAGGTCCGACAGGTCCCAGCCGGATTCGTGGATCTCCAGGTCCAGGCCGAGGCGCTCGTGCATGGCGTCCAGGGTGACATGGTCGACGTCGTCCGCGGGTTCCAGGCCGTCCAGGCGGCTGAGAGTTTCCCGGATGGCTTCGGCGAAGGACTCCAGGCCTGCGGGGGAATAGTCGCCGTATTCGGTTTCCCGCCCCGGGATGCCCAGGGAGGTGGCAAGGGACGGATCCAGGTCGAGGAGGGTGGCGGTGTATGCATTGGCCACGGCGTCGATGGCAGTGGGCTGGCGCGCCGGTGCGCTGGCCGCGGTGGACATGGGCTCGGAAGATGATGTCTGTTGGCTCACAAAGGTAGCCTAACCGCAGAGGCGCCCGGCGGGCCTAATCGCCGTTCCGCAAGGGGGCTAACGGAAGCTGCGCCGCCAGGAGCCCGGCCCGGGGGTCGGCTCGAGCCGGAGCATCCGGCGCCGGGTCCAAATCCGGTGTGCCGGGCGCGGTGCCGGCAGCACTGCTTCTTCAGCCGCCAGCCCGGCGACGACGGCGGCCAGCGCCGCGAGCTCCTCGTCCGTGGGGTTGCCGGCCACCACGGAGAGCAGGGGTGCGTCGGGGGCCGGCGACTCGGGGGATAGGTCCGCGGTGCTCACAGCGGCATGTTCCCGTGCTTCTTGGCCGGCAGGGCGGCGCGCTTCTCGCGCAGGGCCCGCAGCCCGCGGATCAGCTGCAGCCGGGTTTCGGAGGGGGCAATCACAGCGTCCACGTATCCGAGCTGGGCAGCCTGGTACGGGTTGAGCAGCTCGTCTTCATACTGCTCGATGTACTGGCGGCGGACGTCTTCGACATCGCCCCCGGCGTCGGCGGCTGCCTTCAGCGGCGCCCGGTAGAGGATGTTGACGGCGCCCTGGGCGCCCATCACGCCGATCTGCGCGGTGGGCCAGGCGAGGTTGAGGTCGGCGCCCAGCTTCTTGGAGCCCATCACAATGTAGGCCCCGCCGTAGGCCTTGCGGGTGATGACGGTGAGCTTGGGGACGGTGGCCTCGGCGTAGGCGTAGAGCAGCTTCGCGCCGCGGCGGATGATGCCGTTGAACTCCTGGTCCTTGCCCGGCAGGAAGCCCGGCACGTCCACGAAGGTGAGGATGGGAATGTTGAAGGCGTCGCAGTTCCGGACGAAGCGTGCGGCCTTCTCAGAAGCGGCGATGTCCAGGGTGCCGGCAAACTGCATGGGCTGGTTCGCCACGATGCCCACGGTGTGGCCTTCGACCCGCCCGTACCCGATGATCACATTCGGTGCGTAGAGGGCCTGCATTTCCAGGAAGTGGCCGTCATCCAGCACGTTCTCGATGACGGCCCGGATGTCATAGGGCTGGTTGGCGGAGTCCGGGATGAGGGTGTCCAGGGCCAGGTCCGCCTCGGTGGGTTCCGGATCGGAGTCGAAAGCGGTCAGCGGTGCTTCGGCAAGGTTGTTGGACGGCAGGAAGTCCAGCAGTTCGCGGACGAACTCGATGGCGTCCTCCTCGTCCGAGGCGAGGTACGTGGACGTGCCCGTGGTGGCGTTGTGCTGGCGGGCACCGCCCAGGGTTTCCATGTCCACGTCTTCGCCCGTGACCGTCTTGATGACGTCGGGTCCGGTGATGAACATGTGGGAGGTCTTGTCCACCATAACGACGTAGTCGGTCAGGGCGGGGGAGTACGCGGCACCGCCGGCGGAGGGGCCCATGATCAGGGAAATCTGCGGCACCACCCCGGACGCATGCACGTTGTTGCGGAAGATGTCAGCGAACATGGCCAGCGACGCGACGCCTTCCTGGATGCGGGCGCCGCCGCCGTCGAGGATGCCCACCACGGGACAGCCGGTGCGCAGCGCGAATTCCTGCACCTTGACGATCTTCTCGCCGTTGACCTGGCTCAGGGAACCGCCGTACACAGTGAAGTCCTGGCTGTAGACGGCCACGGGACGGCCGTCCACAGTGGCGTAGCCGGAAACCAGGCCGTCGCCCAGGGGCTTCTTCTTTTCCATCCCGAACGCGGTGGAGCGGTGGACAGCCAGTGCATCGAACTCCACGAAGGACCCGGCGTCGACCAGCAAATCGATGCGCTCCCGGGCAGTGTGCTTGCCGCGGGCGTGCTGCTTCTCGACGGCGGCCTGTCCGGAGGGCAGCTCTGCCTCGGCCTGGCGCCGCCGGAACTCGGCGATCTTGCCTGCGGTCGTGTGCAGGTTCGTGTCCTGGTCGATGCTCAAGAAGGCCTCCGGGTGCCGGTCGAGTAGCGCGGGAACCTTCCGGCGGGAAGGGCCGTGCTGGGCGTTAAGTAGGTTCCGCACAAAATGCGTGCGGTTTACGGGGTGTGGTTTACCCAGTCTAGTGAGCGCCTGCACCGGGACTGAGTGTAGAAATCCTACAATTTCGCGTCCCGGTGCTTGGTCCGGCGCAGATGGGGGCCGACATGCGGACACGATGTTACTGACGGGTAACTTAGCTGTGGTGTGTATTACTGTCGAGGCATGAGCACACCCAACAGCACCCCGGAAACGGCGTCGCGGTCCCTGGCCGGACGCACCATCCTGATGTCCGGCGGCAGCCGCGGCATCGGACTTGCCATTGCCCTGCGTGCCGCAGCGGACGGCGCCAACATTGCAATGCTCGCCAAAACGGCGCAGCCGCACCCCAAGCTGGAAGGCACGGTCTACACCGCCGCCGAACAGTTGGAGGCTGCCGGCGGCAAGGCCCTCCCGATCATCGGCGACGTGCGCCGCGACGAAGACGTTGCCCGCGCGGTCCAAGCCGCCGTGGAACAGTTCGGCGGGATCGACATTGTCCTGAACAACGCCTCGGCCATTGATCTGTCCGGCACCGACGCCGTGACGATGAAGAGCTATGACCTGATGGCGGACATCAATACCCGCGGCACCTTTATGCTGTCCAAGTTCTCCCTGGACGCCCTGCGCCGGTCCGATAACGCCCACATCCTGACGCTCTCCCCGCCCCTGAACATGGACCCCAAGTGGGCCGGCAACTACCTCGCCTACACCCTGGCCAAGTACGGAATGTCGCTCACTACGCTCGGCCTGGCGGAGGAACTGAAGAACGACGGCGTGGCGGTGAACTCGCTATGGCCGGTCACCGGCATCGACACCGCGGCAATCCGCAACATGCCCGGCGGCGACAAGCTGGCGGCGGCGTCGCGCAGCGCCGACATCATGGCCGATGCTGCACATGCCATCCTGACCCGGCCCAGCAGCCAGTCGACCGGCAACTTCTACACCGATGAAGCCGTCCTCCGGGAGGAAGGCATCACCGATTTCAGCCGGTACGCGCCGGGCGTGCCCGCAGAGTCGCTGATGCCGGACTTCTTCCTCTAGCCTGGCCCGCACGGAACCGGGTGCCCGTCAATGTCAGGGCGCCCGCGTAAGATCGGATGCATGCAACTGCACTACTCCAGCATGGAAAGACCGGCCCTGGATCCGGACCGCCTGCGGGCGGCCCTGGTGGCCCCCGCCGGCCCGTATGCGGACCTGGAAGTAGTACAGGAAACAGGATCGACCAACACGGACCTGGCCGACGCCGCCCGCCTGCGGCCCTGGGAGGTTCCGGACCTGACGGTGCTGACCGCCGAACTGCAGAACGCCGGCCGCGGCCGGATGGACCGCAGCTGGGTGGCACCGGAACGGTCCTCGCTGTTTGTCAGCGTCCTGATGCGGCCGGTGAACCGGGACGGGCGCCCGCTGCCCACGGACTCCTACGGCTGGCTGTCGCTGCTGGCCGCGCTGGCGATGGCAGAGAGCATAGCCGCCCGCACCGGCGTGGAAGCCCGGCTGAAATGGCCGAATGACGTGATGGTGGACGGACGCAAGCTCGCCGGGGTGCTGGCGCAGCTGGTTCCCTCCAGCGACGGCGCACCGCCGGCCGCAGTGGTGGGTGCCGGCCTGAACGTGAGCCTCACCGATGAGGACCTGCCGGTTCCCACGGCCACCAGCCTGCTGATGGAGTATGCCTCCACCACGGACCGCAACATCCTGCTCCAGGACTACCTGCTGGCCCTGGCGGACGGCTACCGCTTGTTCTGCTCCGTAGACGGAGATGCCGACGCCGTGCCCGCAGGCGGGCAGGACTCGTTGCGGGGCAGGGTTACCGCACGGTTGACCACCCTGGGCCGGGACGTGCGTGCCGAGCTGCCCGGGGGCGGAGCCCTCCTGGGCCGTGCTGCGGCGCTGGCGCCCACGGGAGCCCTCGTTATTGTCGATGAGCAGGGGCACCCGCACACGGTCAGCGCCGCCGATGTGGTGCACCTGCGCGCCGGGCAGGCCTGAGCATATGAGGACCGGACTGTGCCTTTCGGCAGGCGGTGGGCGGTGCGCCTGAGACTGTATCCCGGCGAACACCTCATAACCGCCGGACGCCCGCACGCCCGTTCTCTGTGGAAACCGCTGGTACTGGCCGGAGTCACCGGTGCCGCCGCCGGATACGCATACGGCTGGCTCGGCCGGGACAGCCTGCCCGGGCAGCTGGGCGAGTGGAGTCCGTATCTGCAGCCCGCCGTCGCTGCCGTGGCCGTGCTGCTCCTGCTGCGCTACTGCGTCCCGCCCGTGCTGCGCTGGTTGGCCGGCCGCATCATCCTCACCGACCGCCGGCTGATCCAGCGCCAGGGGGTGCTGCTGCGGCGTGAGCATGAGATTGCCCTGGCTGCCATCTACCAGCTGGAAATACGGCAGTCCGTGCCGGACCGGATGCAGGGAAGCGGCACGCTGGTGCTGGACCTCGGACACGGGCGGGTGATGCAGTACCCGGCGGTGCCCGAAGTGCACCGCTTCCGGTCGCTAGTGGTCTCGGCCATAGGCCAGCTGCCGCTGACCGCCATGTTTGATGGTGTAGATATTGATTCAGACGGGGGATACGACTACGAACGGAGGGACAATGACTGACGCAGGCCACGGCGAGGCCGGCGCCGCCAGCCACCCCGAACCCCTGTCAGTGCCTGCCGATTCCGTGCCGGCGGACCCGCTGCAGGCCGCAACGGCGCCCCGCCCGGACTATTCGGCGGCGGACACGGGTACGGAAATTGACCGGGAGGACGTGCGCAGGCTCGAGGCGCAGCTGATCGGCGGTCCGCGGACCTTGAGGCGCCGTGAAGCTGCCGCCGAAGCGGGCGTCTCGCTCCTCTCGGCCCGCAAGCTCTGGCGCGCCATGGGTTTCCCGAACCTCGACGACGACGCGGTCTTTTTCACCGAGCAGGACCGGGAGGCGCTCAGCACCGTGATTGAACTGGTGCGCGACGAGCAGCTCACCGAGGAAGCGGCCATTTCCATCATGCGTTCCATCGGCCAGATGACGGACCGCATGGTGGTGTGGCAGGTTGAAGCACTGGTCGAAGAAATGGTGGCTAGGCGCGGAATCACCGACGCCGAGGCCCGCAAGAACCTGGTGGCGGCCCTGCCCGATTTGATTGAACCGTTGGAAAAGACGCTGGTCTACGCCTGGAAGCGGCAGCTTAATGCGGCCATCCAGCGGCTGGCCCTGCGCGCCGAAGCGGGCCTGGCCAGCCACGACGGCAGCGCCTCGGATGATGCCCCGCTGCCGCTGGCACGGGCGGTGGGTTTCGCTGATCTTGTCTCCTACACCAGCCTTTCCCGGCAGATGAACGAGAAGACCCTGGCGCAGATGGTGCAGCGTTTTGAGCACAAGTGTGCCGAGATCATTTCGGTGGGCGGCGGGCGGCTGGTCAAGACCATCGGCGACGAAGTGCTCTTCAACGCCGAGACACCTGAGGCCGGTGCCGAAATTTCACTGGCACTGGCGAAGGCCTTCACCGAAGATGAGCTGCTGCCCTCGGCCCGCGTCTCCCTGGTCTGGGGACGCGTCCTGTCCCGGCTGGGAGACATCTACGGCCCCACCGTGAACCTTGCCTCCCGGCTGACGTCCCTGGCCGAGCCCGGCACTGTGCTGACCGATGCCTCCACCGCGGCCGCGCTGAAGGACAACCCGAAGTTTGTCCTCATCCCGCATCAGCCGCGCAACGTGCGCGGGTTTGGTGAAATCCACCCGGTGACTTTGGCCCGCGGCACCGGATCGGGGCTGGTCCTGGACTGATTCCGGGTCCCTCCGCGGCCCGCCCCGCGGCCCGTTCCCATGGGCAGTGACGCAAGTTACCTCCAGATGAGATCTGTGTAACACTATGCGGTGGAACTGTGGTGTCCGCTCCCTGTCTCGGGGGTTGCCGGACCCCTTTTCCGCTGCAGGTCAAAACCAGGGGGAAACATCGTGGCAGCGCATGGGGGAAATGCACGTCTGCTCAGCCGCAAGCGGCGCAGGGCAGTGTCGGTTGGCTCGGCCGCTGCGGTCACCGCAGGGCTGGTGACCGGAGCACTGCTGTATCCGGGGTTCGCCAGCGCCGATGTGGACCTGAACGACGGCGGGGTCTGGGTCACCAACCGCACCCAGGGCATGGTGGGCCACCTGAACTACCCTTCCCGGCTGCTCGACGGCGGTTACACCGCGAACAGTGACAACTTCGATGTGCTGCAGAACGCCGGCACTGTCTTCAACCTCAACACGGACCAGTCCAAGGCCAGCCCGGTGGACGTGGCCAACGTGGCTCGCGGGGCCGAAGTGCAGCTTCCCGGTGCCGCCGAGTTTTCCTTCGGCGCCGAAACTGTGGCCATCACCGACCCGGCCCAGGGCAGACTGTGGATTCTCTCGGCGTCAGAACTGGGATTTTTCAGTGATGCAGAAACCGAGCCGGTCCTCGAAGGCAAACCGGGCGTGATTGCAGCGGTGTCCTCCGACGGACAGGTGGTGGCCGCAGCCCCCCGGGACGGCGTGCTCTACACGTTCGAAAAGGACGACGACGGGACGTACGGCGAGCCGGAGAGCCGCGAAGCACCTGCGCTGAAGGACTTCAAAGACCCCTCCATCGCCGCTGTGGGCAACAAGCCCGTGGTCCTGAATCCGGAAACCGGAACGCTTCTGCTGCCGGACGGTGAAACCATTGGGCTTCCGGAGGGAAAGAACGCCAAGCTGCAGCAGAGCGGACCCGCCAGCGACTTCGTGGCCGTAGCAACATCCCAGGCCCTGGTCCTCCAACCCCTGGACGGCGGGGAAGCGGACGTTACCAAGGTGGACTCAGGCGGCGGTGCTGCGGCTCCGGTGCTGCTTGGCGACTGCGTGTACGCGGCCTGGGCCGGCTCGGGAACCCATGTGCGGGAATGCGGCAACGACGCCGAGGACACCCGGGAGGATATCCCCGGCCTCAGCCCGTCTTCCGAACTGGTCTTCCGCGTGAACCGCGACGTGGTGGTCCTCAATGATGTCAACGGCGGCGGCGTATGGCTGGTCCTGGAAAACATGCAGTTGGTGGACAACTGGGGGGACGTCATTCCGCCGGAGCAGAGCAACGACGACGACGAAGAGGAAGCCGCCAGCGAGAACCCGGTGAATGCCCTGCCAGACCGGACCACTGAAAACCAGCCACCGTCTGCTTCGGATGACAGGTTGGGTGCCCGGGCCGGGCGCACCACCATCCTGCAGGTGCTCGAGAACGACAGCGACAGCGACGGCGACCTGCTGACCGCCTCCGTGATAGGGGACCAGCCGCTGGTCGGGTCGGTGCAGCCCATCTACAACGGCGCCGCCCTGCAGATCGTAGTTCCCGCCGGCACCCCCGAGGGAACCGGCACCTTTACCTATGAGGTCAATGACGGGCGCGGAGGCACAGACACCGCAACCGTGACGATCCAGGTCCCCGCCCCCGGCAGCAACACGCCGCCCGAGCCGCGGCGCAGCACCAAGATCCTGCTGGAACAGGGCAAGGAGGTCAGCCAGAACATCCTCAATGACTGGAAGGATGCGGACGGTGACGACCTGGTCCTGACCAGTGCCGAACCCACGGAAGACGGGGACCAAGTCCGCCCGAACTCCGATGGCCTGCTCGATTTCCGGGATGTCGGGAAAACCCAGGGCATCAAAGAAGTGCCCATCACCGTCTCGGACGGTTACGACGAGGTCAACGGGATCGTCACCTTCGACGTCCGTCCCTCCGGGGTGCTGCCCCCGGTGGCGAACTTCGATCACTTCACTGCCACGGTGGACCAGCACATCCAGCTCTTCCCGCTGAAGAACGATCTGGACCCCGCGGGCGGGCAGCTTTCGCTTGCCAAGGCGGAAGGCGAAAACGGACTGGCCCTCACGCCTGACTACCAGACCGGTTCCATCGGCTTCCTGCCCACCGCGGCGGGCACCTACTACATTGAATACCTCGTGACCAACGGCCCCCAGAGTGCCAGCGGCCTGATCCGGGTCGATGCCCAAGCCGAGGGCCGGCAGGGTGCGCCGGTGGCAGTTCGCGACGTCGCACTGCTGCCCAGCGGCGGCAACGTCCTGGTGGATGTCCTGGGCAACGACACGGACCCGGCCGGCGGACTGCTTGTGGTGCAGTCCGTATCCACTCCGAACGAGGCACCGGTCAACGTAGCCGTCCTGGACCGGCACCTGTTGCAGATCCATGATGTGCGGGGGCTGCCACAGCAGATGACCATCAGCTATGCCGTGTCCAACGGCATGTCCACGGCCACGGGTGAAGTCAATGTCATTCCCGTCGAGCCGCCCGCCACTGCCCTCCCGCCCTCCGCCGGACCCGACGATGCGGTGGTGCGGGTGGGCGATGTTGTCACTATTCCGGTGCTGGACAACGATTCTTCGCCCACCGGAGGGAAACTGACCGTCAACCCGGTACTGCCGCAGTCCGTCGACCCGGCGGACGGGCAGATGTTCGTCTCGGACAACACCCTCCGCTTCGTGGCAGGTTCCTCCGCCAAGACGGTCTATGCGATCTACGAGGTTTCGGACGAAAGCGGGCAGAAGAACTCCGCCCAGGTCAGCATCGCCATCAGGCCCCGGGACGACGAGAAAAACACGCCGCCCGTACCGCAGAACGTGGAGGGGAGGGTGGTGGCCGGGGCCACCGTGCGGATCCCGATCCCGCTGGACGGCTTGGACACCGAAGGTGACTCTGTGGTCCTGAACGGCATCGGAACCGCGCCGTCGCTGGGTGCGGCGCAAGCGGGTCCCAACTACATCGACTACACCGGACTGGCGCAGGCCGCCGGAACCGACTCGTTTACCTACACCGTCAGGGACCGGCTGGGACTGGAAAATACCGGCACGGTGCAGGTCGGTATTGCCCCCGCCGCTGAAGCCAACCAGAAACCGGTGGCAGTCAATGACAGCGTGACGCTGCGCCCCGGCCGCGGAACCTCGGTCAACGTGATCGGCAACGACTCCGACCCCGACGGTGATCCTGTGTCCTTGAACACTGCTGCCGTCAGCGGAAGCGACCCGGCCCTTGAACCCCGGACCGACAAGTCCAAAGTCCTGCTGCTCGCCCCGAAGGAGCCGGGAACCTACAACATCAATTACGGGATCAAGGACAACCGCGGCGGCATGTCCACCGGCAGCCTCACGGTGGTCTCCGACGTCAACGCACCGCTGCTGCCGCCGCATGCACGGGACGACTTGGTGGACCCGGCGGAAACGCGCGACAAGAGCTTTGTCGAAGTTCCGGTCCTGGAAAACGACGAAGACCCGGACGGACTCGCCGAAGATATGGACCTCAGCATTCTCGGCGAGCATCCCACCGCCTCCGTGGCGGGGGAGAAGATACGGGTAGACCTCACCGAGGAAGCGCAGATCATCCCCTATTCGGCCCAGGACGAAGACGGCGGCATGGCAAGCGCCATCATCTGGGTTCCCGGCCTGAGCACCCAGTATCCGATGCTGCGCAAGGCTGAGCCGCTGGAGGTGCAGGCGGGCAGCACCCTGGACCTGAACCTGAAGAGCCTGGTGGTGGTTCGTGACGGGCGGACACCGCGCGTGACGGCAGCCGAACAGGTAAAGGCTACGGGGACCAAGGACGGCGGGGTGCGCGTGATCAGCCCGACGGTCCTGCGGTACGCGCCCCACCCTGATTATTCGGGACTGGGCTCGGTGACTTTCGAAGTCACCGACGGCGCCGGTCCGGAAGATCCGGAAGGGCTGAAGGCAACCCTGACGGTTTTGGTGAACGTGATCCCGCTGCCTGAACAGAACTACCCGCCGGCGCTCAGTTCCGGCACCGTGGAAACCGCAAAGGGCGAGCCGGCAGAAGCCCTGGACCTCGCCGTGTTGGCTTCGGATCCGAATCCGGAGGACGCCGGCCGGCTCAAGTTCCGTCTGGCCGGGTCGGTGCCGCTGGGCTTCGACGCCAAACTCGACGGCAGCGTCCTGTACGTCACGGCCAAGGACGACGCCGCGGTCGGCACGACGGGCGAACTTTCGGTCTCCGTCTCGGACGGACGGGGAGACCCGGTGACCGGCAGGGTGGACATGACAGTCCTCGCTTCCACCCGGCATCTGCCGGTTGCCAACGACGACGTCGTCGCCGACGCCGTGCAGGGACGGTCCGTCACCGTTCCGGTGCTCGACAATGACGTCAACCCGTTCACGGACAAACCGCTCGAGCTGGTGGACGTGGCGGCCGACGGCAACGGCACCGCCGTCCGCCAGGGTTCATCCGTGGTCGTGACGCCCGGTGCGGAATTCGTAGGCAATATGACGGTCCGCTATACGGTCCGTGACCGCACCGGCGAACCCGGCCGCAACGCCGTAGGCCAGATCCGGTTGACCGTCCAGGGCAAACCGGCGCCGCCGGCCACCCCCGTGGTGGAATCCACGCGCAGCCGCACCGTGGTCCTGACCTGGAATCCGCCGGCAGCCAACGGATCACCGATCACCGGTTACACCGTGAGCGCCAACAACGGATTCACCCAGGCCTGCGCTGCCACGACCTGCACGCTTGAAGGACTAACCAACAACGTGGAGTATGTTTTCCGCGTAGCCGCGACCAACGCGCACGGAACCAGTGCGCCTTCGCCCACCTCCGCCGTCGCCCGGCCGGACAACAAACCCGGGCGCCCGGCGCCCCCGGAACTGGTTTTCGGGGACCGGGAACTGAAGGTGAACTGGGCGGCACCGGCCAACGACGGTTCGCCAATCAACGGATACGACCTGCAGATTTCCCCTGCCCCGCCCAACGGGGCAGTGCAGAAGTCCGCTCCCGCCGCGGGCGGAACCCTGGTCTGGACGGGCCTGGAAAACGGCACCAGCTACCGGGTGCGGATCCAGGCGCGCAACAATGCGCCGGAACCCTCCGACTGGAGCGACTATTCAGCGCCCGAACATCCCAGCGGGGTGCCCGGGACTCCCGCCACGCCCACCACGCAGAGTGCCCTGCCGCTCGGCACGGAAACCCAGATGACCGTGGATTGGGATGACGCACCGGGCAACGGTGCTGAAATCCTGGAATACAGGGTCTACGAGTACCAAGGCGACCAGCTCAAGCAGACACTGGACACCGGCAGCGCCGTGTCCAACCTGACCGTTCGGGTGAAGAACTCTGAACGGGAATACTCATACGCCGTGCAGGCCAGGAACCGAAGCGGCTGGGGAGAAGCCGGTCCACGCTCGCTGCCCCGTCGGGCGATGGGCGAACCGGGAGCGCCGCCGGCGCCGAAGCTTGAGCCCGCAAACGCCGACGGCGTGGGGAAGGCCGTGAGGATCACCTTCCCGCCGTTGTCCGCTGACGCACGCAACGGGGCCAGCGAGTCCGAAGTTATCTACACGGCGACGTTCTTTGCAGACGGAGCGTTCCTGGATAGCAGGACGGTGCGGAGCGGCGATGTGGTGGAAGGCCTGCGCAACGGCACCCCCATTACGGCGTCACTGCAAGCGTCGGTGAACATCGACGGAAACTCCTACAGCGGGCCGGGCGGTGCCCTGTCAGCGCCGGTCAGGCCGCAGGGTGCCCCGGGAACCCCGGTGTTCACCTCGGTGACCAACGGAACCTGGGTGGCACCGTCCGCGAAGCTGGAATGGGCCGCTCCGGATCCCAATGCCTTCGACTCGGTAGCCATCGAGCTCTCGGTGGACGGCGGAGAGTGGCAGCGCCGTGATCCCTGGGACAACAAGCTCAAGATCAAGGACTGGGGCAAGGAACACATCGTCAAGGTCCGGTCGCTGAACTCGGCCGGCACGCCCGGGCCGGAGGCAGTCAAGACGGTTACCACGGGAGAGCAGAGATCGGAATGGCCGGTCACCGGGGCAATCCCGCCCGGAACCCGTTCATGCATGGGGCAGCAGCCCGGTGCCGGATATGCCCAGGGATCGTGTGCGGGCGACCACTGGTATGAGGCCGGGGACACTATGATGTCCAGCTGCTACGGCACGGACGGTGTCGGCCAAATCTGGTACCGCCAGGCCTCAGGCTCGCGCACAGCAAACAACAACTACTACATCACCGGAATGCACACGGGCTTCGGCAATACGCCGCCGGAAGACATGGGCAAGTGCGGGTAAGTGGCATGCAGGTATGGACAGCGGAATGACTGGAGACATAAACATGGCAATGACCCAAGAACAGGCAGCATGGTTTGCCGAGACCTTTGAACGCCTCACTGCGAACGTAGGGCAGGCGGTGTTGGGGAAGAACGACGTCGTGCGGCTGGTGCTCACTGCCATGCTGGCCGAGGGGCACGTGCTGCTCGAGGACGCACCGGGTACCGGCAAAACCATGCTGGCACGGTCCCTGGCGGCGACCGTGCAGGGCTCGAACTCCCGCATCCAGTTCACCCCGGACCTGCTGCCTTCGGACGTCACCGGCATCACCATCTACGACCAGAAAGCCCAGCTGTTCGAGTTCCACCGCGGGCCGATCTTCGCCAACATCGTGCTGGCCGACGAGATCAACCGCGCCTCGCCCAAGACCCAGTCCGCGCTGCTGGAAGTCATGGAGGAATCACGGGTCACAGTGGACGGTGAAACCTACACCCAGGATCGGCCGTTCATGGTGATCGCCACCCAGAACCCGATTGAACAGGCCGGCACCTACCGGCTGCCCGAAGCCCAGCTGGACCGTTTCCTGATCAAGACCTCCATTGGCTACCCGGACCACGAGGCCACGCTGGAACTGCTTTCCGGCTCCTCCACCCGGGACCGGTCACTTGCCCTGACCCCGGTCATCACCACAACGGCCGTGCGCGACATGGCGGAGCTGGGCACCACCGTGCATGTGGAACCTGCAGTGCTGGAATACATTTCCCACCTGGTCTCGGCCACCCGTACGGCTACCGAAACCCGGCTCGGCGTCAGCGTCCGCGGCGCCCTCGCCATGGTCCGGGTGGCAAAAATCCGGGCTGCATCCGAAGGGCGGAACTATGTCCTGCCCGACGACGTAAAGGCACTGGCGCCGGCGGTCTGGACGCACCGGCTGGTCATGGATCCCGAAGCGGAATTTGCCGGGGCCAGTCCCGAGGCAGTCCTGCTGTCCGTGCTGGCTGATGTGCCCGCACCCCAGCAGCGTGCAGAGGCGCAGGCCTGATCCATGCCCAACATCACCAAGCGCGGCTCCCGCCGGGGCCGGAGCGCCGCAGTCCAGTTGCGCCGTCGTTTCCTGCGCCTGCGCCGGACCATGCAGCGCTCGGCTTATTGGCGGGCCGCAGCACCAAGGCTCGCCCCGGCAGCCCGCCGCCTCCGCCCGGTCCTGGACCGGACCGGAGGCCTGGCAGCAACCGCTGCGACAGGACTGCGCGCAGGCGCAGCCGCCGTCAGCCCGCTCGGCTGGCTGGCTTTGGGGTTCACCGCCATGTTCTGGCTGCTGGGCGCGGTCTTTAACTGGCAGGAGGCCTTGGTTGCCGCCGTCGGCTCTGCTGTCCTGCTGGTACTGGGAACCGCCTTTGTGGTGGGACGGCTGTCCTACAACGTCGAGCTGGACCTGGTCCGCACCCGGGTTGCCGTGGGCGACGCTGCGGTCGGCAGCCTGAGCATCACCAGCACCGCGGCGCGGGCCCTGCTGCCGGTGACCTTCGAGCTGCCGGTGGGCAACGCCACAGCTGCTTTCGACCTGCCGCGCATGCGCCCGGGGCAGACCCATGAAGAACTGTTCAGCATCCCCACCCGCCGCCGCGCGGTCATTGTGGTGGGCCCGGTGGAATCCGTCCGCCAGGACCCGCTGCGGCTGATGGGCCGCCGCGTCACGTGGGCAGACCCCGTGGACCTATACGTGCATCCCCGCACGGTGTCGCTCAGCGGATCAACAACGGGGTTCATCCGCGACCTGGAGGGGGAGCCGACCACGGACCTGTCCAGTTCCGACGTCGCGTTCCATGCCCTGCGGGCTTACGTCCCCGGTGACGACCGCCGGCATATCCACTGGAAAACAACGGCCAGGACAGGCACCCTGATGGTTCGCCAGTTCGAGGAGACCCGGCGCTCACACGTCGCCGTGGCGCTGTCCCTTAACACGGCCGAATACTCCTCCGAAGATGACCTGGAACTGGCCGTCTCCGTGGCTGGTTCCCTGGGGCTGCAGGCCTTCCGTGAACAGCTGGCACTATCGGTGCTTTCCCAGGACGGGCCAATCCGGTGCACGGCACCGGGCACCATGCTGGACGGGCTGACCGAAGCGCAGGGGCAGGCCCGGGCCTCCGGGATAGTTGACCTGGCCAGGACGACGGCGGACGCAGTTCCCAACGCTTCCGTGGTGTTCCTGGTGACCGGCACCGAACCCAACGGTGCGGCGCTGCGGTCCGCGTCCACCAAGGTTCCCCCGGGCATCCGCTGCATTGCGCTGCGGTGCGGCGCCGGCCTGGAACCGGCCCTGGCTGCCATCGGCGACCTGGCCGTGCTGGACGTAGGGAACCTTGACGGCCTTCCGGCCGTGCTGCGCAAGGCCGTGGCATGAGTGCCGGGCTAACCGGCCCCAGGCCGAACGCCCTGATGCCGCGGCTGGCGGACTGGGCGCTGCTCACCGCCATGCTGTCCCTCGGGGTACTCGGCTTCGGCCCAACCTTCGGATGGGATCCCCGGTTCCTGGTTGCCGGTTTCGGCGGCATCCTGCTCGGGCTTGGACTCGCGGAAACTTCTGCCCGGCTCCGCTGGGGATTCTGGGCGACCACCGGCGCCGCAGCCGCGGCGTACGTACTGCTGGGGAGTGCCTTTGCGGCTCCCCGGGAAGCACTGGCCGGAATTCTCCCTTCCTTCGCCTCCGTCCGGGTGATCGTGCTGGGCGTGGTGTTCGCCTGGAAGGACCTGCTGACGATTGCTCCGCCGGTCGGTTCAGCCGCCGGGATGCTGGTGGTTCCCTTCCTGCTGGCCTTTGCCTGCGCCCTGGTCTCCGGAGTGCTGGCCTGGCGTGCCAAGCGGCAGTACTGGGTGCTGCTGCCGGTGGTGCTGCTCTTCACTGCTGCCATTGCCCTGGGCACGGACCAGGCCCCGCTGCCGGGAATCCGCGGCGCGCTGCTGATCGGCCTGCTGATGCCCTGGCTGGCCTACCGGCGCGAGCTTCGCCGTGGGAGCGTGGAGACTGTTACCCTGCAGAGCCCGGCGCGGACCGGTGCCGCAGCTCCCACGGACGCCTCCCGGCGCAGCCTGCGCGAGGGTCCGGAGCAGGTGTCGGGAGCGGCCCGGGCCGCCCGCGCCCGGCGTCTGGGCTTCGGGGCGGCAGTGCTTGCGGTGGCCCTTGCCGCCTCCGTAGGCGTGGCCCCGCTGCTGGACCAGGGCGACGGGCGCAAGGTGCTGCGCGACGTCGTCGAGCCTCCCGTTGACCTCTTTGACTATCCCAGCCCGCTCACGGACTTCCGGCGGTACGTCAAGGATGAGCCGGATACCACCCTCTTTACCGTGGAAGGCCTTCCCGAAGGCCAGCGGATCCGCCTGGCCGCTCTGGACGCCTACGACGGCGTGGTGTACAGCGTTGACCCGGGCACGGACGGAAACTTCACCCGGGTCGGGGACGCCCGATCCGACCTGGTCCAGACCGGCGGCGAAGGCACGGAAGCGCACCTCAAGATTACGGTGGGCGAGTACCGCGGGGTCTGGGTGCCGGCCGCGGGCCTGGCAACCGGTTTCCAGGTGAACGGGGACCGGGCAGCGGAGTTGGCTTCCGGCCTGTACTACAGCGAAACCTCCGGCACGGCGTTGACGGTGGCCCAGCTGCAGCCCGGGGATTCCTACGAAGCCAACGTGCTGCTGCCGGACGAGCCCGACGACGCGCAGCTGGCGCAGTACCGCTTCTCCGGCACGCAGCTTCCCCGGGTCTTCAACGACCCGCCCGTACTGGGGTCCAAAGCCGCCGACTATGTGGGCGACGAAGCCCGCCCGGTCCAGCGGGTGCGCCGGCTCCAGCAGATCCTGGCGTCCGAAGGTTACTTCAGCAACGGCAAGGAAGGGGAAACACCGTCCCTGCCCGGGCACGGAGCTGCCCGTCTGCAGACCCTGATGGACGCGGACCAGATGGTCGGTGACGACGAGCAGTACGCCGTCACCATGGCCCTGATGGCACGCAAGCTGGGCATTCCGGCGCGTGTGGTGATGGGCTTTTATCCGGACTGGGAGGAGGTGGACGATCCGTCCGCACCCCTGAAGATTACCGGCGATGACGTGCACGCATGGGTGGAAGTGGAGTTTGAGCGCGTGGGCTGGGTGCCGTTCTTCCCGACCCCCGACGAGGACAACGAGCCCGTCCCCCCGCAGCAGCAGCCCAAGTCCACGCCCAAGCCCCAGGTCCTGCAGCCGCCGCCTCCGCCGCAGGAGCCTGCCGAGCTGCCGCCGGACACCAACGCGGACGCGCAGGAACCCGAGGAGCAGCAGGAGGACTTCTGGGCCACCTTCCGCTACTGGCTGCGTTTGGTTGGGCTGGCTTCGCTGCCGCTCGTCATCCTTTTCGGTCCGCTGCTGCTGATCCTGATGGTCAAGCTTCGACGGCGCCGGAAGCGGCGCCGTACCGGCCCGCCTTCGCGGCGGGTCGGAGGCGGCTGGAACGAGGTGGTGAGCATGGCAACGGACCTCGGTGCCAAGCCGCCCAGCCGTGCCACCCGGCGCGAACACGCCGCCCTGCTGCAGGACTCGTTCCCGGCGGCAGCCGACTCCACGGTGCTGTTGGCACGCCGTGCCGACGCCGGCATTTTCGGCCCCGGAGAGCCTTCCGAGGAAGAGGTCGAGGAGTACTGGAAGCAGGTGGAGGAACAGCTGGGTGCCATGACCGGTTCGGTAGGGTTCTGGCGGCGGCAGCGGGCAAGATATTCCCCGCGGTCCCTGCTGCTGGATGCCCGGATGCGGACCCGCCGCTTGAGCCCGGGCCGATGGGCGCTGCCGTCGGTTAGGGTATGGAGGAGAACTAGTAAGCCAGATCACTTTAGTGATACTTCCGGATAGGGCGTGAATGAACTCCGACGAAACGACATCCCCGGATACCGATCTGCATGCCGTGTTCGGCTACGCCTCCGACCGCGGACTCCGGCGGGAACTCAATGAGGACTCGCTGATTGCCGCAGATCCCATCTTCGCCATAGCCGACGGCATGGGCGGGCACGAGGCCGGGGAGGTGGCGAGCAGTATCTGTGTCCGCACCCTGGGAGACTCCGAGATAGTGGGCAGGCACCTGCCGGAGGTTTCCGCCGAGCAACTCGAGGCACTGTTGCAGGAGGCCGACCGCCGCATCCGCGAAGCCACCGGCGGACGGGCCGGCACTACGCTGACCGGCGCCGTCCTCGTCCGCGAGGCGGGCAATCCATACTGGCTGGTATTCAACGTGGGGGATTCCCGTACGTACCGGCTCAGCCACGGCGTGCTGGAACAGATCACCGTGGACCACAGCGAAGTCCAGGAACTGGTGGACCTGGGCCAGATCACCGCCGACGAGGCACTGGTCCATCCCCGCCGGCATGTGGTGACCCGCGCCCTGGGCACGGGCAACGACTCCGAGGCCGATTTCTGGTTGATTCCGGTGGAACCGGGAGACCGGCTCATGGTCTGCTCCGACGGCCTGACTGGCGAGGTTGCCGACGGGCACATCCTGCAGATCCTGACATCCGTGAGCAGCCCGCAGGACGCCTGCGCCGCCCTGGTGCAGGCAGCCCTGCGTTCAGGCGGACGGGACAACATCAGCGTCTTGGTCGTGGATGCCAAAGGCGGTCCTGACGTCCACGAATCAGCCGCCATCACGCTGCCGGGAATGGCGATGGAAGAACAGGTCACGTCGCCGCGGCACGCAGCCGGTGCAACGGCCGTCAGCCCCGACGGCGCGGCCCGCGCAGCCGAAGGCGACGCCGAACAGGGAAGGGCCGCAACCTGATGGAGGGGCTCCGCTACCGATCCGGCACCTGGATCTGCCTGGTGCAGGACTCCCTCCTGTGCCTGCTGCCCCCGGATACCGGCGAGGACCGTGTGCAGGAGATCTGGTCCCTGCTCGGTACGAAGCCCGCTTTGGACCGTGTGTTTTCCGCGGTCTCGGGTGGACTGGGCACCAACCTGGCGGACATGCCCGCCTTCGGGGTCCTTTCCCTGGGGGAGCGCCGGCACGTGTTGCTGCGCGGTCCGCTGGAACTGCAGCAGGCCGGTCACAGCGAACCGGCAGCGTCCGGTGAATTCGTCACCACGTGGAGTGAACGTGTCCTCAGCGGGCCCGGTCGATTCACCATGCGCGTCACTGCTCCCGCCGTCGCTGGAGCGCCGGGGGCAGGCATGCTGCTGCCCTTGGAAAGCGGGATAGCACTGGTCTCGGTGCTTGAGTTCGATTCAGCGCAGGATGCCGGCCCCCGGGCCGGTGCTCCCGCCCGGAGCCTGCCCGGAGCAGGGGAACCCGGCGAAACGGCGCCTGTTGAGGCAGCGCCTGTCGTTGTGGCGGCTCCGCCTGTTGCGACTGAGCCTGTCAGTGTTGCAGTTGCGCCTGCTCTGCCCGAACCGGCAGACCCGGTGGTCCCGCCCGTTCCGGCCGGACATGCCCCCGAATCCGACGTTCGTGAGCCCGGCCGCCACCGCGAAGCTCCCCGGTCCGCGGAGGCTGCAGAGGCGGAGAACCCTGACCTCGGACTGACGGTCCGCCCGCCCGAGGAGACCGAGGCGCCGGCAGAAACGGTGAACCCCGAGGAAACCCCGCGGCCGGCGCAGACGGCCGCTTCCCGACAGACTGCCGCCTCGGCGCCGCCGGCCGGACAGCTCATCGATTCCGTGCCCTGGCTCCGAAACGGCACTGCCGCAGCCGCGCCGGCAGCGGCCAAACCGGCACCCGCTCCTGCGCCGCCAGCCCCTGTCCCCGCTCCTGCGCCGCCTGCCCCTGCTCCGTCGGCCCCTGCTCCGTCGGTTCCCGCAGCTGCCACCGGACTGGACGTACTGGACCTGGACGGCGCCGACCTGGACCACGACGGCGACACGATCATGAGCAGCGACCTCGCCAAGGTTTTGCCTCCGCCGGCGCCGGACGGCCGCCCGAACACGGCTCCCACGGTGCTGGCCCGCACCTGCCCCTCCGGGCACGCCAACCCTCCCACCCGGTCTGTATGCGTCCTTTGCGGCCAGCCGCTTGGCGAGGAACCGCAGCCGCTGTCCCGTCCGCCCCTGGGCACGGCAGTGTTTTCCACCGGGCAGGTGGAACCGCTGGACAAGAACATGGTGATTGGCCGGCAGCCTTCAGTGGCCCGGACACCGGGATCGGTGATGCCGCGCATGGTGCAGGTGCCCAGCAGCGGCGGCGACATTTCACGCTCCCATGCCGAGATCCGCCTGGAAGGCTGGCACGTTATGCTGCGTGACCTGAACTCCACCAACGGGACCGTCATGGTCCGTGAGGGCCAGCTGCCGCACCGGCTCGGCCAGGGCGAGGCCGTGATTGTGCTCGACGGTGACGTGGCGGAGCTCGGCGACGGCGTCTGGGTGCGGTTCGAGGGCCTCGCGTGAACAAAAAGCGGGCTCCCGCACCACCTCCGGAAATTTCCGGCTACCGCTACCTCCGGCATCTCGGTTCGGGCGGCTTCGCCGATGTATACCTTTATGAGCAGGACCATCCCCGGCGCCGGGTTGCCGTGAAGGTACTGCTTTCGGACCTGCGGACGGACAGTGCCAGAAGCAGCTTCGAAGCCGAAGCGAACCTCATGGCACAGCTGTCTTCCCACCCCTACATCGTCACCATCTACGAAGCGGACATCACCGACGACGGCCATTCCTACCTGGCCATGGAGTACTGCTCCCGGCCGAGCCTGGATATCCGCTACCGCCAGGGCGGACTGCCGGTGGCGGAAGTACTGACGCTGGGGATCCAGGTGGCTTCCGCCGTGGAAACCGCCCACCGCGCCGGCATTGCCCACCGCGACATTAAACCGGCCAATATCCTCACCACGGACTACAACCGCCCCGCGCTGACGGACTTCGGTATTTCCGGGACCACCGAAGGGGCAGAGGACGAGGACCTGGGCCTGTCCATTCCCTGGTCGCCGCCCGAAGCGTTGGCCGGCGGGCGGGCGGACGGCATCCGGGTGGACGTGTGGGCACTGGGAGCAACCCTCTACACCCTGCTGGCGGCCCGATCCCCGTTTGTGGTGCCCGGCCTTGGCAATACCCAACGGGAGTTGATCGACCGGATCAACAGCCAGCCGCTGCGCCCCACCGGCAGGGCCGACGTCCCGGAATCGCTGGAACTTGCCCTGGCCACGGCCATGGCCAAGGCTCCGGAGTCCCGGTTTTCCTCGGCCTATGCCTTCGGGTTGGCGCTGCAGCGGATCCAAAGCGAACTGAACCTCGCCAACACGCCGTTCGAAGTGCTGGCCGAGCCCGATCAGGCAGAAGAGAGCGGGGAAGAAGAGGACCGCACACGCATCCGCCGTGTGGTCTCGATTGACCCCGGCACTACCGCCCCGCCCCGGCGTGCCCCGCTGCAGCGCCCGTCCGTGCGCGAGCGGCAGGCCCCGCAGCCTCCGGTACCGGTCCAGGGGACAAATTCGGGCGGGCCGGCACCCCGGCAGCCGGCAGCCCACCATCCTTCAGTCACTGAGGGAACCGTGCTGCGTTCAGACCTGGCTGGAGCCAACGGGGAGGCAGCACACCCGGTTCCTTTGCAATGGCCCGAGGCTCCTCCGCGGCGCAGGAGCAAGGCCCTGCGCATCACAGCGGTGGCAGCAGCGGCTGCAGCCGTCGGCATTGTGGCTGCTGCCCTGCTCCTGCCGGGTGCGGAACCGAAAAGTGCGCTGCCTACACCGTCGGAGTCGGCCCGGGACGCGCTGGCCGGAAGCGAGGGCACGGTATTGCCGCCGGAATCGCTGACGGCGTCGGCCACCGGGGACTCGGTCGTGTTCGGATGGGAGAACCCGGCACCGCAGGACGGCGACATTTACCTCTGGCGGACGGTCAGCGCCACGGCTAAGGGAGACCTGGTGCGCACCTCCGAGGCGCAGGCCGAGGTGCCGGCGGCGGGGCCGCAAACCTGCATCGAGGTGCAGGTGGCACGGAACAACGGGAAGTCTTCCGCTCCGGTGGCCTTCTGCGCGCCGCTGTGAGAATGGGGTGTGCAGGCATGGACAATGAGGGGCGGAACGGGACCATGGGGGAACCGTCCGGACAGCCGGGCAACCGGATGAGGGGGAAAAGCATGGGGGAGCTTGGCATAGAGTACTGCGGCGAATGGTACGAGCCGGAAGAAGGCGGAACGTTCAGCATTGGCCGGGAGGGCGACCTCGCCATTGACGACAACCCCTACCTGCACCGCAAGTTCCTCAGCGTTGCCAAGGACAACGGCATCTGGTGGCTCACCAACATCGGAAGCCGGATCTCGGCCACCATCGCCGATTCCGGCGGAGGCATGCAGGCCTGGCTGGCTCCCGGCGCCAGGATGCCGGTGGTCTTTGAACAGACACGGGTCATTTTCAGTGCCGGGTCCACCACCTACGAGTTCGATGTGCACCTCAAGACACCCACGTTCCGGCAGGATCCGCTCAGCGTCGGCGACGGCGGGGAAACCACCATTGGCCCGGTGCTGTTCACCGAGACCCAGAAAGCGGTGATGGTCGCCCTGGCCGAGCCGTTGCTGCGGCGCGACGGCACCGGCTACAGTGCCCTGCCCACCTCTGCCGAAGCGGCCCGCCGCCTTGGCTGGTCGCAAACCCGGTTCAACCGGAAACTGGACAATGTGTGCGACAAACTGGCCCGCGTAGGCGTGGCGGGACTGCGCGGAGAGGAAGGCAAACCGGCGTCGAACCGCCGTGCCCGCCTCGTGGAACACGCAGTGACCTCACAGCTGGTGACCTCGGCAGACCTGCCGTTGCTGGACCAGCTCGCCGAGCGGCCGGAACCGGCCACGGGGCGGCAGTCCCCGGTGCGCGCCGCAGCAGCTCCAGTCCCCGGGACGGTTTCCCCGGTGAGCCGAACAACGGCCCGCGGAATGACAAGGAACAGCTAGATGCCCCCAAGCCCGAATCTCGTCAACGCCACAGCAGCACAACGGCTGGGAGCGAAAATCCTCGACGCACTGCCGGTTGCCGCTTTGCTGGCGGCAGCTCCGCTGCTGTTGTCACTGGCCATGCCCGGCCGTGACGCACTGCCCGTCGGTTTCGCCGCCGGAGGAGCACTCGCGGGCGGCTTTGCCCTCTGGCTGTGGATCTGGGAAGCCGGAACCGGGAAAACCCCCGGAAACCTGGCAATGGGCATCCGGACCACCAGTGAAGACGGGCGGGCTCCCGGCCTGATACCCGTCCTCTTGCGCAACGTGCTCCTGGCCCTGTCAGGTATCACCGTGGCCGGCCCCGTGGTGCTGCTCCTCTCCAACCTCTGGGACCGGAACAGCCAGCGGCAGGGATGGCACGACAAAGTGGCCCGGACCCTGGTGGTGGACGTCCGGGCAGGCCGGGATCCGCTGCTGACCGGCGGGCTCCATACAGCCGCCGGGGCGGGGCGGACCAGTCCGGCCGGTCCCCTTGCGTCGGCTGGTCCCCTTGCATCCACCGCTGTCCCGGGGCCGGGCCCGTTGACGTCCGTTCCCGGTTTCTCCGCCGCCGCACAGCCGGCCCAAGGCCGGCACCAGGCTGCCGCACCCCAGTTCCAGGCTGCCCCCGTCGCGGCTCCGCAGTACCAGGCGCCCGCGGCCCAGGCCGTCCAGGCACCCCCGGCCGCACGGAGCATGCCGTTCCAATCGGTACCCGTGCCGGCGCCAGCCCCGGCGCCCGCGCCGGTACCCGCCCCGCCGGGAGTGCATCCGGACGAGGAACTGGAAATGACCCGGGTGGCCCGTCGCCGCCGTTCCGCCGGTATCAGGATCCGCTTTGATGACGGCAACTCCTCGGTCATCACGGGCACCGCCCTGCTGGGCCGCAATCCGGGCCCCAAGCCGCAGGAGACGGCTGATCAACTGCTCGACTTTGCCGATATGGGCCGTTCGGTATCCAAGACGCATCTGCATCTGCAGGCCGACCCGAACGGCATCTGGGTGACTGACCGCAACTCCACTAACGGAAGCGCCGTCGTAACCGTCCAGGGGCTGCGCGAGGAACTCGAACCGGGCCGTCCGGTCCTGGCTCCGCCCGGCAGCACGGTCTTTTTCGGCGACCGCAGCTTCACGGTCGCTCCGGTCTAGTTACCGGCACGGGCTTTAGCGGTGGGGTGTTACCGGCCCGGCACAGCGCCGGGCTCACCGGCGCCCAGTGCAGCTGCGAGCACGGCGTAGGCCTCCACGGGATGGACACGCCCGGCAAGCGGTTCGGCGGGGTATTCCACCACCAGGGACTGCAGGGGCGCTCCGCCGGTGAGCCGCGACCCCTCTCCGGCAGCAGCCAGTGCCCGCTCGGGCCCGACGCCGGCCAGCGCCTCCGGGCCGAAAAGTGCGCAGCGCGGCACCACCAGGCCGGTGAAGCGCGCCGGCCGGTTCAGGTTGTGATAGCCGATGCCCTGGCCCAGGACCGCTGTGCGGGCGCGGGCCCGGTGGGCGCCGTCCGCGAAACGTTGCACCTGCTCCGGGCTGAGCGGATCCGGGCTGGCGGCCAGGAGCTCAATGCTTTCCAGGACCCCCCGGGAAGTCCGCTCCACGGTCATCACGCCGATGGAGCCGGCCGAAGCACGGCCGTTGGCCTCCTGCCTCACGGCGGAGCCCACCACCTCGAGCCGGGTGGCGTTGGGGGAGCGGTCATAACAGAACGCCGAGGCCGCGTCCACGTTCCACGCCTCGCTGACCGGTTCGCAGACGCCCCAGCCGCGCGGCGGCAGGCCGGTTACGGCGGCGAAAATCTGCTCGGTGAAGCTGCCGGCCCGGGTCCGGTAGGACGCCGGATGCAGGGTGGCGGCACGAACGTGTACGTAACCTGTCTGGTTCGGCTCCACGGCCAGGAATTCCTCCGCCAGGGAATCCTCCGGAGTGAGGGAAACATCGGACCAGTCATATTCGCGTCCGGTCATCCCGTTATAGAGGGAACCCCCGGAGCCGGTCACCAGCCACTGGCCGCCTCCGGTGCCCAGCAGCTCGGCGAGCGGCAGGGTGATCCGGGTACTGCCGGGGGTAAGCAGCACAAAGTCCAGGCCTGCCGCAGCGGCGGCAGTGTGGGCGCGCAGCACCCAGGGGGTCAGGGCGGCCACGGGCTTGTCCTGGAACAGGACGGCGCTGGAACCAAGCACCAGGTCGAAGCTGGCCTCAGACATTGTCGGCGTCCGCAAAGGGGGCTATGACGACGCCGCAGCACAGGCCGGCCAGGACATGGCTGAACCGGTCGGCGAGTTCATCCGTGGCGGGCTCCCCGCCCATGGCATGGATCTCCTGCCACCACAGGGGGTCATCCGGGTGCCCGTTGCCCCCCGGTGCGAAGAGGGCAGGCACTGCCGTTCCGGCCGGGGCGCTGACGGGTGCACCGGTCAGCAGCCGCAGGGCTTCCTCAGGTACCCGGACCAGGCGGGGCAGCTCCAGGGCAAGCAGGACCGTTCCGTCGTCGTCGAGTACCGCAAGCATATTGCTGTCCGCCCCCTGCCGGAGGGTGAGGTGGGGCATGGTCGCCACGAGCGAATCCACCACCCGCTGCCGCGTGGGTTCCTGCACCCCCAGAACCGTCCAGTCCCGGCTCACCGGGGCACTCCTGCCGACGGTGCTCCCGCGGCCAGGGCCTCGTCGGCGGTTTCGTTCCAGAACAGCTGCAGGGTTTGCACCGGCCGTCCGGGCTGGACCAACTGGGCCCGTCCCGGCGGCAGTGCCCGGGCACGGACACCGTTGATCAACGTCCCTTCACCACGGTCACCGGACAGGATGAGGGCCGCGGCACCGGAATCCCGCAGTGCGGTGAAGAAGGACTCGTACATGCCCCGGCTGGCGCCGCGCACGCGCCGGGACAGGATGCCGTGCAGGCCGATCTCCGGCGCCAGCGGGAGGAAGGGCGTCAGCCTGGCAAGCGGGGAGGACCCGCCGGCAGTGAGCACGTCATAGTCATCGATCACCAGGACCACCCGGGGGAGGGCCGCCACTTCCTCCGGGGTGGCGTTGACGCGTTTCTGCAGTTCGCCGGCCACGGCAGAGGCCAACTGCTCGGCCAGGGCGGCGCTGGTCGCGTAACCGCCCAGGTAGGCGTCGGGGACCTCGTCGGCCAGGGTGCGGCGCGGGTCGAAGACGGCAAAGACAATGTCGTCGGCGTCGTGCTGGGCCACCATGCGCCGGATCACCGAGCGCATCACGTTGGTCTTGCCGGCGCCGTCGTCGCCCATCACCACGAGGTGACGTTCCTTGCTGTGCAGGTCCAGCAGCTCGGTGCCGAGGTCGGTTTCGCGTTGCCCCAGCGGCACCGTGGCGGGCGCTGCGGGGGTGGGCGCGACGTCGGCGTCCACCACGGCTGGGAGCACGCGTACCTGCATGGCGCGCTCGTCGGTGGACGCGGAGACCGCTTCCACCAGATCGCGCATACCGCCTACGGCGGTGTCCTGGTCGGGGTTGGAGTCGATGCGGGGCAGGGCGAAATGACCCTGCAGCTTGCGGTCGGTCATGGACCGGCCCGGGGTGCCCGGGCTTACCGACTCGGCCAGCTTGCGGCCGTGCGCGGATTCCCCGGGGTCGGACAGGCGCAGTTCCACCCGGTTGCCGAAGAAGCTCTGCTGGGCAATCCGGATTTCATTCATCCGGGAGCAGGTCACCACCACATGGATGCCGTAACCGCCGCCGCGGCCGATCAGGGCGTGGACGGACTTCTCGATTTCCTCGAACTCGTCGGAGAGCTGCCCGTAGCCGTCCAGCACCATCACAATGTCGGCACTGGGCAGTTCGGGGATGCTGCCCTGCGCGCACAGCCGACGCAGGGTGGGCAGCGAATCGATCTGGTATTTCTCGAAAATCCTCTCCCGCTGCGAGAGCATGGCCAGGATTTCATCCACCGTCCGGCGGACCACCTCCCGGTTGGTGCGCACGGCCACACCGCCCACGTGGGGCAGGCCTTCCAGCGGAACCAGTCCGCTGCCGAGCAGGTCCACGGCGTAGATGCCCACCTCGGCGGGGCTGTGGGTCAGGGACAGGCTCGCCACGATGGTGCGCAGCGCGGTGCTTTTACCGGTCTGCGGCCCGCCGACGATGGCGGCGTTCCCGCCGTTGGCCGTGAGGTCCAGTTCCCAGATGCCCTGCCACTGCTTGGCGGGGTCATCCAGCAGGCCTACGGGGATTTTCAGCCCGCCGCCGGTGGCCAGCCGGATGCCCTGGCTCGTGACGTCCAGGCCGCCGGCGGCTGTATCCAGGGCAATGCCGCCGGGCAGCGGGGGAAGCCAGATGGGAGCGACGGCGCGCGGGAACTTGGCCAGCGTGTCCATCAGGGTGGAGAGCACGGTGGGGCCGGTGGTCCGCTTGGACCCGGAGGTGGACGCCGGTTTGCCCGCGTCGGTCCGGGCGGCGGCCGCGTCCTGGAGCGTGGCCGCGTAGCGCGGCACCTGCAGAACGGCTGGCTGCCCGGCGTCGTTGGTCTGCGGCTCGTCTTTTTCGTCTTCCATTTCCAGGGGCCCGGAAACGTAACCGGCCTTGAACCGGGTGTAAGTGGTGGTGTCCACCTTCAGGTAGCCGAAACCGGGCACCGGCGGCAGGTGGAACGCGTCGGGGGTGTCCAAGACCGTCCGGGATTCCGCCTCGGACAGCGTGCGCAGGCCGATGCGGTAGGACAGGTAGGTGTCCAGGCCGCGCAGCTTGCCGCCTTCAATCCGCTGGCTGGAGAGCAGCAGGTGGACGCCGATGGACCGGCCGATCCGGCCGATGGACAGGAACAGCTCGATGAAGTCAGGGCGGGCGGTGAGCAGTTCACCGAACTCATCGATGATCACCACCAGGTGGGGCAGCGGGGCGAGGTCCTTGCCCTGGGCCAGCAGTTCCTGCCGGTGCAGCTGGTAGTCGGTGATGTTGGCCAGGTTGCCGGCGTCCTTGAGGACTTCCTGGCGGCGCTGGATTTCACCGGAGAGGCTGGCGTAGACCCGCTCGATCAGGCTGACGTCGTCGGAGAGGTTGGTGATGACACCGGTGACCTGGGGGGCGTTGGCGAAGGGGGCGAAGGTGGCGCCGCCCTTGTAGTCCACCAGCACCATGGCCAGCACTTCGGGGGAGTGGGTGGCCAGCAGGCCAACCACCAGGCTGCGCAGCATTTCTGATTTTCCGGAACCGGTGGCGCCCACGCACAGGCCGTGCGGGCCGTGGCCGAACTGTGCGGATTCCTTCAGGTCCAGCAGGGCCGGGCGGCCGCGGTCATCGGGACCGAGCGGAACCCGCAGGAAGTCCACCTCGCCGCGCGGTTTCCACAGCCGGCGGATGTCGGCTTCGTCCAGCCGCGGGGACAGGCCGAGCATTTCCAGGAAGCCTTCGGAGCTTTCGGAGGAATCGTGTTCCAGGGAGTCGGGCGAGAGCCGCAGCGGGGCGAGGGTGCGGGCCAGCGCGTCGGCCAGCGGGACCGGAAGCAGGTCCAGGGTGCCGGCCTCGATCACGGGCTCCACGGGATCGGCGCGGAAGTTTTCCACCCGGAACCCCTCGCCCTCTTCGCTGATGCGGATGGCTACCTCGCCGGGCTCTTCCCGGCGTTCCCGGACCAGGAACAGCGTGGTGATGCCCAGCGCGCCGGGAGCGGCCTGCTTGTCCGGGACGGCCAGTTCCACTGGCAGCTCGCCGTAGGAGTCGGCCACCACCAGCAGGCGGGGCAGGGCGGTGCCGACGCCGCCGCGCAGGAAGTTCTTCCGCGATTCGGCGGCCAGCGTGGACCGTCCGTGCAGGTCCGCTGCGAGCAGGTCGGAGAGCGTGTCCATGGACGGCGCGAGGCGGCGCACCGGACCCGTGCGGTGCGCGGCTTTTTGGTCCGCCAGGTGCGGCAGCCAGGTGGCCCATTCCCAGTTGTCCCGTTCGGCGTCGGGCACGGCCAGCGCCACGTGCAGGTCTTCCGGGGAGTGGAACGCCGCACCCTGCACCAGCAGCAGCCGGGCTACGCGCAGCACGAATTCCCGCGAGCCCACAATGCTGACGTTCCCGGCGCAGTCCAGCGGCACGGTCAGGGGAAGATCGGGGCTGGATTCATACCGCCGCTTGAGGATTTCCACCTCGGTGGTCATGAAGGTGTCACCCTGGGCCACCGCGGAACCGGAGTTCGTGATCTGCACTTCACGGTTCTGGCGTGGTCCGGTGCCGATGCGTACATCGAGGAAGTCTTCGTTGTGGCGGCGCCGTTCCCACAGCCGCCTCGTGTTGCGGACAATGTCGAACAGGGCTTCCGGAGGCGGGCTGGCCACCCGGGCCACCTTCGCGGCGGCGTGTTCCTCGGTCCGCAGGGTGGCGCGGCAGCGCTCCAGGTATTCGAGGTAGTTTTCCCGCTGGTCCTTGCGCTGGCGGCCCTGCTTGCCCCGCTGGCTGACCATCATGATCACGGACGCCAGGATGGTCACGATCATCATCAGGGCGCCGACGGCGGCCAGGGGCGAGCCACGGAAGAGCATCATCACGGTCATGGACACGCCGGCGCCGAGCAGCGGCACCAGCGACATCATGTTCATGCCGCCCTTGCCCTGTTCCATCTGCGGCGGGGCATCCATGGTGAACGGTTCCAGCCCGCGGGCCGGCGCGGTGGTGCGTGCCGGCCGGTGGATTACCCGGGTGCTCATGCCGATGCCCTTGCCAGGACTCCGGCCGCGAGGCCGGCGGCCTCCAGCCGGGTGCGGCGGGCCAGCAGCCCCAGACTGATCTCCACTCCGGCCGCCAGGTGCCGGTCATACCCCAGGCCGACGGCGTCGATCCCGGCCCGGGCGAGCCGGCGCGCTTCGACGTCTGCCCGGAACGGCCCGTCGGGCAGCGTTTGCACCACCACTACCAGCAGCGGCTTGGCGGCCAGCGCCGGGTCGCGGCGCCAAGCGGCGGCATAGGATGCAGCGTCTTCGAGCCCGGCCACAGAGGCGGGGGTGGCGAAAACGGCTAGGTGGGACTGGCCGAGGGCCCAGCGTGTGGCTGGCAGGTCCGGCCCGGTGCCGCAGTCCAGCACGGTTATGGGGCAGTACCGGGAGACGGCCAGCAGGAGTGCGCTGGCGGCGCCGTCGCCGGCAGAACGGGGAAGGGTGCCCCGCCGGCCGGTCACCAGGAGGTTGCCGGGGCCGGCCTGGGTCAGCAGGGCGGCCAGGTCGGACAGTGAGGAGGGCTGGCGGCGGGCGAGTTGCTCCGCTGCGGCATCCAGCGACGGCGCGTCGGGCGCCCCGGTGCGCAGCGCCAGCGTTCCGCCGGCCGGAGCGTTGTCCAGGACCGTGACGGCGTCGGTGCGCATGGAGGCGTACACGGCGCCCAGTAGGGCGGCCACCGTGGTTTTCCCGGCGCCGCCGCGCGAACCGATGACGGCTATCCGGCGGCCCGTGGACACCGGCACCTGGGCGCCGGCGGCTGCCTCCGCCAGCCGGCGGGGATAGTCGTCCCCGCGGAAGAGGTTTCCGGCGGTGCCCAGGGCGCGGCGGACCGGCCCTTCGGCAGGCCGGGTCTTCAAGGTGCGGCGCAGGCGCTGCGGCGTGGACTCGAAGCCGTCAGCGGTGGCGATGCCCGGGGCTCCGTAGGCGGCGGGAGCGGCGTTTGGCGGTTGGGTCATGACAGGTGTCCTCCACCGGCAGCAGCTGCCGGATCAGCGGTGCGGAAGGTAATGGGTGCCTGCGGTGCGGGCAGCATCAGAAACTGCCCAGCAGCTGGCTGAAGATGCCGAACAGGCCGATGACCAGGGGCACCGAGGCCAGGATGGCCAGGGTCTCCAGGCGCTTCGCCAGCAGCCGCAGCCTGGCCTCGGTGTGGTCCGGCAGGTTCAGGGTGAGGCTCACGGCGATCCCTGCGGCCAGGATCAGCACGGCCAGGCCGGTCAGCCAGGGCCGGTCCGCGAAGAAGTGCAGTGACGCGGCGGCAAGTGCAACTACGCCAACGCCGGAGGCCGCGTAGAGGGAGATTCGTTCCGCGGCCAGCGGGAACGAGCGGGCCCGCAGGAACACGGCCAGTGTCAGGGCCAGCAGCAGCGGCAGCGTCCATTTCTGGTGCGCCGTATCGGTGCCCAGGACCCACAGGCCCAGGGCAATGGACAAGGCGGTGAGGACGGTGCCCAGGGTGAGGCCGCGGTGGGCGCCGGCTACGGCTTCGAGGGCGTCGGTCCGGCCGATGGTACCGCCCTTTGCGCGCTGGTCATCCAGGGTGGCCAGGCCGGAGGTGGCCAGTGCCAGCTTCGGCAGCAGCCCCAGCAGCAGGACGCTGGCCACTGCGGCCAGCGCGGCCGCGCGTGCCGGTTCCTGGGAAACAAGCCCGGCAACCGCCCAGACGCCGGCGGCCAGGGCGAGGGTGCCGGCTCCGGTAAACAGGGCCCGCGGATTGGCCGCGCTCAGGCCCATGCCGACCAGGGTCAGGACGGACAGGGCTGCCAGCAGCAGGGCGGTGCCGCTGAACGGCAGATCTGCGCGCAGCAGGGCGCCGAAGCCGAGCAGCCAGCCGGCGCCCTGCATGGTGGGTCCGATGGCGGAGGTCCGGGGCGGCCGCGCGGCAGCGGTCCCGGCAACCAAAAGGATCAGGGATGCTGAGAGCAGCAGCCACCAGGCGTCGCCGGGCGCCAGGGCAGCCAGCAGCAGTTCGGCACCGGCCCATAGCCCGACGGCGGCGGACACCCCGGCGGTCCGGTCGCGGAACCGGTCGGTCCAGCGGCCCGCGACGGCTTCGGTTTCGTGAACCACCAAGTCGGTCACGTCGTACACCACCGGAGCCGGCGGTGCTTCGGACGCATTGGTGAGCATCAGGGAGGAACCGTCGGCAACCTCGGCGCTGCTCAGCGTTGCTTCCGCGGAGAGTTCGGTGCCGTCCGGTCCCACCAGTACCTTGGCCGCCACTTCGTCGGCCGGGGGATCGTTGAGCATTTCCAGCACCTGCGGCATCAGTGCGCCGACGGGCTGGTCGGAGGGCAGCAGCAGGTCCAGGTGTCGCCGGGAACCGATCAGGGTCACTCGGGTGAAAGCATGCGCCATGGCGGCTAGGATCCTGTCTGCGCTGGGAAGGGGAGGCGGAAGCTGCCCGCGGCGGGGCCGGCGTCGTAGTCCATGGGATGAAAGGCAGCCGAGCTTTGCTGCTGACGCTGCTGTTCCTGTTTCTGCCGGTTCTCCTCGAGCAGATTGCTCACAAAGGAGTACCCCACACAGACCGCCGCGATCACCGCGGCAGCGGCCACACTGAACAGGAACAGGCGGACACTGTCCACCCAGCGCCGCTCGTTCTCGTTTTCGCCGTAGAGCAGGGCAGTCAGCAGCCGGTTCCGGCGCACGGCAACGGATTCGATCAGCTGATTGTCATAGTCGCTCGCCAAAATAAGTCCCCCCACCACATGGACAAGTACCGGACATATCCTTACACGATCCGGGAGCGGTCTGCGTCACACGCGCCGGGGCGCCGTCGCCGAAGACAAGCGCAGGGGTTGCCGTACGTTGTGCCTGCCATGCCCCGGGTGCTAATGCTTGAGGGGACCAGCACCCGCAATTCGCCCCAGTGAAGGAGCACAACATGAGCACCAACCCGGAGACTGAAGAACGCCGGCTCGACGACTGGAGCAGGCGCCTAACCCAGGCACTGCAGATCCTGGACCTGGAGGTGGATACCCCCATGCTGCTGGAGCTGGGGAGGAAATCCGAAGAGACGGTCGGAGGCGGCGCGGACATCATCAGCGGTTTTGTGGTGGGCTATGCCGCCGGACTGACCAAAACCAGTGGACGGAAGTCGGCGGAGGCAGCGGTACAGAAGGCGGCGGACACCGCCTTCCAGTTGGCCGAGACAGGCCTGGAAGGGCCGGACAACCCCGGGTGGAAGGGCTCCGCCCAGTAATTCCTGCGGCCGCATCACAGACACGAGGGCTGAACCGCCACGGCGGTTCAGCCCTCGTCCGTGATATCTCCGGAACGCTTAGGCAGGTGCTGCCGCGCGCCGCATCTTGTCCTCGGGACCGGCGGCAGCATGGGCCGCGGGTTCCACCCGGACCACCACCGTCTTGGACACCGGGGTGTTGCTGCCCTCGGCCACATGGTCCAGCGGCACCAGCACATTGGCTTCGGGATAGTACGCCGCCACGCAGCCCTTGGGGGTGGGATAGGAAACCACGCGGAAGTTGCGCAGCACCCGCTGGACGCCGTCGTGGTGCACGCCGTGGATATCAACGTACTGGCCGTCCGCCAGGCCCAGTTCCGTGATGTCCTCGGCGTTCATGAACAGCACGTGCCGGCCGCCTTTGATGCCGCGGTAACGGTCATTGTGGCCGTAGATGGTGGTGTTCCACTGGTCGTGGGACCGCATGCTCTGCAGCAGCAGGGTCCCGGCCGGGCGCTTCACCGCTTCCAGGTCATTGACCGTCAGGATGGCCTTGCCGGTGGGCGTGTTGAAGGTCCGGGAGTCCCGGGGACCGTTGGGGAGCACAAAACCGCCCTCGTGCCGGATGCGCTCGTTGTAGTCCTCGCAGCCTTCCACCACCCGGGAGATGTGGTCGCGGATCAGGTCGTAATCCTTTTCGTAGCCGGCCCAGTCGGCGTCGATCCGGTCACCGATCACCATTGCTCCGAGCCGTGCGATGACGGCGGGTTCGGAGAGCAGGTTCTTGGAAACGGGCTCCACCCCGCCGTGCGAAGCGTGGACCACGCAGACGGTGTCCTCTACGGAGACGAACTGGCGGCCGGTCTCCTGGACGTCTATTTCCGTTCGCCCCAGCACCGGAAGGATCAGCGCTTCTTTGCCGGTGACCAGATGCGACCGGTTGAGCTTGATGGACATCTGGACGGTCATGTCCGTCTTCTCCATGGCGGCCTCGGCGAACTGGGTGTCCGAGATCGCCGAAACCAGGTTACCGCCCAGCGCCATGAAGAATTTGATCCTCCCGTCCTGCATCTGCAGGAAGGTCTCGACGGCGTCCGCTCCGTGGTCGCGAGGCGGGTCGAAGTTGAACTCCTTGCCCAGCGAGTCGAGGAAGGCCGGCGGCATCTGTTCCCAGATGCCCATGGTGCGGTCACCCTGGACGTTGCTGTGGCCGCGGATGGGTGCGGCGCCGGCCCCGGGTTTGCCGATGTTTCCGCGCAGCAGCAGCAGGTTGATGATTTCCTTGATGGTGGCGACGCCCTTTTTCTGCTGGGTGATGCCCATCGCCCAGCAGATGATCACCTTGTCGGCCTTGATGTAGCGCTCGGCCAGCTCGTCAATTTCCTCGGGGCGGAGCCCTGTGGCGGTGAGGACTTCCTCGTCGTCGAGCATGGCCAGGTGTTCCTTGAGGTCTTCGAGTCCCTCGCAGTGCTTCTCCAAGAAGTCGTGGTCCAGGACGGAGCCGGGGTTTTTCTCCTCGGCCTCGAAGACGCGCTTGGAAATGGCCTGGAGCAGGGCCATGTCCCCGCCGAGTTGGATCTGCAGGAACTGGTCCGCCAGTTCAGTGCCCTTGCCGGCGATGCCGCGCGGTTTCTGCGGGTTCTTGTAGCGGCGCAGTCCGGCCTCGGGCAGCGGGTTCACGGCGACAATG
The DNA here is from genome assembly GCF_020731535.1 of Arthrobacter sp. zg-Y40. Lineage (NCBI taxonomy): Bacteria > Bacillati > Actinomycetota > Actinomycetes > Micrococcales > Micrococcaceae > Arthrobacter > Arthrobacter sp. zg-Y40. The sequence goes on from NZ_JAJFZS010000013.1 coordinate 178,098, forward strand.
CTGCCGCCGTTGCGCTTGCACAGTTCCAGGGCAGTGAGCATCCGGGGATGGTTGGTGCCCGGGTTTTGGCCCATCAGGATGATCAGGTCCGCTTGGCCGAAGTCGTCATAGGTGACTGTGGCCTTGCCGATGCCGATGGTCTGGCCCATGCCCCATCCGGAGGATTCGTGGCACATGTTGGAGCAATCGGGCAGATTGTTGGTGCCGAAGGCGCGCACGAACAGCTGGTACAGGAAGGCGGCTTCATTCGAGGTGCGTCCGCTGGTGTAGAACGCCGCCTCATGCGGGGATTCCAACGCCTTAAGCCGGTCCGCAACAATGGTCAGCGCCTCGTCCCAGCTGACCGGCCGGTAGTGGTCCTCGCCTGCCGGCTTGTACAGCGGCTCGGTCAGGCGGCCCTGCATGCCGAGCCAGTATTCGGTGCGTCCGCGCAGTTCAGTGAGGCTGTGCTCGGCCCAGAATTCGGAAGAGATCACTACAGGGGTAGCTTCCCAGGTGACGGCCTTGACGCCTTCTTCGCAGTACTCAAAGGGGCTGCGGTCCTTGGGATCGGGCCACGCGCAGCTGGGGCAGTCGAAACCGTGCTTCTGGTTCATCCGGAAGGTGGTTCCCAGCGCCCGGGCAAGTCCCATGTGCTCGATGGCGGGTTTCATGGAGTGGTAGACCGCAGGCATACCCGCAGCCCATTCCTTGGGCCCCTTTTCGACCTTGATGTCCTTTTCGTTGACGTCTTCTATCCGGGGTTCTTTCCTGGCCACGCCGCACTTCCCTTCATCGCTCCGTTGCAGGTCCACCCGGGCGGCAGTGTTCCGGCACGGGGTTCTCCTACGTACAGGCCTAGCAGCCGCGGGCCGCCGCTGCAAGCACGGCGGGTCCGGACCGGTGGCAGGGGCGACGGCGCCGTGCGTCCGGGGGATGGGTGGGGGATGGGTAGTTCTGCCCATGTGTTTTCCTTGACCGGTTTTGTTTTGGTGGGTTTGATAGGGGTTACCGGCAACGGAAAGGGATTTACCTGTTGGGGTGAATTCGTCCGGCTGACGGGGGAACAGTTTTCGGACGAGGGCGCCGCGGGGTGCCAATAGGGAGTTTTTTCATGAAATTCGATATGGGTTCTTCTACGCTGGGTACGCTGACGCAGCAGACCGGGTCTTCGAATGAGGATTTGGGTCAGCTGGTGCGGAACCTGATGGAGGCTGCTGCTCCGCTGGAGGGCAAGTTCAACGGTGCCGGCCGGGTGAAGTTTGATGAGTTCAAGGCCCGAACTGATGAGGTGGCCAATGAGCTGAACAGTTCCCTGTCGGCGATTCTGACGGGCCAGTCGGAGATGGACCGGTCCTTCCAGACCGGTGACCAGGAGGCTGCGGATAACGCGGCGCAGCAGCAGGGCTCGGCGGCGTTCGACGCCGCACGGTTCGGTTCCTCGCGCTAGCGCGGGTTGAGCTTCTTCTTTTCTTCCTTTTCTTTTTCGGTTGTTTGTTCCGGCTGGTGCCGGTGTTGAAAGGATTTGTTATGTCCCAGGATCGTTTGAGCTATGACACTGATACGTCTTCTGCCGTGCAGGGGGATATCCAGTCGATTGTTGCCCGGTTGGAGTCGTTGATCGGTGAGCGTGAGAAGGCCGTGAACGCGGCGATGTCGGATTTCCAGGCTGATGGTGTGTCGGAGGAGTACCAGGCGGTGGAGAACCGTTTCCGGAATGCGGCTAATGAGACGCGGAACATTATTGCCCTGGTGAAGCAGACGCTGTCGCAGAATGATGAGACGGCTGCCGGCGCGGGTGCGCGGGCGAAGTCCGCCGTCGCCAACATCGGCTAGGACGCGTTGGCAAGCGGCGCCGGCAACCTGCCGGCGCCGCTTGTTTGTGCTTAAGCGGGTCGATCAATGCCAGCGGGAGAGCCCCGCCGGATCCTTCGGACCGCCACCAGGAACGCGCGCAGCAGCATCAACCGCGCTGCCAGGATCCGCCGCAGCGACCGCCACTGCTTGGGTGAGGTGTTGGCCTCATGCAGACGGCGCCGCAGCGTGTCCTCTTCGACGTGGTGCATGGTGCCGGCGAGGTTGGCCACCATCGCTATCCACTGGTCGTGCGTTTCGGTGAGGAACCCCGGAAACGGCAGTACCAAGGACAGGGCACTTCGGCGCATGGCCATGGAACAGCCGTAATAGGGGCGGTATCCCACCCACAGGGCGAACAGGTTTGCCCACCGCCGTCCGCTGTCCGCGGACCGCAGGCGGATGGATTCTATGGCCCGCGGCTGCTGGCCGAAGAAACTGAAATTGCTCGCGACCACCTCCGCATCCTGCAGGGCATCGACCATTCGCTGGACCCGGCCAGGGATCCAGACGTCGTCCTGGTCCGACAGGAACACATACTCACCCCGGCTGTGGGCCAGTGCCGCCTCGAAGGTCCTCACGTACCCCCGGTTCACGGGAGAGGGGATGAGCCGGATCCGGGAGTCGCCGACGCCGGACACCACGTCCCGGGTTTTGTCGGTGGACGCATCGTCCACCACTACCAGCTCATCGCCGGGACCCAGTTCGGACAGGATCGAGTCGATCTGTTCGCGGATGTGTTCGGCGCCGTTGTAGGCCGCCATGCAGACGCTTACGCGGGTTGCTTCGGCCTGGTTCGAGTCCGGGTCCACCTTTTCCCCTGTCTGGATAAGGAAGCTAACCCGGTCAATTGAACCTGAACGGGATGGTTTGCGCTATGTGGGATGGGCGGGGGATGGGTAGTTCTGCCCATGTGTTTTCCTTGACCGGTTTTGTTTTGGTGGGTTTGATAGGGGTTACCGGCAAGCGGAAAGGGATTTACCTGTTGGGGTGAATTCGTCCGGCTGACGGGGGAACAGTTTCGGACGAGGGCGCCGTGGGGTGCCAATAGGGAGTTTTTTCATGAAATTCGATATGGGTTCTTCTACGCTGGGTACGCTGACGCAGCAGACCGGGTCTTCGAATGAGGATTTGGGTCAGCTGGTGCGGAATCTGATGGAGGCTGCTGCTCCGTTGGAGGGCAAGTTCAACGGTGCCGGCCGGGTGAAGTTTGATGAGTTCAAGGCCCGCACTGATGAGGTGGCCAATGAGTTGAACAGTTCCCTGTCGGCGATTCTGACGGGCCAGTCGGAGATGGACCGGTCGTTCCAGACCGGTGACCAGGAGGCTGCGGATAACGCGGCGCAGCAGCAGGGCTCGGCGGCGTTCGACGCCGCACGGTTCGGTTCCTCGCGCTAGCGCGGGTTGAGCTTCTTCTTTTCTTCCTTTTCTTTTTCGGTTGTTTGTTCCGGCTGGTGCCGGTGTTGAAAGGATTTGTTATGTCCCAGGATCGTTTGAGCTATGACACTGATACGTCTTCTGCCGTGCAGGGGGATATCCAGTCGATTGTTGCCCGGTTGGAGTCGTTGATCGGTGAGCGTGAGAAGGCCGTGAACGCGGCGATGTCGGATTTCCAGGCTGATGGTGTGTCGGAGGAGTACCAGGCGGTGGAGAACCGTTTCCGGAATGCGGCTAATGAGACGCGGAACATTATTGCCCTGGTGAAGCAGACGCTGTCGCAGAATGATGAGACGGCTGCCGGCGCGGGTGCGCGGGCGAAGTCCGCCGTCGCCAACATCGGCTAGGAC